>NZ_JBIVHW010000017.1:0-99098 GCF_044749405.1 Pseudomonas sp. NPDC089422
ACCGACAGGCTCAGGTCCAGGGCCAGGCCTTCGGCGTCGCTGAGCACCACCACGGCGGGGATCTTCGGTTGGGTGTAGGGGTAGTGCCGTGCAACGGCGTGCAGGCTGCCGGCGAGCAATGCCGAAGTGCGTGGCTGGCTGCTCCAGCTCAGCGACATGCGTTGCGCGTCCGGCTTGAAGTCCTCGACCCAGGTGTGCAACGCGCTGACCGGCAGCACATGGGCCTGGGTGGACGGCGCCTGGTTGCCGGCGATCAGCTCGGCCATGTGCAGCTGGCGCAAGTGCCGTTTGCGCATGGCCAGCGAGCCGGTGATACGTGCGGTCACGGCATTGGTCCACAGGTGCGGGCTGTAGGCGATCCAGACTTCCTTGGCGCTGGCCTCGCAGGTGTCGGCCCAGACCCAGCCCATCGCCCGGCCGGACAAGTAGCGGTCGCGCCGCTGGTAGTGCTCCAGGCACCGGTAGCGCAATTCCTTGTACTGGCCTTCACCGTCGTATTCGTGGATGACCAGTTTTTCGCCCTGGGTGCCTTTCATGAACACGTAGACATAGCCCGGACGGAGGGCGCGCAGGGTGTAGGCGGAGTGCTGCAGTGGAGGGAAGCCTTGCTCCAGGTCAAAGCCGGAATCGGTGTAGCGACAGGACGGGGCAGCGCCGGTACGTGGCACGATGGCGTAGCGCACTGGCAGGATCGGTACCCGTGCACTGCAGGCAGGGGGTGATGCGGCGCGGCTTACGGTGGCGTCATTCATCCGGTAATTCCTTGGGCTGGCAATCGGCGATCAGCTGCAATTACGCTGAGGCCGAACACTAACGAGGAAGCCATTCTTGGGGGAGCACCACTGTTCCTATTACGTTGAAGGAATTGTCGACACGTAATCCCTCAGTGATTCAATCCCCCCAAACGCCAATGCCTATCATCCCCCAATTCGGGGAATTCCCATGGGTAATCCTCCCCAATCGGTTCCGCTTCTCTTTCTAACTAACTGAAATTAAACGCCTCTCCCTTATGGCACACACCTTGCTGACCTCTTCGCAGTGTCCCTGTGTCCCGGAGGTGCAGCATGTCGACCCCGTACAAAGGCCCCGTCCTGACGTCCTTCGTCCTGGCCCTGTTTGGCTGGGAAGCGCCCGCCGAGGCCGCCGTGCAGTGTCAGCGCACCCTGGTGGCCAATGTGGTGGCGCTGGACCAGCCGCTGATGTTCAACCGCCTGGGCGCGCAAAACGCCAATGGCATGATGTTCGCCCTGCGCGAGGATGTGGTGGACGACCACCAGGTGCCGCTGAGCAAGGGCGGCGCGGCAGTGCCGGGCAAGGTCACCCTGCGCCCCGACAAGCGCCCGCGGCCGATCGTGCTGCGGGTGGCCGCCGGTGACTGCCTGACGGTCAACCTGACCAACCTGCTCGACTACAAGGCCAACCCCAACAAGCACGGGATCGACCCTGAAGACGGCGAGGAGGGCGAGGTAGAGGGCCCGGAAACCGACGTCGAGAACGGGGGCGGTGAACACTTCGTTGCCGATGAACAGGTGACCGACCGCCACGTCGGCTTCCAGGTCAACGGCATGCAGGCGGTCAACAGCATCGGCGACATCGCCGCCAACACCGGCCGCAACGGCAATTTCCTGGTGGCCCCCGGCAACACCCGCAGCTACACCCTGTTTGCCGAACGTGAAGGGGCGTTCGCCGCCACCAGTCAAGGCGCGACCTTCGGCGGCCAGGGGGGCGCCGGCAACGTTGCCAACGGCCTGTTCGGCCAAGTGGTGGTCGTCCCCAAAGGTGGGCGAACTTTCCGCAATACCCTCACTGAAGAAGAAATGCGCCTGGCAACTACCGGGCGCACGGCAACCGGCCAGCCGGTGATCGACTACCAGGCGCGGTACCCGCAAACCGAGCCATGGCTCAGCGAAGGCAAGGCCGGCAAGCCGATCATCGCCATGATCGATGGCAATGAGATCCTCAACAGCGAAACCGATGCCATCGTCATGGGCCCCAACCCCGATGGCAGTTTCCCCAAGACCACCTATCCGCTGGAGAGCATCGGCAAGCGCAATCCGGCACTGCCCAACCGCCTCGAGGCGTTCCGTGATTTTGCCTCGCAGTTCGCCGACGAAGTGGCTGCCACCCAGGCCTTCCCGGGCTACTGGGCCGACCCGGTGATGGGCCATGTGCTGGAACCGACCCGTGACTCGTTCATGATCAACTACGGCTCCGGAGGCATGGGCGCAGAGGTGGTGGCCAACCGCCTGGGCGTCGGGCCGATGCATGACTGCCTGTCGTGCGCCTACGAGGAGTTCTTCCTCAGCGCGCATACCGTAGGCGATATCGGCACCCTGGTCGATGTGCCGGCCAACGTCGGCCTGGAGCACATCCGCCCGGGCGAGGTGCCGCCGGCCAGCGCCACCGGGGTCAAGGCCAGCATGGCCCTGTACCCGGCGGAGCCGGCCAACGTGCACCACAGCTACATCGGCGACTTCACCAAGTTCCGCAACACCCACAACGGCCACGAGCAGCACATCTTCCACCTGCATGGGCATCAGTGGCTGTTCAACCCCAACGATGACAACTCCGACTACATCGATGCCCAGGGCATCGGGCCGGGCATCGGCTACACCTACGAAATCGCCAACGGTGGCTCGGGCAACCGCAACCGCGTGGCTGGCGACGCCATCTACCACTGCCACTTCTATCCGCACTTCGCCCAGGGCATGTGGGCCATGTGGCGGGTGCATGACGTGTTCGAGGAAGGCACCCGCCTGGAAGTCAGCGGGCAAGGCCAGAATGGCTACCACAGCACACCCTTCGCCCTGCGCAGCGGCAAGCCGGCAGCCGGCGCACGGGCCTTGCCCGATGGCGAGATCGTCGCTGGTACGCCGATCCCGGCCATCGTCCCGTTGCCTGGCAAGGCCATGGCACCGATGCCCGGCAAGGTGGTGGTGATACCCAAACTCGCCGCCGAGCAGGTGGCCGCCAATGACGATGCGCCCGAAGTGGAGGGCGACGACGATCACGCCCATGAGCCTGCGGCGCCCAAGGCGGTCGGCTCGCTGGCCCTGGTCGACCGCAGCGAAGCCAACCGCAACGCCGACGGCAGCTTGAAGAACCCTGGCTACCCGTTCTGGATCGGCGGCATGGAAAGCAGCGTCGGCAACCGCCCGCCAACCCCGCCGCTGGACATGCTCGACCCGGCCTTGGCCAAGCAGCTGAAGGAGAGCGGCAAGGCCCTGTGGGCCAACCTCGACCCGAACCAGGTCGACGGTTGGGACGGTGGCCTGGGTCGCCACGCGCTGGATGGGGTTTCTGCCGGTGGTGAGGCGGTGACCACCACCACCAAGCTCGACTTTTCCAAGGTGGTGCACAAGGCCAAGCCGATCTACTTGCCGGAAGAGGGCACCGACGTCGAACAGGCCGCCATGCAGTTCCACGCCAAGCCCGAGCACGCCAGCTTTGCGCTGATCCCCGGCAGCCAGCCGGTGGCCAAGGCATTCCGTACCAACGGTGCGCTGCCGACCGCAGGCGCGCCGTTCTACGAGCCCTGCATGGACGACCGCGGCAAGCGCCTGACCCAGTCCTCGGGTGTTGGCGAGTTCTTCAGCGGTGAGAGCCTCACCGGCATGAGCTTCCGTGGCGCGTCCACCTTCACCGCTGACCGCCCGCGCATCTACAAGGGCGCCAACATCCAGTTCGACGCGGTGTACAACAAGGTCGGCTATCACTTCCCGCAGGCGCGCATCCTGGCGCTCTGGGAAGACGCCTGGCCGGTGATCACCAAGCAGCGCCCGCCTGAGCCGCTGGTGATGCGCATGAACACCTTCGACTGCACGATGTACACCCACACCAACCTGATCCCGTCGTACTACGAAATGGACGACTACCAGGTACGCACGCCGACCGATGTGATCGGCCAGCACATCCATCTGCCGAAGTGGGACCTGACCGCCGCCGACGGCTCGGCCAATGGCTGGAACTACGAAGACGGCATTCTCTCGCCCGGCAGCGTGGTGGAACGGGTGCAGGCCATTCGCAGCTTCAACGGTTGCACCGAGGGCGATGCCCGCGATGGCACGGCCGCTTGCCCGAAAGCCAGGCAGCACCCGTACTTCGGGCGCTTTGGCCGGGCCGACTGGCTGGGCGCGCGCACCGCCATGCAGCGCTGGTTCGCCGACCCGCTGGTCAACGTGCACAACGTCGACCGGGGCCTGGGCACCATCTTCACCCATGACCACCTCGGCCCCTCGACCCACCAGCAACTGGGGCTGTACGCCACCGTGCTGGCCGAGCCGGCCGGTTCCACCTGGTACCACGCCGAAACCGGCGAGAAGCTGTACAACCCGGCTACCCGCCAGGACGGCGGCCCGACGTCGTGGCAGGCAGTGATCCAGACCGGCGACCATGACGGCGACGGCAAGAACGACAGCTACCGCGAGTTCTTCCTGGAGTACAGCGACTTCCAGCATGCCTATGAAGCGGGCGTGTACGTCGGCGCCGGCCCGGATGGCATGCCCAACGGCCAGGCCTATCCGGCCACCGCTGACAGCTTCCGCTACGCCATCAACCCGCCTGTGCGGCAGAAGGCCTCCAACCTGCTCGAGTCGGTGGTCGAGTCCCGTGGCGGCTTGAGCCCAGGCTGCCCCAGCCGGCCATGCCCGCAGGCCATTTCGGTGGATGACCCCGGTATGTTCGTCGTCAACTACCGCAACGAACCGCTGGCCTTGCGCGTGTTCGACCCGAACAAGGTCGGCCCGGATGGCAAGCGCGGCATGCAGGCCGACGGCCTCGGCGGTGACCTGAGCTACGCCATGCAAAGCCGCACCGACCGGGCGATCCCGGCCATGAACCTGGCGCCTTCGGCGATCACGTCGGCGGTCGGGCCAACCGGTGGTACCACCTTGTTCCCACCGCACATCAACAAGGCCGGTAGCGAGCCGGGTGACCCGTTCACGCCCATGCTGCGTACCTATTCCGGCGACAACGTGCGCCTGCGCCTGCACGCCGGCGGCCATGAAGAGGAGCACAACGTCACCCTGCACGGTGTGAAGTGGCTGCAGAACGGCTCCGGCTTCGGCAACAGCTCCAACTCAGGGTGGAAGGCCTCGCAGATGATCGGCATTTCCGAGCAGATGGGCTTCATGGCGCCGGTGTCGATGATCTCCAGCTCTGCGGCCACCAACGGTGATTACCTGTACAGCATGGATGCTGCCCTGGAAGGCTACTGGAACGGCATCTGGGGCGTGATGCGCAACTACACCGCGCAACGCGCCGACCTGTTCCCGCTGCCGAACAACCCACAACCGGTGGCCATGCGCAACACCGTCAACTTCGACGGCATCTGCCCGAAAACCACGGCCAACCCCAATGGCATCGGCACCCGCCCGACGGTCAAGCGCAGCTACGAGATCGTCGCCGCACTGGCCAACGACATTCTCGAGAACCGCACCGGCGTCAGCATCAACGACCCGGCCGGTATCGGCCAGCATGTCGGCGGCCCGCTCAAGGCCAACGGTGGCACCCTGGTGTTCAACAGCCGCAGCACAAGCATCCCGCAGGTGACTGTGGTCGACGAGGAGGACGGCACCACCTTCACCGTCGGCGGCCACAGCGCGCCGTTGCATGACCCGACTGCCGTGCTGTATGTGCGCAAGGCCGACCTCGACACGGCCACCGGCAAGCTCAAGGCTGGCGTCCCGGTAGAGCCGCTGGTGCTGCGTGCCAATGCCGGCGACTGCATCAGCATCACCCTGGAAAACCGCCTGCCGCTGGTGATGCCTGACTTGCCGAGCACGGCGGTGATGCAGAACGTAGTCAAGCGTGACCGCTTCGACAGCGAAGGTTCCACCGCCTTCAACAACAACCTGATGCGGCCCTCCAGCCATGTCGGCCTGCATGCGCAGTTGCTGGCCTACGACATCACCAAGTCGGACGGCGTCAACGTCGGTGCCAACCCGGTGCAGACCGTGCCGCCCCGGGCGGGTAACAGCGGTGCCTACCCGAGCCGGGTGTACCAGTACTACGCCGGCCACCTGGAGCGCGAAGGCAAGCCGCTGCTGCAACTGGGCCGCACGGTGGACAACATCAACACCACGGCGATCGAGTTCGGTGGCCTCAACCTGACCCCGGCGGATGTCATCAAGCAGCCGCAGAAGGGCCTGGTCGCCGGCATGAGCGTGCTGCCACAGACCGCGACCTGGACCGAGGACAACGCCAGCCGCGCCCAGGCCACGGTGAAGGTCAGCGGCCAACCCGACTACCGTGACCTGGTGACGGTGTGGCAGCGCTCGATGAACATGCGCTGGGCCGATGGCCGCCCGGTGGAGGGCATCGCCACCGAAGGCAATGGCGTGCCGGGCGATCCGAAGGACAACGGCAACATGGCGTTGAACTACAAGACCGAGCCGCTGTGGCTGCGCTTTGGCCTGGCGCCGGACGCACCGTTCGGCCATGCCGATGGCTTCGGTTTCGCCGACGTGCCCAATGCCCATATGGCCTACAGCAATGCACTGGTCGGCGGCGACCCGCAAACCCCGGTGCTGTATGCCAAGCCTGGCCAGCCGGTGCGCAGCCATGTGCTGATGCCAAGCGGTGGCAGCCGCGGCATCACCTACCAGCTCGACGGTCACCTGTGGCCGCTGCACAACTACCAGGCCGAGAAGAACGACCTCGATGGTTACCCGATGAACTTGCCTGGCATCGGTTCGGTGCGCTTCGGCTACAACCCGATGGCCATGTACATCGGCGCCCAGGAGAGCGTGCTGCCGGCGGCGCACTTCAGTTTCATGCTGCCCAGCGCCGGTGGCGCCAACGCAGTGCCGGGTGACTACCTGTTCCGCGACTATGCCGCCTACGGCAACCTCTCGGGGCTGTGGGGCATCCTGCGGGTGACCAACGACGCGCCGCCAGCAACTGCGGCGAGCCAGTAAGGCAAGGGGAGCGCGAGCATGAACAAGAACAAGAAGACTCGGCCCGCGGTACTGGGGATGATGCTGGGTGTGGCGCTGATCGGCCTGGGTGTGGCGTATGAAAAGCTCTGGTGCGACCCGCGCGAACTGCTGCAGGAGCCTGCCGACCCGCAGGCCCTGCACCGGCTCAGCCGCGATGGCGTGACGGTGGAGTTCGAGGCGCGGCCACTGGCCGGCAGCGATCTGCGTGAAGGGGCCTTTGCCAACATCCGTTTCAAGGTCACCGACCAGGCCAGCGGCCAGCCGCTGTCGGGCATGGCGCCGGGTGCCTGGATCGACCCGGCGCAGGCGGCACCGCTCGAAGGCGGCAACCGTGACCAGAGCTGCAAGGCCCGCGTTGCGCTGTTCCTCAAGAGCAGCATCGGTGCTCGCCCGCTGCTGGACCTGAACAGCTACTTCCTGCTGGTGCTGAACAAGGACGCCAGCCTGACCGTGATCGACCCGACGGTTTCGGTGGGCGGCATCACCAGTACCCTGGCGCGCATCGACCTGCCGGGCCGGCCGATGGACTGGGTGGCCACCGGGGACGACAAGCAGGTGTTCGTGTCGATTCCGGAGCGTGGCCAGGTGGCGGTGATCGATACCGAGACCTTCACCCGGGTGGCCACCCTGGATGCCGGCGAATCACCGGTGCGCATGGCGTTGCAGCCGGACCAGCACCGGCTGTGGGTCGGCAACAACAGCCGCGACCCGGCCAAAGGCGGGGTGACGGTGATCGACGTGCCCGCGCGCAGTACCCTGAAGTCGTTCGCCACCGGCTCCGGGCACCACGAAATCGCCTTCAGTGCCGACTCGCGCTATGCCTTTGTCAGCAACCGCGACGGTGGCACGCTGAGCATCATCGACATCCCCGGGATGCGCCTGGTGAAGACCCTGGAAGTCGGCCCGCACCCGCTGTCGGTGGCCTACTCGGCGCTGTCCCAGGCTGTCTACGTGGCCGACGGTGAAGAAGGCACGGTGCGGGTGATCGATGCCCGCAGCCATCAGCTGCGCCACATCGTCAAGGCCGAGCAGGGCCTCGGGCCGATGCGCTTCAGCAGCGATGGCCGCTGGGGCATCGTGCTCAACACCTTGGACAACCAGGCCCTGGTGATCGACGCCAGTACCGACACGCTGATCCACCGCGTGCCGGTGGCGGCCGAGCCGTACCAGCTGACCTTCACCAAAGGCTATGCCTACATCCGCGGCCTGGCCTCGCCCAAGGTCAGCATGATCAACCTGAGCAGCCTGGGCGAAGGGCGCCAGCCGATCGTGCAGGGCTTCGAAGCCGGCCCTGCGGCGCCACGCCAGGCCGGTGACCTTCCACTGGCCCAGGGGTTGTCGGTGTCGCGGGACGACAACTCGGTGTTCGTGGTCAACCCGGTGGACAACACCACCTACTTCTACGCCGAGGGCATGAACGCCCCGATGTCCGGCTACAACAACCGTGGCCACCAGGCCCGCGCGACCCTGGTCATCGACCGCAGCCTGCGCGAACTGGCCCCCGGGGTGTATGGCTCGACGGTGAAAATGCCGGCAGCCGGCACCTTCGATGTGGCTTTTCTGCTCAACCAGCCGCAGATCATCCACTGTTTCAGCACCGAGGTCGCCGCCGCGCCGGATGCAAGCAAGCGCCGGGGGGCGCATGCCGAGTTCATCGGCCTTGACCAGCCCATGCCGCAGCAAACGGTGTTCACCGCCAAGGTGCGCATCGTCGGCGACGACGGCCGGCCACGGGTGGGCCTGGACGACCTGACCCTGCGCTACTTCCTGGCGCCTTCGTCGCTGCCGCGCAACCTGCCGCTGGTAGAGGTGGGCGAGGGCGTGTACCAGGCGGCGCTGACCTTGCCCGAAGCCGGTGCCTGGTACCTGCATGTGCAGTCGCCGTCGCTCGGGCGCAAGTTCGCCGAAGAAAACTACACCAGCCTGCGCGTGTTGCCCGCCGCTGCGGCTACTGCTTCCCAGACCGAAGTGAGGAATGTGCGATGAACGCCAAGCATTCTTTCCAGCTGCTTGCCCTGAGCCTGGTATTGGCCAGCAACCTGGCCCTGGCCCATGCCGGCCATGACCACGACGGCCACGCCGGGCAGCCGCCAGCGGCGCACCAGGAGAAGGCCAGCGTGCGCTTTGCCGATGTCTCGCTGCTGAACCAGAACGGCATGCCGGTACGCCTGGAAAAGGACCTGGTGGGCGAGCACCTGGTGGTCATGGGCTTCATCTACACCAGCTGCACCACGGTGTGCCCGGTGGTGTCGTCGATCATGGGCAAGGTCCAGCAACAGCTGGGCGGGCGTGTGGGCGAGGAGATCCAGCTGGTGTCGATCAGCGTCGACCCGCAGCGTGACGATGCCAAACGCCTGCAGAACTACGCCAAGGCCTTCCAGCACGGCCCGGGCTGGAGCTGGCTGACCGGCTCGCAGTACGCGATCACCGAAACCCTCAAGGGCCTTGGCAGCTTCAGTGCCGACCTCAGCCAGCATCCGCCGCTGATCCTGGTGGGGGACGGTCGCACTGGCCACTGGACCCGTTACTACGGCTTCACCGACCCGGCCGTGCTGGTCGAGGAAATCAACCGCCTGAGTGCCCGCCGCGTGCACGCCAAGAGCACCGCCATCGCCGAACACAGTGAGGTGCAGCCATGAGCAGCGCAGCCCGCCACACCACCATGCGCAGCACCGACTGGCTGGCCCTGGTGGCCGTGCTGTGGATCCTCAGCTCGGTCGCGTTCGCCCATGAGGGCCATGCACCGGAGGGCCCCAGCCCGCAACCGGCACCGCCGACCATGACCAGCGGCGGTGGCACCCGCGATGCGCAGACCTGGTTCACCGACACCGTGCTCAAGGACCAGAACGGCCGCGCGCTGCGCTTCTACAGCGATGTGCTCAAGGACAAGGTGGTGATGCTCAACGTGATCTTCACCCACTGCACCGACGCCTGCCCGCTGATCACCCGCAAGCTGCGTGATGTGCGCGATGCCATGGGGCCGGAGCTGGCCAGCCAGGTGATCTTCGTGTCGATCAGCAGCGACCCGCTCAACGACACCCCGGCAGCGCTCAAGGCCTTTGCCGAGAAGCAAGGTGTGGACAGTGCCAACTGGCTGTTCCTCACCGGCGACAAGGCCGATGTCGACCTGGTGCTGGGGCGCATCGGCCAGTTCCTGCCCAGCCCCGAGCAGCACTCGACCCAGTTGATTGCCGGTGACGTGGCCGGCAAGCGCTGGAGCAAGATCCGCCCGGATGCACCGCCCGCGGCCATCGCCCAGCGCATGCAGCTGCTGGCGCAACCGCTGGCCGGGCGTTGAGCCATGAAACCCTGGGCAGTGCTGCTGAGCCTGGCCCTCTGTGGCCCGGCGCTGGCGCTCGACCTTACCCCGCATGAACAGGCCGGCAAGCGCCTGTACCGGCAAGGGGTATCGAGCAGCGACGCACAGCTGATGGCCCGGGTCGGCGCCAGCGACATCAGCGTCCCCGCCAGCGTGCTGCCCTGCGCCAGTTGCCACGGCACAGACGGGCGCGGGCGCGCCGAAGGCGGGGTGCGCCCACCCAGCCTCGACTGGCAGCGCCTGGCACTGGGGCAGGGTGAGCGGCAAACCAATGGCCGCAGCTACCCGGCTTACAGCGACGGTTCGCTGGCCCGTGCCATCCAGCACGGTGTCGATCCTGCGGGGCAGCGGTTGGACCCAGCCATGCCGCGCTTCGAGCTGACCCTGGCCGACCAGCGCAACCTCACGGCCTATCTCAAGCGCCTGGGCGAGGAGCGCGACCCCGGCGTGGAAGAAGGAGTGCTGCGCCTGGGCACCCTGCTGCCAGCCAATGGCCCGCTGGCAGACGCCGGGCATGTCGTGCGTGCCGTGCTGGAGGATGGCGTGGCACAGATCAACCGGCAGGGCGGCATTCATGGCCGGCGCCTGGAACTGGTGGTGGCCGATACCGGCACTGACCAGGACAGTGCCGAGCGCGCCTTGCAACGCTTGCTCGACCAGGAGCAGGTCTTCACGTTGATCGCGCCGCTGGCGCCCCTGCTCGATCAGCAACTGCCGACACTGCTCGAACAACGGGGTGTGCCGTTGATCGGCAGCACGCCGCGCAGCGGTGGCAGTTCACAGATTTTCGACCCCTTGCCGGGTATTGCTAGCCAATTGCTGAGTCTGGCCGAACATGCCAGGAGCAGCCTGGGCCTGGCCCCCGATGGCTTGCGCGTGGTGTACGCCGGCAACGAACAGGCTGCCTTGGCCGAACAGGTGCGCGAACGTTTGCGCCAGCAAGGCTGGGCACCGCCAGCGATCCAGGCCTTTGACGGCCAGGCCGTGGAAGGGCCGGGTATCGTCTTCGTCGGCCGCGCCCAGGCGTTTGCTGCGCTGACCCAGGCACTGCAGGCCGAAGGCCGTGAACCTTACCTGTTCGCGGCCTCCGGCCAGGTGGCGGCAGCCGTGGCCGGCTTGCCAGCGCTGTGGTCGCAGCGGGTATTCCTGGCCTATCCGTTCGTGCCGGAAGACTGGACCGAGCGGGGCATGGCGACCCTGGCCGGCCTGCAACAACGCCAGGGCCTCGACCCACGCCAGGCATCCCTGCAGGTCAGCACCCTGTGCGCCCTGAGGCTGTTGACCGAGGCGCTGAAACAGATTGGCCGCGATGCCAGCCGCGAACAGCTGGTGGCCGCCCTGGAGGGGCTGCACGATGTCGACACTGGCCTGACCCCGGCGCTGGGCTTCGGCCCCGGCAGGCGCCAGGGCATGGCCGGTGCCCATGTCGTTGCGGTGACGCTGCCCGGGCCGCGCTTTACCGCAGTAGCCCCGTACCGGCCGTTGCCGGACAGCCCTTGAACGGAGGTGGCCATGCGTATCCTGTTGCTGTGCCTGTTGCTGGTGGTCGCCAAGGCGAGCTGGGCCGACGTGCCCGCTGCGCGGGTCAACGGCGTGAACATCGACCTGATGCGCCTGGAGCGCTATTTCACCGAATACCTGCAAGCCCAGGGCAGGGCACTGACCAGCATCCGCAACCCGACGCTGTACAAGCGCCTGCGCGACCAGGCACTGGACGAACTGATCGACAAGGAGCTGCTCTGGCAGGAGGCGCAACGTTTGGGTATTCACATTGGTGATGAGCAGGTATCTGCCCAGGTTGGCGAAATCGAAGCCGCCTTCGGCAGCCCGGCGCTGTTCGAAAGGCGCCTGGCAGATGCAGGTTTCGATCGGGCAGGGTACGCTGATTACATGCGCCACGAACTGGCCGCGCAGCAGCTGTACGCCCAGCTCAGCGTGGTAGACGAGCCCAGCCAGGCCGACGTCGAGGCGTTCTACCAGGCCAACCGGCAAATCCTGCAAGGAGCGCAGAACCAAAGTGATAGTACGTCGGTCATACCCGAACCGGGCCTGGAGCTGGCCAAGGCTGCACTCATCGGCCAGATGCAGGCGCAGGCGCGCCAAGCCGTGCGCCAACGTTTGCGCGAATCCGCTACAGTGGAGATCGCTGACTGAGGCCCGCCAACGGATTTCCCCAAAGCTGGGGAATAACGGTTTGGCAAAGTGCCATCACTTCCCCCGGATGTGGGGAACCGGGCCTTCGCCTGTGTTGCAGGGTTTGGCACGGCCTTGCAAGATCAATGACTTACAGTGGTGCGAGATGACTATTCACGCCTGGCACGAAGCCTGCTCAAGCCTTGTCGAGGCCGCACTTCGCAAACCGGGTAACCGGGCAGTACTTGGGAGTCGACCTTGGTGAACAGAGTATTGGTAGTCGATGACGAACAGACCCTTGCGCAGAACCTGCAAGCGTACCTGCAAGCGCAAGGCCTGGAAGTTCACGTCGCCCACGACGGTGCCAGTGGTATCGAGCAGGCTCAAAGCCTGGCACCGGAAGTGATTGTGCTGGATTACCGCTTGCCCGACATGGAGGGGTTTCAGGTCCTGGAGACCGTGCGCAAGAACAGGCAGTGCCATTTCGTGCTGATCACCGCCCACCCGACTGTCGAAGTCCGTGAGCGGGCCGCCGAACTTGGCGTGAGTCATGTCCTGTTCAAGCCGTTCCCGCTGGCGGAACTGGCCCGCGCGATCTTCGACCTGATGGGCATCGAGCGCCAGCGCAGGGCCACTGACGATCCAGCCGAAGGGTTTGTCGAACGACGCCAGAACAGGAACGAATCGTTCCCCTTGCAGTTGTACGATGGCAGCTGGGTGTTGGCCGATCGCCGCCGTAATGGCGCCAAGCCCCCAGGACCTGACGACGAACAACTGCTCACCGGGGAATAGCGGCGCCCGCTGCCCTGGCCAAGCCAGCCTGCGACGCGCCCCTGAGCGGAGTCGCAGGCCATGTCAGACGTACTCGATACACGTGCAGGCAAGCACAGCGCCTACCCCCGCGAACTCCTGGCCCAGGCCCGCCTGCAAGCGGGCGACGAGCGCCTGCTCAACTGCCTGGAGCGCCTGGCCAACGAAACCCCCGACCGCTTCATCTGCCGCCTTGGCCTGACCCTGCATTACCCGGTGCTGGAAACCCAGGCCCTGCTGGCCAGCAGCCCGCGCTTCGACAAGGTCAGCCTGGCCCAGTGCCTGAAGCGCGAGTTCGTGCTGATCGAGCAGGAGGGCGAGCTGATCGGCGTCTTCGCCGACCCCTTCGACCACGCTCGCCTGGCCTGGATCGACGACAACCTGCCGGGCGCGCCGCTGTACCTGGTTCACGCTGCCGACCTGGCCACGTTCCTGGCCCGCCACGAAGAAAGCTTCCACGCCGTCGACGCCCTCGACCATGACGCCGAGGCCAGCGGTGAGATCGACCCGCTGCAACGCCTGTCGCTGACCAGCATCAGCGAGGACCAGAGCAAGGTGGTCAAGCTGGTCAACTCGACCCTCTACGACGCCCTCAAGCAGCACGCCAGCGATATCCACCTGGGGATGACCGGCCAAGGCCTGGTCATCAAGTACCGCATCGACGGCGTGCTCAATGGCGCTGGCAAGGCCAGCGGCAGCGCCTTTGCCGATCAGGTGATCTCGCGCATCAAGGTCATGGCCGAGCTGGACATCGGCGAGAAGCGCGTCCCTCAGGATGGCCGCTTCAAGGTTGCCATCGGCGAGCGGCAGATCGACTTCCGGGTGTCGATCATGCCCAGCATCTTCGGCGAGGACGCGGTGTTGCGGGTGCTCGACAAGCAGGACCTGTCCGACCGCGTCAGTGGCGTGCAGCTGCAGGCCCTTGGCTTTGCCGACGAAACCTTGCGCGCCCTGCGCCGGCTGGCTGCCGAGCCCTACGGCATGATCCTGGTCACCGGCCCCACCGGCAGCGGCAAGACCACCACCCTGTACGCGATGATCAGCGAGATCAACCATGGCGTGGACAAGATCATCACCATCGAAGACCCGGTCGAGTACCAGCTGCCCGGCGTGTTGCAGATACCGGTCAACGAGAAGAAGGGCCTGACCTTCGCCCGCGGCCTGCGCTCGATCCTGCGCCACGACCCGGACAAGATTCTGGTCGGCGAGATCCGCGACCCCGACACCGCACAGATCGCCGTGCAGTCGGCACTGACCGGCCACCTGGTGTTCACCACCATCCACGCCAACAACGTGTTCGATGTGATCGGCCGCTTCAGCCAGATGCAGGTCGACCCCTACAGCTTCGTCTCGGCGCTCAACGCCGTGCTGGCCCAGCGCCTGATTCGCCTGGCCTGCCCACACTGCTGCACCCCGTGCGAGGCCGACGACGAAACCCTGACCGCCTCGGGCCTGACCCGCGAAGCGGTAGCCGGTTGGAAGTTCGTCCGCGCCCAGGGCTGCGGCCAGTGCCGTGGCAGCGGCTATCGCGGCCGCAGCGCAATTGCCGAGCTGCTGCACCTGGACGACGACCTGCGGCAGATGATCGTCGAACGCCGCCCCCTCTCGCAGATCAAGCAGCTGGCCTGCCAGCGCGGCCTGCGCCTGCTGCGTGCCTCGGCCCTGGACCTGGTCCGTGATGGCCGTACCACTCTCGAGGAGATCAACCGTGTCACATTCATCTGAGCGTTTCTGTGCTGTGCTGGGTGCTGAAGGGGTCGGTCTCGGTCGCTGGCACGCCAATCAACATCAATGGTTTGGGAGCCGCGCGTTCACCTGCGATGCCGCGCAACCGGCCTGGGAAGCGGCCTTGCAAGCCTTGAGCGCACTGCTCGCCGACCACGCCGTCAAAGGCGCCCAGCTGCGTGTGCTGCTGTCGGCCCGCTACAGCCGCTTCTGCCTGGTGCCGTGGAGTGATGCCATCGGCCACCCACGCGAGCTGGATGCCTACGCCCGGGCCTGTTTCGAGAACCTCTACGGCCAATCGCTGGACGACTGGCGCATCGTCCTCTCGCCCGAGCCAGCCGGGGCCGCACGCATCGCCACCGCGCTGCCCGAAGCCCTGTTGCAGGGCCTGCAGAGCCTGGGCCGGGAATGCCGCCTGAACCTGCGTTCGGTGCAGCCTTACCTGATGGCCGCCTACAACCGCTGCTCGGCGCAACTGGAGCAGGGCGACTTCCTGTTCGTGCTCGCCGAGCCCCGCCGCAGCGTGCTGCTGCTGGCCGCCGGCGGTGCCTGGCAACAGGTGCTGGCCCAGGGCTGCGCCGACAGCGACCAGGCCCTGCAGGCGCTGATCGAGCGCACCTGCGAGCTGTACGGCGAGCATCTGCCCCGGGTCTACCTGCATGCCCCGGGGCGCGGCGACGTGCCGCAACTGGCGGCGGTGCAACTGTGCCAGCCGGCCGGCGACAGCGACCCGCTGTGCGCCATGTGGCGGGCGGTGGCCTGACATGCGCCGCCTCGACCTGGAATTCCAGCCCCGTCGCAGTGGCCCGTTGGCCTGGTCGCTGCTGGCCCTTGGCAGCGTCGCCGTCGTCGGGCTGGTGCTGCTGCAACAGCAGCTACAGGTCGAGCAGGCAGACCTGGAAACCCGCGTGCACAGCCTGGAACGGCAACTGGGCCGCCGCCCGGCTCCGGTCGCCCCGCAAAACAGCGCCGCCAGCCGCGAACAGGCCGAACGCCTGGCCCAGATGCGCAGCGTTTCGCAGCAACTGCAACGGCCCTGGCAACAGCTGTTCGCCATGCTCGAAGCGCAGCCGCAGGAAGACGTGGCACTGCTGACCCTGACCCCGGATGCGCGCAAGGGCCAGGTGCGCATCACCGCCGAGGCACGCAACCTGGAAGCGATGCTGCAGTACCACCAGCGCCTGGAGCAAAGCGACGAGCTCAGCGATGTCTCGCTGCTCAACCACGAAGTGGTGGCCGGGCAGCCTGAGCACCCGGTGCGCTTCAACCTTACCGCCACCTGGGAGATTGGCCATGCGCGTCCCTGATGCTGTGAACAGCCTGGTCCTCCAGGAACGCCTGCGCCGCATCGGCCCGGTCGGCCTGGGCGCCGCCGCCGTCGCCGTGCTCGCCGTCGCTGTCGCCATGGCCGGCGTGGTCCCCGAGTGGCTGGCCGTGCGCGAACTGCGTGCCAGCGAAGCGGATGCCAGCGTGCAGGTCGAACGGGTCAAGCGCGGCGAACTGAAGATCGCCGTCAAGCCCGAGCAGCAGGCGCTGGACAGCCTGCGCCAGCAACTGCCCGGGCAGCCTGAAGCCAGCGAACTGATCGAGCGCCTGTACCACCTGGCCAGCGCCGAGCACATCAGCCTGTCGCGCGGCGAGTACGCCCTGGGCGTCGACCCGAAGACCCAGCTGTCGCGCTACCAGATCATCCTGCCGGTACGCGGCAGCTACCCGCAGATCCGCGGCTTCCTGCGCGGCCTGATCGGCCAGCTGCCGACCCTGGTGCTGGAAGACCTTGAACTCAAACGCAAGACCATCGGCGACACCGAACTCAACGGCCGGGTGCGCCTGACCCTCTACCTGTCGAGGTCGTGATGAACACACAACGCGCAGTGATGTGGGTCGGGTTCCTCGGGGTGTCGGCAGCGCTGGCCTGGGCGCCGGGGCATTGGTTCGGCCAGGAAGACAGCGCCGCTCCCATCGCGGGCCAGCCCGCTCCCACAGGGTTGGCGTCGCCTGCAGAACCTGTGGGAGCCGGCTTGCCGGCGAAGGGGCCGGAACAGGCCTCCAAAGATCTGTTCCCAGCCCAGCAATGGACCAGGCCACAAACCCTGGCCACCGTCACCGAACAACCCGTAGCCGCCGTGCCCGTCGTAGCCGCGGCCCCCACCGCCCCGGCGCTGCCGTTCCAGTTCGTCGGCCGCATGGGCGACCGCGACGACCTGCAGATCTTCCTGCAGAGCGGGGAAAAGCTGTACGTCGTGCGCAAGGGCGACGTGATCGACAGTACTTATCGCCTCGACAGAGTCTCGGCCAACGAGCTGGACCTGGTTTATCTGCCTTTGCATCAGTCACAGACCTTGTCTGTAGGGAGCGCACCATGAAGTCGTCGAAGATGTGCAAGCCTGCTCCGTTCATGCTCCTGGCGCTGTGCGTGGCCATCGCCGGCTGCGGCTCCAGCGCCGTGCGCAAGGACAGCGCCGAGCTGATGAAGGAGGGCCAGTACGAGGCTGGCATCGCCCGCCTCGAAGAAGCCCTGCGCGATAGCCCGCGTGACACCGAGCTGAACATCGCCCTGGCCCATGGTCGCCAGACCGCGGTGGAAGCGCTGATCAGCCAGGCCGACGCCGACCGCATCCGCCACGACTTCACCAGCGCGCGCATGGGCTACAGCCGGGTGCTGACCATCGAGCCGAACAACCGCCGCGCCCAGGAAGGCCTCCGCCAACTGGAGCTGATCCGCACCCTCGACGAGCGCGTGGCGCTGGGCCAGGCCGCGCTGCGCCAGGGCGACCTGTTCGGCGCCGAGCGCTACATGCGTGAAGTGCTGCGCCTGGACCCACAGAACCAGAAGGGCATTGCCCTGCGCACCGACATCGAGAACGTCCAGGCGCGCACCGCCACGCCGTTCCCGCAACTGCGCAGCAAGCTGGAGCGCCCGGTGACCCTGGAGTTCCGCGACGCAGGCCTGAAGACCATCTTCGAAGTGCTGTCGCAGGTCGCCGGCATCAACTTCATCTTCGACAAGGACCTGCGCCCGGACATGAAAGCCACCATCTTCGTGCGCGATGTGCGCATCGAGGACGCCGTGGCGCTGCTGCTGGAGCAGAACCAGCTGCGGCAGAAGATCGTCAACGACAACACCTTGCTGATCTACCCTGATTCGCCGCAAAAGACCAAGGACTACCAGGAACTGGTCATGCGCACCTTCTACCTGACCAGCATCGACGCCAACACCGCATTGAACATGGTCAAGACCATGCTCAAGACCCGGGACGTGTTCGTCGACGAACGCCTCAACACCCTGACCATGCGCGATACCCCCGACGCCGTGCGCATGGCCGAGAAGCTGCTGCAGTCCCAGGACCAGTCCAACCCCGAAGTGGTGCTGGAAGTGGAAGTGATGGAAGTGGCCACCTCGCGCATCCTCGACCTTGGCCTGCAATGGCCAAACACTTTCGGCGTGCTCAACAACGACGGCAACCCGGTCAGCGTGCTCGACCAGCTGCGTGGCATCAACTCCAGCCGCATCAGCATCGCGCCGGCGCCGCAGGCCAAGATCAACGCCCAGGACAAGGACATCAACACCCTGGCCAGCCCGGTGATCCGCGTCAGCAACCGTGAGCAGGCGCGTATCCATATCGGCCAGCGGGTACCGATCATCAGCGCCACCTCGGTGCCGTCCACCCAGGGCCCGGTGATCACCGAAAGCGTCACCTACCTGGACGTCGGTCTTAAACTTGAAGTGCAGCCCACCGTGCACCTGAACAACGAAGTGGCGATCAAGGTGGCGCTGGAAGTCAGTAACGCCACGCCGCTGGAAGCCACCCGCCAGGGCACCATCCCGGTCCAGGTCGATACCCGCAACGCTCAGACCAGCCTGCGCCTGCACGATGGCGAAACCCAGGTGCTGGCCGGCCTGGTGCGCAACGACCACAACGCCGCTGGCAACAAGATCCCCGGCCTTGGTGACATCCCGGGCCTGGGGCGGCTGTTCGGCAGCAACAAGGACGACATGAGCAAGTCTGAGCTGGTGCTGGCGATCACCCCGCGCATCGTGCGCAACCTGCCGTACCAGAGCCCGTCGGACATGGAATTCGGCACCGGCACCGAATCGAGCATGCAGGTGCGCCAGGCGATGCCGCTGCCACCGCGTGACGTGCCGGGCGACGTACCGAGCGATAGCCAGGACAGCGCGCCGGTGGTGCAAAGCCAGGTAGCCAGTGCCCCAGCCGCTGCCCCGGCCACCGTCACAGTGAGCCCACGGCCATGAAACGCCGCCAGCAGGGTTTCAGCCTGATCGAAGTGGTGCTGACCCTGGCCCTGCTCGGGATGCTCGCGACCATGGCCGCACCCCTGACCGAAACGGTGGTGCGCCGTGGCAAGGAGCAGCAGCTGCGCGAGGCGCTGTACCAGATCCGCGACGCCATCGACGCCTACAAGCGCGCCTTCGACGCCGGGTTCATCGAAAAACGCCTGGATGCCAGCGGCTATCCACCGAACCTGCAGGTGCTGGTCGAAGGCGTGCGCGATGTGCGCAGTGCCAAGGGTGCCAAGTTCTACTTCCTGCGGCGTATCCCGCATGACCCGCTGGTGGCGGCCAAGAACCAGGACGAAGGCGGTTGGGGGCTGCGCGCGTACGCCAGCAGCCCGGACAACCCACGCGAAGGCGAAGACGTCTTCGACGTGTATTCCAAGGCCCGTGGCAAGGGCCTCAACAACATCCCCTACGGGCAATGGTGACGGCCATGAAACGCAGCCGAGGCTTCACCCTGATCGAACTGCTGGTGGTGATGGCGATCATCGCCACGCTGATGACCATCGCCATGCCGCGCTACTTCAACAGCCTGGACAGCTCCCGCGAAGCCACCTTGCGCCAGAGCCTGGCGGTACTGCGCGAAGCCCTGGACCATTACTACGGCGACACCGGCCACTATCCGGACTCGCTGGAACAATTGGTCGAGCAGCGCTACCTGCGCAACACCCCGGTCGACCCGATCACCGAGCGCAGTGATGCCTGGCAGCTGGTGCCACCGCCGGAAGGCGTGGCCGGCGGCGTCGCCGACATCAAGAGCGGTGCCACAGGGAGGGCGCGTGATGGCAGCCTCTTCGCGGAATGGTAAGGCCAGCGCCGGCTTCACCTACCTGGGCGTGCTGCTGCTGATTGCAATCAGCAGCGTGGCCCTGGCCGCCACCGGCACGGTGTGGTCGAGCGTCGCCCAGCGCGAGCACGAGCGCGAGCTGCTGTGGGTGGGTGGCCAGTATGCCCAGGCCCTGCGCAGCTACTATCGCGCGTCGCCAGGCCTGGCCCAGTACCCCAAAGAGCTTGCCGACCTGCTTGAGGACAACCGCTTCCCGGAGGCCAAGCGGCATATCCGCCGGTTGTACCCGGACCCGATCACCAACAGCGACGACTGGGGCCTGCTGCGCGCCATCGATGGCCGTATCACCGGCGTGCACAGCCGCTCCGATGCCACCCCGTTCAAGCGCAGTGGCTTTGAAATGCAGTTTTCCGGCTTTGAGGGCCTGGAGCATTACAGCGACTGGCAGTTCGTCGCCGAGCAGGCCTTCAACGAAAGTGCCGGCGGCGCCCGCACCCATGCCGGCCCGGGAGATACGCCATGAAGCGCCTGCATGCCCTGTACCTGTGCCTGCTGTTGGCAGGCGGGCTGCCGGGCGCGGCCATGGCCGACGCTGAGGACGAGATGAAGGGTTTTATCGTCGACAACACCATCTCGCACATCGGCCACGACTTTTACTACTACTTCGCCGACCGCCTGCGCGCCACCAGCCGCCTGGACTTCAACCTGGTGGTGCGCGAGCGCCCGGATGCCCGCTGGGGCAGCCTGGTGACCGTAGAGTTCGACCGTGACGTGCTGTACCGGCGCTTTCTGCCGCCGAACGTCACCCAATTAAAAGAAGAGGCCGTCGCGGCCGCCGACCTGGTCAAGCAGGAAGTCATTCAGCGCAAGCTGCAACGTCTGCTGCAGGACACCACTGATCTGGATAGGGATGAGCTATGAACACTTGCATACCCCGTTGCCTTGCGGCTGGCCTGCTGCTCGGTGCCTGCGCCGGCCACGCCACCGAACTGGTGTACACCCCGGTCAACCCGGCGTTCGGCGGCAACCCGCTGAACGGCACCTGGCTGCTGAACAATGCCCAGGCGCAGAACGACTACGACGACCCGGACCTCAAGGACCGCACCTCGGCCTTTGGCGGCACCTCGGCCCTGGAGCGCTTCAGCAACCAGCTGGAGTCGCGGATGCTGTCGCAGCTGATGGACAACATCAGCAACGGCAAGACCGGCAGCATGGCCACCGACGCGTTCCTGATCGATGTCATCGATGACTCCGGTGCCTTGAGCATCAAGGTCACCGACCGCGCCACAGGAGAAACTTCGCTCATTGAGGTCAGTGGCCTGAACCCCTGAGAGGGACGGGTCGTTTAGCTGGGGAGAGAGCACCATGAAACGTCTGCTGAGCACCTTACTGATTGTCGCCGCGCTGGCGGGCCTGCAAGGTTGCGGCCTGCGCGAGCCGATGCCGGCCGAACAGGACACGGAAACCCCGACCCTGACGCCGCGGGCTTCGACCTATTACGACCTGATCAACATGCCGCGCCCCAAGGGCCGCTTGATGGCCGTGGTGTACGGCTTCCGCGACCAGACCGGGCAATACAAGCCGACCCCGGCCAGCTCGTTCTCCACCAGCGTCACCCAGGGGGCGGCGAGCATGTTGATGGATGCCTTGAATGCCAGCGGCTGGTTCGTGGTGCTGGAGCGTGAAGGCCTGCAGAACCTGCTGACCGAACGCAAGATCATCCGTGCTTCGCAGAAGAAGCCCGACGTGCCCGAGAACATCATGAGCGAACTGCCACCGTTGCAGGCTGCCAACCTGATGCTTGAAGGCGGCATCATCGCCTACGACACCAACGTGCGCAGCGGCGGCGAGGGGGCCCGTTACCTGGGCGTCGACATCTCCCGCGAGTACCGGGTCGACCAGGTTACGGTCAACCTGCGCGCGGTGGACGTGCGCACCGGGCAGGTGCTGGCCAACGTGATGACCAGCAAGACCATCTACTCGATCGGCCGCAATGCCGGGGTGTTCAAGTTCATCGAGTTCAAGAAGCTGCTGGAGGCTGAGGTGGGGTACACCACCAACGAACCGGCGCAGCTGTGCGTGCTGTCGGCGATCGAGGCGGCGGTGGGGCACCTGCTGGCCCAGGGGATCGAACGGCGGCTGTGGCAGGTGGCGGGGGATCCGGGGGAAGGCAAGGCCGAGGTGGACAAGTTCCTTAGCCAGAACCAGCCGCAGTGACTGAATAATATCTTCGCGAGTGGACTTGAAAGTCCACTCTTATCTCGGAGCTTCGTACCGCGCGTCATATCTGGGATGGCCGGCTCTTATTTTTCCGCGTTCTTTTCGTAGGTCAGTAACATGCGCCATGATTTCGCCGTTAGTTAATCCGAATTCTAATTTTCGAACGTTTGTCATTGGGCTTTCTCCTTTTTTCCAGGACCTGATGATGGTGAACATGATAATTTGTCTATGGCTGTAGGCGTCACCATCCTGTTTCACGAAGTTTTTGTTGTAGTAGTGCAGGAGAAATGCCTCTCTCTTGGTGATGAGTGGTGTTCCCCGTTTTGTCCTGTTGGCGTCAAAGAGATGATTCGTGATGCCTATGTTATTGCGGTACTTTTCTTGCGCTGAGTCTTTGAGGGGCTTAGAGGTCGTTTGTGTTGAAGTCAAATGTGCCGCGTTCGTAGATTTTGAATTTTGTGATGTTTGTTGAGACGTGCTAGGGTTAGGGTGGGTTTTGGGCACGTGCGCAACCCGTGGTTTAACGGGGACTTTTCCACTTGGATCAATCCAATTTAATGGATTCCCAAGGCAGTAGGCATAAGCATTCAGCCCACCGATGCCGAAAGGGCTGTACTCGTCAGCTGAATGAAAGCGCCTCAATATTGGGTTGTATGCTCTATAGCCCGCCCCGAGAAAATAGAGGCCGCCAAGGAGCATCTCGGCGTTATAAAGAAGTATGGATTGGTTGTTTTCAGCGCTGCCTGTATACCCATGGGAGGTGTAATTTATAACACAGGCTTTTTTGTCGCTGCGGGTTGCGCTAGCGGCTGCTGTGCTATTGTCATGGGTCGGGAATTCGGTTTCATGCATGCCAGGTTTCTCCTTGAAAACAAGCGTAGGTCTGGCGAAAGTACGATGCAACTGTCAGAAGTGCCAGTTGCAATTATTTGCAGAAGATTGGGCATAGCTTTGGTGGTTGGCTCGATCTCACAGACCCTGAACATCCATCGTATGACCTGAAATTACCCTGCCTTGCGCAAAGTCAGGTTGATCCGCCTTTCGCCCATCTTGGGATGTACACCCGGCTTGATCGGCAACACTCCATGAAAGCGCAGCCTATCCTCGCCGCCCCAGACCAGCACATCACCATGGCTCAACGGTATCCGCTGAGTCCTGTCCGAACGCTGCAACCCGCCAAACAGAAACACCGCCGGCAAACCCAGTGAAATCGACACGATCGGCTGGTCGAAATCTTGCTCGTCACGGTCCTGATGCAGGCTCAGGCGGGTGCCAGGCAGGTAATGGTTGACCAGGCAGGCATCAGGCACAAAACCCTCGAAGCCGGCCGCTGCTGCTGCTCGACCCGCCAGCTCGAGCAGGACCTGGGGCAGGGCGGGCCAGGGTTGGCCGCTGACCGGGTCGGTGGGGCTGTAGCGGTAGCCTTTGGCATCACTGACCCAACCTAGCGACCCGCAATTGGTCAACGCCACGGCCATGTTCAGGCCGCCCGGTGTCTGCATGTGCCGGAACGGCGCGGCGCGCAGCACCGGGCGCAGAGCGTCGAGCAGCGGCTCGATGACGGCCAGGGCGAAGCCGGGCAGCAGCACGGTGTGGCTGGCCAAACGTTGCGGTTGGGGACCGAACAGGTCGAGGTCGGACTGGATCATCAGGGCGGTGGCGTGGGTGAGTGCAAGATAGTGTAAGCCCAACGCGGTCTTTGTAGGAGCGGCCTTGTGTCGCGAAAGGGCTGCAAAGCAGCCCCTGCAATTTGTGAGCTGCTGATATCCCGGGGCCGCTTCGCAGCCCTTTCGCGACACAAGGCCGCTCCTACAAGGACCGTGTCATCACTCATGTGCAATGCAGGGAGATAAAAAGGAACCGCGACGCCAGGGAGAGGAGACGCCGCGGTTCAAGGGGGGAGCTGGTCAGCGTTGGGTAGCGGTGGCCGTGTTGCCGTTGCCCATCTGGCTGATGGTGGCGCTCTGGTAGGCGCCGCTCTGGTTGACGTTGGCTGTGTTGTTGTTGCCGCCCTGGGTCACGTAGGCGACGTTGGCGCTGTCAGCCTGCTTGATGGTGGCGCTGTTGCCACTGCCGTACAGCTGGGTGGTGTAGCTCTGGTTGGCGTAGCCGGACTGGTCCAGGTTGATGCTGTTGTTACTGCCGGTGGACGAGCCGTAGGCGTAGTTGTCGGTGCCGCGCTGGTCGGCAACCAGGCTGTTGTCGCTGCCGTTCTGCTCGAAGTACAACTCGTTGTAGCTGTCGGCCTGCTTGGTTTCCATGGTGTTGCCGGTGCCTTTCTGGCTCAGCGTGGCCAGTTGGTACTCGCCGTTCTGGGTCAGGTTGGCGCTGTTGTTGGTGCCGTTCTGGTTGATGTTGGCGGTCTGGTTCTTACCGAACTGGCCACCCATCTTGTCGCCTTTCCAGTTGCTGGCCAGGACCTTGTTGCCAGTGCCCTTGCTGTTGATGGTCAGGCTCTGGTTGTCACCGGTCTGGTAGGTGAAGCTGCTGTTGGTCTTGCCACTTTGCGAGACGGTGGTGTTCGAATTGTTGGTCTCGAACTGATCCGACCAGCTGGCGTTGGACTGGCCCTGCTGATACAGGTTGGCGACGTTGTCCTTGCCAAAGCTCTGGTCGATGTAGCCTTCGTTGGTCTGGCCGGTCTGGTTGACCGTGGCGCTGGCGCCGGTCTGGGTGTCCTGCCAGACCTCCACCGAGTGGCCGGTGCCGTACTGGTCGATGTTGATGGTGCCGCCGTTGCCGTCGCGCTGGTCGCCGTAGGCGAAGCTCTGCTTGCCTTGCTGGTAGATCTGCACATAGCCATCGTTGTGCAGGATGTGCTCGGCAGTGGCGTAGTTATCCTGGCCATCCTGGGTGATGTTGGCGCGGTTGTTACTGCCGCCGAACAGCTGCTCGACGAAGGCTTCGTTGCGCTGGCCGCTCTGGGTGGTGGTGACCTGGCTGCCGGTCTGAGTGTCCTGCCACACGGTCGAGCGGTTTTCGCTGCCTTGCTGGTTCTGCAGCGACTGGTTGTTTTCGCCCACCGACTGGCTGGCGAAGGCATCGTTGTAGCTACCGCTGGCCTGCTGGGTGATCTGGCTGCCATTTTCAAACAGCTGCTCGCCGTAGCCGGCGTTATACGACCCACTGGCAGTCTGGTCGATAGTGCTGGTGCTGTTTTCCTGCACCGCCAGGTGGTTGTGGCCCTTGCCGGTCTGCGTCTGGGTGGCCGCGGCGAACGGCGCAACCGTCTGCTGCACCTCGGCGATGTTCTGGTTACCGTTCTGCGACTGGTTCGAGGTGCTGTCGTCAGCCATGACCTGGCCGGCCAAGGCCAGGACGATAGCGGCGCTTAGGGGGGCGAGCTTGAACATGGTGGAGCCTCCAGGTCTATCGGTATTGGGTGATCTGAACGTGCTGGCCATTGCCGGCTTGGGTCACTGAACTGCTCAGGCCTGAGCCGGCCTGCTCGATACTGGCGCTGTTGTTGTTGCCGATCTGCTCAATGCTGGCGCGGTTGCTGGTGCCGCTCTGGCGGATCGCAGCGCTGTTGCCATATCCCTGTTGGCTGATGTTGGCCATCAGGTCACTGCCTTCCTGCAGGATGTACGCCTCCTGCGCGCCCCCGGCCTGGACGATGCGGCCCAGCAGGGCCTGGCCGTTCTGGTCGAGGGCGGCACGGTTGCCGTTGCCTTGCTGCTCGATCACCGCCGCCTGGCCGGCACCGACCGGCAGCAGGCGGATGATCACCGGTTCACCGAGGTCGCTGCCGGGCGCAAGGTCGGCGTTGTCCATCAGGTCATCGGCCCCGGCCTGGCCCGCCAGGGCCAGGCTCAGCAGCAGTGGATACAGGCGCTTCATGGCGTTCTCCTGGCCTTACTGCACAGTCACGTTGACAGTACGGGTACTGCCCTGGCTGCTCGTCACGGTGGCGGTCGGTGCGGCCGTCGGGACGATCGTGGTGCTGTTGCTCACCGTCAGGCGCCAGCGGCCGGTCACCGGGACCGTGGTGGTGCCGAGGGTCTGCACGCCCGTGGTGGTGGTGACGCGCACGGTGATGGTGTTGCCGGTGGTCACCGACGAGGTGCCGCTGACATCCCAGTTGTAACGGTTGTTCGAGCGGGCCAGGACGGTGGCGGCGGTGACCGCGAAGGTCTCGCCAGCCGGTGGTCGTGGCTGCACGTTGACCGTGACGGTGGCTGGCGCGGAGACCGCACCCAGGGAGTCACGTGCCTGGTAGGTGAAGGTGGTGGTGAAGGCCGTCGGGACGCTGGCCGGTGGCGTGTAGTTGACCGTGGTGCCGTCGGTACTTACGGTGCCGCGCCCGGTTGCTGGCTGGCTAAGGTTGGTGACGGTCAGCGGCGTATTGCCTTCCGGGTCGGTGTCGTTGGTCAGCACGTTGATGACCAGCGGTGCGGCCAGGGTGGTCACGGTTTCCGGGTTGGCGGTCGGTGCCTGGTTGGGCGCGACGTTGACGGTCACGGTGGCCGGCTCCGACTTCAGGCCCTTGGCGTCCATCGCCCGGTAGGTGAAGGTGGCCACCACCGGTTGAGTCGCACCTGGTGGCGGGGTGTAGGTCACCGCGGTGCTGCCGTTGAGGACCACGGTACCTTGACCGGTAGCCGGTTGGGTGAGGTCGGTGATGCTCAGCGGCACGTTGCCGTCCGGGTCGCTGTCGTTGAGCAGCAGGTTCAAGCTCAGCGGCACGCCGACACTGGTGCTGCCGACATCGGCCTGGGCCAGCGGTGGCTTGTTGGCCGCCTCGACCGGCGCGTTGCCGACCACCACCACCGGTTCCACATCGACGCCGCCATGGCTGGACTTGATCGTGACGGTGGCCGGTGGCTGACTGACGTCATTGACGGTGAGGGTCTGCAGGGTGCCGGACTTGGACAGGCGGCCGTAGCCCTGGGCGACCATGTCCGGGATCACCACTTCATCGCTGGAGCGCGCTTCGATGGTCAGCCGCTTGTTGTTCCACTCGTAACGCGCCGTGCTGACTTTGACCACATCGGAAAGCTTGCTCGAAATAGCGGTCGGCTGCGTGTTGATGTCGCTGCTGCTGGCCGTCACCACCACCACCGACGGCGGCGCCACCTGGCTCAATTGCTGGCTGAAGAACAGCCCGCTGTTGTCCGTGAGCATGCTGAACTGGCAAGCCGATGGCGGCGTACCGACCAGGGCCAGGCCGTTACGGAAGCAGACGCTGGCGCCAGTCGGGGCTTTGGCGAACACTTCCACCCGGGTGCCGCTGCCATTGCGCGAGTAGGTCGCCCGCTCCAGTGATGCCGGCAGTTGCGGACGCTGGTCGAGCACCTTGCCGGACACCGTGAACAGGCTGGTTTCGATGCGCCCGGGCGGGCCATCGATGCGAATGAAGTTGGTGCCGAACGGGCTGCCCTTGATCCCCTCCGGCCTGTTCGGGTCGCCGATGAAGGTGTCGGTGGTGCCGGTATCCGGGTTCACGGCGGTATAGGGAGCGCCCACGCCCTGGACGAACGGGCCAAGGGCGCCGGCCAGTGCGCCGGTGAAGTTGCCGGGTGCACCAATGCCGATGTCGCGCGTGATGTTGATTGCCCGCCGCCCGGGGGTCGTGACGTTGACCGTCTCGACGCCATAGGGGTGGGTGATGGTGTAGGTACCGGCACGAGGGACCGACACGCGGATGCGGATGCGGGCAAAGCTCTGCTGGTCGCCGTCGACCGGGTTCTCGGCCGCAAACGCGGCTTCGAGGCCGGCGACATAGGCGTCGAGTTCATAGCCGCTGTTGCCCACCGCCGGAATACTGGTTTCTGCCAGGAACCAGAACATCTCCGGTGGCCAGTTGTCGGGGAAAACCAGGGGCAGGGTATCGTCGTAGATACCCGGCTCCGGCAGCAGGGTGCACATATACGCCGGTGCACCCGGTGCGCCAGCGACCAGCGTGCTGACGGCTCGTGAGCGGCACAGTTCCAGCGACAGGCCGTCGGCGTCCTTGTACCACAGTGGATAGCCGCCGGTGGCGAAGGTGTAGGGGCCCGGGTCGACGTCGGACAGGGCAGCCCAGGCCGCGCTGCTGATCGTCAGGGAGAAACCGGCGGCCAACAGCGCACGGCGTTGCCAAGTGTTCATGCTGCCTCCTTGAAGGCCAAGCCTTTGTCTGTTCATGGCACCAGCACCACGTCTTCGATGTCGCTGCCGCCATTGGCGCTGGAGACCTGCACCTTGGCCGGCGGGATCGGCGACAGGTTGGCGACCAGGCTCTTCTGTGCGCCGTCGCCGGTGAAGTTGCCGATGAAGGTGCCGTTGCCGGTACGTGCAGTCATGGCCGGCGGGTTGGTTTCGTCGCTACTGGTGGCGATCACGGTCAGGGTGGCGTTGGCCAGGCTGTACTCGGCACTGGTGATGGTCACCAGGTCGGTGAGCGGCAGGCTGGCGGTGGTCACGCTGCTGGTGGGAATGGCCACGCTGTTGTCGGCGCTGATCAGCAGACTGGCCGGCAGCGCCGGGTTGAGCGCCGACTGGGCATACCAGGTGCCGGTACCGTTGGCTTCGGTCAGCGGCAGGTTGGGGGTCTGGCTGGTCAGGGTGGCGCTGCCAGGTGGCGGTGGGGCCAGCACGAACATGTCCTGCTGTGCACGCAGGTCACCGTTCTCGGTGTGCCGCGAATAAGTGCTGCGCAGGGGGATCAACGGCGTTGGCCGGACCACTTCGGAGAGCTTGCCGGAAACGGCGAACAGGTCGGTCCGCAGGTCGATGCCGTTAGGGCCTTCGATGCGCACGAAGTTGGTGTTGAACGGGCTGCCGGTGACGCGCTCGTTGAGGTTGGGGTCGCCGATGAATTTCTCGCTGCCTTCGGTGTAGGGGCCGTTGACGCTGCGCAGGAACGGCCCGACATCACCCTTCAGTGCGCCGGTAAAGGTGCCGGCGGAGCCGATGCCGATGTCGCGGGTCATGTTGATCGCCCGGCGCCCGGCGGCGGGTACATCGAACACTTCGACGCCGTAGGGGTGGGTGACCACGTAGGTACCGGCTGCGGGAACGTCGACGCGGATGCGCACACGGGCAAAACTGATCTGGTCGTTTTCGGCCGGATCACCGCCGCCGAACGCTGCCTCGATGGCGGTGCCGTAGTTCAGCGTAACCCCGCGGGCGGCATCGGTGATGGCGGCATCGGCGGTGAACCAGAAGGATTCATCCGGCCAGTTGGTCGGGAAGACCAACGGTTGGGTGTCGTCGAAAATGCCGGGCGCAGGCAACAGGGTACACATGTACGACGGTGCACCGGGGGCGCCGGCAACGCGTGAACTCACTGCCTTGGACAGGCACAGGTCGAGGGTGCGGCCATGGGTGTCCTGGTACCAGGCGGCGTAGTGACCGTTTTCAGGTGTGTAGGGCCCAGTGTCGACGGCATACAGCGCTGCCTGCGCCGGGAGCTGGAACAGGCCGGCGACGATCGCCACTGCCAGCGTGTTGGGTATCGGTCGGAGCATGAGTCGGTTCCTCCTGCTAACGGGCCCATGGACTTGGGGCGTCTGGGAGGACTACGGCAACAGCCGTGCCAATTTTTTCACATTGGGCTGCAGGCCTTGTGGGGCTTGGGTTTCAGAGGTGTTGGCCGATGCTTTTGACACGCTTTTTGGTGGGCGGTGTTCCCCAGGATTGGGGGCAGCGGTGGGGCTGGGAGAGTATGTCTTGAGAGGTGTGGCGCCTGGGAGATCGAGCGCCGCCCGCGCGGCGCATCGCAGGCAAGCCTGCTCCTACATCTGTTTCGGGCCAGTATCTCCTGCATCCATTGGCGCGCGGTCCCTTGCTTGTACGACGCGATATCGAGCCATACGCCAAGGGGTACGCGCGCCTGTGCCGCAGGATTCACTGGCCCGAAACAGATGTAGGAGCAGGCTTGCCTGCGATGCGCCGCGCGGGCGGCGCTCGATCTCCCAGGCGCTACACCGCTCAAGGCATGCACCTCGACGCCCACCAAATTCTCCCGCACACTGCGGAAAAAATACCAAGCCCGAAGCCCTGACCCAGGGCCACAGCTGGAGCAACTAATGGCGCGACAATTTCCCATAACAAACGCCCAAGACCCGCTGCACGAATCCCGCCAGGCACGCATGCGCCTGGCCAGCGAAGGCGAGCTGCCGCTGGGCATGCTGCGCGACGAAATCGACGCCTCCTGGCGCCGCAGCCTCGGCCATGGCCTGGATTGCCTGCAAGGCGAGCAGGTCGGCCTGGGCCTGGAGCAGGGCCATGACCTGCGCACGCTGCTGGAACGCAACCGGCTGCTGGTGGACGCGGTCACCCCCGAGCTGGACTACCTGGTCTCGCGCCAGGGCAAGGCCGGCATCATCATCCTCGGCGATGCCCAGGCCAACGTGCTGGCCATCGAAGGGCAGAAGCATGTGCTCGAGCGCGAAGGCCTGCGCGACCTGCACCCCGGCAGCTGCTGGAGCGAATCGTTGCGCGGCACCAACGCCATCGGCACCGCCGTGGTCGAAGGCCGGCCGACGCTGATCAACTGCGGCGAGCACTACCTGGACCGCCTGAGCCCGTTCTCCTGCACCTCGGTACCGCTGCGCGACCCGCGCGGCGAAGTGATCGGCGTGCTCGACATCACCCGCGAAGGGGTCATGGCCCAGCCACAGGACAGCCTGAGCATGCTGATGCTGGCGGCTGGCAATATCGAGAGCAGGCTATTCGGCCTGTGCCACCCCGAGCAGTTGGTGCTGGCCTTCCACAGCCGCCCGCAATACCTCAACAGTGCCTGGCACGGCCTGCTGGCCCTGAGCCTGGACGGCGAGGTGCTGGCCGCCAACGACAACGCCTGCCAATTGCTCCAGCTGCCGCGCCAGGGCCTGATCGGGCGCCGCAGCAGCGACCTGCTGGGTGAGCGTTCACCGGCCTTCATCGCCCGCCTGTGGCAGGGCGGTGTGAGCAGTGTGCAAACGGCCAAGGGCGAGTTCTTCTTCCGGGCGCTGCAGCTGCCGCGGCACAGCCCGCTCAATGGCATTGCGGCGCAGGCCCGGCCGGCAGCGGCCAACAAGGCACCCGCGCTGGATGCCCTGGCCGGCGCTGATGCGCGGCTGGCGCGCAACCTGCGCATGGCCCGCCAGGGCCTGGGCAACGGTTTGCCGGTGTTGCTGCTGGGCGAGACCGGTACCGGCAAGGAAGTCGTGGCCCGTGCCCTGCACCAGGCCAGCCCGCGGGCCGACAAGCCGTTCGTGGCGGTCAACTGCGCGGCGATTCCCGAGGGGCTGATCGAGTCCGAACTGTTCGGCTACCGCGAGGGCGCCTTCACCGGCTCGCGCCGGGGCGGCATGGTCGGGCGGCTGATGCAGGCCCATGGCGGCACGCTGTTCCTCGACGAGATCGGTGACATGCCGCTGGCCCTGCAGGCGCGGCTGTTGCGCGTGCTGCAGGAGCGCCGGGTGGCACCGCTGGGCGCGGGCGACGAGCAGGACATCGACGTGGCGTTGATCTGCGCCACCCACCGCGACCTCAAGCGCCTGGTACAGGAACAGCACTTTCGCGAAGACCTGTACTACCGGGTCAACGGCGTGTCGCTGCGCCTGCCGGCGCTGCGCGAGCGCGATGACCTGGCGAGCATCATCGAGGGCTTGCTGGACAAGTCCGGGGCCAAGGGCGTAAGCCTCGACCCGGCCCTGGCGGCGTTGCTCGAAGGCTTCGACTGGCCGGGCAACATCCGCCAGCTGGAAATGGTCGTGCGCACCGCCCTGGCCATGCGCGAGGACGGCGAGCAGGTGCTGACCCTCGATCACCTGACCGATTGCCTGCTGGAAGAACTGGCCAGTGGCACGACGCCCTCCGGCAGCCTCAAGGACAACGAACTGGAGCTGATCCGTGGCGCCCTGGCGCGCCACCAGGGCAATGTCTCGGCCGCCGCCGAAGCGCTGGGCATCAGCCGTGCGACGCTGTACCGCAAGCTCAAGCAGTTGCGCGGCTGACATGGGTAACCTGTTCGCCAGGCTGGTGGAATCCAGCAACCCGCTGCTCATGCGCCAGGCCCTGGCCTGGCTGTATGGTTTCGTCCGCCCCCATCAACGGGCCATCGGCGTGCTGTTGGGCTTGTCCTTCGGCGCCTCGCTGCTGGCCCTGGTGCAACCCTGGCTGGTCAAGACGCTGATCGACGAAGGTCTGCTGGCCAAGGATTACCAGACCCTCTGGCACATGGCGGCGATCATGATCGGCGCCGGCCTGCTGGGCACGGTGCTGGCGGGCGTCAACCGCTACCTGCACACACGCCTGTCAGGGCGCATCCTGTTCGCCCTGCGCGATGACCTGTATCGCCATCTGCAGCAGCTGTCGCCGACATTCTACGGGCGCCGACGTACCGGCGACATCCTCTCGCGGCTCGACGGCGATGTCGCCGAGATCCAGCGTTTTGCCGTGGATTCGCTGTTCTCGGCGGTGTCGGCGGTGATCGGCCTGGTGGGCGCGGTGGCGCTGATGCTGATGCTGTCCTGGCAACTGTCGCTGCTGCTGGCACTGCTGATCCCGATCGAAGTGCTGTGGCTGCGCTGGATGCGGCGCAAGGTCGAGCGCGAGGTGCGCAGCTTGCGCGAGCGCTCGGCGGACGTGTCGTCGTTCCTGGTCGAGACCCTGCCGGCGATGAAGTTCATTCAGGCCGCCGGCCAGCAAGGCCGCGAAGCCGGGCGCCTGGACCAGCTGGGGCAGGGCTACATGCGCCAACTGCTCAAGGTGCAGGTCACTGAATTCTTTACCCAGGCAATTCCCGGCACCTTGACCTCGTGGTGCCGCGCCTGCGCGTTCCTGGTCGGTGGTTGGTGGGTGATCCAGGGCACCTGGCAGCTCGGCGCGCTGATCGCGTTTTCCACCTACATGGGCATGGCGGTCGGCCCGGTGCAGAGCCTGTTGGGCCTGTACGTGGCGGTGCAGCGCATGGCGGTGAGCCTGGGCCGGGTAATGGAGCTGAAGCAGGAAGCTGTGGCCGTGCGTGAGGCCGACTCGCCCAGGCCCATGCCGGAAGGGCCGGGCGAGCTGCGCCTGGAAGGCGTGAGCTTTGCCCATGACGGGCGCCAGGGCGCGGTGCTGGCGCAGGTCGATGCCTGTATCGCCGGTGGCCTGAAAGTCGCCATCAGCGGTGCCTCCGGCGTCGGCAAGTCGACCCTGATCGACCTGCTGCAGCGCTTTTACGACCCGGATACCGGGCGCATCCTGCTGGACGGCGCCGACCTGCGCGAACTCGACCTGGCCGCCGTGCGCCAGCGCATCGCCGTGGTCAGCCAGGACATCGTGCTGTTTCGCGGCACCCTGGCGCAGAACCTGGCCTATGGCGCGCCGCAGGCCAGCCGTGGGGATCTGGAGCGGGTGGTGCGGCTGGCCCACCTCGACAGCCTGGTCGAAAGCCTGCCGCTGGGCCTGGACGGGCTGCTCGGCGAGCGTGGCCAGCAGCTTTCCGGCGGCCAGAAACAGCGTATCGCCATCGCGCGGGCGGTGTTGCAGGCGCCTTCGATCCTGGTCCTCGACGAGGCTACCTCGGCGGTCGACGAAGCCACCGAGCGCGAAGTGATTGCCGCCATCGACGAACTGTTCGCCGGGCGCACGCGTATCCTTATCAGCCACCGCGCCTCGACCCTGGCCGATGCCGACCTGCACCTGCATCTGCAAGGTGGGCAGCTGCACGTACTGCCTCAGGAGGCGATCAGGCATGGCCGCTGAACTCAAGGTCGGCGTGATCGACAGTGGTTGTGCGCCAGCGCAGGCGCTGGTCGCTGCCCGACGCTTCTGGCTGGACGAGGGCGTGCTGTGCGACGGTGAGTTGCAACCTGACCGGCTCGGCCATGGCAGCGCCGTGCTGGCCAGCCTGCAAGCCGAGGCTGGCGCATTGCCGCTATTGCTGGCTCAGGTCTTCACCGAGCAAGGCAGCACCAGCGCCCTGCAGGTCGCTGCCGGGTTGTTCTGGCTGGCGGAGCAGGGCGTGACGCTGATCAATCTCAGCCTTGGCCTGCTGCAGGACCGGGCAGTGTTGCGCCAGGCCTGTGCTGAAGTGCAGCAGGCCGGTGTGCTGCTGTGCGCGTCCAGCCCGGCGCAGGGCAGTGCGGTGTACCCGGCTGCGTATCCGGGGGTTATCCGCATCACCGGCGACGCTCGCTGCGCGCCGGGGCAGTGGTCGTGGCTCGGCAGCGCCCAGGCCGACTTTGGTGGCCATGTGGGTGAGGGCGGCCGGGCCGGTGCAAGTCTGGGGTGTGCGGCGGTGAGCGGGCGGATTGCGACATTGTTGCAGCAGCAGCCCGGCCTGGACCGGAAAGAAGTCTACGCCTGGCTACAGGCTCATGCGGCTTACCGCGGGCCGGAGCGACGAGGAGTGGCGGATGCCTGAACCACGTATTCTGGTGCTGGGCGCCGGGCCTGCCGGTGCGGCTACCGCGCTTGGCCTGCGCCGGCTGGGCTACCCGGTGACGGTGGTCTCCGATTGGCGGCGCTTTGCTGCCGTGGAAGGGGTTTCGCAGCGGGTGCTGGAAGGGCTGCGCCATGCCGGCCTGGGCGGCGCCCTGGCCGAGGCCGCGGTACCAGCGGCACGCCAGGTGCGCTGGAATGGCCAGCACTTGCAACTCAATCAGGAATACCTGCTTGACCGCCAGCGCTTCGATCGGGCGTTGCGCGATGACTTGCTTCGCGCAGGGGTGAGGTTGGTGGAAGGGCGTGTGCGGGAGGTTGCGCGCACAGAGGGCTATCAGGTTCGGCTGGATAACGGGCAGCTGCTGCAGAGCGACTTCTTGGTCGAGGCGCGTGGCCGTCAGGCGCCGTTGGCGGCCGACCGTTTGCGCGGCCCGGAAACGGTCAGCCTGCTCAACCTCTGGCAGGCTGAGCCAGGCACACCTGCGTCGGCCGTGGAAAGCCTGGACGATGGCTGGGCCTGGATGGCCAGGCTGGCCGACGGGCGCTGCTACTGGCAGGTGACCCTGGACGCCGAGGGGCTGCCGGGCAAGGCGGCGCTGCCAGAATATTGCGCCGCACGCCGACGGGCTTCTGCGCTGGTGGCCGAGTTGTTCGATGCGCGAGCGCTGGAACCTGCGCAGGTGCATGCCCGCAGCAGCACGGCGATCCTCGCCGGCGACTGCGTGGGGGATGACTGGGTGCGGGTGGGCGATGCGGCGATGGCGGTTGACCCACTGTCGGGGAACGGGATTTTCCAGTCGTTGTCATCGGCGCTGCAGGCGCCGGTGGTGATCAACACCTTGCTGCGTCGGCCCGAGCGTGCGGCACTGGCGAAGCAGTTTCATCAGCAGCGGATCGAGCAGCTGTTTCTGCGCTTTGCCCGCATCGGGCGGGATTTCTATGGGCAGGAGCTTGAGCGCGCAGGTCAGCCATTCTGGGAACGGCGTCGGGCTTGGCCGGATGCGCAGCCGTTGCATCTGGCGGCGGACTGGGCGGCGGTGCGGGTGGCGCGGCGGCCGGTGTTGCGGGATGGCTGGGTGGACGAGGCCGAGGTGGTGGTGACGGCGGATCAGCCGCTGGGGGTTTGGCATTTGCAGGGGATCGAGCTGGCGCCGGTAGTGCGTGAGTTGCTGGCTGGTCGGTCTTCCGTGCAAGCCATGGCGGGCCTGTCGGCAGAACATCTGAAGATGTTGATGCGCTGGCTGACAGACCAGGGTTACAGCTGAAAACCTGGGGCTGCAAAGCAGCCCCAGGGTGGCTATCAGAGCTTGATCAGCACCGACTTGAGCTCGGTGTAATGCTCGATGGCCGAAGCCCCCATCTCACGCCCGACACCGGACATCTTGTAACCGCCGAACGGCAGCGCCGGGTCCAGGGCGCTGTGGCAGTTGACCCACACCGACCCCGACTTGATCCGCGGAATCATCCGGTGCACCGCGCCCAGGTCGTTGGACCAGATGCTCGCGCCCAGGCCGTAAGGGTTGTCGTTGGCCATGGCGACCACTTCGTCGATGTCGTCGAACGGCATCGCCACCAGCACCGGCCCGAAGATCTCTTCCTGCACCAGGCGATGGCGCTGGTCGACGTCGACGATCACGGTCGGCTTGACGAAGTAACCCGGGCCGAACCCTTCACCGCCACAGGCGATGGTCGCGCCCAGCTCGCGGCCCAGCTCGATGTAGCCGGTGACCCGGTCCTGCTGCTTGGCCGAGATCAGCGGCCCCATCTGCACCGCCGGGTCCAGGCCGCTGCCGAGCTTCATGCCATTGGCGATGCCGGCGATGTCGGCCACCACGTTGTCGAAGTGCTTGCGGTGCACGTACAGGCGCGAACCGGCGCAGCACACCTGGCCCTGGTTGAAGAAGATCGCCGTGGCAGCGCCGGCGGCGGCTTCCTGCAGGTTGGCGTCGGGCATGACGATGGTCGGCGACTTGCCGCCGAGCTCCAGGGTGACACGGGTCATGTTGTCCATGGCCGCCTTGCCGATCAGCTTGCCCACCTCGGTGGAGCCGGTGAAGGTCAGCTTGTCCACGCCTGGATGGCGGCTCAGCGCGGCGCCGGCGTTCAGGCCGGTGCCGGTGATCACGTTGAACACCCCGGCCGGGTAGCCTGCCTCGTCTACCAGTTCAGCCAGCTTGAGCGCGGTCAACGGGGTTTCGTCGGCCGGCTTGAGCACCACGGTGCAGCCGCTGGCCAGGGCCGGGCCGAGTTTCCAGCAGGCCAGCAGCAGCGGGAAGTTCCAGGCGACGATGGCGCCGACCACACCCACGGCTTCGCGGCGCACGAAGCCATGGAACTGGTCGTTGGGCATCAACGGCATGGACGCTTCGACGGTGCTACCCTCGATCTTGGTGGCCCAGCCGGCCATGTAGCGCAGGAAGTCGATGGCCAGCTGCACGTCCATGACCTTGGCCACGGCGGCGCTCTTGCCATTGTTCAGGCATTCCAGCTCGGCCAGCTGCTGCGCGTCGCGCTCCATCAGGTCGGCCAGGCGCCACAGCAGGTTCTGCCGCTCGCGCGGGCGCACACGGCTCCATGGCGAGTCGTCGAAGGCCTGGCGCGCGGCGCGCACGGCGCGGTCGACGTCTTCCTGCTCGGCGGCGGGCACTTCACCGAGGATTTCGCCGGTTGCCGGGTTGCGGAACGCCAGGGTGCGACCACTGGCGGCGTCCTGCCAGTCGGCACCGATGCGCATCTTCAGCTTGCGCTCGAGGAAGGCGCGGGTGGCGGGCAGGATGGGCAGTTCGGAAAGCATGGGGCTGTGCCTCTTGTCATTGGATGTGACCGGTGTAGGCGCAATGGCCGTGCCAAGGTCGGCCGATGGCTGCAAGGTGCTGAACTGCCTGGGTTTTGCCGTGATGCAAGGTTGGGATTGCAGGGCTGCGCTGTTGCACATTGAGACGGTGTGAGACGGTGATGAAACAGTGGCTGTGATGGCCTCTTCGCGGGTAAACCCGCTCCCACAGCGACAGCGTTGAACGCGGGCTCTGCGCGGTTTCTGTGGGCACTGGCTTGCCTGCGATGGCCTGCGCAGCAGGCCCTGTCTCAGGATGAAACACCTTGTCGCGAAATGGCACGCTCCGGCCACGTGGCCAGCAGGGCCACATAGCTGAACTGAGGAGCTAAAAGCCTGAAATACAACGCCTTTACAGCACTTGGCACAGTTTCTGTATCACAACCGTCACATGCACACCTGCTGTACCAAAGCGTGCGAGAACGATAAGAACAACAACCGTGGAGGTCTGACCTTGAAGACGACTCGACTCCGGCGGCATGCGGGCAAACTGGCGCTGGTCGCCGCCGCACTGCTGGGCACCCAGGCCATGGCGGCCGAGCAGGGCCCGAGCCTGTTGCAGAACAAGTGCATGGGGTGCCATATCCCCGAGGGCAACGATACCTACAGCCGCATCAGCCACCAGCGCAAGACCCCGGAAGGCTGGCTGATGAGCATCGCCCGCATGCAGGTCATGCATGGCCTGCAGATCAGCGACGACGATCGTCGTACCCTGGTCAAGTACCTGGCCGACAAGCAGGGCCTGGCGCCGAGCGAGACCGATGGCGTGCGCTACGCCATGGAGCGCCGGCTCAACACCGTCGAACACTTCGACACCCAGCTCAGCGAAACCTGTGGCCGTTGCCACTCCGGTGCCCGTGTCGCCCTGCAGCGGCGCCCGGCGCAGGAATGGGAACATCTGGTCAACTTCCACCTCGGCCAATGGCCATCCCTCGAATACCAGGCCCAGGCGCGTGACCGCGACTGGCTGGAAATCGCCCTCAAGCAAGTGGTACCGGACCTGGCCAAGCGCTTCCCGCTGGACAGCCCGGCCTGGGCGGCCTGGCAGAAGGCCAAGCCGACCGCCGACGCACTGCCAGGGCAGTGGGCGTTCAGCGGCCACATGCTGGCCAAGGGCGATGTGCGTGGGGTGATGACGGTGGTTGCCGACCAGGGTGACACCTTCAAGGTCGAGGTCAAAGGCAGTTATGCCGACGGCACGCCGTTCAATGGCAGCGGCACGGCGATGCTCTACAACGGTTATGAATGGCGCGGCAATGTGAAGGTCGGCGACAGCAACCTGCGCCAGGTCTTCGCTGCGCTGGATGGCGAAATGAAAGGCCGCATGTTCGAGGCCGATCACGACGAGCGCGGCCTGGACTTCACGGCTGCAAAAGAAGGCAAGGCCCGTCTGCTGGCCGTGCAGCCAGCGTTCATCAAGGCCGGTGCTGAAAGCGAGATCACCCTGGTCGGTACTGGCCTCACCGGCAAGCCTGACCTGGGGGCTGGCGTGGAGGTGACCGAGGTGCTGGAACAGACCCCGACCCTGGTGCGGGTGAAGGCCCGCGCTGCGGCCGACGCCAAGCCTGGCCAGCGCGACGTGGCCGTGGGTGAGCTCAAGGGCGTCAACCTGGCGGTCTACGACAAGGTCGAGGAAGTGAAGGTGGTGCCGGCATTCTCCATCGCCCGTATCGGCGAGAACGGTGCTTCGGTGCCAAAGGTCCAGGGGCGCTTCGAAGCCGAAGCCTGGGGCAAGGACGCCAGCGGCCAGCCATTGCGCATCGGCTACCTGCCGGCCAGCTGGAAGGTCGAGCCGTTCAACGAGCGTGCGGTCGAGGATGAGGACGTCAAGTTCGCCGGCCAGATGCAGGCCGACGGGGTGTTCGTGCCAGGCGGTGCCGGCCCGAACCCGGCACGCAAAATGATGACCAACAACGCCGGCAACCTGAAGGTCATCGCCACGCTGGCTGACGGCGGCCAGAGCGGCGAAGGCCACATGATCGTCACCGTCCAGCGCTGGAACAACCCGCCTTTGCCGTAAGGGCAGGGCGTAACGGGTTTTCCAACGGATCGATTACCGGGAGGTCGCCATGGGCGCGCTACTGAACCTGGTCGAACGCAACCTGCACGAAGTGCAGGTCGATGCCGACCGCATGCTGTTCCACATCCCCAGCAGTTCGCTGTTCACCGCCGACGCGGTGACCGGCGGTATCATCGACACCCTGCGCCAGCAAGGCTGCTCGGCCGAGGAGCTGATGCAGCGCCTTGGCCAGCAGTTTGCCGGCGACGATATCCAGGACACCCTGCGCGAACTGATCGCGCTGGAACTGGTCAGCGACGGCTCGCCGCTGACCCCGGAAATCGCCCTAAAGCAGGTCGAGCGCACGGCGCTGAACACCGTGGTGCTGAACGTCAACACCGGTTGCAACCTCAGCTGCACCTACTGCTACAAGGAAGACCTGGACAAACCGTCCGCCGGCAAGAAGATGAGCACCGCCACTGCCGAAGCCTCGGTGGAGATGCTGCTCAAGGAGTCGCCCAACGAGGAGCGCTACAGCGTGGTGTTCTTCGGCGGCGAGCCGCTGTCCAACCGGCCGCTGATCGAGCACATGGTCGCCTACTGCGAGCGGCGCTTCGCCGAAGCCGGCAAGCAGGTGGAGTTCATCATGACCACCAACGCGACCCTGCTCACCGAAGAGATCATCGACTGGCTCAACGCCCACCGCTTCGGCCTGTCGATCAGCATCGACGGCCCGAAGACCGTGCACGACCGCAACCGCATCACCGTGGGCGGGCAGGGCACCTATGACGTGGTGCGGCGCAAGGCCGACCTGCTGCTGTCGCGCTACACCAGCCGCCCGGTGGGCGCGCGGGTCACCCTGACCCGTGGCATCACCGACGTCGAGACCATCTGGAACCACCTGTTCAACGAAATGGGCTTCGCCGAAGTCGGCTTTGCCCCGGTCACCTCCGGCGACATGGCCGACTTCAACCTCACCGGCGAAGAACTGGTGCAGGTGTTCGCCAACATGAAGGCGCTTGGGCGCAAGTACCTGGAGGCGGCGCTGGAGCACCGCAACATCGGCTTCTCCAACCTGCACCAGCTGATCACCGACATCCACGAAGGCCACAAGAAGGCCCTGCCGTGCGGTGCCGGGCTGAAAATGCTGGCGGTGGACCACGAGGGCGAGCTGAACCTGTGCCACCGCTTCACCGGCTCCAGCCTGCCGACCTTCGGCAACGTGCACCAGGGCGTGAAGCAGGCGCAGCTCAACGACTTCCTGTCGCAGCGCCTGGACCGCAGCAACACCGGCTGCGACAGCTGCCGCATCCGCAACCTGTGCTCCGGCGGCTGCTACCACGAGAGCTACGCCCGCTACGGCGACCCGCAGCATCCGACCTATCACTACTGCGAGCTGATGCGCGACTGGGTCGACTTCGGCATCGAGGTCTACAGCCGCATCATGGCCGCCAACCCGGCCTTCATCGACCGCTACATCACCCCGCGGAAGGCGCACTGACATGAAGCACTTGAAGCCCCTGAACAACAAGGCGCGCATCCTCGAACAGGCCGCCGCCGAAGACCGCGTCGAAGAAGTCATGGCCATGAGCGCGGTGGCCGGCTGCACGGCCACCACCGACCCGGGTTGGGAAGTAGACGCCTTTGGCGGCGTCAGCTCGCTGTGCCAGCCGATGGAGGCCGACCTCTATGGCTGCTCCGACCCTTGCTGGTGGCCGGCCCAGGTGCCGGACATGATGAGCACCTACCAGGACTGGAACGCCCAGGCGAACAACTCCCAGGAAGACTGGCGCAACCTCGGCACCGTGTTCCCGAAAGACAAGTGACCGGCCCAACAAGAATGACAAGGGGAAACCGCATGAAAGCTGGACGCTGCGCGCAACTCGCGCTGACCATCGCCGCCACGGCCTGCGCCTGGGCGGTACAGGCCGATGATGCCGGGCCGGCCCTCAAGGCTGGCCAGGAATACCTGATCACCACCAACTACCCGAACAACCTGCACGTCATCGACGTGGCCAGCGACACGCTGTACAAGAGCTGCCAGATGCCCGACAAGTTCGGCCCAGGCACCGCGATGATGGCGCCGGACAACCGCACCGCCTACGTGCTCAACAACCACTATGCCGACATCTATGGCATCGACCTGGACACCTGCAAGACCACCTTCCACGCCAATCTGTCCAGCGTGCCGGGCGAAGTCGGCAAGTCGATGTACTCGTTCGCCCTGAGCCCCGACGGCAAAGAGGTGTACGCCACGGTCAACCCGACCCAGCGCCTGAATGACCACTACGTGGTCAAGCCGCCGCGCCTGGAGGTGTACAGCACTGCTGATGGCCTGGAGGCCAAGCCGGTGCGTACCTTCCCGATGCCGCGCCAGGTCTACCTGATGCGCGCCGCCGACGATGGCAGCCTGTTCGTCGCCGGGCCGGACATTTACAAGATGGACGTGAAGACCGGCAAGTACACCGTGGCCTTGCCGCTGCGCAACTGGAACCGCAAGGGCTACAGCGCCCCGGACGTGCTGTACTTCTGGCCGCACCAGAGCCCGCGCCATGAGTTCTCGATGCTCTATACCATTGCCAAGTTCAAGGATGCCAAGCAGGACCCGAACGAGGCCGAGCTGCTGTACGGCTACCTGAGCGTCGACCTCAAGACCGGCAAGACCCACACCCAGGAATTCGCCGACCTCACCGAGCTGTACTTCACCGGCCTGCGTTCGCCGAAGGATCCGAACCAGATCTACGGCGTGCTCAACCGCCTGGCCAAGTACGACATCAAGCAGCGCAAGCTGATCAAGGCGGCTAACCTGGAGCACACTTATTACTGCGTGACCTTCGACAAGAAGGGCGACAAGCTTTACCTGGGCGGTACCTTCAACGACCTGGCGGTGTTCAACCCGGACACCCTGGAGAAGGTGAAGAACATCAAGCTGCCGGGCGGTGACATGTCCACCACCACGCCGCAGGTGTTCATCCGCTAAGCCGGTGTTGGCTTCATCGCGGATGAATCCGCTCCTACAGGTCAACGGTGATCCTGTAGGAGCGGATTCATCCGCGATAGGGCCAGTCCAGACAACACAAGAACAACAAGAGTGCGCCCATGCCCCAGCCAAGCTATTCCCAGGGCAATCAGGACAAATCCCTGCTTACCCAATGCATCGGCGACGCCTTCGACAGCACCGTCGCCCGCTTCCCCGAGCGCGAAGCGCTGGTGGTCCGCCACCAGGCCCTGCGCTACACCTGGCAGCAGCTGGCCGACGCCGTCGACCAGCACGCCCGTGCCCTCATGGCCCTGGGCGTGCAACCCGGCGACCGCTTAGGCATCTGGGCGCCCAACTGCGCCGAATGGTGCATCACCCAGTTCGCCAGCGCCAAGGTCGGCGCGATCCTGGTCAACATCAACCCGGCCTATCGCTCCAGCGAGCTGGACTACGCCCTCGGCCAGTCCGGCTGCCGCTGGGTGATCTGCGCCGACGCCTTCAAGACCTCCGATTACCACGCCATGCTGCTGGGGCTGATCCCGGGGTTGGCGGCCGGCCAACCCGGCGCCCTGGTCTGCGAGCGCTTTCCCGACTTGCGCGGGGTGGTCAGCCTGGCTGTCTCACCACCGCCTGGCTTCCTTGCCTGGCACGACCTGCAGGCCCGTGCCGGGTCCGTGAGCCGTGAGGCCCTGGCCGAGCGCCAGGCGCAACTGCACTGCGACGACCCGATCAACATCCAGTACACCTCCGGCACCACCGGCTTCCCCAAGGGGGCCACGCTCAGCCACAGCAACATCCTCAACAACGGCTACATGGTTGGCGAAAGCCTGGGCCTGACCGAACACGACCGGCTGGTGGTACCGGTGCCCCTGTACCACTGCTTCGGCATGGTCATGGCCAACCTCGGCTGCATGACCCACGGCAGCACGCTGATCTACCCCAATGATGCCTTCGACCCGCTGGCCACCCTGCGCGCCGTGGCCGAGGAAAAGGCCACGGCGCTGTATGGCGTGCCGACCATGTTCATCGCCGAGCTGGACCACCCGCAGCGCGGCGACTTCGACCTGTCGAGCCTGCGCACCGGGATCATGGCCGGCGCCACCTGCCCGATCGAGGTGATGCGCCGGGTGATCGGCGAGATGCACATGGCCGAGGTGCAGATCGCCTACGGCATGACCGAGACCAGCCCGGTGTCGCTGCAGACCGGCCCCGACGATGACCTGGAGCGCCGTGTGACCAGTGTCGGCCGCACCCAGCCCCGGCTGGAGAGCAAAGTGGTGGATGTCGACGGCAATACCGTGCCACGTGGCGAAATCGGCGAGCTGTGCACCCGTGGCTACAGCGTGATGCTGGGCTACTGGAACAACCCCAAGGCCACGGCCGAGAGCATCGACGGTGACGGCTGGATGCATACCGGCGACCTGGCGGTGATGGATGAGCAGGGCTACGTGCGCATTGTCGGGCGCAGCAAGGACATGATCATTCGCGGCGGCGAGAACATCTACCCGCGGGAGCTGGAAGAGTTCTTCTTCACCCACCCGGCGGTGGCCGACGTGCAGGTGATCGGCGTGCCGTGCAGCAAGTATGGCGAAGAGATCGTCGCCTGGGTGCGGCTGCATCCGGGGCACAGCGCGAGCGCGGACGAGCTGCGCGAGTGGGCTAGGGCGCGGATCGCGCATTTCAAGGTGCCCCGGTATTTCCGCTTCGTCGACGAGTTCCCGATGACGGTGACCGGCAAGGTGCAGAAGTTCAGGATGCGCGAGATCAGTATCGAGGAACTGACTGCCAATTGATGTATCGCCTGTACCGGCCTATTCGCGGGTTTACCCGCGAATAGGCCGGTACGAGCGGTAAAGAACTCAGCTTTTCAGCAAATCCGGACTATTGAAATTACTCAACCTGCGATCATCCTCGGCACACTCAACCCCCCGCACCGCCTCCCGCAGCAAAGCCTTCTGCAAGCTCCGCTCACCCGCCGCCCAGGCCTGTTCCAGCACCGTCAACACGGTGCGCGGCAAGACACTGAACATCGGCTGCCAATAGCCGCCCTGGCGCACCATTGCGGCATTGCCGCTGGTCACCGCCACTTGCCGCAGCGCATCGAGCAGATCCCGGTCAACCAGCGGCGCATCACAGGCCAGCACCACCACCCAGTCATGCTTCGCCACTTTCAGCCCAGTAATCACCCCGGCCAGCGGCCCGGGGAAGTCCACCTCAGCATCGCCCACCAGTTGGTCGGCATAAGCGGCATACATCTGCTGGTTACGATTGCAGGAAATCACCAGGTCATCAGTGAGTGGCCGCACGGTACGGTGCACATGCGCGATCAAAGGCTCACCGCGCCACTCCAGCAGGCCTTTGTCACGCCCGCCCATGCGCTGGCCGCGGCCACCGGCGAGGATCAGGACAGAGCAGGGGGGCAGGGCATCAGGCATGAAAAAGGGTTCCGGGCAGTCAATGCCCGGAACCCTCTCATTCAACGCCCGGCTTGTCCAGTCAGGCTTCGCTGGCCTGCGCCTGATCGGCCTGGGCGCGGCTGCGCCCCGCCAACCGCATCACCACCACGAAGAACACCGGCACGAACACCACGGCCAACGTGGCGCTGAGCATCCCGCCTATCACCCCGGTACCGATGGCCTGCTGGCTCGCCGAGCTGGCGCCCGTGGCAATGGCCAGCGGCACCACGCCGAGGATGAACGCCAGCGAGGTCATGATGATCGGCCGCAGACGCAGGCGGGCGGCCTGCACGGCGGCCTCAGCGGCGTCCACGCCCTGGTCGACCAGGTGCTTGGCGAACTCGATGATGAGGATGGCGTTCTTCGCCGACAAGCCGATCAGGGTGATCAGGCCGACCTTGAAGAACACATCGTTGGGCATACCACGCAGGGTCACCGCCAGCACTGCGCCGAGCACGCCAAGCGGTACCACCAGCAGCACGGCGGTGGGGATCGACCAGCTTTCGTACAGTGCCGCCAGGCACAGGAACACCACCAGCAACGACAACGCCATCAGCAGCGGGGCCTGGCTGCCAGACAGACGTTCCTGCAGCGACAGGCCGGTCCACTCAAGGCCCGTACCGGCCGGCAGTTGGGCGACCAGGCGCTCGATTTCGGCCATGGCTTCACCCGAGCTGTAGCCCGCCGCCGGTTCACCGGAAATCGCCACCGCCGGGTAGCCGTTGTAGCGGGTCAGCTGCACCGGGCCGCTGACCCACTTGGCCTGGACGAACGCGCCCAGGGGCACCATCTTGCCGCTGTTGTTGCGTACGTGGATCTTCAGCAAGTCTTCCACCTGGCTGCGCTGGTCACCCTCGGCCTGCACCACCACCCGCTGCATGCGGCCCTGGTTGGGGAAGTCGTTGACGTAGCTGGAGCCGACGGCAACGTCCAGTACCGAGCCGATGTCGGCGAACGACACGCCCAGAGCGTTGGCCTGGCGGCGGTCGATTTCCAGCTGCACCTGCGGGCTTTCGGCCAGCGACGACTCGCGCACGTTGGCCAGCACCTTGCTCTTGTGTGCCCCGGCCAGCAGTTCGTCTCGGGCAGCCATCAGCGCCTCATGGCCCATGCCGCCACGGTCCTGCAGGCGCAATTCGAAGCCCGTCGATTCGCCCAGGCCGTCGATCGGCGGTGGCAGCACCGAATAGGCCACGGCGTCCTTGAGCTGGGTAAAGGCCAGGGTTGCCCGGTCGGCGATCGACTGGGCGCTGTCGTCGGCGCCACGTTCGGACCAGTCCTTGAGCGTGGTGAAGGCCAGCGCGGCGTTCTGGCCACTGCCCGAAAAGCTGAAGCCGAGGATCAGCGTGGTGTTGCCCACACCCGGCTCGTCGGCGTTGTGCGCCTCGATCTGGGCAGCAACCTGCTCGGTGCGCATGCGGCTGGCGCCCGGCGGCAGCTGGATATCGGTGATGGTGTAGCCCTGGTCTTCAGTGGGCAGGAACGCCGTGGGCAACTGGCTGAAACCATAACCCAGCACGGCCAGCAGCACGCCATACACCAGCAGGTAGCGGCCACTGCGCTTGAGCGCTTGCAGCACCCAGCGCTGGTAACCGTTGCTCATGCTGTCGAAGCGGCGGTTGAACCAGCCGAAGAAGCCTTTGCGCTCATGGTGCTCGCCCTTGGCCAGCGGTTTGAGCAGGGTGGCGCACAGGGCCGGGGTCAGGCTCAGGGCGAGGAAGGCCGAGAACAGGATCGACACCGCCATCGACAGCGAGAACTGCTGGTAGATCACCCCCACCGAGCCTTTCATGAAGGCCATCGGCAGGAACACCGCCACCAGCACCAGGGTGATACCGACGATGGCGCCACTGATCTGGCCCATGGCCTTGCGCGTGGCCTCCCTGGGCGGCAGGCCTTCCTCGGCCATGATCCGCTCGACGTTCTCCACCACCACGATGGCGTCGTCGACCAGGATGCCGATGGCCAGCACCATGCCGAACAGGGTCAGCACGTTGACCGAGAAGCCCATGGCCAGCATCACGGCGAAGGTGCCCATCAGCGCCACCGGCACCACCAGGGTCGGGATCAGCGTATAGCGCAGGTTCTGCAGGAACAGGAACATCACCGCGAACACCAGCAGCATGGCTTCGAACAGGGTGTTGATGACTTGCTGGATCGACACCTTGACGAACGGCGAGGTGTCGTAGGGGATGTCGTACTTGACCCCTTCGGGGAAGTAGCGCGACAGCTCTTTCATCTTCGCCCGCACCAGGGTGGCGGTTTCCATGGCGTTGGCACCCGGTGCCAGCTGCACGCTGAAGGCGGTGGCCGGCTTGCCGTTCAGGCGGGTGCCGTACTGGTACTCCTGGGCGCCGATCTCGACCCGGGCGACATCGCCGACGGTGACACTGGAGCCGTCCTGGTTGGCCCGCAGGACGATGGCGGCGAATTCCTCGGGCGTGCTCAGCTGGCCCCTGACCACCACGTTGGCGGTGATTTCCTGGCTGCCGCGGGCGGGCAGGTCGCCGATGCTGCCGGGGGCGACCTGGGCGTTCTGCGCGGCAATGGCCTCGGCCACGTCATTGGGGGTGAGGTTGAAGCCGATCAGCTTCTGCGGGTCGATCCAGATGCGCATGGCGCGCTCGGAACCGTACAACTGCGCCTTGCCGACGCCCTTGAGGCGGCGGATTTCGTTCATCACGTTGCGCGCGAGGATGTCGGACAAGGCGGTTTCATCGAGGCTGCCGTCCTCCGAGGTGAGGGTGCCGAGCAGCAGGAAACCGGTGGACACCTTCTCCACCTGCAGGCCTTGCTGGGTCACCTGGCGCGGCAGGCGCGACTCGACCACCTTGAGGCGGTTCTGCACATCGACCTGGGCCAGGTCGGGGTGGGTGCCGGGCTCGAAGGTGGCGGTGATGGTGGCGCTGCCCAGGCTGCTTTGCGACGAGAAGTACAGCAGGTTGTCGGCGCCGTTGAGCTCCTGCTCGATCAGGCTGACCACGCTTTCGTCCAGGGTTGCCGCCGAGGCGCCCGGGTACACGGCGTAGATTTCCACCTGCGGGGGCGCCACGTTGGGGTACTGCGCCACCGGCAGCTGGGGGATGGCCAGGGCGCCGGCAAGCAGGATGAACAGCGCGACCACCCAGGCGAAGATCGGGCGGTCGATGAAGAACTGCGGCATGGATCAGGCCCTCACTGGCCGGTGTGCTGGACGATGGACTGGGCGCCGGGGTCGACCTGGACCTGGTCGCCCGCCTTGACGTGCTGCAGGCCTTCGACCACCACCCGCTCGCCCGGCGCCAGGCCCTCGGTGACCCGCCAGCGATCACCCTGGGCGTTGCCCAGCACCACCTGGCGTTCGCTGATGCGCGACTGGGCATCGACCACCAGCACCTTCGGCACCCCGGCGCTGTCACGCAGAATGGCGCGCTGTGGCACGCTCAGGCCCTTGGGCTGCACCGCCTGCTCCAGGCGCACGCGCACGTAGCTGCCCGGCAGCAGGTCGAGGTCCGGGTTGGGGAATTCGCTGCGCAGGGTGATCTGGTTGGTGCTCGGGTCGACACTGATGTCGGAGAACAGCAGCTTGCCCGGCAGCGGGTAGGCGCTGCCATCGTCCTGGATCAGCGTGGCGCGGGCCTGACCATCGCCGGCCTGCTGCAGTTCACCCGCGCGCAAGGCGCGGCGCAAGGCGTTGAGTTCGCGGGTCGACTGGGTGACGTCGGCGTGGATCGGGTCCAGTTGCTGGATGGTCGCCAGCGGCGTGCTCTCGTTCTGGCCGACCAGGGCGCCTTCGGTGACCAGGGCACGGCCGATGCGCCCGGAGATCGGCGCGGTGACCGTGGCATAACCCAGGTTCAGGCGGGCGCGCTCCAGCGCCGCCTTGGCTTCGGCAACCGCCGCGTCGGCCTGGAGGAAGGCGGCGTGGGCGTTGTCGTATTCCTGGCGGCTGACTGCCTTGTCGTCGACCAGCTGGCGGTAGCGCTGCGCTTGCAGGCGCGCCTGGTAGAGCGTGGCCTCGGCCTTGGCCAGGGTCGCACGGGCGCTGTCGTGGTCGGCCTTGAACGGCGCCGGGTCGATGAGGAACAGCACATCGCCCTGCTTGACGTCGCTGCCTTCGCGGTACACCCGCTTGAGCACCACGCCCGCGACGCGCGCGCGCACTTCTGCCGTGCGCGGGGCGAGGATGCGCCCGCTCAGCTCGGTGCTGATGGCCAGGGGCTGAAGTTGCAGGGTCTCGACCCGGACCTGGGGTACGGGTTGTTTTTCGTCCTGCTCGGCCGCGTCGTCGCAACCGGCCAGGGGCAGGGCAAGCAGCGCCACGAGCGCCAAGGGGCGCAGGCGCGGGGGGAGGGTAATAGGCATGCGGATCTTCCGATGATGACCGTGCCTATCCTAAGGCAACCGTTCCTCGGACGGCTGTTAACACCTGTAGGACCTGTGTGAAAAAGTGTTAAGAACAGTCCTACCAATTTGTGGGTTTCTATATTCTGCATAGACCAGTGCTGGCCTTATCGCGGATAAATCCGCTCCTACACAAGCAAACTTCTATGCCCAACATTCTCCTGGTCGAAGACGACAGTGCGCTGTCCGAGCTGATCGCCAGCTACCTGCAACGCAACGATTTCCATGTCCGGGTGATCGCCCGTGGCGACCACGTGCTGGATGCTTTTCGGCAAGACAACCCCGACCTGGTGATTCTCGACCTGATGCTCCCCGGCATCGATGGCCTGCAACTGTGCCGCCTGCTGCGCCAGGAATCACAGAGCCTGCCGATCCTGATGCTGACTGCCCGCGACGACAGCCACGACCAGGTGCTGGGCCTGGAGATGGGCGCCGATGACTACGTGACCAAGCCCTGTGAACCACGGGTATTGCTGGCCCGCGTGCGCACCTTGCTGCGCCGCAGCAGCGTCAACGAACCGCGCCTGGACAACCACCAGATCCTCATCGGTGGCCTGCGCATCGACCTCGCCGAGCGGCTGGTCAGCTGGCGCGGCGAGGAAGTGGAACTGTCCAGCGGTGAATACAACCTGCTGGTGGTGCTGGCCCGCAATGCCGGTGTGGTGCTCAGCCGTGACCGTATCCTCCAGCAACTGCGCGGTATCGAGTTCAACGGCACCGACCGCTCGGTGGACGTGGCCATTTCCAAGCTGCGCCGCAAGTTCGACGACAGTGCCGGCGAGGCGCGCAAGATCAAGACCGTGTGGGGCAAGGGTTACCTGTTCAGCCGTGTCGAGTGGGAGTGCTGACGCACCATGTTGAAGATCCTGGTGCGCCTGTATCTGGTGATCATCGTCGCTTACGCCGGGGCGCTGCTGTTGATTCCGGACACCATTGTCGGCCTGTTCCACGACCGCTTCATGGCCTACAACCTGGACCAGGCCAAAGGTGTGCAGTCGCTGATCGTCCGTCAGTTCCGCCAGGCGCCAGAAGCGCAATGGCCAGCGGTGGAGGAGGACCTGGCCAGGGCCTTCGCGCCACTGGAAGTCAAGCTGCTGCGCAGCGAGAAGGCAGGCCTGAGCCCGGAGGAACAGGCGCGCCTGGAACAGGGCCAGTACGCCGTGCGCATCGGTGACTGGGGCTACTACCAAACCGTGCTGGCACCACTGGACAAGGATTGGCTGGTCAGCCTGCATTCGCCGCCAGATCCACTGGACATCAACGTGTTGTCCTGGGGCGTGACCGTGCTGATCGGCGCGGCGATGCTCGGTTGCCTGCTGCTGTGGGTGTGGCCGCACTGGCGTGACCTGGAGCGCCTGAAGGAAACCGCCCGGCGCCTGGGCCAGGGGCAGATGGCCGAGCGCACGCACATCTCGCCGCACTCGAACATCGGCGAACTGGCAGGGGTGTTCGACACCATGGCCAGCGACCTCGAACGCCATGTCAACCAGCAGCGCGAGCTGCTCAACGCGGTCTCCCACGAGCTGCGCACACCGCTGACCCGGCTGGATTTCGGCCTGGTGCTGTTGTTCGACGAGGTGCCACCGACCAGTCGCAAGCGCCTGCTGGAACTGGTCGGGCATGTACGCGAGCTGGACGAGCTGGTGCTCGAACTGCTGTCGTACAGCCGCCTGTACAATGCCGACCAGGTGCGGGAACGGGTCGAAGTGTCGTTGCTGGAGCTGGTTGACAGCGTGCTCGGCGGGTTTGCCGAGGAGCTCGATACGCGGGGTATCCAGTGGGAAGTGCAGGCCGAGGACAACTTGCCACGCTTCGTGCTGGACCCGCGACTGACCGCCCGGGCCGTGCAGAACCTGGTGCGCAACGCCATGCGCTATTGCGATGAAAGCCTGTTGCTGAGGTTGCGCCTGGAGGCGGACGGTGCCTGCCTGTTGACCGTGGAAGATGACGGGATCGGTATCCCGGCCGAGGAGCGCGAGCGGATTTTCCAGCCGTTCTACCGCCTGGACCGCAGCCGCGACCGCAATACCGGCGGCTTCGGCCTGGGCCTGGCGATCAGCCGCCGGGCAATCGAAGGGCAGGGCGGGACGCTGAGCGTGGCGCAGTCTGCCTTGGGTGGGGCGCAGTTCAGGATTCGCTTGCCAGCGGGCTAGTCCACAGCACGAACCGGTCCTTGCCGTTGTGCTTGGCCTGGTACAGCGCCTGGTCGGCGCGTACCAGCGCCATGCTCAGGTTTTCCCCGCTTTCGACCCGCGCCAGGCCGATACTGATGGTCACGGGCGGCACGCCAAGGTCGTCGCGCACGCGCTCGCACAGCGCGCCGACCCGTTGCTCGGCCCCTTGCTGGTCCAGCCCTTCGAAAAAGATCGCAAATTCCTCGCCACCCAGGCGGGCGAACTCATGGCCGGCCACGCCTGCTTTGATATGCATCGCCACCCGTTTGAGCACTTCATCGCCAATATCATGCCCGAAGCGGTCATTGACCCGCTTGAAGTTGTCGATATCGATCATCGCCAGGTACTGCCTGGCTGTTGCCTGTTGCAGCCGGCGCTCGACGCTGGCCATGAACGAGCGGCGGTTGGGGATGTCGGTCAGGGCGTCGACGTAGGCTTGCTCCAGCAGCACCTTGGACAGGTAGAAGTTGTGCAGCTTGGCCTGGCGCATCTGCAGGTAGCTGTAGATCACCAGGCCGCTGAGGAACACCGCGTAGCTGATGAGCATGGCGCCTTCGAGTTGATCGGCGTCGATACGGGTGTGGTAGAACGGGTTGAGCATCACCCAGGTGATGACCATGGCGCAAAAAAACGACCAGCGCCGCACCGGCAGCACCGACACGGCATACAGCACGGTCGATACGCCGAGCACCAGCCACACCGGGCGCTGGGGCTCGGGAATGCCATCGATCACCAGGCGCATGCCCAGGGTGATGACGCTGATGAACAGCAGGTTGAGCACGTCGAAATGGTGACTGCGACGGGTGAAGCGCAGCACCACGGTGAGGCTGCCGAGCAGGGCGATGAACAGGTAGGACAGCCCGCTGAAGCCTTGGTCTCCGAGGAAGCTGACGATCAGGTCGAAGATCAGCCAGATCAGCGTGCTGACGCAGAACACCAGCATGCAGAACGGGCGCATGGATTCGAATTCGTGCTGGCGGAACTCGGCGCGCAGGGCGGCGGGGGCGACCTGCTTGCGCACGTGCTCTTCGATGGTCTTGAACATCGGTGGGCTCCTGGGAGTACTGCATGGCCTGTTCGGGCCTCTTCGCGGGTACAGGTTGACTCAATTCTGTGGCAGAACACCCCGGGCCCACGGCCGGTAGCGCAGCGCAAACACCGCTTCGACATGGCACCCTGCATTCAGCTTCGGCTCCGCAGCCTCAGCCCGAAATACCTGCCCCGGCGCACTCATCTGGCGAAACGCCTCGCGCACTATCCCCACCCGGCACGGCAGCGCCTGTTCGTAACGCTGGCGCACCAGCGGCGGCAAGCGCCCGGTCCCGGCACCGTCCTGCCACCACACGGTCAAGCCCAACCCGGCCAGTTGATCCAGCCAGGCGCCATTGACCCGCGGTGCCAGTTTGCCGGCACTGAACGCACTGATGTGCAGCGGCTTGTCCAGCCGCCGGTTGAAGGCCTGCAACTGGCTGTACAACGCCTCTCGGCGATCGGCATCGCGAAAATGCAGGTCGTCCAGCTCCATGGGCAGGTACCAGCCGACGACAGGCAGCTGCCAGTCCGTGCGAACCTTTTGGTATTGGCCCAGCGAACGGCCCAGTTGCGATTTCCAGTAGTTGTTCAGGCCGTCACCGTCCAGTTCCTCGATGCGCTGGTAATAGGCCGGGTCCAGGTACAGCCCGAGCACCAGCTCCAGGCCTTGGGCGCGGGCCTCGCGCAGGCTGTTGGCCAGCCAGCCCTGGGCACCGCCGAAATCACTGTCGCCGTAGGCACTCCACTGCACGATCAGGGTCTTGCCCCCTTGCGCCCTGGTGGCGCGCCACAGTTGCTGCCACTGCGCCGGGGTCACGGCAGCATCGCGATTGAGCGGCTGGTAGAACAGGCGCTGGTCGGCCACGGCCGGCAGGCAAAGGACGAGCATGCAGATGGCCAGGAACGTACGCATCAGAAGGTCATCTCCGCGCCAACCAGCACGCCATTGGCGCTCTTGTAGAGGTTGCCACCCAGCGACTGCTGGTACTCGGCACGCACTTTCAGCGAGCCGCGGTAGGCGTTGTAGCGGTCGTCGTCGAACCACCATTGCCAGCGCACACCGACCCCGGCACGGGCGTCCTGGCGCCAGTCGTTGCTCGGGTCCTGGCTGGAGAACTCGAAGAAGCCGTAAGGCATGAGCGTTTGTGGCGAGTTGCCGGGCAGCTTCCAGGCATGGCCCTGCTGGTAGCGCGACAGCCAGGCGTGGTCGCCGGCGCGGGTCCACCAGGCGGCATCGAGGTAGAGGAAGCGCTCGTTCCAGTCGTCTTCGTCGACCCGCCAGTCGTTGCGCCAGTCGCCCTGGTCGAGGAACGAGGCGGTGGCGCGCAGCAGCAGGTCGTTGCTCGATTCGGCGTGGTGGCGCAAGTCGCCCCAGTTGCCGCCGACCTTGGCCGGGCTCAGCAGTTCGCCAAGGCTCAGGCCGCTGTAGTGGTCGTCGTCGATCTGCCGTTGGTGGTACAGCTCGGCATACAGGTTGAGGTTGGCCTGGCCCAGCGGCTTGTAGCGCAGGCCGACGCCGGTGCCCATGCTTTGCGCGTAGTCGGTACGGCTCTGCCCACCGAACAGCACACGGCCATAGACCGACAGGGTGCTGCCGTTGCGGCTGGGCTCCTCGCCCAGGGCGTGGTCCCACATGGCCAGCTGCACGTTCTGCGATTGCGCACGCCGCGAGGTGCCGCTGCGCTCGCCGTTATCGAGGAACTTGTCGTTGGTCGAGGTACCGGCGGGCGACCAGGTGCTGGCCAGGGTGATGGTGTCGCGCCGTGACAGGGTTTCGTGGGCGCGGCGCTGGCGGTACTTGCGGGCTTCGAGGCTGCCGTATTCGTCGTCGCCATCGACCAGGTTCTCTTCCACGTCGATCACCCGGCGCAGCTCGCGGCGTGCGGCGGCGCTGTTCTCGGCTTCGTCGTAGCGCAGGGCGAGGGTCTCGCCCAGGCGATAGTCCTCGGGGAAATCGTGGGTGGCGCGTTCCAGATAAGGGATCGACTGCTGGCGCTGGGCCTTGTCCTGGGAGCCGGCCAGGCGCATGCCGTAGTCGGCACGATAGCGCGGCTGGTTGGGCTCAAGGCGCACGGCTTCGGCCAGCCAGGCGGTGCTCTGCTCACTGTCGCCGGCCAATTGTGCCGTGCTGGCGGCGGCGTAATAGTGGTCGGCACGCGGGTTGTGCGCCAGGGCCTGGCGCTGGAAACCCAGCGCCGCGTGCAGGTCGCCCTGACGTTGCGCGATGGCGGCACCCAGCGCCCAGTCATCGGCGCTGTTGTGTGCGGCGGCGTCCCAGTAGCGGCGGGCGGCGTCGGCGTCGCCTGCATTCAAGGCACCACGGGCGGCGGTCAGGCGGGCGTTGTCGTTCCAGGCGCTGGCCGGCAGGTTGCGCCAGATCGGCATGGCCGCTTCGGAATCGCCGGCCGCTTCCAGGGCGTAGGCCAGGGGCAGGCGGTTGCCACTGTCACCCAGACGTTCGGCGGCCTGGTAGTAAACCACCGCTTCGCCGGGTTGATCAGGCATGGCGCAGCGGCCCAGGGCCCGGAACTGACCGGCTTCGGTCGGGTTCGCCGGGATGGCCCGGCGCACGGCGTCGCACTGGCCGTTTTCAGCCAGGCGGCCGAGCAACTGGGCGCGGGTATTGGCGTCGACCCTGGGGATCAGCCCGAGCATGCGCTGGCTGTTGAGCGGGCCATCGTTTCGGGCATAGATATTACCCAAGCGCTGCAGCAAGGAGGGTGTCAATCGCCCTTGGCGACGGTCATAGGCCTGCTCGAGCAAGGTGCGGGCGTGCTCGCTCTGGCCTTGTTGCAGCAACAGATAGGTTGCTTGCTCAAGCGCAGCCAGGTCACCGTTCTGGCGGTAGCGTTTTTCCCACTCGGTGGCTGTGCGGGGTTGTGGCGGCTGCACCGGGTCGCCATACAGACGCTGCTTGAGCACTGCATAAGCGCGCGGGTCTGCGCTGGCCGGGCAGTCCTTGAATTGTTCGCGGGCAACGTCTGGGTCACGGCGTGACAACCAGTCGACGGTCTCCAGGCAAGGGCGCTGCAGCTCGTTGCTCAGCTGCCGTACCAGCGGCGCGTCATCCCCTTCAAGGGCCAGCTCCCACAACTGCTGGCGTTGCTCAGGTTGCTGCAACTGCTCGGTGGGCAATTTTTCCAACCAGCGCTGCGCCAGTTGGTTGTGGCCGACGGCGATGGCCCGATTGGCCATGGCCAGGCGCGTCTGGTTGGCGACTTCGGGGGAGGGGGCGCTTTGCAGCAGCTTTTCCAGGCCCTTTTCGTCGACCTGCTGGACATAGGCGTTGGCCAGGCGCTGCCAGTCTTCGGGCGGCAATTGCCCCTTGTCGGCCAAGGGTTGCAGTTGGTCGATGGTTTCCTTCCAGTTACGCAGTTGCTCGGCGAAGTTGGCCCGGGCCAGGCGCAGCACCTGGCCATCGTCGCGGGGCGGCAGCTGGTTGAGCCACTCGAGGGCTTTGCCGGCACCACCGAACTTGGCCAGGCTCAGGCTGTAGGCCTGCCACAGGCGTACCCGTTGGGTGCCATCGACGCTGGCCAGCCAGCCTTCCACCTGGCTGGCCGCTGGCGGGTCCTGCTCGATCCAGGTCAGGCGCAGCGCCTGCAGGGCATTGGCGTATTCAGGGCCATTGCCTAGCTGCTCGGCCATGGCTTCGGCGTCCTTGTAGCGTCGCTGGTGGGCCAGGGCTTCGACCAGCAGCGAGCGGGCTTCGTCGTTGTTCGGCACGCGGCTGAGCACATGGCGGGTCAGGCGTTCGACTTCGGCCCAGTTGTCCTTCTTCGCTTCGCGGTAGCTGCGTTCCATGAACGGGTAGCTGGTGAAACGCTGGAATTCGGTCATGGGGGCCGCCTGGGTCGCCAGCGCGGTGGAACACAGCAACAGCCCGGAAAGGGTGAGGGACAGACGCGGCTTCATGCCACCTCCCGGATCAGGTCAAAGGCAGCCTGCTGTTCGCTGGTTTGTTCGGCGAGGGCCTGTTGCAGCACTTCTTCGGTGATGATGCCGCGGGCGATCAGGTGCTCGCCGAGGCTCTGCTGCTCGGAGTCGAAATCGATCAGTGCCTGGTTGAACAGGGTGACCGGGACCATGCCGCGGACCTGCAAGAGGGCGCCCAGCATCACCTGGTGGTGGCTGACCCGCTCGAGCAGTTCGGCATCATTCTGATGCCGCTCCAGCACGGCGAGCATGTCGTGGGTTTCGGGTGTCTGCCAGGGGCTCGGGTAGTGATAGCGCAGGCCCAGGGTGACCCGGCCCTGGGGGGCCAGGCGGCAACTGACCGGGCGTTTCAGCTGGCGGCTGATCACCCCCAGCGACACCTGGCTGACAGGGCTTTCGCTGGCCAGCACCAGGGTGTTGCCGTCTTCGGCGACCGGCAGCACGCCATAGTGCGTGGCCAGCCGACGCGGCAGCTGGGCTATCAGGTGTGCATCGAGCTTGAACGGGTTGAGCGGGGCCCAGGGCAGGTCCAGCTGCTCGGCCAACGTTTGCACAAGCTGCTCGCTGTTCAGCCAGCCCCGCAGCAGCAATTCGCGGCCCAGGCGCCGGCGCACCGGGCTGGTGATCGCCTGCTCCAGCTGTTCCTCGGTGATGTAGCCCTTTTCCACCAGGCGATGGCCCAGTGGCGTGCGCGCTGGCGAGGCGAGGGCGGGGAACTCGTGGGTGGTCTTGTCCCACGCCACCCGCCGCGAATCGCCCATCTCCATGACCTGGCGCAGGGCGCGCAGGTTGGCGAAGAAGTTGACGAAGTTGCTCCACATCATCCGTGGCGCCGACAGCAGTCCCTCGAAGATGCCGTAGTAGCGGGTAACGAACCAGCCGCGCTGGAACAGGCGGTTGACCAGCATCAGGCCATTGAGCCAGAGCAGGGTGGTGAGCAGCTGGCTGTCGCTGAGAATCGACATGAAGCGCCAGGAGTCCGGGGCAATCACGGTCACCAGCCACATGGCCAGCAGCACCAGCAGCAACAGGTTGACCAGGAAGCTCAGCAGGTAGGCGAACAGGCCGCGGCGGTCACGCCAGAGGAAGTAGTTGAGCGCGCCAGTGCGGCTCCAGCCAAGGTTGCTGGTGCCCTGGAAGACGATGCCGACGATCCACCGCGACTTCTGCCGGATGGCGTGCTGCCAGTCGCGCGGGAAGTGCTCGCGCACGCAGATCACCTGGGCGAACTCGCGGCTCATGCCCGGCCGCCACTCGTGCTTGAGGGCCAGCGCCGGGTCGGTGACCGAGTAGCGGGCGAAGATGCACTTCATGCCCTTCTGCTTCAGGCGAAAGCCGATGTCATAGTCTTCGGTCAGGCTCTGCACGTCGAAGGCGATGCCATCGCCGTCTTCGAGCAGGGCGCTGATGGCGCGACGGCTGAAGCAGGTGCCGACACCGGCACTGGGTACCTGGCCGGTCAGCGCTTCGCGCACGATCACGTCCTTGCCGTGGTTCTCGGCGAACTCGTCGACGTAGTGCCCGGCGGTGAAACCCTTCCATTCCGGCGCGTAGGGGTACACCGGGATCTGGATCATGTCCTTGTTCGGCAACAGGTAGTTGAACAGGCGCAGCTCCATGGGCGAGATCACGTCTTCGGCGTCATGCAGGATGAAACCGGCGAACTCGATCCGGGCATCGTCCTGGAAGCGCAGGATGGCGTCGATGATGTTGTTCAGGCAGTCGGCCTTGCTGGTGGGGCCGGGGCGCGCGCAGACCACCTTGTGCACGTTCGGGTAGTGCAGGCACACGGCGTCGACGTCGGCCTGGGTCTGCGGGTCGTTGGGGTAGGTGCCGACGAAGATCTGGTAGTTCTCGTAGTCGATGGTCGAGGCTGCCAGGCGCGCCATTTCGCCAACCACGCCCACTTCGTTCCAGGCCGGGACCATGATCGCCAGGGGTTTTTCCGCGACTTCGAACAGGCGTTTCTCGTCGGCCTTTTCGTATTTGTCGTAGATGCGAAAGCGGCGGATCAGCTTGCGGCTCCAGTAGCACAGGTCGATGAACAAATCGTCGAGGCCGAGCAAGAACATCAGCGAGGCGAGGGTGATCGCCAGGACTTTGAGGCCGAACAGCACATAAGTGAGGAAATCGATGAAGACCAGGCTCATGCGTCATCTCGCGGGTTGGCCGTTTCTGCGAACCAGCGTGTCAGGCGCTCGGCGATGCGCTCGCTGGCGTGGCCGTCACCAAACGGGGTGTACACTCGCGCCATGCGTGCGTAAGCCACCGGGTCGTCGAGCAACTGGCGGGTTTCGTCGACGATGCGTTCGGTCAGGGTGCCCACCAGCTTGACCGTGCCGCCCTTGAGCACGGCGGGGCGCTCGGTGACCTTGCGCAGCACCAGCACCGGCTTGCCGAGTGCCGGGGCCTCTTCCTGAACGCCGCCGGAGTCGGTGAGGATGACCTGGGCGCGGTTCATCAGCCAGACGAAGTGCGGGTAGTCCTGAGGGGCGATCAGGTGGATGTTGCTGCGGTTCGACAGCACGCCATACACGGCCTGCTGCACCTGCGGGTTGAGGTGCACGGGGTAGACGAACTGCACGTCGGGGTAACGTTCGGCCAGCTGCGCCAGGGCCAGGCAGATACGCTCGAAGCCAGGGCCGAAGTTCTCCCGGCGGTGGCCGGTGATCAGCACCATGCGCTGCTCGGGGCGTAGCACGCTCAGCGGTGAGTCGGCGGTCGGCTGCCATTGCCGTTCGGCCAGGTGGTCGCGCATCCACAGCAGGGCATCGATGACGGTGTTGCCGGTGACTGCGATGTGCTCCGGCGGCACGCCTTCACGAATCAGGTTGGCGTCCGAATCGCGGGTCGGGGTGAAGTGCAGGTCGGCGAGCACCCCGGTCAGGCGCCGGTTGGCTTCTTCGGGCCAGGGCTGCTGCAGGTTGCCGGTGCGCAGGCCGGCTTCGACATGGCCGATGGGGATGTGCCGGTGGAAGGCCGCGAGGCTGGCAATGAAGCTGGTGGTGGTGTCGCCGTGGACCAGCACGATGTCGGGCCTGACCTGCTCGTAGGCGTGGTCGAGCTTGTCCAGCAGGTCGCGGGCCAGGCCGTTCAGGGTCTGGTTCTGGGTCATCACCTTGAGGTCCTGGTCGACGTTCAGGCCAAAGGCGGTGAGCACCTGCTCGAGCATCTCGCGGTGCTGGCCGGTGGAGCAGATATGCAGGTTCACCTCAGGCCAGGTGCGCAGCACGCGGGCCAGCGGGGCCATCTTGATTGCTTCGGGTCGGGTGCCGAACACCATCATCACGCAATACGCCATCGTCTTGTTCCTCGTACGATTCCCTGGACGAAGTGGTAGGACATGTCGCTGCTTGCAAGTGATAGATACAAGCAGTCGCATGCAGGGTTGTCCAATGCGTGGCCGGTGATGACGCGCATCAATCAAAACGATTTGGCGCTTTTGCTTGGGGCCTTCATCTTGTAGTTTTGTAGGCCGATTTTTCTGGGAGCAGAACATGCAAGGCAAGGCGCGCAAGATCGTCCAGGCCATTCTCTACGAAGCCATTGCCGTGGCTTGCGTGGCACCGGCACTGGAGCTGGCGTTCGGGGCCGGGATGGCAGAGTCGACGGTGCTGTCGGTGCTGATGTCGGGCATCGCCATGAGCTGGAACATGGCCTACAACTGGGCCTTCGAGCGCTGGGAGGCACGCCAGCACAAGCGCGAGCGCACGCTGCTGCGCCGGGGGCTGCACGCGCTGGGCTTCGAGGGCGGGCTGGTGCTGATCCTGCTGCCATTGGTGGCGTACTGGCTGGATGTCAGCCTGTGGGCGGCGTTGCTCACCAACCTGGCCCTGTTCGTGTTCTTCTTCGTCTATGCCTTCGTCTTCCAGTGGGGGTTCGACAAGGTGTTCGACGTGCCGCTGTCGGCGCAACCAGCAAAGTGTTGACTTGGCCAGCGCCGGCGGGATAACGTCCTACCCCATGAAAACCTTCCCGCACGTGAACGCCATTATTATTACCGCCATTATCAGCTTGGCGGGCTAGCGCTTACGTGCACCGAACCCGCCCTGGAGGCGGGTTTCTTCTCTCTGACTCCTGGGCAACGTGAAAAAAAGCCAAGGAGTTGCAATCGATGACCAGCCTCAACGTCAGCCCTCGTACCCCGTCCACCCCGCAGCAACTGTTGTCGGAACAGGTGCGCCGTATCCTGTCCGCGCCGGTGTACGACCTGGCCATCGAGACGCCCTTGCAAGCTGCCCCCGCGCTGTCTGCCAGCCTCGGCAACCAGGTGTTGCTCAAGCGCGAAGACCTGCAACCGACCTTCTCGTTCAAGATCCGCGGTGCCTACACCCGGCTGTCGCGCCTGACCGCTGCTCAGCGCGAACGCGGCGTGATCACCGCCTCGGCAGGCAACCATGCCCAGGGCGTGGCCCTGGCGGCTGCGCACCTGGGCATGAAGGCGACCATCGTCATGCCCACCACCACGCCGTCACTGAAGGTCGAAGGGGTGCGCTCGCGGGGTGGCCACGTGGTGCTGCACGGCGAGAGTTTTCCGCATGCCCTGGCCCACGCACTGAAACTGGCCGACAGCGACGGGGCGACCTTCGTTCCGCCGTTCGACGACCCGGACGTGATTGCCGGCCAAGGCACCGTGGGCATGGAGATCCTGCGCCAGCAGCCGGGTGCGCTGGACGCGATCTTCGTGCCGGTGGGCGGTGGCGGGTTGGTTGCGGGCATTGCTGCCTACGTGAAATACCTGCGCCCCGAGGTCAAGGTAATCGGTGTCGAACCGGAAGACTCCAACTGCCTGCAGGCTGCCATGGCGGCGGGCGAGCGGGTGATCCTGCCGCAGGTCGGTACCTTCGCCGATGGCGTGGCAGTGGCGCAGATCGGCGCCCACTGCTTCGAGCTGTGCCGGCATTTTGTCGATGAAGTGGTGACCGTCAGCAGCGATGAGCTGTGCGCGGCGATCAAGGACATCTACGACGATACCCGCTCGATCACCGAACCCTCGGGTGCCCTGGCCGTGGCCGGGATCAAGAAGTACGTGGCCCGCGAGGGCGTGCAGGGGCAGACCCTGGTGGCCATCGACTCCGGCGCCAACGTCAACTTCGACCGCCTGCGCCACGTGGCCGAGCGCGCCGAGCTCGGCGAGCAGCGCGAGGCGATCATCGCCGTGACCATCCCCGAACAGCCCGGCAGCTTCCGGGCGTTCTGCCAGGCCCTGGGCAAGCGGCAGATCACCGAATTCAACTATCGCTATTACCCAGGCAAGGAAGCGCGCCTGTTCGTTGGCGTGCAGACCCACCCGCTGCACGACCCGCGCGAGCAGTTGCTGGCCAGCCTGCGCGGCCAGGGCTACAGCGTGCTTGACCTGACTGACAACGAACTGGCCAAGCTGCATGTGCGCCACACCGTGGGCGGGCATGCAGCGCCAGGGGCCGATGAGCGGGTGCTGCGCTTCGAGTTCCCCGAGCGGCCAGGGGCGCTGCTGGGCTTCCTGGAGCGGCTGGGCAAGCGCTGGAACATCAGCCTGTTCCATTACCGCAACCATGGCGCGGCCGAAGCGCGAGTATTCGCGGCGCTGGAAGTGCCGGCCGACGAGCAGGCCAGCCTGCCCCAGGCGCTGGACGAGATGGGCTACCGCTACTGGGACGAGACCGATAATCCGGCTTACCGGCTGTTCCTTGGCTAACGTTGCTCTGGATCAACATCCGGGGCAGTGAACGGGCGGATCCTCGTTGGCAGACAGACCCACCAGGAGGATCCGGTCATGAGCAGCACCTTCTTCATTCCGCCCGTGAACATCATGGGCATCGACTGCCTCGACGAGGCCATGGCCGCGATTGCCGGTTATGGCTTGCGCAAGGCGCTGATCGTTACTGACCAGGGCCTGGCCAAGGCCGGAGTCGCTGCGCGCATCGGGCGCATGCTGGCCTTGCAGGATATCGACTCGGTGGTGTTCGACGGTGCCAAGCCCAATCCCAGCATCGCCAACGTCGAGGCGGGCCTTGCCGTATTGCAGCGGGAGCGCTGCGACTGCGTGGTGTCGCTGGGCGGTGGCTCACCCCATGACTGTGCCAAGGGCATTGCCCTGTGCGCCACCAACGGTGGGCATATCAGTGACTACGAGGGGGTCGACCGCTCGCGCAAGCCGCAGCTACCGCTGATCGCCATCAACACCACGGCAGGCACGGCCAGTGAGATGACCCGTTTCTGCATCATCACCGACGAGCGCCGCCACGTGAAAATGGCCATCGTCGACCGTAACGTCACGCCGATCCTCTCGGTCAACGACCCGGCGCTGATGGTTGCCATGCCCAAGGGGCTGACGGCGGCCACCGGCATGGATGCGTTGACCCACGCCATCGAGGCCTATGTGTCGACGGCGGCCACGCCGATTACCGATGCCTGCGCACTCAAGGCCATCAGCCTGATCAGCGAAAACCTGCGCCAGGCCGTGAACGACGGCAACGACCTGCAGGCGCGGGAGAACATGGCCTATGCGCAGTTCCTGGCGGGCATGGCCTTCAACAATGCCTCGCTGGGTTACGTGCATGCCATGGCGCACCAGCTGGGCGGTTACTACGACTTGCCCCATGGCGTGTGCAATGCGGTGCTGTTGCCGCATGTGCAGCGCTTCAATGCCAAGGTCAGTGCCGCGCGCCTGCGCGATGTGGCCAAGGCCATGGGCATCAAGGTCTGCGGGCTGGATGCGGAGCAGGGCGCGGGGGCGGCGATTTCGGCCATCGAGCACCTGGCGGCGGCTGTGGGCATTCCGGCGGGGTTGGCGGAGCTGGGGGCCAAACTCGAGGACGTCGGCATCCTGGCGGCCAATGCCCTGAAGGATGCCTGTGGGCTGACCAACCCACGGCCGGCCAGCCAGGACGAGATCGAGGGGATTTTCCGGGCAGCATTCTGATCACTGCCATCATGGGCTGAAGCGGTCGTTGTAGGAGCGGCCTTGTGTCGCGAAAGGGCTGCGTAGCAGCCCCGGCAATCTGTGATCAGAGCCGAGATCCTGTGGCAGCGTTGCGGCCCTTTCGCGACACAAGGCCGCTCCTACAAGTTTTGCAAACGTCTTCAGCGCTCGCGCATGAAGAACCCGGCCACATACTTGCGGAAGGTTTCCAGGCTCTTGAAGTCCGCATAGCGCTTGAAGTTTTCGGCATCGGGCTCCGGCCCGATCGGCTGCTCCAGCAACGACACCGACAATACCCGGTCCTGATCCGAGGTCAGCACCAGCTCATCCATCACCTGCCCACCGATCACCGGCCGGCGCATCTGAACCTTCACGCCTTTGCTGGCCATCCAGTCGATCAGCGACACCAGCGCCTTGAGTGGCTCGCGCTCTTCGTCGCGGTACACCGGAAACATCTGCGCGCGTGACAGCACCGGCACGCTGGCCACGTGAATCAGTTCATAGAAGTGGCTGCCCGCCGTGGTGGGCGAGTACAGGGCCAACGCCAGCAGGGGGCCTGACGTGCGGCTCCCACCCCAATACAGATGATGCCCCTGGAAATCGAAGCCATCTTCACTGCGGTTGTTGAACAGCTTGCGCCCCTTGATCTGGTCGACGCAGTCCAGCATCAGGCCATGGCGACGGTGGTTGCCGAACACCGTGGCTTCACGCAGGCGGGACTTGAGCATCATCATGTGCTTCATGTCCAGGCGGGTTTCCAGGTAGTTGCCGGCCGGCACCCGTTCGAGCAACGGGTAGCGACTGGCGACACTGCGCAGCTCGGCGAACTGGCCGGTGAGGTCTTTCTTCAGGTGCGTGGCGTACAGGTTCAGGCCGCTGGTCTCGATCCAGGTCAGCAACAGCGACAGCAGACGCTGCTGTTCGCGACGCTCACTGGCTTCGCCCGCCGAACCACTGTCGTCACTGGCCTTGCGGTAATCGCCGATCAGGCGCAGCGGGGTGTCCGGCGCCAGCCAGGCGGCAGGCGCGACCGGTTCATTTTCGCGCTCGCTGGCTTCGCGTTCGTCCTTGGTGAACGGGCAGCCGGGCGCATGCTCGGCGGTGCCCGGATTGTTCTTCAGAAACAGTGTGCCGGTGCTGCCATTGAGGGTGACATTGAGCACCGGCAAGGCATCCTTGCGGCAGTCGCAGGCCAGCCACTGGTTGGCGCTGCGCACCTTCATCAGCAGCTGGTTGGCCTGCAGCAGGCGCGGCCCGGCGAGGCTGCCGGTGGCGAAACCGGCCAGCAGTTCCTCTTCGGCCGGGGTCAGGCTGCGCACCTGCGCGGCGGTTTTGTCGATGATTCGCATGAGGCAGCTCCAAGCTACGAGCCTCAAGCTTCAAGCAAACGCGCCGCGCTTTCAACTCGTCGCTCAGCTGCCGCCGAACATCTTCGCCGCACGGGCGCGGATCTCGTCGGGGCTGAGGTCTTCCTTGTGGGTGGAGACGAACCACATATTGCCGAACGGGTCTTTCAGCGAGCCGCTGCGGTCGCCGTAGAACTGGTCCTTGACCTCGTGCAACTGCGTGGCGCCCGCCGCAATGGCCTGGGCATAGACCTTGTCGCAGTCCTCGACATACAGATGCAGGCCCACGGCAGCGCCGGCGAGTTTCTGGCTGGCGGTCAGGCCGCCTTCCATGTCGCACGGGTCGGCAAGCATCAGTGAGGAGTCGCCAATGCGCAATTCGGCGTGACCGACGCGGCCGTCCGGGCCTTCGAGGCGGAACATTTCCGTGGCGCCAAAGGCCTTCTTGTAGAACTCGATGGCCTTGGCGGCGTCGTTGATGGCCAGGTACGGGGTGATGCTGTGCTGGCCTTCAGGGATGGGTTTGGCTGCCATGTTCGACTCTCCTTGATGATGGGCGCCGAGAGGCGCCCTGATGCTTAGAGTCGTCTGCGCAGATGGAAAATCGACCATGATGCTAGATCGATTCTCTATAAGCGCGGCAGTCAGAAGATGTAGTCGGTGGTCAGGAAACTCGATTGACGGTTGCTGATGATCTCGCTGATCAACGCCTTGTTGGCCTCCTGGAAGCGGGTCGCGACCAAGGTGCGGATGGAGAACACACGCAAGGCATCGTGCACCGACAGGGTGCCTTCGGCGCTGTTCTTGCGGCCGTTGAACGGGTAGGTGTCGGGGCCGCGCTGGCACTGGGCGTTGAGGTTGATGCGGCCAACCTGGTTGGCGAAGATGTCGACCAGGTGGCCGACAGTGGCCGGGTCGTTGCCGAACAGGCTCAGCTGCTGGCCGTAGTCGGAGTCGAGCACGTAGTCGATCACGGTCTGCAGGTCGCGATAAGGCACCACCGGCACCAACGGGCCGAACTGTTCCTCGTGGTACACGCGCATGTCGCGATTCACCGGGTAGAGCAGGGCGGGGTAGAAGAACGAACCGCGGCTCTGCCCGCCGCTTTCGTTGAGCACCCGTGCGCCTTTGGCCGTGGCATCGGCCACCAGCTGGTCGAGGTAATCGACCTTGCCCTGTTCCGGCAGCGGCGTCAGTGCAACGCCTGGCTCCCAGGGCATGCCTGGCTTGAGCGCGGCGAGCTTGCGCTGGAATTTGTCGAGGAAGGGTTCGACCACATCCTCGTGGACGAACAGGATCTTCAGCGCCGTGCAGCGTTGGCCATTGAACGACAGTGCGCCGGTAATGGCCTCTTCCACGGCATTGTCCAGGTCCACCTGGGGCAGGACGATGCCCGGGTTCTTTGCGTCCAGGCCCAGGGCCGCACGCAGCCGGTGCGGGCGTGGGTGCAGCTTCTTCAGGTCGCTGGCTGCCTTGTGGGTGCCGATGAAGGCGAACACATCGACCTTGCCGCTGGCCATCAGTGCGCTGACTGTCTCGCGGCCGCGGCCATAGATGACGTTGATCACCCCCGGCGGGAAGCTGTCGCGGAACGCTTCGAGCAGCGGGCGGATCAGCAGCACGCCGAACTTGGCCGGCTTGAACACCACCGTGTTGCCCATGATCAGGGCCGGGATCAGCGTGGTGAAGGTTTCGTTGAGCGGGTAGTTGTAAGGGCCCATGCACAGCGCCACGCCCAGCGGCGCACGGCGGATCTGGCCTAGGGTGCCTTGTTCCAGCTCGAAGCGGCTGGAGCGGCGGTCGAGGTCCTTGAGGGCGTTGATGGTGTCGACGATGTAGTCGCAGGTGCGGTCGAATTCCTTTTCCGAATCCTTGAGGTTCTTGCCGATTTCCCACATCAGCAGCTTGACCACGGCGGTGCGCTGCTCGCGCATGCGTGCGAGGAAGGTTTCCACGTGCTGGATACGCTCGGCCACGCGCATGTTCGGCCAGGTGCCACGGCCCTTGTCGTAGGCGTTAACCGCCGCGTCCAGGGCGGTAAGGGCGGTGTCGGCGTCGAGCAATGGCGCGCTGCCGAGCACGACCTGGCGCTCGCCGTCCGCTTCTTTCAGCCAGACCGGGCTGCGCACCGTGGCCAGTGGCCCGTCCCAGCGCCTGAGTTCACCGTTCACCAGGTAGTCGCGTTGTTCCAGCGGTGCCCCCAGGCGCCAGTTTTCGGGAATGTCGCCGGCGGCGGGAAACAGCGAATCGAGCAGATGTTCCATGGGTACTGCACCTCATGTGTCTTGGCGGGTGAAACGCTTCAGCTCCGAGCATGCACCCTGGGCAAGAAAAACACCAGTCTGGCTCAATATTGCGCGCGCCGCGCCGATACAGGGGCAATCGCCCACACCTGCAGGCTTATGACCCCGTCCAATTCCCCGATGACCGACGAACCGATACCGACTACCGGCACGCTGCGTCGCGCCCTTCGCCGCTTGTTGCCAGTTGGCGTTTCCCTGGCCGGCATCAGCGTGTCCATGGTGCTTGGCCACGTCGACATCCAGCGCCAGCAAAGCCAGCAGGACACGAGCCTGTTCCACTCGCCGCTGTTCTGGTTCGCCCTGACCTGCAGTGGCCTGCTCAGCCTGTTCATCGCGCAGATCAACCGCAAGCAGCGCCAGCTGCAACAGCGCAACCGCGAATTGCAGCGCTCGCAGGCGCAGCTGGAACGCCTGGCGCATTACGACACCATCACCGGTTTGCCTAACCGGGTGCTGTTCCAGCAGCAGTTGGCCGAAGCCACTGCCGAAGGCCATGGCCTGGCCGTGCTGCTGCTGGATATCGACGGTTTCAAGCAGGTCAACGACAGCCTGGGCCACGCCATGGGCGATCTGTTGTTGCAGCAGGCGACTGCGCGCTTTCTTCAGGAACTCGACACCAGCGACCGGGTATGCCGGCTGGGCGGCGATGAATTCGTGTTCATGCTCCAGGGCACCCAGGGCCAGGTCAGCCACCAGCTTCGGCAGTTGCTGCGCTGCCTGCAACGGCCGTTCGACCTCAATGGCAATGCCGCACTGGTGACGGGCAGCATCGGCCTGGCCTGGTGCCCGCAACATGGCGAAGACGTTGGCAGCCTGCTGCGCCATGCCGACACGGCCATGTATGCGGCCAAGGAGGGTGGCCGCAACGCCTGGCGCCCCTATCACCCGGACATGACGGCACGGCTGCACCAGCGCCTGGAGCTGGAGCGCAACTTGCGCCGGGCGTTGCAGGATAACGAGTTCGAATTGTGGTACCAGCCGAAGGTCGACCTGTTCAGCGGTCAGCTGGAAGGGGTCGAGGCCTTGCTGCGCTGGCGCGACCCAGAGCATGGGCTGATACCCCCTGGCGAGTTCATCCCGCTTGCCGAGCGCACCGGCCTGATCATCCCCTTGGGTGAGCGCGTGCTCGACCTGGCCTGTGCGCAACTGGCCGCCTGGCGCGCCGCCGACTGCCTGCCGGGGCCGCTGGCGGTCAACGTGGCGGCGCTGCAGATCGAGCGCAGTGACTATGTCTCGAGCCTGGCCATGGCCCTGGAACGCCATGGCCTGGCCCCCAACCTGCTGGAAGTGGAGATCACCGAGAGCCTGCTGATGGAAAGCCAGCAACAGGCGTGCGCGGCCTTGGCCCAGCTGCAAGCCATGGGCGTGGCCACGGCGGTGGACGACTTCGGTACCGGCTACTCGTCGCTGGCCTACCTGCGTGCCTTGCCCATCGACCACCTGAAGATCGACCGGGCGTTCATCAAGGACCTGCCGGATGACGATGATGCGGTGGCTATCGCCCGGGCGATCATCGACCTGGGGCATGCCCTGGGCTATCGCATCACGGCCGAAGGCATTGAGACCCAGCAGCAGTATGACTTCCTGCGCAATGCCGGGTGTGACCAGGGCCAGGGCTACCTGCTGGGGCGGCCGATGCCGGCAGCCGAGTTGCAGAAGTGGGTGGCGCGTAACCCGCTCAGGGCGGGTTTGCCGCGTTAGCGGCAGGGCATTTGCAGTGCCGCAGACCCTGGTGTCTGCATGGCTTCTCGCAGGCCAGGCGCAGCATTGTTGTAGCCGTCCTGGTCGAGTGCGCCGGCAGTGGAGTAATACAACTTTCAGTGTATTGAAACAGGGTGGCTATATAGCAAAAGCAGTACATGACGCTTGCCCCATGCCACTAAAATTGACGCCATTAATAAAGCTGCGATGCTGTCAAAATGCCGCTTGCCAAGCAGCGCAGCTGCATCTTAAATTGTTACTGAATGTGAAGGCGGCATGCGTAGTTGATAGTTTATAAATCAACACGTTATGCAAGCTTTCAAGCTCCGCTTTATTGTTTTCCGATCAGCCCCGTTGACAACATCAAAGGACGTCGAAGAAGACATGAAAGAGAACTTGGCGGCTGTGGCGCGAAAAGTGATCTCGCCTTCCATGCGTTACGAAATCCGGACTGTTTCAAGCAAGTTACGCGAGCTGCTGGCCCGTACCTGCTTCTGGCGCTGGGAAATCTCGCGTTTCCGGCTGCAGCAGGCCAGCCCTTACGAAATCCTCTACATCGGCAGGAAGCAGCAGCGCGAAATGGCCAAGCTGCTGATTGGCGGCAAGGGCCAGCAGCCACTGGCCGAAGCTGCCGATGAGGCCGCTCCTGGCGAGCCCCGGCATGTGGTGGTGGTGAGCGAGATGCCGACTTCCGGTTCGTTGACGGTACCCCATTACCTGAGCGCCGTGGTGCCCCTGGGCCGTTCGCTCGATGACATCACTGCTCGCTACGACAGTGAACTGCGCCGCAGCATTCGCAAGAACCGCCCGCTCTACCAGATGCGCCAGACGCTCGCCGATGACGAGATTGCGATGGCCGATCAACAGCTGCTGCGGCCCTATGCCAGCGCCCGGCAGGGGATTCATGCGGCGCAGTTTCCGACCGACGAAGTGTTTCGTCTGGCAAAAGGGGTAGGGCGCCTGGACCTGATCACCTGCGGCGATGAGGTCATCGGCTGCCACCTGGGCTGCGAGATCACGCGGGACGGCAAACGCTATTGGAGCACCCTGCGTTTCGGCTATTGCGAAGCGGTGTTCTCAGACCCGAAAAAGTTGCGCGAGGTCAATTCGATCACCACGTTCATGGCCCTCGAGTGGGCGTTGGCCAACGGTTATGACTACTACGATATCGGCATGTGCCTGGCGCGGCCGGACGACGGCCTGCTGAAATGGAAGCGCCGGCGTGGCGGTGATATCGACGAATTGGGCAACCATGCCTACCTGTTCATCCGCCTGCCTCGGACGGGGACCGCGCAATTCCTCTGGGACACGCCATTGTTCGCCGTCGAGGGCAACAAATTGACACTTCACCTGGGCCTGCCGGAAGGGCCCAGTGATGATGAGGTCGCCAGCCGTTATCACGAGATGGTGTTTGGTGGCCTGCACAAGATCTACCTCTATGGCACCGGGAGCAGTGGCGAGTCATTCCTGCAAACCCTGCGCAGCCGTTACGCCACGCTACAGTCCCCGCCCATGATGGAAAGGGTCGTCGTTTCCAGCTGAACCGACTTCAAGGTATGCCTGGAGTGCGTGCCTTGCCTCAGACCAGACACCTGTCACATCGGGAGGGGCGTTTCATGGGTAGTGGTATTTCGAACTTCAGTGGCTCCTCGGTTGCCAGCCAGAACACCTGGACCCTGGCGGCCTACCAGCACATCGCGCGCAAGCGCCTGGCATGCAAGGCTGATATCGATATCAAGCGTGTCGCCGAGAAGGTCTGGGATATCGCGCCCGGTGAAACAACGGTATCGCCACCGGCATTCTACTTGCCCAACCAGTTGGAGCGGGTAACGGGCTGGGAGGCCAAGCGCTTCTATCCGTATGTGCATCCTGCGCGGACCATGGAAGGCGGGATCACTGTCGAGCAGGGCCCCACGCGTGGCTACCTGCTGAAGGATGTCTGGCTGATCGACGGTGCGTTGTACAAGGGCAATGCCAGCCATTGGCTGTCGTTGAAGCCGAGCCGGTTCCCTGGCGTCACGGTGGACCACGAAATCGACCGCGGGGCCATCTACTGCACCCAGAATGGCAATACCTGGTTCGGTACCTGGTTGATGGAGGACTGCCCGACCTACGCCCTGGCCTGCGAAGAAGGCGTGCCGGTGACCACGGCGCCCTCGGCTCGCTACCCGCTGTTCAGCCAAGGGCCGGCGTATGAGCGCTGGCTGGGCATGCAGCCACTGCGCACGCGGGGCGCGTTCTTCCATGAACTGGTGCTGTTCGACGACCTCAGCAACAACCGCAACCGGTATTCGCGCTACCGCGCCATGGGTGACAAATTGTTGTCGCATGTCGACCCGTCGCCACACCCGGGGGTGTTCATACTGCGTGGCAGCGATGGCGACTTGCGCCTGATGCGCAATGAGCTTGAAGTTGCCTCGCACCTGCAGAAACACCGCGGTTTTCGCGTCATCGACCCGATGAAGACCGATGTGCCAGGCATCGTCGCCGCCTGTGCGGGGGCGAGAACGGTAATTGGCGTTGAAGGTAGCCAGCTGGTGCATGGCGTCAATGTATTGCAGCCCGGTGGTTCGATACTGGCACTGCAGCCGCCGAACCGCTTCGTGAGCTACTACAAATACCTGACCGATCGCGACCATCAGCACTTCGGTTTTGTGGTCGGCACACCGCAAGGTGAAGGCTTCACCATTGATATCGATGAAGTGGAGCGGACGCTGGATCTGTTCCCTTATTGACCCTCGATCTGTCGGCAATCGACTGCCAGGCTGTGCGCGGCAATGCAGCCCTGGCAGGGTGAAAATCCCAGCAAAATCATGCTGACGGCATTTTGACGAAGCTCGGCATGTCCCATTGAGATTTATTATGGTGTCGGATCATTGACGTAATGTCATTGTGCCCATAAGCTCAAATCAACAGCGATACAGTCTTCCGCCAAATCAATAACAACTTACCTCTTGCAGGGGGCGAACATGCGCTCGACTCTGTTCATCAAGTCTTTCTTCCTGTTGGTTTTATTGACGGGTGCAGCGCGAGCGGCCGACTCTTATCTGACTGAAAACACCATTGTTCCGCTGTCTTCGGCGGGATGGTTGTTTGCTTCCGCGGTGATCGGTTTCATTGCGGTGGCCAATAGAAAGAAGATCTAAGTTGTGTCTGTTTTATCACGATGCCAATGCGTTGACGCTAAAACGTGGGCTTTTACGTTTTTTCGGGGGCGCCAATGCTTGTCAATTTTACAGCTGTTGCTATATTCCAGTAGCCAGCGCCCTCGGCGCAAACAGCAGTACAGAGGCAGGCAGGGCGGCATCGCGGTAAAGGGCCTCGAGGATGGGTGAGGCCGTCGCAGCAAACGCGCTGCGAAGCGGAGCGAGAGGTTCGTCGTTGTACTCATTCAGTGCTCTTAACCTGGGCCGACTGGCCGGAGGGATCCCTCATGGTACGTTTGCTGATGTCCGTTCTCTGCGCCCTGGTGGTCTGGTCCGGCACCGTTGCCGCCGACACTTCCTCTTCTGCCTACCTGTTAAGCCCCGGCGACAAAGTCATGATCTCGGTCTGGCAGGAAGACACCCTGCGTCAGGAAACCGTGGTTCTTCCCGATGGCAGCATCACCTTCCCGCTGGCGGGTCGCGTGGATGTTGCCGGCCTTGAAGCCACCGCCGTGGCGAGAAAAATCGAGACCGCACTGAAACCTTACCTGGCCCAGCCGAATGTCAGCGTGGTGGTCACCAGTACGGCTGGCAATCTGGTGTATGTTCAAGGCAAAGTGATCAAGCCCGGCCCGGTGCCGATGGCAGGCCCTACGGCGGTGCTTCAGGCCCTGAGCATGTCGGGCGGAATGGACAAATTCGCCGACGAAAGTGCCATCAAGGTGATTCGCGGCCAAAAGGTCATGCCGGTGCGATACAAGGATCTGGTTTCTGGGCGTGACATGTCCACCAACTTCCAACTTCAGGCTGGCGATACGCTGGTCGTACCCTGACTCTCCTAATAACTAAGAACGACTTGTGCCTATCAATAAAACGACGAGTGTTGTAACGGCAATCATGATGATGCCGTTCTCCGGGGTGGTTGATGCCGCCAACTGGCAGTCTTCAGTCGAGGTTCCCACGACTGTCGAGTACGACAGCAACCCATTGCTCCTGACGTCCAAGGAGAAAGGTGTGACGCGTACGATCATTGCGCCTGATTACACCCTGGTAGGTCAGTTCGATCGCGATCAGTTGCGCATGGGCGTGGGCATGCATGTGCTGCGTTCATCGGACCGCTCGGTGATGGATGACCGTGAAGACCCGAACCTGCGCCTGGGCTGGCAGCGCGAAACCGAGAGCGGCGGCTTTGGCCTGCTGGCGCAATACGACGAGAGTTCGACGCTGTCCGGCGCGGTGCAGGACACCGGCGTGGTGGTCACCACCGACGGCACCCAGAAGATGTCCAGGCTCACGGGCAACTGGAGCAGCGCGGTGAGCGAGCGCAGCACCCTGTCCAACGAGCTTCGCTACTCCCATGCCAGTTACGACATCAGTACGCTGATCGGTTACGACGAGTATGCCAACGAGTTCAACTGGACGTATGCCTGGAGCGAGCGCACCGACATCATCACCGGCTTCGAAGCCCGGCGTTACGAGCCAGACAGCAACAGCACGGCCATTGCCACCAACAGCTATGTCCCCAGCATTGGCGTCAAGTATCAGTTCTCCGACAGCTTGGTCGGCGCCATGCATGTCGGCGTCAACCAGACCAACGGTGCCGGTACCCAGCGCCGCGGTGAAGGCGGCGCATCGCTGACCTACCGCGGTTCGCGTCACGAGGCCAGCTTCAGTGCCGACCGCACCACGATGTCCAACGCCCAGGGCGGTGCTGCCGAAATGGACATGGTGCGTGGCAGTTGGAGCTACCTGCTCACAGAAACCACCCGGCTCGGCGCAGATGCCTGGTGGCAAGACAGCAAAGGGCAGAACCCCAACACCACACAGACTTACAGCGTCTGGGCCAGCCGGGCGATTTCGCCGGCCTGGGACCTGCGCTTTTCGTTGCTGTACAAGGAGCGCCAACAGGATGGCCTGCCCGATGCCGACGCTACCATCGCTGGTTTGACGCTGACGTACAGATACCCCGACATCTGAATTTCGGATTGGTGGCCACTATGAAATCTGAGTACGAGCTTTCTATCAAAGATTACATCGCCATCATCAAGGACCGTGCCTTGCTGCTGGCGATCGTCATAGTGGTCGTGGTGGCCGCTACCATCGGGGTGGCGATCAGCGTGCCGCCGATCTATCAGTCGACCGGGACCATTCTGGTGGAGTCGCAGCAGATCTCCCCGGACCTGGTCTCGGCCGGCAACAACACGTTTGCCGATGAGCGTATCGAGGTCATCCGCCAGCGGGTGATGACCCGCGAGAACCTGGCGCGGATCATCGAGAAGTACAACCTGTTCGCCGACCGCGGCAGCCGCTTCAGCGAAACCGACAAGATCGAGCAGATGCGCAGTGCGATCGTGGTCGCCACGCTCAGCACGTACGTCAAGGGGCGCGGCGAGGCCACGGTGGCCTTCACCGTATCCTATGAAGACAAACGCGCGGACGTGGCCAAGGAAGTGGCTGACGAGCTGGTGTCGCTGTTCCTCAACGAGAACATGAAGCAGCGTACCGAACGCGCCACCGAGACCACCGAATTCCTCTCCCAGGAAGCTGACAAGCTCGGCGCCGAGCTGGCCGACCTGGAAAACAAGCTGGCGGATTTCAAGCAGGCGCATTCCAATGCCTTGCCTGAAAACCAGCAGTTGCGCATGAGCATGTTGTCGCGCTCGGAACTGGAGTTCCGTGAAGTGGACCGTGACTACAAGGCTGCGCAGGAAGAACTGCGTTATCTGGAACTGGAACTGGCGGCGGCCAACTCCGGCGTGCCGACCCAGGCGGCCAATGGCAGGGCCGTTGCCCCAGACCCTCAGGATCTGCCCGGGCTGAAGGCCGAATACGCCCGACTGCTGACCAAGTACACCGAAGCGCATCCGGACGTGGTGGCAATCAAACGCAAGATCGACGTGCTCAAGGCATCGGGTAACCAGGGCATTGCCGCAGCGGCTGGCGGCAACCTCGACGCCGCGCGCGTACGGACCAAGATGGCGGCTGCGCAGTCGCGCATCGCCTCGCTGGCCGATCAGAAGCGCCAGCTGACCACCAAGATGGAAGGCTACGAGGCCGATATCCTCGAGGCACCGCAAGTCGAACGTGGCCTGGTGACGCTGCTGCGTGACCATGACAACGCACGCAAGAAATACGAAGAAATACGCAACAAGCAGATGGGCGCGAAGATTACCGAGAGCCTCGAGCAGGAAAACAAGGCTGAGCGTTTCGTGCTGCTGGAGCCGCCGCTGATGCCGGAAAAACCGGTCAAGCCCAACCGCAAGAAAATCGTCGCGCTTGGCCTGGTGCTGGCCCCGGCCGCTGGCGGTGGCCTGGTGATGTTGCTGGAAATGCTCAATCAGCGCGTGCGCGGTGTCGGTGCCCTGGAGAGCGTGCTGGGCCGGCGTGTGCTGGTGGCGGTGCCGTATATCACGACCAAGGCGGACAAGGCCAGGCGCAAGAGGCTGACGTCGATGATGATCGGTGCCGGTTTGCTGCTGGTTGCTATCCTGTTGGTGGGTGTCCACATGTTTTACATGCCTCTGGACCTCCTGCTTTTCAAAGCAATGGCTCGGTTTGAATAGGGAGCGCAGCGATGGACAGAAGTACGCCGGCTATTGGTAAGAACATTCACCAGGTTTCACCTGCCACCTCCGATACGGCGCAGGTGCCTTCGGTCATGCAGAAGCCCGGGGAGCTTGGGCAATTCGATTACGTACAGACCAAGGTGGTGCCGCTGAACGCGGAGCACCTGGAGCGTAACCGGATCGTGTCCTTCAACAAGAACTCGAACATGAGCGGGGCGATCGACCTGCTGCGTACCCAGGTGCTGCAGGCCATGGAGGACAATGGCTGGCGCACGCTGGCAATTACCTCGCCAACCCCCGAGGCGGGCAAGACGGTGCTGGCCGTCAACCTGGCCATGAGCATTGCCCACCACACCAACAAGACTGCCTTGCTGGTGGACTTCGACCTGCGCCGCCCGCGGGTAGGCAGCAGCCTGGGCTTGCCGATGGAGAAGGCGCTCAACGACGTGCTCAATGGCAAGGCCTGGCTCGAAGAGGCACTGGTCAACCCGACGCTGCCACGCTTTGTCGTGCTGCCGACACGTGAGCCGGTACCGATGTCTACCGAGGTGCTGTCGTCCGCCAAGGTCAACAACCTGATCACCGACCTGCGCGACCGCTATGACTCACGGATCTGCATCTTCGACCTGCCGCCATTGCTGAGTTCGGATGACGCGATCACCGTGCTGCCGAAGTTCGACTGCGTGCTGCTGGTGGTGGCCAACGGCATGAACAGCAAGAAGGACATCGAGGATTGCCTGTATCACCTGGCCTCGTCGAACCTGGTGGGGGCGGTGTTGAACAAGGCGGATGAGCAGCTGCGGACTTATTACTAGGGGCGCGTGCCCCCGGCACAGGATTAACTGGCCCGAAACAGATGTAGGAGCGGATTTATCCGCGATGCGCCGCGCGGGCGGCGCTCGATCTGATAGGCGCTACACCTCTCAAGGCATGGGCATGGCACTCATGACCGGCGCTTCAGCCATTCGGTTTTTCGCACAGGCCTTTGGAGGTAATGGGCTAGGGGCATGTCGGGAGATTGAGTAAAGGCCACCAAGTGCTCGGCGACACAGTTTCTGCGCCTGGGAGATCGAGCGCCGCCCGCGCGGCGCATCGCGGATAAATCCGCTCCTACATCTGTTTCGGGCCAGTTATTCCTGTGCCTATGGCGCGCGTACCCCTTGTGTGTCCCACGTCGTATCGAGGTGTGCGCTGGCGACGCTCCATGCCGGCATAGGGGCTGACAAATAGCCAGTAAGAGTAACAATCACTTCCAGGGATATTTCAACTCCCACGTCCACGCATGGCTCACGATCTCATCCAGTGAAGTGTGCACGGGCTGCCAGCCCAGCACCAACCTGGCTTTTTCAGCATCCGCCACCAGGCGGGGCGGGTCCCCGGCACGGCGTGGCGCTTCAATCACGTTGATTGGCCGCCCGGTCACCGTGCGCGCCGTCTCGATCACTGCCTGCACCGAAAACCCCAGCCCGTTGCCCAGGTTGAACGCCGCAGTCGCGCCACCTGCCAGCAGGTACTCCACTGCTTGCGCGTGCGCTGAAGCCAGGTCGGCAACGTGGATATAGTCACGGATGCAAGTGCCATCGGGGGTGTCGTAGTCGTGGCCGAACACGGTCACGGCCTCACGACGCCCCGAGGCTGCCTGCAGGATCAGCGGAATCAGGTGGGTTTCCGGCTCGTGGCATTCGCCCAGCTCGCCGTCCGGGTCAGCGCCGGCCGCATTGAAATAACGCAAGCTCACCGAACGCAGGCCATAGGCCCGGTCGAAGTCTTCGAGCATCTGTTCCACCATCCATTTGGTGCGCCCGTAGGGGTTGATCGGCACCTTGGGGTGTTGCTCGTCGATGGGCACATACTGCGGGTCGCCGTATACGGCGGCACTGGAGGAGAAGATCAGCCGTTTGATGCCTGCCCGGACCATGGCCTCCAACAGGCTCAGGGTCGCGCAGACGTTGTTCAGGTAGTACTTGTCGGGGTCTGCCACCGACTCGCCGACCTGGATGAACGAGGCGAAATGGAACACGGCATCGAAGTGATAGTCGCTGAACAGGGCGTCCAGCGCGTGGCCGTCGGCGATGTCCAGACAGTCCCACTCGATGCTGGGCGCTGGCGCCTCGAGGTCTGCCACCACCACCTCATGGCCGGCACGCAGCAGGTGCTTGACCATGTGTGAACCGATATAACCTGCACCACCGACAACCAAGTACTTCATCCAATCCTCCTGGAACAGACGCAGCGTCGAATGCCTGGAATACAGGGCTTCAATGACTGTAGATGGCGATATGCCCTATTTCAAGAACAGCCAGTTGGCCATGTGCTGGCCGTCGAACGTGATCAGGTAGCGCCCATCCTTGTAACTCACAGGCAGGGTATTTTCCTTGCCGTCGCTGGTGCGGCTGTAGAGTTTCAGGCCCGCCGGCGCCCTGATGCTCAGGCTGCCTTCGAGGGGTTCGACGTGGAAGGGCGTGACGTCTTCGGGCCTGGGGATGGCGCGGCTGCCCAGTGAAATGAACAAGCTGCGCGACTGGGCGAGCGGCTTGCTGTCCAGGCTCTGCACCACGACACTGGCATAGCCGGTTTTCAGCTTGACCTGGATATCACCCACGCTCAGCGACTGGCCACCCAGCCAGCCAGTCGCCGCCTGCGTCATGGGCGTATCGATGGTGTACAGGCCCTGCTGCCAGTTGTGGCGTAGCTCGCCGTTGTCGCTTACGGCTTCGCTGGCATTGGCATCGATCAGTGACTGCTCTGGGTCTTTCAGCACCTGTGCGTCCGCGGGCATCGCACTGGCCTGCAACCACGGCAATTCTGGAGTTTGCGGCATGGCGATCTGCAGGCGGCCTTTCTCCATGGCCGTGCGCAGCAGCACCGAGTTGGCCGGTGAGATCTCCTGGTTGAACAGGGTCGCCGCCGTGGGCGCGAAGACGTAGCGGGTCTTGGCCTGGTGCACGTCCTGGCGCCGGTAGAGCAGGGCGCCTGCGGGGAGGGTGGCGATCAGCCCCGGGTCGTTGTAGGCATTCCAGTTGTCGGCCCGGCGCCATTGTTCGAAGAACGCCTGCTGGCTGTAGGCGTACTGCATGATTGCATCCCAACCCTGGTGGCTGCCGGTGCCGGCCACGTAGAGCGGCAGCGTGTGGCGGTCGGGCAAGGGGAAGGGCTCGGCGTTCCACTCGGTGACGGTCATCGGCTTGCCCAGCACCTGGGCGGCGCCCAGCCAGTTGATCATGCCGTCGCTGCTCAGCGGGTTCTTCTCCAGCTGGCCGAGGCCGCCGTAGCTGTGAGCATCGACCACGTCACCCGCTGTCAATGCGGGCAGCGAGGACAGGCCATTGAGGCCCCAGGTGCTGGTGGTGGCGATCGGCACCTTGACCCCGAGCGTGCGCAGGTAGCCGATCATGTCGGCGTAGAAGCGCTGCTCCAGGTCGTTGAGGAACAGCTTCGAAGGGCCGTGCTCCCAGGCGCGCCAGGTCTTGTCCATCGGCAGGTCGTGGCGCTGGGCAAAGGCCTTGGCCTGGTCCATGTAGAGGCGGCTGTGCTTGGGGACATCCTTGTCGGGCAGCAGTGCGTTGCCGAAGTGGTGGGTGACATCGTTCTCGTTGGTGATCAGCACGGCGGCAATCGCCGGGTCGTCCTTGTAGGCGAGCCCGGTGTAGCTGTTGACGTGGGTCAGGTACTGCTCGGCAAAGCGCTTCAAGGCCTGCTGCAGGGTGACGTTGACGAACAGGTAGCCCTTGAGGCCAGCGACACCATGGTCCTTGGGCAGCTCGTCGAAGCCATAGATGTTGTCAGCAGCAGTGACTGGCCGTGATACATGCAGGTCGAGCCACACATAGATACCTTCGTCCTTGAGGCTCTTGATCCACAGGTCGATCTTCTTCAGCGACTCGGCGCTGAGCTGCTGGGTGTCCTTGATCTGCAGCAGGTCACCGAAGATGTTGGGTGTCACCCAGGGGGAGTCGTGGTGGTGCAGGCGCACGAGGTTGAAGCCGAGCGCCGACAGACGCTTGGCCTGTTGCCTGATTTCTTCGTCGGGCGTGCGGAACAGCGCGTAGGCCGACAGGTTGGTACCCCAGAAGCGTACCGGGGTGCCGTCGGCGAACATCAGCTGTTCGCCGTCGGCCTTGACGAAGCCGCGCTTGCCGGCCGGTTTTTCCGGCGCGTTAAGGAACGACAGGTCAACCGGTGAAGTGCGCCAGTCGAGTTGGTCATCCGGCCACGTCGTGGGGTCGGTCATGCCAAAGCGTTCAGTGGAGGTCTGGCCAATGGTGATATCCCCGGTCACTCTCAGCTGTGCCTTGATCTGCTGTTGCCCAGGCTTGATCGGGTCGGTGTAGAAGAAGGTGCGCACCTGGTCGGTGTTGCCGCGCTCGAAATACACCTTGGCCAGCGGTGGGTCGAAGCGCATTTCGACATGTGGCCCTTGGGGGTTCTTGCCCCACGACCAGCCGCGATTATCGGGTAACAGCACCGGGTCGCCCATTTCCCCGGCAATCAGCGTGGGGTCGAAGCGCCAGACGATACCGCCCCCCATCACGTTGCTCTGCCGGCTGTGCGCCTGCAGGTCGAAGTCCCAGGTGAGGGTCTGTGCCTGGGGCTTCTGGATGTCGGCCTTCAAGTCGAAGTCCAGGTCCTTGTTGCGGCCGCTCAGTGTGTAGCGGTAGGGCCCATCGACCTTGAGCGCAGGATAGAACCCGGTCCACCCCCAGTTCGCGCCCCAGAAGTCGAAGCTGGGCACGAAGGCCGGGCCACCCCCGTGGGTCAGTGTGGGCAGGCCGTTCTGTTCGTCGACACGCACGACCCACTCGGATGCCCAGGCACTCACTGGCAATGCCAGCAGGCCGACCAGTAGCGATGTGCGGGTCCATGTACACAGGGCAAGACTGGGCATCGAACTACCTCGGTTGAAGGCTGATGGTGGTCACCTGGCTGGTTTCTGCAATGGCCTGTCGGCGCATCATCTGGATGTAGGCGACGCTGAGCCCGGCAATCGACCAGTACACGATCGGGATGACCGTGATGCTGCTGACGGTGAAGATGGTGACCAGGATCCCCAGCAAGGTCGCCAACAACACCCGCCCCAGCAGGCGGTACGGGTCAGCGTTGTCGCTGATCGCGCGCATCGCCCTGTGGATACCCAGCAGGATGCAGGTGAAAAAGCCCAGGAACAGCCCCAGCCCCACCAGGCCGATGCGCAAGGCCAGGCCGACGTAGGTGTTGACGATATCGATGATACCTTCGCCCTGGATCATCGATTGCATTTCCGGGGTGCTGCGGTAATCGAAGGAGCCGAACAGCGGGTTGCGCTGGATGACGATCCACGAATTGTCGAGCAGGCGTTGGCGGTAGGTGATGTTTTCCGTGTCCACCTTGCCGATGAAGGGCAGCAGATCGAGTATCTTGTCGCCACCGGGCATGACGCTCAGCAGCGGTATGCTCAGCACCCCGGCCAGAGCCAGCAACGCCAGGCGCGATACGGCGCGCCTGCCCAGCGCGATGAACACCACCACGATCACCCCTGCGCCGATCCATGGGCCGCGCGAGAGCGGGGCAAACAGCCCGGCGGCCAGTAGCAGGGCACCCAGGTAGCGGTGCGCAGGCTTTTGCACGAAGTGCTGCACGAACAGGAACAGGCCGATGGCCACGGCCATCACGTAGCCGAGCACGATGGCCTGCCCGGTGGTGACACTGGCACGCAACGAGCCGCCACGGCTCAGGTAGGCTTTCATGTCCCATTGCAGGCCCAGGGCATCGAGCAGGGCGTTGTACAGCAGCCAGTTGCGTACGTACTCGGCAACCCCGAGCAGCGCCAGGAGAAAGCCAACGAGGACGAACGCCAGCATGGCGTCCTTGAAGTCACTGAGTTCACGCAAGCCACGGCTGGCAACGTAGTAGGGCAGGAACACGTCGATGTACAGGCTCAGCACCTGGCGCAGTGTGTCGGTGACGGTGGTTTCGCGCAGCGCCAGCGCACTGGTCAGCACCAGGCTGGCCAGCAGCAGCTTGTCGGGCAGCAGGCGGCCGAAGCGAATGCTGTCGCTTTGCTTTCGCAGCACCAGCGCCGCTGGCAGTAGCACGCATAGCGTCAGGACGCGTTGGTGGTTGATGTCGAACAGGTAGTTGATTACGCCAAAACCGGGTATTTCGGTCATCGCTGGCGGGATCAGGAACAGCAACATGAAAAACAGCGCCAGCGGGTTGTGCTCGCGGCGCTGGGCAACCAGCAGGATGAGCGTGGCGGCGCCGGCATACAGCCAGAAGCTGTGGGCGAAGAAGGCCACCAGGGTCAGGGCAAACCACAGGTTGCGACGTCGCTTGAAGTCCGTCAGGGGGATCAGGTCCGTTGCCGGACGCCGGGCCATGAAGAAAACCACACTGGCCACAAGCATAATGACGACCAGGGCTCTTAGATGTTCTGGCATGGGTTGTAGGCACCTATCCCTCGGTGGGCTGGATTGAGGCTAGCATCGTGGCTAAATGAAACTATAGTGAGTTCTAGCCATTCGGTCAGAGATTGATGTCATGCAGTCGATTGAAATTGTGGCGATCAGAAAATTCCAGCACAGGCACGAGGCGCAAGTTATGCCTATGATTGCGACAGGGGCACTCGGTGCCTCTTTGTCGACGCGTTTTATCGATTGACCCTGATGGTCGCCCGACAAGGCCCGCAGCAGAGCGCGGGGCATAATAAAATCAACGGTATGGGGCTGTGATCATGGGGAAGCTGCAGTTTTGTACTCCGTTGCTGGGGCGGAGAGGCTTTCTACGCAATAGTGTCTTGTTGAGTGCCGGGGCGGCCGTGTTCGGTGTCTGTGTCGATGCCAGCGACAGTGCAGCGCGCAAACCTGAGCCAAAGGGCGGCTTCGTCATCATCAATGGCTGGGTGTTGCCGGTGGGGTACTTCCAGGACGGGCGTTCATGATCAAGGACTACGACACCGACAGAAAACTGCGTGACGCTTACGATTTCTGCATCATCGGTGCAGGCCCTGCGGGGATCACGCTGGCCTTGCGCCTGGCCGGTGCGGGATGGAGCGTGGCGTTGCTCGAAGGCGGCGGGCGCGAATACACGCCGCGTTCGCAGGCGTTGTACAAGTGCACCTCCACTGGCCTCGAGCTGTATCCCGGAGAAGCCCGCCTGCGTTACCTGGGCGGCACCTCCAATCACTGGATGGGGCGTTGCCGGCCGTTCACCGAATCTGATTTTGCCGTGCCACCGCCAGTCGACATGCCTGGTTGGCCGATCCCCTTCGATGAAATCGAGCGCTATCTGCCGGGCGCCATGGAGATCGTCGATCTGCCCCAGGGTGCGGAATTTCGCGCGGTGAATCCGGGCCTGAACGGTGGCGATTTCGATGCCGACCGGTTCCTGCTCAGCCCGCCAACACGTTTTGCGCAGAAATACGCCACGGCACTCGACGAAACGCCCGGGCTGGATGTGTTCATCAACTGCAACTGCGTCGACCTGCAGTTCGATCAGGCCAACGGCCACTTGAAAGCCATACAGGTGTCCGATTACGACGGCAAGCGCCAGCCGGTCACCGCACGCAACTATATCCTGGCCATGGGCGCCATCGAAAACGCCAGGCAGCTGCTCAACAGCCAGTCGTTGGCGGACGCGGGCATCGTTCGCAAGGACGGCCTGGTCGGTCGGTGCTTCATGGAACACCTGAATATCGACATGGGCAAGTTCATCCTGCGCAGCGGGGAGGACAGCGAGCCGCGTCAATACTTCACCTCCGATGCCTTCGTTGCCGAATACCACGCCGGCAAGGGCAATGTACTGGCGTCTGTGCTGGATGATGTGCGGACCTACGGCCGCACGGCCGAAGTGAAGCACTTCCTGGAAAACCTGGCCTGTGAAATGGGCGTGGCCAGCAAGATCGAATTCGTGGCCAAGTTCAGCTGCCCGGGCGATGGCGTGATCACCACGCTGATCGAGCAGTTCCCGAACGTTCAGAGTCGTATCTCGCTGCTGGATGAAAAGGACGAACTGGGCGTGGCCAAGGTCAATGTCAACTGGGTGTTGAGCGCCGATGACCGGCACACCATCAAGTGCATCGGCAGCGAACTGGCCAAGCAGTTCGCCGAAACGGGCCTGGGGTTCATCAAACTCAGCGACTACGTCTACGACACCAGTCTGCCGCTGATGTTGTCGCCGCATGCGCATCACATGGGCACCACGCGGATGGCGGCCGCCGCGAAGGACGGGGTGGTCGATATCAACTGCAAGGTGTTCGGCACCGAAAACCTCTATGTCGCCGGCAGCAGTATCTTCGCCACCGGCGGGGCCTCGAACCCGACCATGCCACTGCTGCAGTTCGCCTTGCGGCTGGCCGATCACCTCAACGAGAAGATGAACACCACAAAGGGAGCGGCGGCCTGAACCGGCAGAACTGAAGTAGCGGTGTGAAAGGGTTGAGTGCATCAGGGTCAGCACCTACAAGAACGAGACCTTGTTCGCCTCAGGGACAGTCCAGGATCGCTTGATTTGCGAGGCTTGCCATATGTTTGGATGGATACGCAGTGCAGTGGCGCGTTATGCCAACACCACCGGGCGAGGCGTTACGGCCTACCTTAAACTTTGCAATCCGACACCGAGGCAGTGGGGCGAATTCCAGTACCGATGGGGCAAGTTCTATTCCGTGGGCAATAACTTTCACATGAATGTCGGTTGCAACGTCACCGACCCGGCGCTGGTACGCATTGGCAACAATGTCGGCTTGTCCGATTGCACGCTGCTTGGCCACGATGGCGTAGTCGCGCTCATCGAACTCTGCTATGGCAAGAAGCTGGATTCCGTCGGTGTCATCGACGTCAGGGACAACAGCTTCGTCGGGCATGGCGCGATCATCATGCCCCGTGTGACCATCGGGCCTGATGCGATAGTGGCTGCCGGCGCGGTAGTGACCAAGGACGTGGCCCCAGGGACGGTGGTCGGCGGCAACCCGGCCAAGTTCATCTGTACCACTGAAGACCTGATCAAGCGGGTCGAAGAGCGTTGCAACGCTTACCCGTGGATAGACCTGATCAAGCAACGCAAAGGGTCCTTCGACCCGTCGCTGGAGTCAACCTTGGCGATGCACAGGCGTCGCTTCTTCTTCGGGGACGGCAGCAATGGATAAGAAGCCTGTCGATGTGATGGTGGTCAACTTCAACACCGCGGCGTTGCTGCAGCCGATGTTCGATGCACTGCGCGCCGCAGGTGGCGAGGCGTTGGCCAGCTACCTGGTGGTGGACAATGCCTCGGTTGACGACTCGGTGGAGCGTCTGGGCAAGGTCTGCCCGCAAGCCTTGTTGCTGAGCAACGAGCGCAATGTCGGATTCGGTCGCGCCAACAATCAACTGCTGGCGCACCTGCAGGGCAAGTATGCGCTGCTGCTCAACACCGACGCCTTCGTGGCGGCCGACAGCCTGCAGAAAACCGTCGACTACATGGAAGCACACCCGGAGTGCGGCATTCTTGGCGTGCGCCTGGTGGGCCGGGATGGCGACCTGCAACCGAGCTGCCGCTATTTCCCCACCCCCTTGAACGTGTTCGTCGGGCGCACCGGGCTCGGGCGTTTCTTCCCGGGGCTGAAAATGGTCGATGAAATGGACTGGGACCACGCCTCGGTACGCGAGTGTGACTGGCTGCCCGGTTGCTTCTACCTGGTGCGCCGCGAAGTGCTCGACCAGGTGGGCCTGTTCGACCCTCGCTACTTCCTTTATTACGAGGAAGTGGACCATTGCAAGCGGGTGAAGGCAGCCGGCTGGAAAGTGGTGTACTTCCCCGACACCACCGTGGTGCACATCGGCGGTGAAAGCTCCAAGTCGGTGGCCGAACTGGAAGCGGCAAGTCGGCAGATATCCGGTTATCAGATCGAGAGCGAACTGTTGTATTTCCGCAAGCATCACGGCGCGGCAGGGCTGGCCCTGCATATGCTGCTGGTGAGCCTGGGCGACCTGGTGCTGGCGCTCAAGGCATTGCTCAAGGGCCGCGGCCTGGCTGCGATCAAGGCGTGCTGGCGGCATACCTGCGCTACCTGGTCATTGTTGTTCAAGACTCAGTTTGCCAGCCAACCCACACGGTAGGTGAAACCATGTTCGATAACATCCGTGCAGACTTGCGCGCGCATGGGGGTGATTGGGGCGCCCAGGGGTTCTGGGTGCTGCTGGTCTATCGCTTTGGCCGCTGGCGTTATGGCGTACGCCCGGCCTTGCTGCGCAAAGTGTGCTCCTTCGTCTACAAGGTGCTGTTCAAGTTCGTGCAGATCATCACCGGGGTCGAACTGCCTTGCGAGGTGGTGATTGGCCGCAACTTCGTCATCGACCACTTCGGCGGCATCGTCATCAGTGGCTATGCGCGTTTTGGTGATGACTGCCGGATCCGTAACGGCGTGGTGGTGGGCCTGAAGAATGTCGACGAACCCATCGCCCCGGTGTTCGGCAACAACGTGGATATCGGCGCCGGCGCCAAGGTGCTGGGCAACATACGCATCGGTAACAACGTGACGATAGGCTCGAACGCGGTGGTGCTGATCGATGTACCGGACAACTCCCTGGCAGTGGGGGTGCCCGCGACCATCAAGGCGCGCAAGCACAGCGATGCAATGCAGTACACCTGACCCAGCCCGCAGTTGACGAGTGAGGCCCATGGAAACAGGCATTGGAGTGGTGGTGATCGGCCGCAATGAAGGCCAGCGTCTGGAGCGTTGCCTGTTATCCCTGATGGGGCGGGCGGACCAGTTGGTGTACGTGGACTCGGGCTCCTCTGACGGCTCGGTACAGCTGGCGAAACGGCTTGGCGTCGAAGTGGTTGCGCTGGACATGACGCAACCTTTTACCGCTGCGCGGGCGCGCAACGAAGGTTTTACTTGCCTGCAGGGCATCGTGCCAGGCATTCGCCATGTGCAGTTCGTCGATGGCGATTGTGAAGTCGATGCTGGCTGGCTGGGCAAGGCCCAGGCGTTTCTCGACCAGCACCCGGACGTGGCGGTGGTGTGCGGGCGCCGTCGCGAACGCTTTCCGCAGCGCTCGGTGTACAACCTGCTGTGCGACCTGGAGTGGGACACCCCGGTGGGGGAAGCCAAGGCCTGTGGCGGCGATGCACTGATGCGTGTCGACGCCTTCATGGCGGTGTCCGGTTTTCGCCCGGAACTGATTGCCGGCGAAGAACCGGAGCTGTGCGTGCGCTTGCGTGCGGGTGGCTGGAAGGTCTGGCGCCTCGCCGACGAGATGACGCTGCACGACGCTGCCATGACCCGCTTCGGGCAATGGTGGCGGCGCAGTCTACGTGCCGGTTATGCCTATGCCGAAGGCGCTTACCTGCATGGTCAGACGCCGGAACGCCATTGGCTGCGGGAATCACGGCGCGCCTGGCTATGGGGCCTGAACCTGCCATTGGCGATACTCGCCGTGAGCCTGTTGTCGGGCGGTTGGGGGCTGTTGTTGTTGCTGGTCTATCCGCTGCAGATCGTGCGCCTGGCCCGCCGGGGCGAGCGTTCGACGCGGGAGAACTGGTGGCAGGCGGTGTTCCTGGTGCTGGGCAAGTTCCCGGAAATGCTCGGCCAGGCGAAGTTCCTGCTGAACAGGTATGCGGCCGGCAAGGCGCTGCTGATCGAGTACAAATGACATGACGATGACGTTCAGATCGCTGGCCAAGAGCGTGCTCACCTTGCAGCCCGGCTATTCGCTGCGCGCGCTCAACAACAAGTTCAAGTTGACGGTATCCATGGCCCGGGAGTGGTCCGGCTTGCAGGCCTTCGCCCAGCGCATGTCACGGGCACTGGGCCAGGACCGCTTCGAGCGGCTGGGCGTCGATTGCATTGGCGTCGTTCAGTGGCCTTACATCAGCAAATGCTGGAGCGCCCCGCAGCGTCTCGACGCGGTGGCGTCGCACTATGAAGTGGTCGCCGCACACTGTGCCCCGTTGCTGCTGCTGCGGCGTGACGAGCACCGGCAGCTGTGCGACCTGCGGGCGTACTCCAGCGGCTGCAGCCTGGTACTCGACCGGCCGATCTGGTTCAAGCGCGAAGGGGAGCTGGTGATCAACCTGTTCCAGGGCGAACTGCGCGTGGCCTCGCTGGCCTTTACCCTGTGCCGTGAAGCAGCGGGCCTGTGCCTCTACATCGGCGCCGTGCAGGGCATCCACAAGGGCGTGGACAGCGAGACCTCGCTGACGATCTATCGTGACCTGACCAAGGACTTCGAAGGCTTGCGGCCCAGAAGCCTGCTGATCGAAGCGATCAAGTGCGTGGCAAGAACGCTGGGGGCCGTGCGTATCTATGCGGTGGGGGATGAGTACCGCCACCATCGCCATCCCTATTTTGGCGCCGACAAGCATCAGGACCTGGCGGCCAACTACGATGTGATCTGGCAGGAAAACGGCGCCGGGCCCTCGGACCGCGAGGACTTTTTCACCATTCCCCTGGCCCCCGCGCAGCGTGCGGCAGAGGACGTCGCAGCGAAGAAACGGGCCATGTACCGCAGGCGCCATGCCTTGCTGGATGACGCGTTTGGCCAGATACAGGCCGCCTTGGCCGGCAGCCCTGTGCAGCAGGGCACGGCAGGCCTGGCCATTCAGTAAACGGACACAGATTCGGGGCACTATGCGCATCGCTTATTTCATCAATCAGTATCCGAAGGTCAGTCACAGTTTCATTCGCCGCGAAATTCTGGCGCTGGAGCGCCAGGGCATCGAGGTGCAACGCATCGCCTTGCGTGGCTGGGATGCCGAACTGCACGATGATCAGGACCTGGCAGAACGGGGCAAGACCCGCTATGTGTTGCAGGAGGGGTTGAAGGGCTTGCTCAAGCCGTTGTTCGAGACCGTGCGGGCACAACCCAAACGGTTTCTTGGCGCCCTGCGCCTGGCCCTTCGCCTGGGCTGGCGCGCTGATCGCCCATGGCCCTACCACCTGGTCTACCTGGCCGAAGCGTGCCGGGTGGTGCAATGGTTGCAAGCATCCGCCGCAGACCATGTGCACGCACACTTCGGCACCAACTCGACAGAAGTGGTGATGCTGGCCAATGCCCTTGGCGGGCCGGCCTACAGCTTCACCGTGCATGGGCCGGAAGAGTTCGACAAGGCGCAGATCCTGCACCTGGGCGAGAAGGTGCGCCGGGCCGCTTTCGTGGCTGCCGTCAGTTCCTTCGGGCGCAGCCAGTTGTATCGCTGGGTGGCGCATGAGCACTGGGGCAAGGTCAAGGTCGTGCATTGTGGCCTGGAGCGCAGTTTTCACGAGGGCACTGCGCTTGCGCCACCCGCTGCGCCTCGGCTGGTTTGCGTGGGACGTTTGTGTGAGCAGAAAGGCCAGCTGCTGCTGATCGAGGCGGCGCGTACCCTGGCGAGCCGGGGCGTGGCCTTCGAGCTGGTGTTGGCCGGCGATGGCGAACTGCGTGGCCCGATCGAGGCGTTGATCGCCCGGCATGGCTTGCAGGCGCAGGTGCGCATCACCGGCTGGATCAGCAGTGCACAGGTGCGGGACGAACTCCTCGCCGCGCGTGCCCTGGTACTGCCCAGTTTTGCCGAGGGTTTGCCGGTGGTCATCATGGAGGCCATGGCGTTGCGTCGGCCGGTGCTTACCACCTTCGTGGCCGGCATTCCCGAACTGGTCCACCCGAGCGAGAACGGCTGGTTGTTCCCGGCCGGTTCCGTCGAGGCATTGACCGAGGCCATGCTCGACTGCCTGCAGCAACCGGTGGAGGTGCTGCAGCGCATGGGCGAGGCTGCCTACCAGCGCGTGCTCGAGCGCCACGACATCGATACGCAAGCAGCCAGGCTGGTCAGCCATTTCAAGGTGGCCACATGTTGACCCTGTTGAGCGGATTGTTGGGCCTGGCGGCGCTGCTGGTCCTGTTGCCGACGCTGGTGCTGTTCACCCAGGTGCTGCTGGCCTGCCTGCCTGCGCCTGCACGGGGCGCCCGGCAAGGTAAGCGTGCGCGGGTTGCCGTGCTGGTGCCCGCGCACAACGAGGCCATGCTGATCGCGTCCACGCTTGCCAGCATCAGGCCGCAATTGCGTGAAGGCGACCAGTTGCTGGTGGTCGCGGACAACTGCACGGACCAGACCGCGAGCCTGGCCCGCGCGGCGGGCGCGCACGTGGTCGAGCGCCAGGATCAGCAGCGTCGGGGCAAGGGTTATGCATTGGACTTCGGGGTCCAGCATCTGCGCCAGTCGCCCCCCGAGGTACTGATCATCATCGACGCAGACTGCCAGGTAGGCGCGGGGGCGCTCGAGGAACTGGCGCGCTGTTGTGTCGACAACGCCCGGCCCGCGCAAGCGCTGTACCTGATGCATGCGCCTGCTGGCGCCGGGTTGAGGGTGCAGGTCGCCGCCTTTGCCTGGCGGGTGAAGAACCTGGTCCGCCCGCGTGGTTGGGCCCGGGCGGGCTTGCCCTGTCAGTTGATGGGGGCGGGCATGGCCTTTGCCTGGCAAGACGTGTCGGCCGTCAATCTGGCCACCGGGCACCTGGTTGAAGACCTCAAGCTGGGCCTGGAGTGCGCTGCGCTTGGCAAACCGCCGCTGTTTTGCCCGCAAGCCGTGGTCAACAGTCACTTCCCGACCAGCCAGGAAGGCCTGAGCATCCAGCGCAAGCGTTGGGAGCATGGTCACCTGGGGATGGTGTTGGCCGAGGGGCCGAGGCTTTTGGGCCGCGCGCTGATACAACGCAACTGGCCGCTGTTGGGCATGGCCGCGGACCTGCTGGTGCCGCCGTTGGCCTTGCTGTCCTTGCTGCTGATGGTGCTTTTTACGGTCACCTGGCTGGCGTTCGGGCTGTTCGGCGTGCTGTTGCCAGCGTTGCTTGCCACCCTGGCGCTGGGGCTGCTCGGCGCTGCCGTCCTGCTGGCGTGGGCGCGCTTTGCTCGGGAGCTGATCCCGTTTGCGGTACTGATGTACGCGCCGTTCTATGCGGCGAGGAAAATCCCCCTGTACCTGGGGTTTCTACTCAAGCGCCAGGTGGACTGGGTGCGTTCGAAGCGGGATGACAGCTGATGGAAGCGTGGGCCTGGCTGCAACGCTGGAAGTCGGTCATGGGCAGGTTGCACCTGGTCCAGGATGCCGCGGACGAGCAACGCCTGCTGGTGACGCTGAGTTCACCGCAGCGGGCAACCGTGCTGGGTTTCGTCAACGCCCATGCCATGAACCTGGTCGCTGGCAGGGCTGATTACTGCCAGGCACTGGCGGCCGCGGACGTGCTGCTGCGTGACGGTGCCGGCCTGGCGATATTGCTGCGGCGCCTGGGGCTGGCCCCCGGGCTCAACATGAACGGCACGGACTTCATCCCCAAGCTGCTGGCGGCCTTCGAGGGCAGGCGCGTGGCATTCTGGGGCACGCGCGAGCCGTTCCTGTCCGCGGCCGCGCAGCGCTGCGAAGCGCAGTATGGCGTGCAGGTGGTGTCACGGCACGATGGCTTTGCCGAGCTCGACACTTACCTCGGCCTCGCTCAGGCACATCAGCCAGCGCTGATCGTACTGGGCATGGGGATGCCCAAGCAGGAGCAGGTGGCCGCTCGGCTCGCGGCGCTCGACAGCCCCTGCCTGATCGTGTGCGGCGGCGCCATTGTCGACTTCCTGGGGGGCAAGGTAACGCGAGCACCCTACTGGGTGCGGCGTCTGAACGGTGAGTGGGTTTTCAGGTTGCTCAAAGAGCCCAAGCGCCTGTTTACGCGCTATGTGATTGGCAATCCGTTGTTCCTGTTGCGTGCGTTGCTCTATGCCAGAGCGCCTGTGCATCGAGGGTAGTGGCAAAGCTGAATGCTGCCTGTCGAGGCGGTCGAACGGCTCCGCAGCAAACGCCGGGTGCTGCTACAGTGATATCAATCGACGCGGGGCGCCGTGCTGCAAAATTTCAAAGGTTTTTCAGGTACCTGAGGTGAGTTTCCATCGCTTCGTTGTGATGGTCAGGCATTTGCCACACACAGTTCAGTGAGGCCTTACGATGGTTTTCGAACCCAGAAGCAGTCGGTCGTTGCTCCAGCGCAGAAGCAGTGTCAGCAACGCCATTCAAGCGGGCCTCGACGGGATTGCCGTCACCGGTGTGGCGTGGTACCTGATCTATGACCAGTTCGGTTACATCACCTCAGACTACGTGATCATGCTCCTGCTGCTGATCGGCGCGCTGGCGGTCATTTATGACCACTACGCCATCTACCGCAGCAATGTGGGGCTTTCGGTAAAGGCCTTCAGGCTGTTCAAGGCGTGGTCGGCGACATTCTGTTTCCTGGTGGTCATCGCCTTCCTGACCAAGCAGAGCGAAACCTATTCACGCCTGCTGGTCGTTCAACTGTTTGTCATCGGCTATATCGTCCAGTTGTTCCTGCATGTGGCCATGCGTGAGTTGCAGAAGCGCTTCACGGCCCATGCGCGGCTGGACAATGCCTTGATCATCGGCAATGGCGACCTGGCCAACTTCCTGTATCAGAAGATCAGCAACAACCCGTGGTTCGGTGAGCGGGTGATGGGCTGCATCTGGGTCGACCAGGAAGAGGATCAAGCCCGCGAGGCGCAAGATGCAAAGCTGCGCCTGCCGGTGTTGGGCAGCATCGCCGATCTGGACGAGATCATTGCCCAGCATGGCATCCGCACGGTGTACCTGGTAACGCCCCTTGGCGGTTCCGCCGTCATTCAGGATGTCTACCTCAAGTTGCTCGACAAGTGCATCGCGGTCAATTGGGTGCCGGACATCTTCTCGTTGCGCCTGATCAACCACAGCGTGCGTGAGATCGCCGGGATTCCGGTGCTGACCCTGTCGGAAACGCCACTGACCGGGACCAGCCTGTTCCTGAAGAACCTCGAGGACCGCGTACTGGCCGCACTCATCCTGCTGTGCGCATCGCCGGTGTTGCTGGCAGTCGCATTGATCATCAAGTTCGACAGCCCGGGGCCGGTGTTCTTCCGCCAGGACCGCACGGGCTGGACCGGGGAGTCGTTTCGCATCTGGAAATTCCGCAGCATGCACGTGCATCAACCGGAAAACGGTGTGGTCGAGCAGGCGCAGCGCAATGACAAGCGGTTTACCCGGGTTGGCGCATTCATCCGGCGCACCAGCCTCGATGAACTGCCGCAACTGTTCAACGTGCTGACCGGCGACATGTCGCTGGTCGGCCCGCGGCCCCACGCCTTGCAGCACGACAACTTGTATTCACCGGACATCGTCGACTACTTCGCCCGCCACAACATCAAGCCCGGCATGACCGGGCTGGCACAAGTGCGCGGGTACCGGGGTGAAACCAAGGACATCGAGCAGATGATCCAGCGGGTCAATTCGGACATCGAGTACATCAACAACTGGTCGTTGTGGCTCGACTTCGTGATCCTGGTGCGAACGGTCAATGCCTTCACCGGCAAGCAGGCTTACTGACGCCGGAATCCGGCGTGGCGTAAAGGGGGAGGGTGCATGAGCTTCTTGTCAGCGAAAGGGGCAGGTGCCGCCAGGCTGTTGAAAACCGAGTGGCCCTCGCTGCTGCTGTGGGCGTTTCTGTTTTCGCCGCTGTTGGCCAGGCTGTTGGCGGATTGCCAATGCGCGAAGATCGACTTGCTGGTCTTGTACACCTTTGCCATTTCATTTTTGTGGCTGCTGGCAATCCGCTTCGTATCCGCCAACCAGTTCAAGGTGCACCTGCTGCTGTTGCCTTTCTATCTGCTGGCGAGTATCGACCTGTTCGTCGTGCTCAACTTCAATTCGCGCCTGACAGCGGCCTACCTGTTCATTGCCTTGACCAACTACAAGGAAGGGGCGGATTTTCTCGCCACCTACTGGCGCTCGATCAGCGGCATCCTGGCCGTGTTCGCCGTGTGCTACGGGGTGGGGCTGGCCGGATTGCACGGGCGTCGCCTGTACCGCAACAAGGCCATTCTTGCGCTGGCGCTGGGCGGCTTGCTGCTGGGCTATGGCGCCTACTTCTACAAGACCGTCAAGGTCAATTCGCTGACCAAGGGTGCAGTGCTCGACCTGGTGGCGAAAGACCAGAGCACACCCGTAGGTTACCTGTCGCAGATCGGCCTGACGGCAACCCTGTATGTGGAGTCCAAGGGGTACATCAAGCAGCGCATGGAGTCGGAGGTGAAGATCACCAGCCTCTCCGACCAGGCCGACATTCAGACCCTGGTGTTCGTCATCGGCGAATCGTCGCGCCCGCAGAACTGGTCGTTGTACGGCTACCCGAACAGGACCACCCCCCATCTCGATCAGCAGCCGGGGCTGTTCAAGTTCAACCGCATGTGCACGACCGCACCCTATACCTCGGTAGCGGTGCCTTCGCTGCTCAGCCTGGAACCGATCCGCGACTGGGACCTGATTGCGTCGAACAAATCGCTGGTAGGGATTTTCCGCGCGGCCGGCTACGACACCTACTGGCTGTCTTCACAGGAGGTCGACAGCTTTGGCGGGATCATTCCGCAGATTGCCGCAGAAGCTCAATACCGTCAGTACCTGGAGCGCAGTTATGACGGTGCGCTGATCCCGGCGTTGCAGAATGTGCTGGGCAAGGCCAATGGGCATCGGCAGGCGATATTCATTCATATCAAAGGCAGCCACTTCGAATACGCGCGGCGTTTCCCGGGCGACTTTGCCCAGTTCAAGCCTGCCAGCGACAGCCAGAAAGACCGGGTCACGGCCGATTACGACAATTCGGTGCTGTATACCGACTGGCTGCTGTCCTCGATCATGCAAGCGCTGACGGCCAGCCAGAAGAAAGTGCTGCTGGTGTACGCCTCGGACCACGGCGAGAACCTCCTGGATGACAGCCGGCAACTGTTGGGCCATGGTTTGGGTAATGAATATGACCTGTCGACCTCGGCGTTTGTCTGGTCCAGCGGCAACCTTTCGCCGGAGCAGTCGGGCAAACTGCAGAAGTTGAAGGCCAGGGAGGATCAACAGGTCAGCATCGCCTCGCTGCCGCATACGCTGCTGAACATGACCGGGATATCGATGCCGGGCTATGACAGCACGCAGGACTTGCTCAGCGATGACTTCAAGGCCTCGGCGTGCCCGCATCTGCTCGGCACCGGCTATGTGCCGTCGTTCAACTTCGACATCAAGCACATCGCCGCCGACTGATCAGGCCGGTAGCACCAGTGGGTGCAAGGCGCGAAAGCCCTGGGCTTCTTCCACCAGCCAGTCATGCACCGCACGGGCACCGGGCTGGTTCAGCCCGCCCGGCGGGTAGTGCACCATGTAGCGCTTGTGGTTGGCGATGGGGTGGCCGAACGGCACGATCAAGGCGCCGCGTTCAAGCTCGTCATTGAGCAGCGTGCGCCGGGCAATGGCCACGCCGATGCCGGCGATTGCCGCTTCGATGGTCAGGTGGTTGCGGTTGAAGGTATGCCCTCGGCGCACATCCAGCCCGGCGGCGCCGATACCCTCCAGGTAGAACTCCCACTCGGCGTACTCCGAACTGCCGCGCCAGGCAGTGATGTCATGCAATAGCGGGTAGTGCACCAGGTCTGCCGGGCCATGCAGCGGTGGGCGGCCGCGCAGCAGCGCGGGTGAGCAGACCGGGAAGATCTGTTCGTCCAGCAACGGGGTCGACAGCATGCCGGGGTAACTGCCGTCGTTGAGGTCGATGGCCAGGTCGAAGTCCCCGGGGTGCAAGGCCTGGGCGCTGTCTTCGGCAACCAGGCGCAGCTCGATGTCCGGGTAGCGCTGCTGGAAGCGCGGCAGTCGCGGGGTGAGCCACTTGGCCAGAAACGACGGGATCGAGCGCAGGCGCAAGGTGCCGCGGATTTCCCCGGCATCCAGGCGCAGCAGTTCGGCCTCGATGCTGCCATAGGCTTCGGTTACCGTCTGAGCCAGGCGCTGGCCCTCGGCGCTCAGCTCCACACCGCGCGCCCGGCGCAGGAACAGCTTGTAGCCCAGGCGCTCTTCGAGCTGGCGCATCTGCTGGCTGACTGCACCGGGGGTGATGTGCAGTTCTTCGGCGCAGCGGGTGAACGACAGGTGCCGCGCCGCACAAGAGAAGACATGCAGCCAGACGAACATCTGGCCATTGAGTTGTCGTCGCATCGTTTAGCCCTGCTAAAGCCTTGCTTAGAAAGTTTCGTTGGTCATCTGCCAACGAGCGCGGCAGTATCGCGCAAATTGGCAATACCGTTCAATTTTCTCAGATATCCGTGCGGCAGCATTCAGCGCCGACACGGTCAGGCATTAGCATGGCTATCAGTGTTTTCGACCTTTTCAAGATTGGCATCGGCCCGTCCAGCTCTCACACCGTAGGCCCGATGCGGGCGGCAGCGAGCTTTGCCCAGGCATTGCGGGAGCAAGGCCTGCTGGCACAGGTGCAGCGCATCGAAGTGCGGCTGTACGGCTCGCTTTCAGCCACCGGGGTAGGCCATGCCACTGATCGTGCCTGCCTGCTCGGCCTGATGGGGCAGTGGCCAGATCGCATCGACCCGACCACCATCGAACCGCGCATCCATCAACTGCTGCAGGAGCAGTGCCTGATGCTCGATGGCAGCCATCCGCTGGTGTTCCAGTACGCCCGCGACATGCTGCTGCTGGACGAAAGCCTGCCTTATCACCCCAATGCCATGACCCTGGAGGCCATGGGCGGCCATGGCAGCCTGTTCCAGCAGACCTACTATTCCATCGGCGGCGGTTTCATCGTCGAGCAAGGCGAGATCGACGCACCGCAGGCTGAGGCCAATGCCGTTCACCTGCCGTACGCGTTTTCCAGCGGCGCCGAACTGCTGGCCCTGTGCAAGGCCAACAACCTGAGTGTTGGCCAGCTGATGTTGGCCAATGAGTGTGCCTGGCGCCCGGAAAGCGAGGTGCGCGAAGGCCTGCTGCGGATCTGGGCGGCGATGCGCGATTGCGTCGACAACGGCCTGCGCAACGAAGGCGTCCTGCCCGGTGGGCTCAACGTCAAGCGACGTGCTGCACGGCTACACCGCAGCCTGCAGGAGGCCGGGCAGCCCAATGTGATCGGTTCGACCTTGAGCGCCATGGAGTGGGTCAACCTGTTCGCCCTGGCGGTCAACGAGGAGAATGCCGCCGGCGGGCGCATGGTCACCGCGCCCACCAATGGCGCCGCGGGCATTATCCCGGCCGTGTTGCACTACTACATGAAGTTCAACCCGAGCGCCTGTGACGACGATGTGGTGGCGTTTCTGCTGGCGGCTGCCGCGGTCGGCATCCTGTGCAAGATGAACGCATCGATCTCTGGGGCTGAAGTCGGCTGCCAGGGCGAGGTAGGGTCGGCCTGCTCGATGGCCGCTGCGGGCCTGGCCGAAGTGCTGGGTGCCACACCGCCGCAGCTGGAAAACGCCGCCGAAATCGCCCTGGAGCATAACCTCGGGCTGACCTGCGACCCGGTCGGCGGGTTGGTCCAGGTGCCGTGCATCGAGCGCAATGCGATCGCCGCGGTGAAGGCGATCAATGCCGTGCAGATGGCCCTGCGGGGTGATGGCGAGCATTTCATCTCGCTTGACCGTGTCATCCGCACCCTGCGCGACACCGGCGCCGACATGCATGCCAACTACAAGGAGACGTCGCGGGGTGGCCTTGCGGTAGCGTTCGTCGAGTGTTGATTGGCGTTTCGCCGGCAAGTGGTCTTGCCGGCGAACGCTGCTTGCGGGTTACACGCTTTCCAGCTGGCTGACGGCCGCCTTCAGCCGCTGGGCCAGTTGCGCACGGCCCTGGTGGGTCACATCCGGTGCCTTGCGCACCCGCCCGTGCTGGTCGACCCAGTGGCCGTTACTGAAGTAACGGTAGCTGGCCGAGCCATTGTTCCAACCGGTTTCCAGCAGGCCGTGCAGGTGGAAGGTCTGCGCGATCTGGCTGAGCGGGCCGCTGGGGCTGCCGTCCAGGCTCAGGACGATCGACGGTGCGCCGGCCGGCGCGAACTGCAGCTCGCTGTAGTCACCCCACACGTTGGCCTGGAATGGTTGCGACGGGTAAGTGGCCTGGCTGGCGCGGGCCTTGCCGGAGACTTTCTTGGTCACGGCATTGACCAGCAGGTCGAGGGTCAGGGTCGGGGCGCCGGGCAAGCCGTTGCTGACATTCAGGCGAACATGGAACAGTCCGATTGCCATGGTATCTCTCCTTGCCTGCTCAGGCTTTCTTGGCGGCCTTGGTGGCCGGGGACTTGGTCGCTGCGAGGGCCTGGTCGAGGCCACCGGTGGCCAATTGCTTGAGGTGCGCCAGATCGCCGTTGGCGATGGCGGCCTCAAGCGTGGCGTTGTGCAGTTCGCTGTGCAGGTCGACATTGGCCAGCTGCTGGATGCGCTGGCCTTCGAGCGTGACCGGGACGTTGTCCACGCTCACCCAGCGCTGGCCGTTGTAGTACTCGTAGTCGGCCACGCCGTGCTGCCAGCTCGGGTCGAGCAGCGCCCTGAACTTGAACTGCACCGGTGAGTTGGCATGCGGGCCACCCTGGTTACCCTGGGCGGTGATCAGGATCCTGCCTTCGCTCGGTTGCTGGACGGTGAGGTAGGTGTAGCTGCCCCAGACGTCCAGCTGCAGGTCCAGCGGTGGGTTGATGGCCTGGGTGATCTGGGCCGCGCCATTAAGGCTACGGTCCGGGGTATGGACCAGCAGGTCCAGTTGCAGGCGCGGGGCGCCAGCGGCGTTGTTGCCGATCTGGTAGGACACCGGGAACAGGCCTACCGAAGGTGCGAGCAGTGAATCAGACATGATTGCCTCCGTTGCATTCGATGAATGAAAAACCGATACACAGCTGCGAAGGCGGGCGGAAAAGGCGGGGAGATGAGGGAGCCGGGCGGCGGTGTTGCTTGCCCGGAGCGAGCGGCTGTTGTCAGCCTGCTTGTGCAACCAGTCCCTGGTCTGCGGTGCCGCCTGCCTGGCAGCCCGCTTGAGTAAAGCAGGGCTGCCAGGCAGTGATGGCGTTTTTGAATGATCTCCGACGAGCGGAGCGGCTTTGCGTTACTTGCTCTTGTTCTTGAGGGTGAGGAAGCTGGCGCGCATGTCCTTGGCCCAGCCATCGAGCACGGGTTTTACATCGTTCAGGGTCAGCTTGGTCTTGTCGTTTTCCAGCTCTTTGCCGGTGCCCTTGCGCACCACCTGGGCCAGCACCTTCTGGTTGCCGCCATCGAGGAAGGCCGCTTCGACACCGACATCCACTTCCTGGTCGCGGCCACCCATCGCGGTGTTGACGCCTGCCGAGATCAGCGCGATCGGGATGAATTCGTAAGGTTTGAGGCTTTCATTACTGGTAGCAACTGCGGTGATCGCCGGGCGTACCACGATGGTGCCCGGGCCGGGTGCCTTGGCCAGGGTCAGCACGCTGCCCATCTCGCGGCGCAAGGCTTCGTTGAAGTAGCGGGTGATTTCACTCAGCGTCTGCTGGGAAATGACCGCCGTCGCTTGCGGCTTGGGATAGAACTGGCTCGGCTCGATGAAGACCTGCGTGTACTGGTTGACATTGACCTTGGGGTCGATCCAGCGCATCACCGGAGCACCGGTTGGGCTCTTGGCTTCCTGCAGTCGGCTGTAGTCCTTGAGGAAGCCGGAATAATCCTTGGGGTCCACGCGGTTGCTGGAGCAGGCGGCCACCGCGAGCAGAGCGGCACACAACAGGGTAACGCGAGGCAATGATTTCATGATGATCATGCATCCATGATGGGTCGGCCAGAACAACGCTAGCAGGTGCTTGGCAGATGGCCAGTGGACGTTTGAAAACCCTTGAAGTTTTGCATGGGTGTTTTATGGTTGTGCATGTCTTGAAAATTGTAGTGCCTTTGAGATCGAGCGCCGCCCGCGCGGCGCATCGCAGGCAAGCCTGCTCCTACATCTGTTTCGGGCCAATCAATCCTGGGGCATTGGCGCGCGTACCC
>NZ_JBIVHW010000018.1:0-93500 GCF_044749405.1 Pseudomonas sp. NPDC089422
AGTGAGTAATCACGCTGTGTGCGCTTTACACCTTGCTCCATCTGACTCTCCGGAAATTCGGGATGGGAGGTGTAAACCTTATTCAGGACGGGACAACAGGAATATATAAGCCTGCTGCAGAACCATGGTATCGTAACCCTGGATCACATCGTGGAAGACCCGGCCTGTGGCGGCCTGACGGTCTGGCTCGCCCGCTCCTGTCTTTGAATGCCACCGTAATCTGGTTATAACTACACTAAATATTCATTTAGTTTAGTTATATAAAGAGCGTGCTCCGCCCACTATTCTGCAACTTTTTCACCAATTCTTCACTGCCCTCGCACTTTTTGCTGCCTAGGATTCGCCGACAATTTGCCTGCCCGCAGAGTCAGCCATGCATCAGAGAAGAACCGATCAACGCGCGCTGCTGTTACTGCTTGCCACTACCGCCGTCTTATTGATGCTCGGCCTGGGTAGTCGCGAACTATGGGGTGCAGAAACCCGTTGGGCAAACATCGCCCTGCAGATGCTGCAAAGCGGCGACTACTTTGACCCGTACCTCAAGGGTGGCGCCTATTACGACAAACCCCTGCTGTCCTACTGGCTGATCACTGCCAGCGCCTGGCTGACCGGTGGCCTGGGCCCCTGGTCACTGCGCATGTCCTCCGTCATCGCGGCGTGGTTCAGCGTCTGGCTAATCTACCTGCTCGGCGAGCGCCTGTTCCGTAAAGGCACCGGCCTGGTGGCTGGCTGGATGCTGGCCACGACCTTCTACTTCGTGTTCTGGGCACGGGTCGCCACCGCTGACATCCTGACGGTGTGCGGCGTGCTGGCAGCGGTCTGGTGGTACTGGCGTGGGCCGGACGATACCCGTTTCTGGCGCTATGTCGGCTTCTTCGGGCTGCTGGCGTTGACCTCGCTGTTCAAGGGCCTGATCGGCTTCATCCTGCCAGGCCTGGTGTTGCTACCGCACCTGCTGAGTGAAGGCCGTTGGCGCCGCCACCTGAACCTGCGCCTGCTGGCTGCGCTGTTGCTGGCCGGAGCGCTGTACATGTTGCCGTTTCTACTTTCGCACCTGTACGGCGCGCCCAACTACGGCGAAAGCGGCCTGGGGCTGGTGCTGCGGGAAAACGTGGTGCGGTTCTTCCAGCCATTCGACAACCTCGGGCCGATCTACACCTACCTGGTGTACCTGCCGGTCTACACCCTGCCCTGGGCGCCCTGCTGGATCATTGCCGTGTGGGTCGCCCTGCGCCACTGGCGACAGATCGAGCCGGATACCCGCTGGCTGGTTCAGGGTCTTGGCCTGCTGATGCTGTTCTTCACCGCCAGTGGCAGCAGGCGCAGCTACTACGTGCTGCCGCTGGTGCCGTTCGCGCAACTGCTCGGTGCCTGGTGGATCACCCGGCGCATGGCCCTGCGCGAGGCCGCTGGGCGGCGCCTGCAGGCCGGCTTCGCGGTCACCGCGGTGTTGCTGATGGCGGTGCTGGGCATTCTGGTGCCCTGGAGCAATGGCGGCGGCGGCGTGATCCGCTTCGGCGAGGCCGTGCGTAAGCAGGCGAGCCGTCAGGCACCCCTGGCGCAGTGGCAGCTGGTCATGGTCGAGGTGGATAACAAGGTGCCGATGTACCTCCAAACGGGTGGTGCCCCCTTCTACTATGTGGCGCAGACCGAGGATTACCCGCGCAGTGGCGACACCGCCCGCTTGATGGCCTGGCTGGAACGTACCAGCGGCAAGCACTGGGACCCGCAGCGCACGATCATCGTCGCGCATTACCGCCACGGCGAGGTGCCCCCTTTTGGCTACCTGGATCGTGACCATCAGGTCGTCACCACCCGGCCCAGCCGTGGCGAGCAATGGCTGCACGCACGCGATGATCAAAGCGTGGCTTATATTCCCAAAGCCTAGACCAGGCTCCCGGTTGCTCTGTAAGGCCGTAACTAACGGGGACTTTTCGGTCAACTACAAGCACCGCTCTACATCCATCCGAATGGATGTTTATACGTATCCAATTTGTTGGTACGTTCAAACTTGTTGAGCAACCTGAACCTCAGCTGTCTGACCTTGCAATCTAATGATAATGCGACCCTTTTTTAATACTTCTTTCACAAAATCGAGCATAACCTTGGCCGGATAAGCCCCTGACAATCACTACGGCATGGATGACTGAGCCTCGCAGAAAAAACCTGACTTAGCGCAACACAGCAACTTTTAGCCTGTGCACAGGATGCAAAAAATCCCTTTGCGTCTACGCTGGCAATTGAACCAATGAAATCAATGGGTTCTGTCATTTTTCCTGTATCACCGAGGTGCTCATGAGTGAGGCGTTTCTCCCCTTCTCTCGTCCGAGTATGGGCGAAGAAGAAATTGCGGCTGTCGAAAAAGTCCTGCGTTCGGGCTGGATTACGACCGGGCCACAGAACCAGGCACTTGAAGAGCAGTTCGCGCAGTACGTCGGTTGCCGCCATGCGGTAGCCTTGTCATCGGCCACGGGTGGTATGCACATCGCCTTGCTGGCACTGGGTATCGGCCCGGGGGATGAAGTCATCACCCCGTCGCAGACCTGGGTGTCCACGGCCAACATGATTTCCCTGCTCGGTGCCACGCCGGTGTTCGTCGATGTCGATCGCGACACCCTGATGACCGACGCGTCGCGCATCGAGGCAGCCATCACCCCGCGGACCAAGGCCATCATTCCGGTGCATTACGCCGGCGCTGCCTTCGACCTCGACCCGCTGTACGCACTCGCCGACAAACATGGCATCGCCGTCATCGAAGACGCCGCCCATGCCGCCGGCACCCGTTACAAGGGCCGCCATGTCGGGGCCCGTGGCACGGCAATCTTCTCGTTCCATGCCATCAAGAACATGACCTGCGCCGAAGGCGCAATGTTCGTCAGCGACGACGAAGCCCTGGCCAGCCGCGTGCGCATGCTCAAGTTCCACGGCCTGGGTGTCGATGCCTACGATCGCATGACCCATGGCCGCAAGCCCCAGGCCCAGGTCATGGAGCCAGGCTTCAAGTACAACCTCGCCGACATCAACGCCGCCATCGCCCTGGTGCAACTCAAGCGCCTGGACGCGATCAACACCCGCCGAACCGAGCTGGCCGCCCGCTACCAGCAACGCCTCGAAGGCGTGCCAGTGCAGCCCCTGGCCGTGCCGACTGCCTATCCGCAGCAGCACGCCTGGCACCTGTACATCCTGCGCATCGACAGCGAACGCTGTGGCCTGGACCGCGAAGCCTTCATGAAAGGCCTGCAGGAGCGCGGCATCGGCACCGGTATCCATTTCATCGCCACGCACCTGCACACCTGGTACCGCCAGCGTGATCCACAACTCTCGCTGCCGAACACCGAATGGAACTCGGCGCGGCTGTGCTCCATTCCGTTGTTCCCCGACATGACCGACCACGACCTCGACCGGGTCGTCACCGCCATTGAACAGCTTGTGGGAAATCGCTCGTGAGACCTTATCCGATCCATTGCGTATCCATCGTCATCCCGGTCTACAACGAGCAGGAAAGCCTGCCCGAACTGCTGCGCCGCACGGGCGCAGCCTGCCAGCAGCTGCGCCATCCCTATGAAATCGTGCTGGTCGACGACGGCAGCCGCGACCATTCTGCGCAAATCCTCGAAGACGCCGCCCAGGCCGAGAACAGCCCGTTCGTGGCGGTCATTCTCAACCGCAACTACGGGCAGCACGCGGCGATCATGGCGGGTTTCGAACAGTGCAAGGGCGACGTGGTGATCACCCTCGACGCCGACCTGCAGAACCCGCCGGAAGAAATCCCGCGCCTGGTCGCCGAAGCCGAACGCGGCTTTGACGTGGTCGGCACGGTGCGCAGCAACCGCCAGGATTCGGCCCTGCGCCGCTGGCCATCCAAGGTGATCAACTACGCGGTCAAGCGCTCCACCGGCGTAGCCATGAGCGACTATGGCTGCATGCTGCGCGCCTACCGGCGCACGGTGATCGACGCCATGCTCGCCTGCCGCGAGCGCAGCACCTTCATCCCGATCCTGGCAAACAGCTTCGCCCGCCACACCACCGAGATCACCGTGCACCACGCCGAGCGCGAACACGGCGACTCGAAGTACAGCCCCATGCGCCTGATCAGCCTGATGTTCGACCTGATCACCTGCATGACCACCACGCCGTTGCGCCTGCTGAGCATCGTCGGTTTCAGCATGGCCGCGCTTGGCGTGCTGTTCGCCTTCGGGCTGATCGTGCTGCGCCTGGCGTTTGGCCCGGGCTGGGCCGGTAACGGCCTGTTCGTGCTGTTCGCCGTCTTGTTCGTGTTCACCGGTGGCCAGTTCATCGGCATGGGCCTGCTCGGCGAGTACCTGGGGCGCATGTACAGCGACGTGCGCGCCCGCCCGCGCTTCTTCATCGAAAAAGTGCTGCGCAGCGGTCCGCCGCCTGTGCCGGCCCAAAGCGCCACCGTTGATGGTTTCAATTCTTCTACTTCTGGTCAGGTTCACTCATGAGTGCAAAAACAGTTGTCTTCGCGTACCACGATATCGGCTGCGCCGGCATTGAAGCCCTGCTCGACAGCGGCTATGACATCGCAGCAGTGTTCACTCATGCCGACGATCCCAAGGAAAACACCTTCTACGCTTCGGTCGCACAGCTGTGTGCCCGCAAAGGCATCCCGGTGCATGCGCCGGAAGACGTCAACCACCCGCTGTGGGTCGAGCGCATCAGCCAGCTCGACCCCGACTACCTGTTCTCGTTCTACTACCGCAACCTGCTGAGCGAACCGCTGCTGGCCACCGGCCGCAAAGGCGCGTTCAACCTGCACGGTTCGCTGCTGCCGCGCTACCGGGGCCGTGCACCGGCCAACTGGGTGCTGGTCAACGGTGAAACCGAAACCGGCGTGACCCTGCACCGTATGGTCAAGCGTGCCGATGCCGGCGCCATCGTTGCCCAGCTGCGGGTGGCCATCGAACGCAGCGACACCGCGCTGAGCCTGCATGGCAAGCTGCGCGCCGCCGCCGCCGACCTGCTGCGCGACACCTTGCCGAACCTGCGCCAGGGCAAGGTCAGTGAAACCCCGCAGGATGAATCGAAAGCCACGGTGTTCGGCCGTCGCACCGCGGCCGATGGCCGCCTGGACTGGCAGCAGCCTGCCGAAACCCTGTTCAACCTGGTGCGCGCGGTGACCCAGCCCTACCCTGGCGCCTTCTGCCAGGTCGGTGAGCACAAGCTGATCGTCTGGAGCGCCGACGTGGTCAAGGGCAACGACGGCCTGGCCCCTGGCCGGGTGATCAGCACCGAGCCGCTGCGCATTGCCTGTGGCGAGGACTCGCTGGTGATCAATGCCGGCCAGCGCAACGACAACGGTCTGTACCTGAGCGGCCCGCAACTGGCCAATGAACTGGGCCTGGTCGAAGGTTCACTGCTGCGTGGCACCGACGCCCGCCGCGGCGCTCGGCGCACCCGGGTGTTGATCCTTGGCGTCAACGGTTTCATCGGCAACCACCTGTCCGAGCGCCTGCTCAGCGACGAGCGCTACGAGGTCTACGGCCTGGACATCGGCTCCGACGCCATCGAGCGCCTGCGCAACCATCCACGCTTCCACTTCGTCGAAGGCGACATCAGCATCCACTCCGAGTGGATCGAGTACCACATCAAGAAGTGCGACGTGGTGCTGCCATTGGTGGCCATCGCCACGCCGATCGAATACACCCGCAACCCGCTGCGCGTGTTCGAGCTGGACTTCGAAGAAAACCTGCGCCTGGTGCGCTACTGCGTCAAGTACAACAAGCGCGTGATCTTCCCGTCGACCTCGGAAGTCTACGGCATGTGCCAGGACCCGAACTTCGACGAAGACACCTCCAACCTGGTGGTCGGGCCGATCAACAAGCAGCGCTGGATCTACTCGGTGTCCAAGCAGTTGCTCGACCGGGTCATCTGGGCCTATGGCCAGAAAGGCCTGAACTTCACCCTGTTCCGCCCATTCAACTGGATGGGCCCACGCCTGGACCGCCTGGACTCCGCGCGTATCGGCAGTTCCCGGGCCATCACCCAGCTGATCCTGAACCTGGTGGAAGGCACACCGATCCGCCTGTTCGACGGCGGCGCACAGAAGCGTTGCTTCACCGACATCGCCGACGGCGTCGAGGCCCTGGCGCGGATCATCGACAACGACAACGATGCCTGCAACGGCCAGATCATCAACATCGGCAACCCGGACAACGAAGCCAGCATCCGCCAGCTGGGCGAAGAGCTGCTGCGTCAGTTCGAAGCCCACCCGCTGCGCAGCCACTTCCCGCCGTTCGCCGGTTTCCGCGACGTCGAGAGCAAGGCGTTCTACGGCGGCGGCTACCAGGACGTGTCCCACCGCAAGCCGAGCATCGCCAACGCCAAGCGCCTGCTGAACTGGGAACCGACCGTGGAGATGCGCGAAACCATCGGCAACACGCTGGACTTCTTCCTGCGTGAAGCCATGCATGAGCTCAAGGCCCGTCCGGCAGAAGAAGCACGCTGATGCAGGCAGGTTTGCGCATCGATGTCGACACCTACCGCGGCACCCGTGAAGGTGTGCCGCGCCTGTTGGAGCTGCTCGACGAGGCGCAGGTCAAGGCGACGTTCTTCTTCAGTGTCGGGCCGGACAACATGGGGCGCCACTTGTGGCGCCTGATCCGCCCGCAGTTCCTGTGGAAGATGCTGCGCTCCAATGCCGCCGGGCTGTACGGCTGGGACATTCTCCTGGCCGGCACCGCCTGGCCCGGCAAGCCGATTGGCCGCGACCTCGGGCACCTGATGCGTCAGGCCCGCGACGCCGGCCACGAGGTCGGTCTGCACGCCTGGGACCACCACGGCTGGCAGGCCAACGCCGGGCACTGGAGCATGGCGCAACTGACCGTGCAGATCCGTCAGGGCGTCGACACCCTCAGTGACATCCTCGGCGCACCGGTGGACTGTTCGGCCGTCGCCGGCTGGCGCGCGGACGAGCGGGTCATCGAGGCCAAGCAGGCCTTTGGTTTTCGCTACAACAGCGATTGCCGGGGCACTGGCCTGTTCCGTCCTCGCCTGGCCGACGGCTCGCCAGGGGCGCCACAGATTCCGGTGGACCTGCCGACCTTCGACGAGGTCGTCGGCCCACAGGTGGCTGCCGCGCACTTCAACGAATTCATCCTGGGGCGCTTCCGCCCTCAGGCACTCAACGTCTACACCATCCATGCAGAGGTAGAAGGGATTCTGATGGCCCAGGACTTCCGCCAATTGCTGGCCGATGCACGCCAGCGCGAGATTATGTTCAAACCCTTGGGCGAGCTGCTCCCCGCCTCGCTCGACACCTTGCCCGTTGCCAGTGTGCAACGCGGCATCCTGCAAGGCCGTGAGGGCTGGCTGGGAGTGCAAGGCTCATGAGCAGACGCTGGACGCTACCGCTGCTGCTCGGCCTGTTCGTGCTGGCCTTCCTGCTGCCACTGGGCGGCCATGGCTTGTGGATCCCCGACGAAACCCGCTACGCCCAGGTCAGCCAGGAGATGCTGCTGACCGGCAACTGGGTCTCGCCCCACTTCATGGGGCTGCGCTACTTCGAAAAACCTGCAGCCGGCTACTGGATGATCGCCCTCAGCCAAGGGCTGTTCGGCCAGAACCTGTTCGGCGTGCGTTTTGCCTCGGCACTGAGCGTCGGCCTGAGCCTGATCCTCTGCTACCTGGTGGCACGCCGGCTGTGGAACGACCCGCGCAAGAGCCTGGTCTGCACCCTGATCTACATGAGCTTCTGCGTCATGGTGGGCCAGGCTGTTTATGCCAACCTCGATCCGCAGTTCACCCTGTGGGTCAACCTCAGCCTGGTGGCCCTGTGGTTCGCCGTGGACAGCCGCAGCAAGGGCCAGCGCTTGGCGGCCTGGGCGGTACTGGGGCTGGCCTGTGCCATGGGTTTCATGACCAAGGGCTTTCTCGCCTGGCTGCTGCCGGTGCTGATCGCACTGCCGTGGATGCTCTGGCAGAAACGCTGGCGCGAACTGTTGGTATACGGGCCAGTGGCCGTGGTGGTGGCGATCGTCGTCAGCCTGCCCTGGGTGCTGGCGGTGCATGTCCAGGAGCCGGACTACTGGCGGTTCTTCTTCTGGCATGAGCACATCCGCCGGTTTGCCGGTGACGATGCCCAGCACAGCGCGCCCTTTTGGTACTACCTGCCACTGCTGGTGGCCTACAGCCTGCCCTGGATCGCCATGCTGCCACCGGCCCTGAAGCAGGCCTGGCAGAGCCGTACCCAGGCCAAGGTCGTGTTCCTGCTGCTGTGGCTGCTGATGCCGTTGCTGTTCTTCAGCCTGAGCAAGGGCAAGTTGCCGACTTACATCTTCCCGTGCCTGCTGCCACTGGCTCTGCTGATCGGCCACGCAGTGGAAGAACGGCTGCGCCTGCAGCAAGGCCGCGCGCTGGGGATCAACGGCTGGCTCAACCTGGTGATGGGCGCGGTTGCCCTGATTGCACTGGCCTGGCTGCAGTTGAAAAAGCCTGTATATGACCACGAACTGACCAGCCTGCTGCTGATGTGCGTGGCGCTGCTGGGGTGGTCCATGGCCAGCCTGACCCAGGCCCTGTCACCGCTACGCTGCTGGGCGGCCCCGGTGGCCGGCAGCCTGTTGCTGATGGCCCTGCTGCCGGCGGCACTGCCCAAGTCGGTGGAAGGCAACAAGATGCCCGACCAGTTCATCCTGCAGCACCTCGACGAACTGTCCGGCGCCACTCACCTGATCAGCAATGACCTCGGCGCGGCATCGGCACTGGCCTGGCGCCTGAAACAGCCGAACGTGGCGTTCTACAACACCGTCGGCGAACTGAAGTACGGCCTGGCGACCCCGGAAGGTCAGGGCCGCCGCTTGAGCGACAAGAATGTACGCCAATGGGTCGATGACGCCCGCCGCACTGGCACGGTCGCGGTGGTGATGCGGGTCAAGGGTGAAGACGAGCAGCGGGAGCTTGCCCTGCTGCCCGAGGATGGCAACCGCTACCAACAAGGCAAGATGGTGATCCTCATTCTGCCCAGAGTATCGCCATGAGCTGGCTGCTGCTGTTGACCGCCTGCCTGCTGACCTGCCTGGGCCAGGTGGCGCAGAAGTTCGCCGTGGAAGGCTGGCGTGGGCAAGCGGGGCCGTGGACGGACAAGTTGCGTTCGCCCTGGCTGTGGCTGGCCCTGCTGGCCCTCGGCAGCGGTTTGCTGGTCTGGCTACTGGTACTGCAGCGCATGGAGGTGGGTATCGCCTATCCGATGCTCAGCCTGAACTTCGTGGTGATCACCCTGATCGCCCGCTTCGGCTTCCATGAACCGGTCGATCGCCGTCACTGGCTGGGCGTAGCCCTGGTCATCGCCGGTGTGGCCCTGCTGGGGCAGCAATCATGAATCAGCGCCTGGGTATCAGCTTTGCCCTGGGCAGCGTGCTGCTGGTCAGCACTGCCCAGCTGGCCATGCGCTGGAGCATGACCCGCCTGCCGCACCCCGGCCAGTGGCTATCGACGCTGACCGGCCAGGGCATCGATGCCCTCGCCGTTGCCGTGGTACTGGCGGCGATCGCCGCCTATGGCCTGTCGATGCTTTGCTGGTTGCTGGCCCTGCGCGACCTGCCGCTGGGCCGTGCCTACTCGCTGCTGAGCTTGAGCTACGCCCTGGTTTACCTGTTGGCGGCCAGCCTGCCGCTGTTCGACGAATCCTTCAGTTTGAGCAAATCACTGGGCGTGGCACTGGTCATGCTCGGCGTCATTACGATCAATACGCGTCCGGCCCGTTCGCCCGCATTAAGGAGTGCTCCATGAAAATTACAGTGTTTGGTAGCGGGTACGTCGGCCTGGTGCAAGCCGCGGTACTGGCCGAGGTCGGCCATGATGTGGTGTGCATGGATGTCGATGAGAAGAAAGTCGAATTGTTACGCCAAGGCCATGTCAGCATCTTCGAACCGGGCCTTTCGAGCCTGGTGCGCGAAGGCCTGGAGGGCGGCCGACTGCAATTCACCACTGATGAAAAGCTGGCCGTCGAGCATGGCCGCGTTGCCTTCATTGCCGTCGGCACCCCCTCCTGCCCGGATGGTTCGGCGGATCTCAAGTATGTGCTGTCGGTCGGCGACGCGATCGCCCGCCACCGCCAGCAGCCGTTGATCCTGGTCGAAAAGTCCACCGTACCGGTCGGCACCGGTGACACCCTGCGCGCACATATCAACACTGCACTCAATGGCCGTGAACTGCGCGTCGATATCGTCTCCAACCCGGAGTTCCTCAAAGAAGGCTCGGCCGTCGCCGATTGCCGCCGCCCGGACCGTATCGTCATCGGTTGCGAGGGTGACGACGTGCGCGATGTCATGCGCGACCTGTACTCACCGTTCAACCGCAACCATGACCGCATCATGTTCATGGACCTGCGCAGCGCCGAGCTGACCAAGTACGCCGCCAACTGCATGCTTGCCACCAAGATCAGCTTCATCAACCAGATCGCCGAGCTGGCCGAGCACCTGGGCGCTGATATCGAATCGGTGCGCCAGGGCATCGGTGCCGACACCCGCATCGGCTACCACTTCATCTACCCAGGCTGTGGCTATGGCGGCTCGTGCTTCCCCAAGGACATGCGTGCGCTGATCCACAGTGCCGGGCAGGTGCATTGCTCCAGCGACCTGCTGCAGGCGGTGGAGGCGATCAACGAGCGCCAGAAGCACAAGCTGTTCGATCGCATCCATGCGTTCTACAACGGCGAGCTTGCCGGCAAGACCTTTGCCGTGTGGGGCCTGGCGTTCAAGCCCAACACCGACGACATGCGCGACGCCCCCAGCCGGGTGCTGCTCGAGTCGCTGTGGGCGGCCGGTGCCAGCGTGCGGGCCTTCGACCCCGAGGCCATGCAGGAAACCCAGCACCTGTATCCGGACGAAGAGAAATTGATGCTCATGGGGACCCCGGAATCGGTGCTGTCTGGCGCCGACGCGTTGATCATCTGCACCGAATGGCAACAGTTCAAGGCGCCGGATTTCGACTTGATCCAGCAACGCCTGAAGGCACCGGTGATCTTCGACGGGCGCAACCTCTATGACGCCGAGCGCCTGTCGCGCAAAGGTTTCAAGTACTTCCCGATCGGCCGTGGCGATTCCTGCCAGCTGCCGGTTTCCCCGCAACTGCCCCGCCAGGGTTCGAAAGCAGCGTGAAGACACTGCCACTGACCATTCGCCGGCAGTCCCTGCTTGCAGGGCTGCTGGCGCTGCTGCTGTTCTGCGTCGGTGTGTATGGGCAGGCGCCGATCGGTTTCGACTCACGCTTCGTGCTGTTTGCCCAGGAGATGCTGCGCCACGGCCCGACGGTGTTCCCGACCACCTACGGCCAGCCCTATGCCGACTACACGTCGCTCTCGACACTGTTCATCTGGCTGCTGTCACTGCCGTTCGGGGCAGTCAACAGCTTGAGCGCATGGCTGCCCAGTGCCATCGCCGGCGCGGTGATCGTGACCCTGATGTACCGGCTGCTGGCGCCGTTATCGCTGCGCTGGGCATGGAGCAGCATTGCCCTGCTGCTGCTGACCGTCACCTTCGTCAGCGAAGTCCGGGCCGTGTCGCAGGACCTCATGCTGGCGGCCGTCGCCTTCAGCGTGTTCTACCTGGGTTACGCCCACGACCAGCGTGCTGCCGGGCGGCGCTGGCCGCTGGTGTTCGCCTTGTTGCTGTTGGGGTTCGGTATTCGCGGGCCGATCGGCCTGGTGGTACCGACCGGCATGCTGTGCAGCTACTACCTGCTGACGGGCCAATGGCGGCGGATGCTGCACTTTGGTGTGCTGGCCAGTCTGCTGCTGGTCGCCAGCGTCGGCCTGCTGCTGTGGCTGGCCAAGGCCAGCGGCGGCCAGGCGTTTCTGGATGATGTGATTCGCATGCAGTTCATGGGGCGCATGGACGGCAGCGAGGGCGCCAGCAGCCCGCTGTACTACTTCACCAGCGCGCTGGGCAACTATGCGCTGGCCTATCCTTTGGCATTGCTGGCATTGCTTGCCGCGTGGCTGGGCCGTGCGCAGTTGCAGGGGTCGGCACTGCGTCTGGTCGGTTACTGCGCGGCTGCCGCGTTGCTGGTCATGGTCGGGCTGTCGATCCCCCTGGCGAAGAAGGCCCGCTATCTGCTGCCGATGCTGCCGATGGTTGCGATCATCGCCGCTTACCCGTTCCAGGTGGCACAGGGGCGGATGTTTGCCTGGCTGCGCGGTGCAATCCAGGCGCTGTGGCTGCTGATGCCGGGGCTGATGATGATTGCCGTGCTGGTGGCTCAGCGCCGATTCCCCGAAGAAACCGGTTCCATCACGGTACTGATGGTGTTGCTGGCGGCGTTGCAGTTGTGGGCGCTGTCGCGCCTCGTGCAGCCACGCTGGCGTGCCGAGGTCAGCGCCGGTTGTGCGGTCATGGCGTTGTGGCTGGTGTATGTCGCGGTGTTCGAACCGGTAGAGCGTCGCCTGTATGACACCCGCAGCTTCACCCAGGCAGTGCTCGCACAGGTTTCGCAGCAACCTGCCCCGCTGGTGCTGCACCGCCTGGGCCAGGATGCCAAGGCCATCAAGTTCATGGTCAACCTCGACCAGGACCTGCAACCGCTGTTCACCGAGACCCCCACACAACTGCAGGCCGTGCAGGGGCCGGCGTGGCTGATGATGGATCGACACGACTTCCAGGCCCTGCATGGCACGCCGATGCAAGCGCTGCAGCCGCAAATCAGTGGACGCTTCGACAACAACGACTATGTGCTGGTGTACCTCGGGCATTGAAGAGCAGTTGAGGGTGCCTACAACTTGCGAGCGCGCAAGCGCTCGTGATACCGGCCGCCCCATGCACCTCCCCAGGGCATGATCAGGCCGATCACCAGCAGCACGATCAACAGTGTGACCCCTTCGAACGGGCTGAAAAACTCCAGCACGGCGCAGCCCAGGGTCAACAGCAGCCCCAGGACCGTCAAGGCGTCCGGTTTGAGTATCGGGCAGTCGCCGCTCGCCGCTGAGGGGTGCAGAAAACCCACCAGCCACAGATAAAGCCAGCTGACCACGGATGCGATGAACAACATCAGAAACATCAAGTGATGGCTAAACGTCGAAATGTGCATGATGGGCTGCCCTGCTCAAGTATGCGTGTGGCCTTATGGCTGGTTTAAGCCATTCAAAGTGAAAGTTCCGTCAAAAAAACCTGAGCTCATGTCTGGACTGCTTAAAATGTCGATTTCCACTCGGCGTCAAGGAACCCCACCATTGAAAGGCCCGCAGAACTCTCACGCCGAAGCGGTCTTGCTCGAGGCCAGGCAGCTGGGCCGTGTCGATCTGCAACGCCAGGCCACCTTGCTGGCGCCAACCGACTTTTCACTGCGCGCTGGCGAACGCACAGCGCTCATCGGAGCGTCGGGTTCGGGTAAAAGTGTCTTGCTGCGGGCCCTGGCCCTGCTGGACGCGCCCAGTTCAGGCGAAGTCCTGTGGCTTGGCGAGCCGGTGCCGCCGTCACGCATACCGCATTTTCGCTCCCGCGCCTGCTACCTGACCCAACGTGCCGCGCTGGTGGAGGGCAGTGTCATGGACAACGTGCGGCTGCCCTTCACGCTCAAGCACAACCGTCAGTACCCCTTCGATGCGGCCACGGCGGCGCGCCTGCTGGCGCTGGCCGGCAAGCCGCACAGCTTTCTCGACAAGGCCGGCGCCGACCTGTCCGGCGGCGAGGCACAGCTGGTCGCGCTGGTACGGGCCCTGTTGCTGGCGCCACAGGTGTTGTTGCTCGACGAACCGACCTCGGCGCTCGACCCACAAGCAGTGGCCGCCGTAGAAGCGCTGGTCATGAACTGGCTCGACGAATCACCCACAGCTCGCGCTTTCCTGTGGATCACCCACGATCACGCTCAAGCCCGGCGCATCAGTACGCGCACCTTGACGATGCACCAAGGCGCCTTGTTGAAATGAACTACCACAACCTCGCCTACACCGACGTGGCGATTGCCGCCGCGCTGATCCTGGTCAACGGCCTACTGTCGCTACTGCTGAAGCTGCAACTGGAGCGCCAGCTGCTCTGGGCGTCGCTGCGCACCATCACCCAGCTGCTGGCCATCGGCTACATCCTCGGCTGGGTGTTCCAGCATGCCCAGTGGTACATCGTGCTGCCGCTGATGCTGAGCATGACCCTGATTGCCGGTTTCTCATCGGCTGGCAGGGGCCAGCATCGCCATCGTGGGCTGTTGGCCGACAGCGTGATCTCGGTCGGGCTGAGTGCCTGGCTGGTCACGGCTATCGGCTTGTTCGTGGTGCTGCGCGTACGCCCCTGGTACGAACCCCAGTACGCCATTCCCATTCTGGGCATGATCCTGGGCAATACCCTGACCGCCGTAGCCCTGGGGATCGACCGCATGACCCGTGAGCTGAGTGCCCAGCGGCCGGTGGTGGACATGATCCTGTCACTGGGTGGCACGCGCTGGGAGGCGGCGCGCGCCGCAGCCAGCCAGGCACTGAAGGCCGGCATGATGCCGACACTGAACCAGATGTCGGTGGTGGGTATTGTCAGCCTGCCGGGCATGATGACCGGCCAGATACTGGCTGGGCAGGCGCCTGGGGACGCCGTGCGTTACCAGATCGTGATCATGTTCCTGATTGCCGCGGCGTCAGCACTGGGCACCGTGTGTGCCGTGCTGCTGACCTTCAGCCGGCTGTTTTCCCCCGCCCACCAGTTCATGGCGCACAAGCTGGCACGGCGCAGCTGAGCTGCCCAGGGTCAGGCCAGGCCACCAAAGCGCTTATAGAAGTTTTCGTTGACATCAGGAAGTGGCCCATCGGCCGTTTCCAGGGCGCTGTTGAGCCAGGTTTCCGCCTTGGCACAGACCAGGCGATACAGGTTGCGGCACAGCTGGCGAGCGGCACGGCCCTCCCAGTCGCCGGGCAGCAGCTCGTCTGGCAGTTGCGGATCGCGTAACAGCAAGCGGCGGTATTCGTGGATCAGCAAGGTCCGCGCCAGGAAGCAATCCTGGGCATCGAGCTCGTCCTGCTCTTTCAGGCTCTGCCACAACGGCCGGAACAACTGGATGAACTCGCTGTACTGCTGGCCCAGCTCGTCGATGCGCCAGCTTTCCCGCACCTGGGCGCGCATGGCCCGGGAGGCCAGCACTTCCTGGGTATGGGTTTCGAAGACGATGCTGTCGTCGCTGGCCTCCAGCTCGCGCAAGGTGGCGGCCAGGTCGCTGCGATCGGCCCGCGGGCAGCCCAGCAGGTTCGGCGCCATGGCACCGAAGCCTTGCCATTCCAGCTCTTCGCGCACGGCCTTGCGCTTGCCGGCGTCAAGCTGAGACAGCAGCACCAGCGTCCAGGCACCGTCCCAGGCCGGTTGGTTCGGGCTGTACACGCGCTTGAAGGCCTTTTCGAAACGCCGCCGCCCGGTGCCGGTCAGGCTGTAGTAACTGCGCCGCCCCACCTTCTCGGCGGTCAGCCAGTCTTCCTTGGTCAGGCGGAAGATCGAGGTGCGGATCAGCCGCTCGTTGATGCCGATCGGCTCCAGCAGGTTGATCAGGCTGCCCAGCCAGACCGTACCACCGTGGGGCTCGATGGCATCACCGTAGAGGGTGATGATCAGCGAGCTGGCGCGGATCGGGGTCTGCTCCTGAAAGCGGGTGATCAGGTTGTTCAGCGGAACGAGGTTGCTCATGGACGAACTGCGCGCATTGAAAGCACCGACTATACCTGTGCGACGGGTCGCCTGACCATGGCGCGACGCCGCCAGGTTCATGCGCCCGCCTCGCCTTTGGGCCTGAAGCCACCGTCACCCATGCGCGGGCGCTGTGCTTCGGCCCGGGCCAGCGGCGGGCACTCCACCATCGTCGCCATGCAGCGCTGGCTCAAGTGCTGGTACTCGGCAGTACCGCGCTGCTTCCAGCTCAGTTCCTGCTCGGTCAGCGGGCGCTTGACCTGGGCCGGCGCGCCCATCACCAGGCTCTGTTCGGCGCACGCGAAGCCTGCTTTGACAAACGCCGTGGCGCCAACGATGCAGCGTGGCGCGATGTGCGCACCGTCCATGACCACGGCATTCATGCCGATCAGGGCGTCCTCGCCCACGCGGCAGCCATGCAGCACGGCGCCGTGGCCAACATGGCCATTGCGCTCGATCACCGTGTCAGCGCCCGGGAAACCATGCATGACGCAGGTGTCCTGCAGGTTCGCGCCTTCTTCCAGGACGATGCGCCCGAAGTCGCCGCGCAGGGACGCCAGCGGGCCAACGTAGCAGCGCGGGCCGACGATGACATCACCAATCAGCACGGCACTCGGGTGCACATAAGCAGTGGGGTCGACCACCGGGGTCAGGCCGTCGAGTCGATAGCAAGGCATATCTTTGCTCCATTAATTTCTATGACAATACATTTTGTGTATCGCAACCGTATGCGCCTTCTAACCGCGCATAAGCCTTATTAACTCTGGCATTGAGTCATCGCACTGTTACGATCAACATAAAACGAGATACACAAAAACACAATTGCTATTGCATTGGTGTATCACATGGTGCTTATACTGATTGCACCTGGGCAGGCCCCCGCCGCCCCTGCAGACAATTCCAATAAATGCCGGCCTCCCGAAGTGCCGTGCGAGCAGCCTGAGGACCCCGACATGCCTCGTTTCATCGATGTGCAGGCCCCTGAACACGGCGTTCGCCTGCTCACCCTGCAGCGCCCGGAGGCGCTCAATGCCCTGTGCACCGAGTTGCTGGCGGAGCTCGCCGCCGCCCTCGCCGATGCAGATACCGACCCCGCTACCCGCGCTGTGGTCATCACTGGCAGCCGCAAGGCCTTTGCCGCTGGCGCCGACATCCGCGAGATGGCCGAGCGCGACCTGGTCGGCATTCTCGATGATCCCCGTGTCGCCCACTGGCAACGCATCGCGGCGTTTTCCAAACCCTTGATCGCCGCGGTAAACGGCTATGCCTTGGGTGGCGGCTGCGAGCTGGTGATGTGCGCCGACATCGTGATCGCCGGCGAAGACGCCCGCTTCGGCCAGCCCGAGATCAACCTCGGCATCATGCCGGGGGCCGGAGGCACCCAGCGCCTGCTGCGTGCGGTGGGCAAGCCGCTGGCCATGCAGATGGTCCTGACCGGTGAGGCCATCACTGCCCGCCATGCCTTGCAGGCCGGCCTGGTTAGCGAAATCACCCAACCTGAACTGGTCGTGGAGCGTGCGCTCAAGGTCGCCAGCAGCATCGCCGCCAAGGCACCACTGGCCGTGCGCCTGGCCAAGGAAGCACTGCTCAAGGCCGGCGACAGCGACCTGGCCAGCGGCCTGCGCTTCGAGCGCCATGCCTTCACCGTGCTGGCCGGCACCGCCGACCGTGACGAAGGCATCCGCGCCTTCCAGGAAAAACGCCCGGCGCAGTTCAAAGGCTGCTGAGCCGCCCACTTCCCATCGACTGATCGAGCGAGTCCGTCATGACTTTCGAGCACATTGTGTTTTCCATCGAGGACGGCGTGGCCTTCCTCGCGCTGAACCGCCCCGAGCAGCTGAACAGCTTCAACACGCAGATGCACCTGGAAGTGCGCGAAGCCCTAAAGCAGGTGCGCCAGAGCAGCGAGGCCCGGGTCCTGCTGCTGACCGGTGAAGGCCGCGGCTTCTGCGCCGGCCAGGACCTGTCCGACCGCAACGTCGCGCCAGGCGCGGCCATGCCCGACCTGGGCGAGTCCATCGACAGGTTCTACAACCCGCTGGTACGTACCCTGCGCGACCTGCCGCTGCCGGTCATCTGCGCCGTCAATGGCGTGGCTGCCGGTGCCGGTGCCAACATCCCGCTGGCCTGCGACCTGGTGCTGGCCGCCCGTTCAGCCAGCTTCATCCAGGCCTTCTGCAAGATCGGCCTGGTGCCGGATTCCGGCGGTACCTGGCTGCTGCCACGGCTGGTCGGCATGGCACGGGCCAAGGCACTGGCCATGCTCGGCGAGCGCCTGAGCGCGGAGCAGGCCGAGCGTTGGGGCTTGATCCACCGCGTGGTGGACGATGCCGAGCTGCGCGACGAGGCCCTTGCCCTCGCCCGCCACCTGGCCAGCCAGCCGACTTACGGCCTGGCCCTGATCAAACGCAGCCTCAACGCCAGCTTCGACAACGGTTTCGACCAGCAGCTGGAGCTTGAGCGCGACCTGCAGAGGCTGGCCGGGCGCAGCGAGGATTACCGTGAAGGTGTGAGCGCCTTCATGAACAAGCGCACGCCTGCATTCAAGGGCCGCTGACCATGAGCGCACTCAACAGCAACGCCCTGGTGGCGGTCATCGGCGCCGGTGCCATGGGGGCAGGTATTGCCCAGGTCGCCGCCCAGGCCGGTCATCCGGTAAAACTCTATGACAACCGCCCGGGCGCTGCTGCCCAGGCGGTCGTCGGCATCGATCGCCAGCTCGGGCGCCTGGTGGAAAAAGGCAAGCTGCAGCCACAAGCACGTGAAGCCATCAGCGCACGCCTGCAGCCGGTAGAGGCGATCGAAACCCTGGCCGACGCCCGCCTGGTAATCGAGGCCATCGTCGAGAACCTGCAGGTCAAGCAGCAACTGCTGCAGCAGCTGGAAGGCCTGTGTGCCGCGGACTGCATCCTCGCCAGCAACACCTCGTCGCTGTCGATCACCAGCCTCGCGGCCGGCCTGCAGCGGCCGCAACAGGTGGTCGGCATGCACTTCTTCAACCCGGCGCCGCTGATGGCGCTGGTGGAGATCGTGTCCGGCCTGGCGACCGCGCCGGGCATCGCCAGCACGCTCTATGACACCGCCAAGGCCTGGGGCAAGAAGCCCGTGCATACGCGCTCTACCCCAGGTTTCATCGTCAACCGCGTGGCCCGGCCGTTCTATGCCGAAAGCCTGCGGCTGTTGCAGGAAGGCGCTGCCGATTGCGCGACGCTGGATGCCCTGCTGCGTGATGCCGGCGGTTTTCGCATGGGCGCGTTCGAGCTGACCGACCTGATCGGCCACGACGTCAACTACGCCGTTACCTGCTCGGTATTCGAGGCCTTTTATGGCGACTTCCGCTTCCAGCCCTCGCTGGTGCAGAAAGAGCTGGTGGATGCCGGGCGCCTGGGACGCAAGAGTGGCCAAGGTTTCTATCGCTACGCCGAGGGCGTCGAACGCCCACCGGTCGCGCAGTTGCACAGCCGGGCAAGCACCGAATGCTGCGTCGTCGAAGGCCACCTGGGCGCCCTGCAACCGCTGGTAGCACGCTTGCGTGACCGCGGCCTGGCGATCACCGAGCGGGCGGGTAACGGCCTGCTGCGCATCGGTGACGCCACCCTGGCCCTGTCCGACGGCCGCCTGGCCAGCCAGCGTGCCCGTGAAGAGGGCCTGCGCAACCTGGTACTGGTCGACCTCGCGCTGGACTACCAGGCCGCCACACGCATCGCCATCAGCTGGTCGGCCGACACCACGGCCGAGGCACGTGACCAGGCGGTGGCGCTGCTGCAGCGCGCCGGCCTGAACGTGACCGGCATCGCCGACCTGCCCGGCCTGGTGGTACTGCGCACCGTGGCGATGCTCGCCAACGAAGCGGCCGATGCGGTGCTGCAGGGGGTTGGTAGCGCCGCTGACATCGACCTGGCCATGTGTGCCGGGGTCAATTACCCCCGTGGCCCGTTGGCCTGGGCCGAGCAGCTTGGCGTCGGTTACACCCTGCGGGTGCTGGAAAACCTGCAAGCCAGTTACGGCGAGAGCCGCTACCGGCCTTCCCTGCTGCTGCGCCGCAGCGCCGAACAAGGAGCCAACCTGCATGACTGACCTGCCGCGTAATCCCGATGAGCTGGCCCAGGCCTGTGCCGACGCCATGTACTCCCGCGACCAGGCCACACAAGGCCTGGGCATTACCCTGCTCGACATTGGCCCGGGCCGGGCGCGCCTGAGTATGCCGGTGCGCGCCGACATGCTGCAGGGCCATGGCACCTGCCACGGCGGCTTCCTGTTCGCCCTGGCCGACTCGGCCTTCGCCTTTGCCTGCAACAGCCAGGACAAGGCCACGGTCGCCCAGGGCTGCAGCATCGACTACATCGCCGCAGCACTGCCAGGTGACCTGCTCGTCGCTTCGGCCATCGAGCTCAGCCGTAAAGGCCGTACCGGCGTGTATGACGTGCGCATCGAAAACCAGCGCGGCGAGCTGATCGCCCTGTTCCGCGGCAAATCCTACCAAGTGCGCGGCACCGTGCTCGCGCAGGAGACCCAAGATGATTGAAGCCAAGCCCCTCGATGCCCTGATCATCGATGCCGTGCGCACCCCCATTGGCCGTTACGGCGGCGCATTGAGCAGCGTCCGTGCCGACGACCTGGCCGCCGTGCCGATCAAGGCTCTGATCGCGCGCCACCCGGCGCTGGACTGGCAAGCCATCGACGACGTGATCCTCGGCTGCGCCAACCAGGCCGGTGAAGACAACCGCAACGTTGCGCGCATGGCCGGCCTGCTGGCCGGGCTGCCGATCAGTGTGCCGGGCAGCACCATCAACCGCCTGTGCGGCTCGGGCCTGGACGCCATCGGCAATGCCGCCCGCGCCCTGCGCTGTGGCGAGGCCGGGCTGATGCTGGCCGGCGGCGTCGAGTCGATGTCGCGCGCACCATTCGTCATGGGCAAGTCGGAGCAAGCGTTCGGCCGCAGCGCCGAGCTGTTCGACACCACCATCGGCTGGCGTTTCGTCAATAAACTGATGAAGGCCGAGTACGGCATCGACTCGATGCCGGATACGGCAGAGAACGTCGCTGAGCAGTTTGGCATTTCCCGTGCCGACCAGGACGCCTTTGCCTTGCGCAGCCAGCACAAAGCGGCAGCGGCCCAGGCCAATGGCCGCCTGGCAATGGAAATCGTCCCGGTCGAAATCGCCCAGCGCAAAGGCCCGGCCATCCGTGTCGAGCAAGACGAGCACCCGCGTGCCGATACCACCCTGGCGCAGCTGGCGAAGCTGGGCACGCCGTTCCGCCAGGGCGGCAGCGTCACGGCGGGCAATGCTTCCGGCGTCAACGACGGCGCCTGTGCCCTGCTGCTGGCCAGCAGCGCGGCTGCCCAGCGCCACGGTCTCAAGGCCCGCGGGCGTATCGTCGGCATGGCCGTCGCCGGCGTCGAGCCACGCATCATGGGCATCGGCCCGGTACCGGCAACCCGCAAGGTGTTGGAGCTGACCGGCCTGTCCCTGGCCGACATGGACGTCATCGAGCTCAACGAAGCCTTCGCCGCCCAAGGCCTGGCCGTGCTGCGCGAACTGGGCCTGGCCGACGACGACCCACGGGTCAACCCCAATGGCGGCGCCATCGCCCTGGGCCACCCGCTCGGCATGAGCGGTGCGCGGCTGGTCACCACTGCCCTGCACCAGCTTGAGCAAACCAGCGGCCGCTATGCCCTCTGCACCATGTGCATCGGCGTCGGCCAAGGCATTGCCATGGTCATCGAGCGCCTCTGACCAAAGGCTTGTTACCGAACGCGACGCCGCCGGTTATGCTGCGTCCATGACACTCACGATAAGCCGCTTTCCCTGACAGGCGGCCGACGTACAAGAACAATTCGAGTGAAGCCATGAACATGTACCATGATGCCGATCGTGCCCTGCTGGACCCGATGGAAACCGCCAGTATCGACGCCCTGCGCCAGCACCAGCTGGAGCGGCTGCGCTGGAGCCTCAAGCACGCCTACGACAATGTGCCGCTGTACCGGAAGCGCTTTGACGAGTCCGGCGCCCACCCTGATGACCTGAAATCCCTCGACGACCTGGCGAAGTTCCCCTTCACCGGCAAGAACGACCTGCGCGACAACTACCCCTATGGCATGTTCGCCGTGCCTCAGGAAGAGGTGGTGCGCCTGCACGCCTCCAGTGGCACTACCGGCAAGCCGACCGTAGTCGGTTACACCCAGAACGACATTGACACCTGGGCCAACGTGGTTGCCCGTTCGATCCGTGCCGCGGGCGGGCGCAAGGGCGACAAGGTGCATGTGTCCTATGGCTATGGCCTGTTCACCGGCGGCCTCGGGGCCCACTACGGCGCCGAGCGCCTGGGCTGCACGGTGATCCCCATGTCCGGCGGCCAGACCGAGAAGCAGGTGCAGCTGATCCGCGACTTCCAGCCCGACATCATCATGGTCACGCCTTCCTACATGCTCAACCTCGCCGACGAGATCGAGCGCCAGGGCATCGACCCCCATGACCTGAAGCTGCGCCTGGGCATCTTTGGCGCCGAGCCGTGGACCGACGAGTTGCGCCGCTCCATCGAGCAGCGCCTGGGCATCGACGCCCTGGATATCTATGGCCTGTCGGAAATCATGGGCCCGGGTGTGGCCATGGAGTGCATCGAGACCAAGGATGGCCCGACCATCTGGGAAGACCACTTCTACCCCGAGATCATCGACCCGGTGACCGGCGCGGTGCTGCCGGACGGGCAACTGGGCGAACTGGTGTTCACCTCGCTGAGCAAGGAGGCGCTGCCGATGGTGCGCTACCGCACCCGCGACCTCACCCGTCTGCTGCCGGGCACGGCGCGGCCGATGCGGCGCATTGGCAAGATCACCGGGCGCAGTGACGACATGCTGATCATTCGCGGGGTGAACGTGTTCCCGACGCAGATCGAAGAGCAGGTGCTGAAAATAAAACAGCTTTCTGAGCTTTATGAGATTTATCTGTATCGTAATGGCAACCTGGACAGTGTCGAGGTGCATGTGGAATTGCGTGCGGAATGCCAGCACCTCGATGAGTCGCAGCGCAAGCTGGTGATCGGGGAGCTGAGCAAGCAGATCAAGACCTATATCGGTATCAGCACCCAGGTGCTTCTGCAGCCTTGCGGCACGCTCAAGCGGTCCGAGGGCAAGGCGTGTCACGTGTTCGACAAACGGTTGGCCAGCTGAGTCATCGGCTGCCTTTTCGGCCCCGGCATCGTCCGGGGCTTTTTTTTGTACGCCTTGAGAGGTGTGGCGCCTGTGAGATCGAGCGCCGCCCGCGCGGCGCATCGCAGGCAAGCCTGCTCCTACATCTGTTTCGGGCCAGTAAAGCCTGTGCCATTGGCGCGCGTACCCTTGGTGCATGACTCAGTATCGCGTCGTACAAACAAGGGAGCGCGCGCCAATGGATGCAGGAAATATTGGCCCGAAACAGATGTAGGAGCAGGCTTGCCTGCGATGCGCCGCGCGGGCGGCGCTCGATCTGATAGGCGCTAAAAATCCAACGGCGAACCCCAAAGCGATACACAAATCTTATTTGATACACATAAAACTGTTTGACGTTGCGTTTTGTATCGCTTACAAATGACTCATGCCTTAGCAGGAGTCGGAACATGTACGCACAGCTAGTGGAAACCGGAGTCAAGCGCGTCAAGTCGCTGGAAGAGATGTCGCCCGAAGAGCGCAACTTCCAGGAAAAGATCGACGCCGAAATCAAGATCGAAGCCAAGAACTGGATGCCCGAGGCCTACCGCCAGACCCTGATCCGGCAGATCTCCCAGCACGCCCATTCGGAAATCGTCGGCATGCTGCCCGAAGGCAACTGGGTCACCCGTGCCCCCAGCCTCAAGCGCAAGCTGCAGCTGATGGCCAAGATCCAGGACGAAGCCGGCCACGGCCTGTACCTGTACAGCGCCATGGAAACCCTCGGCGCCGACCGCGACGAAGAAATCGCCAAGCTGCACAGCGGCAAGGCCAAGTATTCGAGCATCTTCAACTACCCGACCCTGAGCTGGGCCGACATGGGCGCCGTGGGCTGGCTGGTCGATGGCGCCGCCATCGTCAACCAGGTGGTGCTGCAGCGCACCTCCTACGGCCCCTACTCCCGCGCCATGATCCGTATCTGCAAGGAAGAGAGCTTCCACCAGCGCCAGGGGTATGAGCTGCTACTGACCATGATGCGCGAGGGTACCCAGGCGCAGAAGGACATGGTCCAGGACGCCATCAACCGCCTCTGGTGGCCGGCACTGATGATGTTCGGCCCCAGCGACGAGCATTCACCCAACAGTGCCCAGTCGATGGCCTGGAAGATCAAGCGCCAGACCAACGACGAGCTGCGCCAGCGCTTCATCGACCAGACCGTGCCCCAGCTCGAACTGCTCGGCTGCACCGCCCCTGACCCGCACCTGAAGTGGAACGCCGAGCGCGGCCACTACGACTTCGGCGAGATCCAGTGGGACGAATTCTACGAAGTGATCAAGGGCAACGGCCCGTGCAACCAGGAACGCGTGGCCACCCGGCGCAAGGCCATCGAGGATGGCGCCTGGGTACGCGAAGCGGCCGTGGCCTATGCACGCAAGCAACAGAACAAGAACGCCGCCTGAGCGGCGATTGATGCGGAGATCGAAAATGTCTGTCTGGACCCTCTACGAAGTGTTCGTGCGCAGCAAGCACGGCCTTAACCACAAGCATGTCGGCAGCGTGCATGCCGCCGACGCCGCGATGGCCATCGAAAACGCCCGCGAGCTGTACACCCGCCGCAGCGAAGGCGTGAGCTTGTGGGTGGTGCCGTCGGCACTGATCACCGCCTCCTCGCCTGACGAGAAAGACCCGCTGTTCGCGCCTTCGGACGACAAGGTCTACCGCCACGCCAGCTTCTACGAACTGCCCGACGAAGTCGGGCACATGTGAGGTTGGCCATGCACAAGCACGATCTGATCCCGTATTTGCTGCTGCTCGGCGACAGCGCCCTGATCCAGGGCCAGCGCCTGTGCGAATGGTGCGGCCACGCGCCGGCACTGGAAGAAGAACTGGCACTGATGAACGTCGGCCTCGACCTGGTGGGCCAGGCGCGCAACTGGCTGGAGTACGCCTCCGAGCTGCTGGAGGACGGCCGCGACGCCGATGCCCTGGCGTTTCGCCGCGACGAGCGCGCATTCCGCAACCTGCTGCTGGTCGAACAACCCAATGGCGACTTCGCCGTGACCATGACCAAACAGTTCCTGTACGACGCCTGGCACCATGCCGTGCTGCGGGGCCTGGCCGAGTCGAACGATGAACGTATCGCCGGCATTGCCGCCAAGGCCTTGAAAGAAGTCACCTATCACCTGCGCCGCTCCGCCGAATGGGTACAGCGCCTGGGTGGCGGCACCGATGAAAGCCGCCGGCGCATGCTGGAAGCGATCCCCGCCGTGTGGCGCTTCACCCTCGAACTCAGCGCCGGCAGCGACAACGAGGTGCAACTGGCACAGGCCGGCATTGCCGCAGACCCGGCTGCAGTCGGTGCGGCCTGGCTGAAGCAGGTGAGCGCGACCTTCGAATCGGTCGAGCTGCCGCTGCCCAAGGCCGCCAGCCACTTCTACCTGAACGGTCGCCAGGGCCTGCACACCGAGCACCTGGGGCTGCTGCTGGCCGAGATGCAGTTCCTGCCAAGGGCCTACCCCGATGCAACCTGGTGAGCTGATTGCCGGCGACCGCGGCGCCCGTGCGCCGCGCGGCGACGACCTGGCCCGGGCCTGGGAGGTCCTGGGCCAGGTGATGGACCCGGAAGTGCCCGTGGTCAGCGTGGTCGACCTGGGGATCGTGCGCGACCTCGACTGGCGTGCCGGCCACCTGCACCTTGTGGTCACGCCGACCTACTCCGGCTGCCCGGCCACCGAGGTGATCGAGGGTGATATTCGCCAGGCGCTGGAGCAGGCCGGGTTCGCTGCGCCGGACCTGGAGCGCAGGCTGACCCCGGCCTGGAGCACCGACTGGATCAGCGCACTGGGCCGCGAACGCTTGCGTGCCTATGGCATCGCCCCGCCGCACGGCAGCGCCAGCAAGCGCAGCCTGCTCGGCGAGGCCCCCGAGGTGTGCTGCCCGCAATGCGGCAGCCACCACACCGAATTGCTCAGCCAGTTCGGCTCCACGGCCTGCAAGGCGCTGTACCGCTGCCGCGAGTGCCTGGAGCCGTTCGACTACTTCAAATGCATTTGAGCCGTGGAGACCACCATGAGCCAGTTTCACAGCCTGACCATCAAGCAAGTGCGTAACGAAACCCGTGATGCGGTGTCGATCACCTTCGACGTACCGGCGCACCTGCAAGCGGCCTTCCGCTTCACCCAGGGCCAGTACCTGGTGATGCGCACCCAGCTGGACAACGAAGAGGTCCGCCGCTCCTACTCCATCTGCAGCGCCGTGCAGGACGGCGAGCTGCGGGTGGCCGTCAAGCGCGTGCCCGGCGGGCGTTTTTCGGCCTTTGCCAACGAAGTGCTCAAGGCCGGCCAGCAACTGGAAGTGATGCCGCCCTCGGGCAGCTTCTTCGTGCCGCTGGACCCGGCGCGCCAGGGCAACTACCTGGCCGTGGCCGCTGGCAGTGGCATCACGCCGATCCTGTCGATCATCGCCACCACCCTGGCCAGCGAGCCACACAGCCGCTTCACCCTGCTGTACGGCAACCGCTCCAGTTCTGGGGCGCTGTTCCGCGACAAGCTCGAAGACCTGAAGAACCGTTACCTCGACCGCCTCAACCTGATTTTCGTGTTCAGCCGCGAGCAGCAGGATGTCGACCTGTACAACGGCCGCATCGATGCCGACAAGTGCGGCCAGCTGTTCTCGCGCTGGATGGACGTGCCCAGCCTCGACGCCGCGTTCATCTGCGGCCCGCAGGCGATGACCGAAACCGTGCGCGACAGCCTGCAGGCCAACGGCCTGGCCAAGGAGCGCATTCACTTCGAGCTGTTCGCTGCCGCCGGCAACGAAGCCCGCCGTGAAGCCCGCGAGGCCGCACGCCAGGTGGACTCGGCGCTCAGCCATGTCACCGTGATCAGCGATGGCCGGGCACTGAGCTTCGACCTGCCGCGCAATACCCAGAACGTGCTGGATGCCGGCAATGGCATCGGCGCCGAACTGCCCTACTCGTGCAAGGCCGGCGTGTGCTCGACCTGCAAATGCCGGGTGATCGAGGGCGAAGTGGAGATGGACAGCAACCATGCCCTGGAGGACTACGAAGTGGCGGCCGGGTATGTGCTGTCGTGCCAGACCTACCCGGTGAGCGACAAGGTGGTGCTCGACTTCGACCAGCTCTGATACCGCGTCGCCTTCATCGCGGATAAATCCGCTCCTACAGGCGTAGGAGCGGATTTATCCGCGAAAGGCCATCAGCAACACCTCAAAGTGACCTGATTACAACAATTACAAGAGAAAAGAGATCGCTTGCCATGACCCCGGAACACATCGAAAGCATCAGCAACCACCCCGACTTCCAGCACCTGGTGCGGCGCAAGCGCCGCCTCAACGGCAGCCTGACCCTTGCCATGCTGGTGATCTACTACGGCTTCGTCCTGCTGGTGGCGTTCTCCCCCAGCACCCTCGGCCAGTCCCTGAGCGGCGGCGTGACCACCGTAGGCATGCTGGTCGGCGTGCTGATGGTGCTGCTGTCCTTCGCCCTCACCGGCATCTACGTGCACCGCGCCAACAACGTGCTCGACCCGCTCAACGACAAGCTCAAGCAGGAGTGTGCGCAATGAACTGGACTGCCATCTCGATGTTCATGGTGTTCGTCTGCTTCACCTTGCTGGTGACCCGCTGGGCAGCCCTGCGCACCCGTTCGGCCAGCGATTTCTATACCGCTGGCGGCGGCCTGACTGGCATGCAGAACGGCCTGGCGATTGCCGGGGACATGATCAGCGCGGCGTCGTTTCTCGGCATTTCCGCGATGATGTTCATGAACGGCTATGACGGCCTGCTATATGCCCTGGGTGTGCTGGCCGGCTGGCCGATCATCCTGTTCCTGATCGCCGAGCGCCTGCGCAACCTGGGCAAGTACACCTTCGCCGACGTGGTTTCCTACCGCCTGGCACAGACCCCGGTGCGCCTGAGCTCGGCGTTCGGCACCCTGGTGGTGGCACTGATGTACCTGGTGGCTCAGATGGTCGGCGCCGGCAAGCTGATCGAGCTGCTGTTCGGCATCAGCTACCTGTATGCGGTGATGCTGGTCGGTGTGCTGATGGTTGCCTACGTCACCTTCGGCGGCATGCTGGCCACCACCTGGGTGCAGATCATCAAGGCTGTAATGCTGCTGTCCGGCACCAGTTTCATGGCCTTCATGGTGCTCAAGCACTTTGGTTTCAGCACCGAAGCGATGTTCGCCAGCGCCGTGGCGGTGCATGCCAAGGGCCAGGCGATCATGGCCCCGGGCGGCCTGCTGTCGAACCCGGTGGATGCGATTTCGCTGGGCCTGGGCATGATGTTCGGCACCGCCGGCCTGCCGCATATCCTGATGCGCTTCTTCACCGTCAGTGACGCCAAGGAAGCGCGCAAGAGCGTGTTCTACGCCACCGGCTTCATCGGCTACTTCTACCTGCTGCTGATCGTCATCGGCTTCGGCGCCATCGTCATGGTCGGTACCGAACCTGCGTATCGCGACGCGGCGGGCGCGATCATCGGTGGCGGCAACATGGTCGCCGTGCACCTGGCCCAGGCCGTGGGCGGCAACCTGTTCCTCGGCTTCATCTCCGCCGTGGCCTTCGCCACCATCCTCGCGGTGGTGGCCGGGCTGGCCTTGTCTGGTGCCTCTGCGGTGTCCCACGACCTGTATGCCTGCGTGGTACGCAAGGGCCAGGCCAGCGAGCAGGAAGAAATGCGCGTGTCGCGGATCGCCACTCTGGTGATCGGCCTGCTCGCCGTGGTGCTGGGCCTGGTGTTCGAGTCGCAGAACATCGCCTTCCTGTCCGGCCTGGTGCTGGCGGTGGCGGCCTCGGTCAACTTCCCGGTGCTGCTGCTTTCGATGTTCTGGAAGGGCCTGACCACCCGTGGCGCGGTGTGCGGCAGCATGGCCGGGCTGGTGTCGGCGGTGCTGCTGGTGGTGCTCGGCCCTGCGGTGTGGGTCAACGTGCTGCACAACGAAACGCCACTGTTCCCCTACAGCAACCCGGCGCTGTTCTCGATGAGCCTGGCGTTCCTTGGCGCCTGGGCGTTCTCGGTCAGCGACAGCTCGGAGCGTGCCAAGGAAGAACGCGGCCGCTACCTGGCGCAGTTCATCCGCTCCATGACCGGTATCGGCGCCGCCGGCGCCAGCAAGCACTGATCTTTGACTCTGTCGGGTATAACAACAATGAACCGCACGCACCTGAAATCGGCCGCCTGGTTGGCCACCCTCGCCCTGCCGCTCCCGGCCCTGGCGGACTTCATCGACGACAGCCACGCACGGCTGGAACTGCGCAACCACTACATCAACCGCGACTTCCGCCAGAGCAACGCGCCCCAGGCCAAGGCCGAGGAATGGGCCCAGGGCTTTACCGCAAAAGTGGAATCGGGCTTCACCGAGGGGATGGTCGGTTTCGGCCTCGATGCCATGGGCCAGCTGGGCGTCAAGCTCGATTCCAGCCCTGACCGGCGCAACACCGGCCTGCTGCCGTTTGGCCCGAACAGCCATGAGCCGGTCGATGACTACAGCGAGCTGGGCCTGACTGGCAAGGTGCGGGTGTCCAAGAGCACCCTGCGCCTGGGCACGCTGCAGCCGATCCTGCCGGTGGTGGTGTACAACGACACCCGCCTGCTGGCCTCGACTTTCCAGGGCGGCCAGCTGACCAGCCAGGACATCGACGGCCTGACCGTCAACGCCGGGCGCCTGAGCAAGGTCAACCTGCGCGATTCGTCCGGCCGCGACGACATGGGCTATGGCGCCGCGACCAGCGACCACTTGGACTTCGGCGGCGGCAGTTACGCGCTCACCCCGCAGACCAGCGTCAGCTATTACTACGCCAAGCTTGAAGACATCTACCGCCAGCAGTTCGTCGGCCTGATCGACACCCGCCCGCTGGGCGAGGGCCTGAGCCTGCGCAGTGATCTGCGCTACTTCGACAGCCGCAACGACGGCGCCGAGCGTGCCGGCAACATCGACAACCGCAACTTCAACGCCATGTTCACCCTCGGCGTAAGGGCCCACAAGTTCACCGCCACCTGGCAACAGATGTCCGGTGACAGTGCGTTCCCGTTCGTCAACGGCGGCGACCCGTTCACCGTCAACCTGGTGACCTACAACACCTTCACCCGCGCCGGGCTGGATTCGTGGCAGCTGCGCTACGACTACGACTTCGTCGCCATGGGCATCCCCGGCCTGAGCTTCATGACCCGCTACACCGACGGCCGCCATGCCGAAACCGCCACGGTCAGCAACGGCCGCGAGCGTGAACGCGACACCGACCTCACCTACGTCATCCAGAGCGGCCCGTTCAAGGACGTCAGCCTGCGCTGGCGCAACGTCACCTTCCGTTCCGGCAATGGCCTGACCAACGCCGTGGACGAAAACCGCCTGATCATCGGCTACACCCTGGCGCTGTGGTAACAGCGCCCATAAGAGGAAAACAGCATGTCTGACGCCCCAACCCTGCAGAGCTTCATTGCTGGCCGCTGGATCGGCCAGCACGGCGCCCAGGCCCTGCGCAGCGCCCTGGACGGCCATGTCCTGGCCTACAGCCACGAAGAACGCCCGGATTTCGCCGAAGCCGTGGATTTTGCCCGTGCCCGCGGCCTGGCCGAACTGATGGCCATGGATTTCCAGCAGCGCGCCCAGCGCCTCAAGGCCCTGGCCCTGTACCTGGCTGAGCGCAAGGAACAGCTCTACGCCCTGTCGCACCACAGCGGTGCCACCCGCGCCGACAGCTGGATCGACATCGAGGGCGGCAACGCCACGCTGTTCAGCTACGCCGGCATCGGCAGCCGCGAGCTGCCGTCGGGCAACCTGGTGCACGAAGGGCCGGCGATCCCGCTGGGCAAACAGGGCCACTTCGCCGGTAGCCACATCCTGGTGCCGCGCGCTGGCGTGGCCGTGCACATCAACGCCTTCAACTTCCCGATCTGGGGCATGCTTGAGAAGTTCGCGCCGACCTTCCTCGCCGGTATGCCGTGTATCGTCAAGCCAGCCACCTCGACCAGCTACCTGACCGAAGCCGTGGTACGCATGATGAACGACTCCGGCCTGCTGCCAGCGGGTAGCCTGCAGCTGGTGATCGGCAGCACCGGCGACCTGCTCGACCGCCTGCAAGGCCAGGACGTGGTGACCTTCACCGGCTCCGCCGACACCGCCGCGAAACTGCGCGTCACCCCTAACCTGATCCGCAACTCGGTGCCGTTCACCGCCGAGGCCGATTCGCTCAACTGCGCCATCCTCGGCCCGGATGTCAGCCCGGACAGTGAAGAGTTCGAGCTGTACATCAAGGAAGTGGTACGGGAAATGACCACCAAGGCCGGTCAGAAGTGCACTGCCATCCGCCGCGCCATCGTCCCGGCCCGGCACATCGATGCGGTGGCTACCCGCCTGCGCGAGCGCCTGAGCAAGGTCGTGGTCGGTGACCCATCGGTGGAAGGCGTGCGCATGGGTGCCCTGGCCTCCCATGACCAGCAACGCGACGTCGGTGAGCGTGTGCGCAGCCTGCTGCAGAGCTGTGACCAGCTGTTCGGCGCCAGCGATGGCTTTGCCCCGCGTGGTGAAGGCGTTGCCGAAGGTGCATTCTTCGCCCCGACCCTGCTCCAGGCCCGTGACCCGCATGCCGAGGGCGGTGCCCACGACATCGAGGCGTTCGGCCCGGTCAGCACGCTGATGGCCTATGACGACCTGGATGAGGCCCTGGCCCTGGCAGCCCGCGGCAAAGGCAGCCTGGTGGCGACCCTGGTCACCGCCGACCGTAGCGTGGCCGCCAAGGCCATTCCCGCAGCTGCCGCCTGGCACGGGCGCCTGCTGGTGCTCGACAGTGAAGCGGCCAAGGAGTCCACCGGCCATGGCTCGCCGCTGCCGCAACTCAAGCACGGCGGCCCGGGCCGCGCCGGGGGTGGCGAGGAGCTGGGCGGCCTGCGGGCGGTCAAGCACTACCTGCAGCGCGCCGCGGTGCAGGGCTCGCCCAGCATGCTGACGGCCGTCACCGGCGAATACGTGCGCGGCGCCGAAGTGATCGAGACCGAGGTACACCCGTTCCGCCGTTACTTCGACGACCTGCGCATCGGTGAATCGCTACTGACCCACCGTCGCACCGTGACCGAAGCCGACCTGGTCAACTTCGGCTGCCTGTCGGGCGACCATTTCTACATGCACTTCGACGAGATTGCGGCCAAGGAATCGCAGTTCGGCAAGCGCATCGCCCATGGCTACTTTGTGCTCTCCGCCGCGGCCGGGCTGTTCGTCTCGCCCGGCGCCGGCCCCGTGCTGGCCAACTACGGGCTGGACACCTTGCGCTTCATCAACCCGGTAGGCATCGGCGACACGATCCAGGCGCGGCTGACCTGCAAGCGCAAGATCGACCAGGGCAAGACCAGCCCACTGGGGCAGCCGCAGGGTGTGGTGGCGTGGGATGTGGAGGTGACCAACCAGCTCGGTGAGCTGGTGGCCAGTTATGACATTCTGACCCTCGTCCTCAAAAAGCCCTGACCTGCTTGACGCGGTCGCTGTAGGAGCGGCCTTGTGTCGCGAAAGGGTCGCATCGCGGCCCCAGAGATCCCTGGAAAACTGCTGAAGCTGCCGGGGCTGCTTTGCAGCCCTTTCGCGACACAAGGCCGCTTCTACAATGATCGCGGCAGCATTGAAGGCACATAGCCACTTCGTACATCCGCCCTAATGCCCTGCCTGCTCCTCGGCGCTATAGTCCGGCCATCCGCCACACCCCACGCCAAGGAAGCCACCCACCATGAAACCCGCCAAGCTCCTGCTGAGCGCCGCTGTCCTGTTCGCCGTCGCCGGCTGTCAGACCATCAAACCTTCCGACCAGACCCTCAAGGAGCGCGCCGAATTCGCGCTCAATACCCCGGTCAGCAAAGTCGCCAACGTGCGCAGCGACAGCACCCTCACCTACTACACCGTCACCACCGCCAAGGGCGAGTACAACTGCCAGATGCCCAGCGGTGCCATCGTCGCGGTCGGCAGCATGGGCCTGTATGAGCCCACCCCGTCGTGCCTGAAGGAAGGCCAGGCGATTATCCTGCAGTAATGCTGCCCCCGGCGCCGCGCTCCCGCTCCGGCGCCGCCGGCACCTCGCGCAAGGCCCGCAGGGCCGCGCGCAATTCCGCCGGGCGCACCGGCTTGGACAACAGAGCGATGCTGCGCCCCTGCACGATCGTCTGGATCTTCTCCAGGTCATGCCCGGTCATGATCAAGGCCGGCACTTCCCAGCCCCGCTGCGCCCGCAAGCTGTCGATGCAATCGACCCCGGTGGCCTCCTGGCCCAGGTCGTAGTCGGCGACAATCACGTCACATCCGCTGACCAGCCCCATGGGTGACCCATGCGCTTCAACGTCGCAGCCCCAACGTTGCAGCAACGCCGATGTCGCACGCAGCACGTTGTGATCATCCTCCACCAGGCACACCTTCAGGCCTGCGAGCATGGCACCCTGCAACATTTGCTGTTCGCTACGTTGGGTCAAGGGCTGTGCGGCCAGCCGCGGCAAGCCCTGCAGGCTGACGGCGGTACCATGGCCTACACGAGAACGCAGTTGCACCTGCAAACCCATCAAATGCCCCAGGCGCTTGACGATCGACAGGCCCAGGCCAACCCCTTCGACGTCCTTGTCACGCACCTGGCGCACTCGGTAGAACTCTTCGAAGACCAAGCTCTGATGCACCTCGTCGATCCCGCGGCCCTGGTCATAGATCACGATGGCCAGTGCCTGACCATGACGTCGCACGCCGATCAGCAGCGGCCGCTGGGCGGCGTACTTGAAGCTGTTGGACAGCACGTTCTGCACCATGGTCGCGAGCATGCCGCGGTCGGCACGCGTCCAGTACACGCAAGGTCGCAAGCGCATCTCCACGCCAGCCCAGCGCGCCGCCTCGGCGTTCTGGCGCAGCAGTTCGGCAAGAAATTCATGCAATGCAAAGGCCTCGTACTTCGGTTGTACCCGGCCGTTGTCCAGCGTGTACAGGTCGAGGATCGAGCGGAACAGCTGCGACACGTTGAGCAACGAGCGGTCGATGCTGTCCACCAGGCGCCGCTCCTGCTCGGCCAGCGGCGCTTCACGCAGGCAGGCGGTAAACAGGCCGATGGAATGGATCGGTTGGCGCAGGTCATGGCTGGCCTGGGCCAGGAAACGCGATTTCTCCTGGGTGGCGGCCATCGCCAGTTCCGAGGCCTTGCGCGTGCGCTCCAGCAGTATATGGGCGTAGAGCGGGATGACCGTACTGGTGGTGAGCAGCATCAGCACCATGAACGGGTTGGCCTGCCAGTACGGGTTGAGCTGGTACACCGCCACCAGCGCGGTCAGCGCCAGCACCGTGGCGATGGCGAGGTAGCGGGTGCCGAAGCGCATGCCGTTGCCGAGGTTTACCCAGACCATCACCGCATACAGCGGCAGCGCCGCTTCGCCGCCAAGCACCAGACCGAAGCAGGTGCCGGTATAGTCGTGCACGATGCCCAGCACCCGCCGCCACGGGTAATGCCCCGGCCAGCGGGCGATGGCCTGGCGCAGGCCGATCGACAGCACGATGAAGCTGATGATGTAGTAGATCACCGGCAGGTAACTGTCGATCGATTCACCCGGCAGGAAACCCAATACGGTGATGTAGACCAGCGCGCAACTGGCGACGATGACGCGCAGGTTGGCCTGGTCGAGCTCGTTGTTCTTGTTGTAGTCCATGGTCGACGTCCTTGTGCACCGGGTCGCATAAACGCCCTCTTGGCGCAGCGCTTGTCGTTGTCGAATGTTACGTTAGCATGGTCGGAAGAACCGCCGTTCACAGGGAGTATCAGGACGTGACGTGCCGCATCATCGTGGCGGACGACCATCCATTGTTCAGGGAAGCGATGGTCCGCACCGTGCAGAGGGTATTGCCACAGGCGCAGCTCGAAGAAGCCGGCGACCTGCAGCAGGTATTGGCGCTGGCCCGCCAGGGCGAAGCACCGGATACGCTGATTCTCGACCTGCGCTTCCCGGGGCTCGACTGCATCGAGCGGCTGGCCGAGCTGCGCCAGCTGTTGCGCCGTACCACCTTGATCATCGTGTCGATGGTCGACGACCCGGCGCTGATCGAGCATGTCATGGCCAGTGGGGTCGATGGCTTCATTGGCAAAAGTGTGGCCCCTGACGAGCTCGGCGCGGCAATCCTGGCCATCCGCGACGGCGAGGTGCTGGTCAGGTACAGCCCTTCGGGGTTATTGCCGAGCCTGGGCAGCGCCTGCGAGCTGGAGCAGCTCACCCACCGCCAGCACGAGGTACTGCGCTTGATCGCCCAGGGCAAGACCAACAAGGAAATCGCCCGCGCCCTGGATATCTCGCCGTTCACGGTGCGCATTCACGTGTCGTCCTTGCTCAAGGCGCTGAATGTCACCTCGCGCACGGCCGCAGCGGTCAAGTACAGCGGTACCTGACATGTCAGCTGGTCATGCTTGAGTCACTGACCGCCTGGCTCGGTTTGCTGCCTGATAACCGCCAACTCACCGCGGTTATACCGTAGCGCTCAGCCATTGGCCGGCTCACTTTGCGGATCTTCTCCCGCCCGAATTTCGGGATGATGCCGATCCCCGCATCACAACTTGCCCAGTGCCAAGCCTCGGCGTTATCGATTTTCTCGAGCCGGATGATGAAACTGCGCGGCTCGCCGTGCAGCAGGTAATCGATAATGTAAAGCTGCGGACTCGGCATCACGCGGCCCTCCTCTTCTCCATGGATGACTTCTTCATTGAGTGGCGGGGGCCGGGAAAGATTCAAAAAGATTGTCGAGCAACTCAAGGAGCAGGCAGGCGGCCCGCCAGCCACGCTGGCGGGCCTTGGCGAACGCCGCTATTGCTGATGCTGGCGGCCTCCTCCGTGACTGTTCTGCCCACCCTTGCGGCCAGCCTCCGATGCTCGCTGCCGGTCGTTGGCGAAGTTGCCGCCAGACGCCTGGCCACCTTTGTGGCCGGCACGGGAGGCACGTTCGCGATCATTGGCGAAGTTCCCTGGGTTGGTTTCCTTGGTGCCGCCCCGTTGTCCGGTCCGTTGTTGATCACCAGCCATGTCGTTTCTCCTTGCGATGCGGATGGATTGCGCATGAAACGGTGCCATGCACTGGTTCCGAACCGGCGCTGGAAAACCCAGCGCTGAGCCCCAGCCACCTGGATTTTCCGGTGGTCGGCATCGGTGCTTCTGCCGGCGGTCTGGAAGCCATCCGTACCTTCTTCCAGCAGATGCCCGGCGATTGCGGCATGGCCTTCGTGGTGGTGCTGAGCCACGACGAGCAGCAGGCGCGGCTGCAGGTGATCGACCAGGGCGTGGGACTGAACCCCGACAGCCTGGAGCACATCTTCGACCTGTTCAGCCAGGCGGCGCCGCAGTTGGCCAACCATGGCCGGGAAGGTCTGGGCATCGGCCTGTCACTGGTGCGCCAGCTCGCCGAAGCTCATGGTGGCAGCGTCCACGCCTGCTCGGCAGGGCTTGGCAAGGGCTGCACCTTTACCCTGCGCCTGCCGTTGTGCGACCCCGGTTTGCACCTGCGCGCCGATGGCCCCGAACTGCTCAGCGAGGGACGGCTGCAGGGCACCTCGGTCTTGCTGGTCGACGATTCACCCGACGTCCTCGAGGTCATGCAGGAATTGCTGGAGATGGAGAGCGCCGAAGTCGCGGCCTTTAGCGACCCGCTGAGGGCGCTGGAAGTTGCGGCCAACAGCCACTATGACGTGATCATCTCGGACATCGGCATGCCCGGCATGGACGGTCACGCACTGATCAGGGCCTTGCGTGGCCATGCTCATCTGCGCAACACCCCGGCGATCGCTCTTACCGGTTACGGTGCCAGTGCCGATCAGTACAAGTCGCGGCAATCCGGTTTCGATCGGCATCTGAACAAGCCGGTCGGCTATGACGAACTGGTCGAGGCGATCGAGGCACTGAGCGGTTCGCTGCCCTACTGAAAGGCCGGGGCTGCAAAGCAGCCCCGGCAAGTCAGGCGTGCACGCTCCACTGGGTGGTTTCGGCCTCGATCGGCAGCTCATCGATGGCATGGATCATTCCGCTCTCCAGTGCCTCGCTGGGGCCGAGGATCCGCGGATAGGCCATCAGGTAGCGCGGCACATCCAGCACTTCGCGACTACCTTCGGTACGTTCGGCGACGATCTGCGCATACAGCCGCAAGTCATAATCCAGACTCATGGCGTATTCCGCCATCCGCGCATGGTCCACCGAGCCGTGCAGCGTCCAGTGGAACGGGTGGAACAGAAACTTGCTGTAGCTGCACGCCGTGCGGTGTTCGCCCGCCAGAAACAGGATATTGCCCATGGACTCGACGGTGCCGAGGTTATGGGTGTGCACGCTGACCGGCAGCGCGCGCAGGAAGTTGTACAAGGTAAAGCCGTAGCTGCATTCGCCGCCCATGGTGGCGATGTTCAGCTGCAGCACATCGGCGCCCTGCTGCAGGGCGCGGGAGCAGGTGTTGATGAGGTTGCCGCAGGTGGATGAATTGATCGGCCCGGTGAAATGGATGATATGTCTGGCCATGCTTGCCTCCAGTCTTGGCGGGTCATTCCTTCGATGTTTGCCCATCGTCGCCGCGGTTCTGCGTGTTCTTGATCAGGAACACCATCAGGAAGGTGGTCGAGGTATCGCTATGCGGTGGAATCGCTGGCGCAGGCAAAGTTCAACTCCGGCCTGCAACATGGCCTTCGATCAACTGCGCTGAACCTACGCAGCCGTGCTCCGGTCGCACGTTGACTGGTGTTCAAAGGATCAGGCCATGAGGACAGTTGCGTGAACAAGACCTTGCACGCCCCCCGCCGCATCATCGACAAGGTGACGGCGGTGCATCGCCTGAATGTGCTGACGATCAACGTGCACAAGGGCTTCACCCTGTTCAACCGGCGCTTCATCCTGCCCGAGCTGCGCGACGCGGTGCGCGCCACCAATGCCGACCTGGTGTTTCTCCAGGAAGTGCACGGCAGCCACCAGCAGCACGCCGTGCGCCACCCGGCCTGGCCTGAAACACCGCAGTACGAATTCCTCGCCGACAGCATGTGGCCGCAGTTTGCCTACGGCCGTAACGCGGTGTACCCCCACGGTGACCACGGCAACGCCCTGCTGTCGAAATTCCCGATTGCGCATTACGAGAATCTTGACGTGTCGATCCACGGCAACGAACAGCGCGGCCTGCTGCATTGCCGCCTGGAGGTGCCTGGCCATGGGCAGGTGCATGCCATCTGCGTGCACCTGGGGCTGCGCGAGTTGCACCGGCAAAGCCAGGTACAGCTGCTGCTGAAGTTGCTCGACAGCCTGCCAGTGCAGGCACCTGTGATCATCGCTGGCGATTTCAATGACTGGCGCCTCAAGGCCGATGCGGTGCTCTCCCAGCGCCTGGTCGAAGCCTTCGGCGAGCATTTTGGCAGCCCGGCGCGCAGCTTTCCGGCACGCCTGCCGCTGCTGCGACTGGACCGTATCTACCTGCGCAATGCCATGCCGGCCAAGGCCCAGGTGCTTTCCATGTACCCCTGGTCGCACCTGTCCGACCATGCGCCACTGGCTGCGGAGATCAACCTGTGAACAGACCTTGGGTAGAGGGCAACAGCGTCCGGCTGCTGATCAATGGCGAGGCCTATTACCCACGGGTATTCGAGGCGATGGCCCGGGCGCGGCAAGAGATCCTGCTGGAGACCTTTATCATCTACGACGACAAGGTCGGCCAGCAGTTGCAGCAGGTGCTGATCGATGCCGCCGGGCGCGGGGTGCGGGTGGAAATCGCGGTGGATGGTTACGGCACCGCCGACCTCCCCGACAGCTTCGTTGCGGCGCTGACCGATGCCGGTGTCAACGTTCATGCCTTCGACCCGCAACCCAGGCTGGCCGGCATGCGCACCAACCTGTTTCGCCGCCTGCACCGCAAGATCGTGGTGGTCGATGGCGAGCAGGGTTTCATCGGCGGGATCAACTACAGCGCCGACCACCTGAATGATTTCGGCCCCATGGCCAAGCAGGATTACGCCGTTGAAGTGACCGGCCCGGTGGTGGCGCAGGTGCATGCAGCCAGCCGCAGGCTGATGGCCCCGGTGCTGGAGCCCCCCAGTGAGGTACGCCCGGTTGCGCAGCCCACCGGCCGCAGCACGGCGGTGCTGGTCGAGCGTGACAACCGGCTGCGCAGCACCGACATCGAGGCCCACTACCTGCAGGCCCTGCGTGCGGCGCGGCGGCGGGTAGTGGTGGCCAATGCCTACTTCTTCCCCGGTTACCGCCTGCTGCGCGAGTTGCGCAATGCGGCGCGACGCGGCGTCGAGGTCACGCTGATTCTCCAGGGCCAGCCAGACATGCGCTGGGTGCGTGCCCTGTCGCGCCTGCTCTACAACTACCTGCTGCGCGACGGCGTGCGCATCCACGAGTATTGCCAGCGGCCATTACACGGCAAGGTCGCGCTGGTCGACGATGCATGGGCCACGGTCGGTTCCAGCAACCTCGACCCCCTGAGCCTGTCGTTCAACCTTGAAGCCAACCTGTTCATCCGTGACCCGGCATTCAATCAGCAGCTGTTCGAGCACCTGCAGATGCTGGTAGACCAACACTGCAAACCGGTGACGCTGGAACGGATGGTTCGTGGCTACTGGTGGCGAGCACCGCTGATTTTCGTGTGCTTCCACGTGATCCGGCATTTTCCGCGGATCGCCGGTTGGTTCCCCGCGCACCGCCAGCGCCTGCGTTCGGTACAGCCGGAGGTCGAGGCCCAGGGCGATCTGCATGAGGGCAATACCTGATGGCGCAGAAACCATGGCAAATCTGGGGCAAGCGGCTGTTCACCGTGGCGTTCCTGATCCTGATTCCGGTATTGCTGTATTTTCTGGCGCGCAACCTGGACTGGAACGAGGTACGCCAGTCGCTGCTGGCCTACAAGCCGGGCACGCTGGCCATCGGCCTGGCACTGGCGCTGTGCAGCTACCTGATCTTCGCCAGCTACGACCTGCTGGCCCGCGCTTATACCGGGCACCGCCTGCCGGCTCGGCAGGTAATGCCGGTGGCATTCGTGTGCTACGCCTTCAACCTCAACTTCACCACCTGGGTCGGTGGCGTTGCCTTGCGCTACCGCCTGTACAGCCGCCTGGGCCTGGATACGCCAACCATCACCCGCATCCTCACCCTCGGCCTGCTGACCAACTGGATGGGCTACATGCTGCTGGGCGGCAGCGTGTTCGCCCTGGGCCTGATCGAATTGCCGACGAACTGGGCCGTCGGTGCCACTGGCTTGCGCGTGATTGGCGTGCTGTTGCTGGCCATCGCAGTCGGCTACCTGCTGGCTTGTGGCTTTGCGCAAAAGCGCACCTGGCACTGGCGTGAGCACGAAGTCACCCTGCCCTCGCTGCGCCTGGCCCTGTGCCAGGTGGCATTGGGCGCGAGCAACTGGGCCATGATGGCCTTGCTGATTTTCTGGCTGTTGCCTGGCGAAGCGTTCTACCCCTCGATCCTCGGCATTCTGCTGATCAGCTGTGTCGCGGGGGTGGTCGCCCATATACCTGCCGGCCTTGGCGTGCTCGAAACCGTCTTCCTCGCCCTGCTCCACGGGCAGATCGGCCAGGGCACCCTGGTGGCGGCTCTGCTGGGCTATCGGACGTTGTACTACCTGGTTCCACTGGTAGCCGCCGTACTCACCTACCTGATCCTGGAAAAGCGCGCCAAGGCCATGCGCCAGCGTGACAAACCGGCCTGAGGAAAGATACGCGCATGCCCTTGTAAGAGCGGCCTTGTGTCGCGAAAGGGCTGCAAGGCAGCCCCCTTCGACTTTTTTTGAACTAGCACGCAGGCAGCCGCCTCCCAATCTACAGACAGGGAATCACCCCGGAGCCGGCCATGGCCAATCCCCTTGCAGAGTACGAACGCAAGCGCGATTTCAACGCTACGCCCGAGCCCAACGGCAAGCGCAGCCGGGGCAAGCACGTTCATGCTTTGCAGTTCTGCATCCAGAAGCACGACGCCAGCAACCTGCACTACGACTTTCGCCTGGAGCTGGACGGTACGCTGAAGAGCTGGGCCATCCCCAAAGGCCCGTCACTCGACCCGAACGTGCGGCGCCTGGCGGTGCATGTCGAGGACCACCCGCTGGACTACGCCGATTTCGAGGGGCATATCCCTGAAGGCCACTACGGGGCCGGCGACGTGATCGTCTGGGACCGGGGTGTCTGGGAAGCCGAAGGTGATGCCCGCCAAGCCTACGCCAAGGGCAAGTTGCGCTTTCGCCTGCAGGGCGAAAAGCTCAACGGTGTGTGGAACCTGTTCCGCACTCACCTGGCCGGCAAGAAAGAGCTATGGATGCTGGTAAAGTCCCACGACGAACAAGCGCGCAGCGAAGCCGAATACAGCATTGTCGAGGCCCAGCCGGACAGCGTGCTCACTGACCGCACGCTGCTGACCCGGCGTACGGCCAAAGCCAAACCCTCACCAAGCCGGACCAACCGCAAGCGAACCGGCAGCGCGGTCAAGGCCGCACTGCCCGAGCACTTGCAACCGCAGCTCGCCACCCTGGTCGATTCGCCGCCCGACGGCGACTGGCGTTACGAGGTGAAATTCGACGGCTATCGCATGCTTGCCCGGATTGATGGCGACGACATCCGCCTGTTCACCCGTAATGGCCATGACTGGAGCGCCAGGATGCCTGGCCAGGTTGCCGCACTGCGGGCGCTGGGTGTCGATTCAGCCTGGCTCGATGGCGAGATGGTGGTTAACGACGAGCACGGCAAGGCTGACTTCCAGGCGCTGCAGAACGCCTTTGACACCGATCGCGACGAACAGATCAGCTACTACCTCTTCGACCTGCCGTATCTGGGCGGCCAGGACTTGCGCCAAGTGCCCCTGCAAGAACGCCGTGAGACCTTGCGCCGGCTGCTCGAGCACAGCAAGTCGGACAGGCTCAGGTTCTCCGAAGACTTCGACCAGCCTGTCCAATCACTGCTGGACAGCGCCTGTCGCCTGGCGCTCGAAGGCCTGATCGGCAAACGTGCAGACAGCCCCTATGTCAGCCGGCGCAGTGCCGAATGGGTCAAGCTCAAGTGCAAGCAACGCCAGGAGTTCGTGATCGTCGGCTTCACCGCCCCCAAAGGCAGCCGTAACGGCTTTGGCGCCCTGTTGCTGGCACTGCACGACCATGACAGCGGTGAACTGCGGTATGCCGGCAAAGTCGGCACCGGCTTCAGCTCCACTACGCTGGACGGTATCCATGCCCGCCTCAAGCCGCTGGAAATCGCCAGCCCCGCACTGCCCAGGCCGCCGACCGGCGTCGAAGCGCGTGGCGTGCACTGGCTCAAGCCGCAGCTGCTGGCCGAGGTTGCCTATGCCCAGATGACCCGCGACGGCGTGGTGCGCCACGCGGTGTTCCATGGGCTGCGCGACGACAAGCCTGCCACCGCCATTGACCTGGAGCGCGCCATGGCCGGCAAGACCCTGCCAAAACACAAACAAGCCGACCTTGCGCAAGACTTCGGCGAGCTGCGCCTGACCCATCCCGACCGGGTGATCGATGCGACTATCGGTGCCACCAAACGGCAGATTGCCGAGTACTACGCCGAAGTCAGCCAGTGGCTCTTGCCGCAACTCAAGGACCGCCCCGTGGCGCTGGTGCGGGCCCCGGACGGCCTGGCCGGGGAGCTGTTCTTCCAGAAGCACGCCGGTCAGTTGCATATGCCCCATGTGCTCACCTACGAGAAGGCCCAAGCCGGTCAGGCGGCCATGGTCATCAACCGCGCCGATACCTTGCTGGGCGCGGTGCAGATGAACATGCTCGAACTGCACACCTGGAACGCCACCGACAAGGACTTCGACAAGCCCGACCGCTTCGTCCTCGACCTTGACCCGGACCCTGCGCTGCCGTGGAAAGCCATGCTCGAAGCCACGCAACTGGCCCTCACCCTGCTCGATGAGCTGGGCCTGAAGGTGTTTCTCAAGACCAGCGGCGGTAAGGGCATGCACCTTGTCATTCCCCTCACCCGTCGTGCCGGCTGGGACGAAGTGAAGGATTTCAGCCACGCCATCGTCGATTACCTGGCCAAGCTGTTCCCCGATCGGCTCAGCGCCGTCTCCGGGCCGAAGAACCGGGTCGGCCGGATCTTCATCGACTACCTGCGCAACGGCAAAGGCGCTACCACGGTGTGCGCCTATTCCCTGCGCGCCCGCCAAGGCCTGCCGGTGTCGGTGCCGATCTGGCGCGAGGAGCTGGCCCTGCTAAAGGGCGCCAACCAGTGGCATATCGGCAACCTGCGCGAGCGCCTGGCCGAAATCGACGACCCGTGGGCCGGCATGGCCAAGGTTCGGCAATCGATCACCGCGCGCATGCGCAAGCAAATGGGGATGGCATGAGCATCGTCCAGGATTTCGACCTCAACAACCTCGACCGGCTGTTGCGTACCTTTGGCGAGCGGCCGCAGCCGCTGAACCTCGACACCCAGCTGCCGCAACTGATCCAGGCCCTGCAGTCCGACCACCTGGACCTGCTGCCCCTGCCTGGGCAGGGCAACACCTTGCGGCGCTGGCAGACGTTGGCGCGGGTGGCCGGTTGCGACCTGGCATTGGCCAAGCTTTACGAGGGGCATACCGATGCCCTGGCCATTCTCGCTGAATGCAGCGTAGCGCACTGCGTCGATGAAGGGATCTGGGGTGTCTGGGCCGCAGAGCCGCCAGATGCCCGCGCCCGCATCGTCGCCCGTGACGGCGACCAGGTGCGCCTGACCGGGCGCAAGGCCTGGTGCTCCGGCGCACTGCAGATCGATCGGGCGCTGATTACTGCCTGGGCCGAAGACGACCAGCCACAGCTGGTGGCGATCGAACTGGCGCACCCGAGCCAGGGCTTGAGCATCGACAGCTGGCAGGCCGTTGGCATGGCGACCACCGCGAGCATCGAGGTGGAATTCGACCAGACGCCCGGCATCGCCATTGGCCGACCTGGGCAATACCTGTCGCGCCCCGGCTTCTGGCACGGCGGCGCCGGCATTGCCGCGTGCTGGTATGGCGCCGCCGAGGCCTTGGCCGATTACCTGCGGGCGCATTGCCGCAAACCGCGGCCCGATGCCCACGCCGATGCCCACCTGGGTGCGGTGGATGCCGCCTTGTTTGGCGCCCGCGCTGCACTGCGCGAATGCGCGGCATGGATCGACCGCCAGCCCGAGGCCGACGCCAGTTTCGAAGTGCGACGTACCCGCGCCCAGGTCGAGCAGGCGGTCGAGCAGGTGATTCACCACGTCGGCCGGGCGCTGGGGGCTACGCCCTTTTGCCGCAACAGCCACTTCGCCAGGCTCAGCGCCGACCTGCCGGTCTACCTGCGCCAGAGCCATGCTGAACACGACCTGGCGGCATTGGGTGCGCAATTGACACAAGTACCAGCCGGAGCGTGGAAGCTATGAATACCAACCTGATCCAGTCCAGCGACGGTACCCCCTGGGCCGAGTGGCAGCAGGCCGCCCACCTGGCGCGTGCTACCTGGGTAACGCCGCAACAACTGTGCCCGCCCGGGCGCCGCCTGGTGCTGATTGCGCCGCACCCGGACGACGAGGTGCTGATGGCCGGCGGGTTGCTGACGCATTTTCACGGTCGCGAAGACGAACTGCTGCTGATTTCCGCCACCGATGGTGAGGCTAGCCACGCTGGCTCCGAACATTGGACCGAGCATCGTCTGCGCAGGCAGCGCCCGCTGGAGAGCCGGCAGGCCTTGCAGCAGCTCGATCTGGACCTGAACCGCCTGGACTGGCGCCGACTGAACCTCAAGGATGGCGCCTTGCCCCGCGAAGAGGCCTTTCTGGTCAACCACCTGACCCAGGTGCTGCGGCCCGATGACGTGCTGATGGCGACCTGGCGCAACGATGGGCATGGCGACCACGAGGCGGTCGGCAGAGCCGCCGCGCAGGCCGCCCAGGCACGCAAAGCGCAATTGATCGAAGTGCCGGTATGGGCCTGGTACTGGGCACAGCCGGACGACCCGCGCCTGCCCTGGCCACGCGCCCACCGAATTCAATTGGGCGACACCGCCCTGGCGCGCAAACGCAAGGCCCTGGCCGCCCATGTCAGCCAGCTGGAGCCGGACGGCCCACGCCCGCCCGTGCTGCCGGCCCGGCTGCTGGATTGCCTGCTGCAACCGTTCGAACTGGTATTCCTGTAAACGGATCGTGTGGACGGCCAGGCACAGTGTGGCGACCAGCAGCCGCATCGACAGCCGGGCTCGGGAAGGGTTTGGGGATTATCTGGCGAGTCTGTAGTTACCTGTTCCGGCCTCAGGAGGCCTTGCGGCTACGCTTGGCCGGTTTTTTCTCGGCAGCAGCTTTCTTGCCACCCAGGCTGCGCTTGAGCAGTTCGGTAAGGTCGATGATATCGGCGCCCTTCTCGCTGCCGCCGGCCTCGCCCTTGTCGACCATGCTGATTTTGCCCTTGCTGGCCTTCTCCTCCACTAGGTCCATGATGGTCTGGCGAAACGCATCGTGGTACTCATCGGGCGCCCACGGCCCGCTCATGTCTTCGACCAGCCGCTTGGCCATGTCCAGCTCGCGCTTGTCGGGCTTGCTGTCGGTCACGCTCTTGTCCAGCTCCAGCGTTTCCAGGCCTCGCACTTCCTCCGGCCAGCGCAAGGTGATCATCACCAGCGCAGCGTCCAGCGGGCGCAGCAGCGCCAGGTGTTGGCGGGTATGAAGTACCACGGTGGCCAGCGCCACCTTGCCGGTCGCTTCCAGGGTTTCGCGCAGCAGGGCATAGACCTTGCCGCCGCGCTTGTCGGGGCTCAGGTAATACGGTGTGTCGAACTGCTGCAGGGGAATGTCCGCGGCTTCCACGAACGAGAAGATATCGATGGTCTGGGTGGCTTCAGGGCGAGCCTTGCGAATCTCCTCTTCGCTGATCACCACGTAGCGGCCTTTCTCGTACTCCACACCCTTGACGATGTTGTCCTTGTCGATGTCCTTGCCGGTGACCTTGTTCACCCGCTTGTAGCCCACCGGCTCCATGCTGCGCTTGTCGAGCCAGTCGAAATCGACCCGCTCGGTGCGCACCGCAGTGTTGAGCGACACCGGGATATGGACCAGACCGAAACTGATCGCGCCTTTCCAGATAGCCCTGGCCATGGTTGTCACCTCCCCGACCCGACGATGGGCCTCATATCAGAAATGACTGCGTGGCGCCCGGAAGGTTTACTCGATTCGCCCTGCGGATCTTTCAGCCCACCTGGGTGAACAGCACCCGCTTGAACGCCTCGGCTGCCAGGTGCACCTGCACTGCCCAGTCACCCGCCGCGTCGCTGCCGGCATCATCGGAGATGTACTTCAGGCACACGAAAGGAATGCCCTCTTCGCGGGCAATCAGTGCGAGCACGTAGGCTTCCATGTCGACCACATCGTAAGGGGCGTCGCCATGGTTGATTTCGAAGCTGTCGCCGCTGCCGCAGGTTTCCACAGGCAAGCCGGGGATCGCCTGGCCATGCTCCAGCAGTACCGGGATATTCGACAGCGGCGTTTCATAGCGGGCGAAGCCCAGCGGGGTGACGTCCATGTCACGCTGCACGAAGCGCGTGCAGCACACCACCTCGCCCTTGCCGTGGCGCTGGCTGCCGGCCGAGCCGAGGTTGACGATCAGCTTGGGGCGCTGCTGCTGGATCGCCCGGGTCAGGGCGATGGCGGCGTTGACCTTGCCGATACCGGTGAACACAGTCTTCACCTCGGTGAAGACATCACCGGCCTCTGCCTCCAGGGCGAACACGAACAAGGTATCGGCGAGGGAAATGTCAGGGAATTGCTTGATCAGCATCATGGCGCAGGGGGTCCGAATGGCTTGCGATGGGCGCCGCCATTGTCGGTCATCGCGACCTGATTGCAAGCGCTGTCGCCGTAGCGGCGCCTTCGCCCGACAACAGTGCCTGGTAACGGCTGGCAAGGCTGTTGCAATTGGCCCGGCTCCCTGTCGGGGCTGTGGTGTTGCGGGTCATGACCGTCGCGCCTTGCTCCCGATCCAGTTGACCGCAGCGCCAGGTCGCCCCGGCACTGCGTTGCCTCACTTACGAACGGCCGCCCTTGCGGCCCGACTCGCTGCTGGTACGGCCGCTGCCGGATTGCTGGCCGCCTTTGCGACCGGCCTCGGAGGCCTTCTCGCGATCATTGGCGAAGTTGCCTGGGTTCTTGTTGCCACCCTGGCTACCGGTGCGGCTGTTTTCTTTATTGGCCATGGTCTCTAACCTCTTGTGGCTTTCGAAGTGCACGGCGCTGCGCCGTACATAAGGTCGGAGTTCGGCGATATCGGGGGATTCGGTTTATTGCGAAGGGTTCGGACCGGTGGCGTTAAATAAGCGGCGGGGATGTATTTGGTGCGCCAGCGGAAAGGTGAAAGCTGACGAGGTATGCCTCGCCAGCCATGGGCACGAGTGAACGATCAACCCTCGTCATCACTATCATCTTCATCATCTGCCTGCGGGGAGCCAGGCACCTGCGGTGCAGTCGTTTTTTCCAGAGCAGCCACGCCGTTGCCTGTCTGGGTCACTGCGTGTGACTGGGATACGTTGGCATAAGTGAAACTGCTCAGCAGCAGGCAGCCGACCAGGCACAGCATCTTTTGAATGGTCATTTCCATACTCTCCATGAACTGAATGACATGGCCGATTGCAAGTGCGACCGGCTCGATGATTAGTACCCATCAAGGCCGCAGCCACAACTGGCAAAAATATCAGGTGCGGGCGGGACCAGGCTCCGTTGCCCTGCGCTGATGTCGCCTGCCGAGCCCCAGGCCCGTCTCACTCCAGCCGAGCACGAGGATGACGCCTATCGTCATTGCCAGCTGCGGATGCTCGGCCATGGCGTCCAGGCCGCGGAAGTGCCGGCACCAATCACCGGCAAGGCCTCGCCCGTGGAGGGGAGCTTGCGCGTCAGCAACCCACCGGAGCTGGCAGGTGATTCTATATCTGGATGTTTTGTTATCAGGCCTGCAGCAGCACGCTCAGGTCCAGGCCCGCCTCGGCCATCGGTGGGCACCAGTAGTAACCGCCGGTCAGCGGCCGGCTGAAGCGGTACAGGCCGTCGATGATGCCGTCTTCCAGGCCGCTCATGCGCCGCAGTTGCACTTCGAAGGCATCGAAGCTGTGGCCCAGGGCAACGAACGCCAGGCCTGCGCCACGGCTGTCGGCCCAGGCTACCGAACGGCGCACCATGAAGGCTTCCGGCTCGAAGCTTTCCTGGGCAGTACGTTTGACATGAGCCGATTCCGGCGCGTCGTCGAGTTCTTCGTTATCGCTCAGGCGGCGGCCGATGATGTTGTCCTGGTCGGCCTGGGGCAGAGACTTGAAGTACTCCAGGTCGTGCTTCCACAGCTGGAAGGCGGCGAAGCTGGAACCGGCCAGGCCTGGCTGCTCGCCGGCAACAATGGCGGCGTCCACGGCATCCTGATCCACCGGGTTCTCGGTACCGTCTTCGTAACCGGTCAGGTCGTGGCCACCGCGGTGCAGGAAACCATCGACGCTGTCAGCCAGGCGCAGTGCCGGGGCCAGCGCCTGTTCCAGTGCCTGGGCCTGGAGCAGCAGGTCGCCACGTTCGTTGCCGCGCAACCACAGCCACAGGGCGTGTTGGGTGCTCGGGTTTTCCACCGCGGCATCGAGTTGCGGGAAAGCGCGCAGGCCAGGAATGTCACGGCCAAGGGCTTTTACCAACGGCGCACCGATACCAAGAATCAGGTTCTGACCATCCACCTGCGGCAGCAATACATCCAGTACGGCAGGCAGCGCCTCGGGCGACTGCAGGGCGAAGAACAGGTGACGGGCGTGGGCCGGCACGGGGGTGGCAAGCAGACCTTGCTGGAACGGCATGACAGGCTAATCCTCGGCAAAAGCGAAATGCTACTGCGCCGGGGCGCCTATCGCAACGCGGCATGCAGACACTGTGCGCCAAGGTTTACTGGGAATCCGGTAACAAACGGTTACCAAGTACTGGCGCATTGCAATTATCCAGCCCGCAAGGCCCGCCTAGACTGCCTGCATCCCTTGCCCGAGTGCCTGCCCATGACCGCCTCACCCTTGTTGACTGCGTTCCTCCCCCTGGCACTGGGCATCATCATGCTCGGGCTCGGCTTGTCCCTGACGCTGGCTGACTTCGCCCGCGTGGTGAAATACCCGAAACCGGTGGTCGTCGGCCTGTGCTGCCAGATCCTGCTGCTGCCATTGGTGTGCTTCCTGATCGCCAATGGCTTTGGCCTGGAGTCGGCGCTGGCGGTCGGCCTGATGCTGCTGGCAGCGTCCCCGGGCGGCACCACGGCCAATCTGTTCAGTCACCTGGCCCACGGCGATGTGGCGCTGAATATCACCCTGACAGCGGTCAATTCGCTGATCGCGATTCTGACCATGCCGCTGCTGGTGAACCTGTCGCTGGCCTGGTTCATGGCATCGGACCAGGCGATTCCGCTGCAATTCGCCAAGGTCATGCAGGTGTTCGCCATCGTCCTGCTGCCAGTGGCCCTGGGCATGCTGATCCGCCATTGGGCGCCGCGCTTCGCCGCACGCATGGAAAAACCGATGAAACTGGTGGCAGCGCTGTTCCTGGCATTCACCATCGTGCTGGCGTTGGCCAAGGACTGGCAGACCGTCGTCGAATATGCTCCGGTGGTGGGCCTGGCAGCCTTGCTGTTCAACCTGATCAGCCTGACGCTCGGCTACTGGGTGCCCCGCCTGCTGAGCATTCCCAAGCGTCAGGCCATCGCCATCGGCATGGAAATCGGCATCCATAACGGCACCTTGGCCATTGCCCTGGCGTTGAGCCCATCGCTGCTGAACAACGCCACCATGGCCGTGCCAGCCGCGCTGTACAGCCTGATCATGTTCTTCACCGCAGCAGGGTTTGGCTGGTGGGTCAGCCGCGGTCGCGTGGCACCCGCGCCTGCAGCTGGCGCTTGAGCACCTTCAGCGGTGGTGCATAGAAAAAGCCGAACGATACGCTGCCCGTGCGCCCCTTCACGGCGTGGTGCAACTGATGGGCACGGTGCAGGCGCTGGAGGTAACGGTTGACTGGCCGTGGCTTGCACGGCCAGTGCCGGTGAAAGAAGCCGTCGTGGGCCAGTACATAAAGCACCCCATACCCGGCCACGCCGGCCCCCACCCACTGCAGTGGCGCATGGCCGGCCTTGCCCAAGGCGATCAGCGCCGTGGCGATCAGGCCCAGCGCCACCAGGTACAGGTCGTTGGTTTCCAGCATGCCCAGTTGCGGCTCGTGGTGCGAACGGTGCAGCCACCAGCCCCAGCCATGCATGATGTACTTGTGAGCCAGCGTGCCGACACCTTCCATGGCCACCAGTGTGCCGAGCAGCACGGCGATATTGAACAGCATGTAACGGTCCGGGGTGTGGCGGAGAATGGCGCAAGGGTACCGATTACCCAGGTTTATTTCCATGCAGGCGTGACCGGCTGTAGGGCATTTCCTGATGAATCCCTTGTCATGTTTTTGCCCTTGACCCCGTGTGGGCGGCGGCGTAAGGTCCGCGACGCAATTTCGCATCCCTGAACAGGAGTCCTGCTTTGGACAGTAGCCCCAGTCGCTTGCGACAGGCCCACACGGCGAGCTAGTCCGGCAGCTTCCTGCCACTGTCTCGCCATTGGCCAGGCGGTGGAATTCTCCAGCCTTTGAAGGCTTTCCCCCTCTTCCCTTTCGTGGTCCTTCGCATTTTCTGGTTATTCAACCGTGCGGGCGTATGCCCGTGGAAGAGGTTTGCTATGGATTGGAAAGTCTTTCTGCTGCGTGTCGGCATTGCCCTGCTGCTTGGCGCCCTGATCGGTGCCGAGCGCCAACTGCGTCAGCGCCTGACCGGGCTGCGCACCAACGCGCTGGTCAGCACCGGCGCCTGCCTGTTCGTGCTGATGACCCAGGCGGTGCCTGGCATGGCACCCAACGATGCCTCGCGGGTGGCCGCTTACGTGGTGTCGGGTATCGGGTTTCTGGGTGGCGGGGTGATCATGCGCGATGGCTTCAACGTGCGTGGCTTGAACACCGCTGCCACGCTCTGGTGCACCGCGGCGGTCGGTGTGCTGTGCAGCCTCGGGCTGCTGCTTGAGGCCGCGCTTGGCAGCCTGATGGTGCTGTGTGCCAATATCCTGCTGCGCGATATCGCCCAGCGTCTCGACCGCCAGGAGGTGCTGCCAGCCAGCGAGGTCGAACAACGGTTCGAGGTGCGCATCGTCTGCCGCGCCGAAGATGAGATCCAGGTGCGCAGCCTGATGCTGCACAGCCTGGGCGACCCACAGTTGCGCCTGCAATCGCTGCACAGTGAAGACCTGGCCAACCCGGCCCGCCTGGAAGTGCGCGCCGAACTGGTCGGCAACCCGCAGGCGCCAGCGCAACTGGAGCGGCTGGTAGGTCGGGTGAGCCTGGAAAAAGGTGTCAGCTCGGTGCGCTGGCAGTTGCAGCCACAGGCACTGGCGGCGGACTAGCGCTCTTCGCGCAGGTGCCGCTCCTTCTGCTCCTGGCGCTCCTTGGCTTCGATGCACAGCGTTGCCGTGGGGCGCAGCAGCAGGCGGCGCAGGCCGATCGGCTCAGCGGTTTCCTGGCACCAGCCATATTCACCCCGGGCCAGGCGCTCCAGTGCCTGGTCGATCTTGTCCAGCAGCTTCTTTTCCCGCTCCAGCGAGCGCAGCCGCCACTGTCGTTCCTCCTCGGCGCTGCCGATGTCGGCCGGGTCGCTGTGCACCTCCTGCTCGCGCAGGGCCCGGAACTCGACGTCGATGCGTGCTTGCAGGTCGCAACGCTGGCCAAGCAGCAGCGTGCGGAAAAATTGCTGCTGGACCTCGTTCATGTACGCTGCGGGCGCCTGGCGCAGCAGTTCCTCTTCAGTCATCAAGGCAGTCTCGCGTGGCTGGGAAAACGTAAATGTTACGTTATAACCCAATCATTGCAAGCCCCGCTCAACTCGCCGCAGACTATTGCCAGTCATGGAGGACATACAATGCGCATACGCCCCGCCCTGCTTCCCGACATCCCCCGGCTGATTGCCGTCGAGCAATCAGCCGCACAAGCGTTCCTGCAGCTGCCTGAGCTGGCCTGGCTGGCATCTGCCGAGGGGCTGGACGCAATGGCGCACAAGGCCTTCATTGATGACCATGGCAGTTGGTTGGCCGAGGATGACCAAGGCCAGGCCCTGGGCTTTGTGTGCCTGAGCCTGGAAGGCCAGGCACTGCATGTTCACGAGCTTTCGGTACGGTTGCAGTCGCAGGGGCAAGGTATCGGCAGCCAGTTGCTGGACCAGGCATGTACCGTGGCGCGGCATCGGGGCGCCCTGGAGGTGACCTTGACCACCTTTGCGCAAGTGGCCTGGAATGCGCCCTTCTATGTGAGGTGCGGATTCGAGGTGCTCGATGAACAGCACCTCGGGGCCAGGTTGCAGGGTATCCTCGCAACAGAGCGCGCACACGGGTTGTCAGGGCGCTGCGCGATGCGCATGCCGCTGCACGACTAACACTGGCTGAGCTGAAGGTCGCCAATGCAGGCAGCTACTAATCCGGCTGTTTCTGAGCCAGGCAGGCAGAGAGCGCTTCATCGCGTTTGCGCAATTCATCCTGTAGATACTGCAACTGCCTGCCCTGCTCCGTGCTGATGGCGCGGTTGTCTTCCAGGCTCCGGGTTTGTACCTGCAGTTGCCGGCGCATTTCATCGCTGGCGCCTTGTGCTTGCGCGAGGATTGTCCGCAAGCCCTGGATCTGCGCGTCCCGCTGCTCGAGCAATTGGTCCTTGACCTTGCACTCGCTGTTGGCCTGGCGGTGCTCGCCGAGCATCCGTTCGTTGTCGCGGTGCAGGCGGGTCAGTTCGTCCTGCTTGACGATCATGCCTTGCTGCAACTGGCGCAGCTCCACTTGCAACTGCTGGGTCTGCGCTTCGTGGCGGCGCTGTTCCTGCTCGCGCTGCTCGCGGCTGGCGCTGCGGTAATGCTCCAGCGCTTCACGGGCATGACGGTGCTTGTCTTCCAGCGAGCGTACCTGTTCCTCCTTGTCAGCCACGCGCACCTGCAATTCACCCAGCGACTGATTAAGGCTGGCGCTGCGCAACTGCTCGGCTTGCAGCGTGTTCTGCGCGGTAACCAGGCGCTCTGATTCGGCAGCCAGCGCAGCAGCCTGGATCTGCTGTTGCTGGTGAGCGGCCGCCAGTGCCTGCTGAGCCAACTGCAACTGTGCCTCGAGCTGTTCGCGCTGAGCGGCGAACGCAGCTTCGGCCTGCTCGATGCGGGCGTCTCCCTCCTCCTGCAGCTGAGCCGCCAATTGCGACACCAGCCTGGTCAGCGCGTCACTGAGGGCAGCCTGCCCCTGCAATGCAACAGGCTTCTGCTCCTCAAGCTCCTTCAAGTAGCGATGGATGGTGGTCTTTGACCCCGTGTTACCCAGCTCGATACGTACTGCATCGATGCTGGGGTACTCGCCCCGGGCTATCAGCACCTGCCGCGCCTGCTGCACTAACGCCTTGTTGATACCGCCCCGGGCCATGCTTGCTCCTACGATTTCGTAACATGATACGTACCATGTAAATACGCGTGGATTTTGTTCCTTTCCAGGCAAAATTTCAAGCTGGATCTAAGGCTTAATAATCACGGCTTATCGCATGTAAACACGTGTAAGAGAGGGTCTGCTTACCACTGCAGCAGCGGGGCTGGGCTACCTGGTCTGCTTGTTGGGTATCAGCGAAAGCGCGGCAATGGCCAAACAAGAGAAATAATGCCGGTGCAAGTTGAGTCAGTCATCGGAATGGGGCCAGCTGGGCATGCAAAAGCAGCAGGCACTGAGTTCGAGGTTGCGCAGCACCTGCGTCAGAAGAATGAACCGCCTGAAACTGCTCACTGGCTGCGTGTTTACTACCAAAAAAAATCATTGACGATGGCCAGAGGTGGGCTCGCAGAAACTACTTTTGGGCCCATACAGTATTTATGGTCTCGGTACTGGGTAGCTTCATCGCTTCTATTTTGGCATCCAGTGAGTTAGGCGTAACGTTTCTAGGTGCAACAGGTAACAAAGTGGCAACCGCATTCCTCGCAGCATTGCCGGGCCTGATGCTTCTTCTGAACAATACACTTCGCTTCGAAGAACGAACCAAGTGGTTCTGGAAAAAGGTACGTATTGCCGAGCGATATTACAGACAGGTGCGAGACACCGATCAGGCAGTGAGCGAGCCAAGCAGGCTCTTCAGCGAGGAATGTGAGCGTTTGGAGTCCGAGTGGCCAGCATTTGGTTCATCGCCAGGCCAGCTATCCAAACCAGGTAGTTGAAAAACGCCTTGCATTCAGACTGGCCTTAGCCTCGTTGCTTTTCTAGCCGCACTCATCTCACAGGCCTACCTGTCGCATTCGCAGAAAAAGAACGGCTTATCAAGACAGCCCCGGAGCGCGGCGGCACTTCGAAAGGCGCGTACTTCCTGCGGGACGACCTGCCCGCTGATGGCGGCCTGCGCGTGCCTGGTCTCCCCGGCGCGCAACGGCGGCACGATCAGTACCCGCTCGTTCATTCCGCACCGCTGCCATGCCTCGATCGGCGTGTTCGGCGCGGTCAGCGCCGCCACCGCCTGCCTGATCGAAGGCACGACGGCCCAGGGCATAGCTGTCACTGGCACGGGCGACTGCCAGCGGCTGTCGGTGGAGCACCCCAGTGGCGAGTTCAGTGTCGAGGTAACGCTGCAACAGGGCGCGTTGACCGGCTGCGGGCTGGTACGCACGGCCCGGCTGCTGTTCGACGGGCAGGCATGCCTACCCCGGGCGCTGTGGTCGGGTGCTCAGAAGTCGTAACGCACGTTCATCATCAGGTTGCGTGGCGCGCCATAATGCCCATAGCTGCCGGCGAACCCGGCGTAGTACTTCGCGTCGAACAGGTTGTTCAGGTTGACGGTGGTCGACAGGTGCTCGTTGACGCGGTAGCGGGCCATCAGGTTGACCACGGTGTAGTCATCCTGGCTGACGCGGCTGTTGAAATTGCTGAAGTACAGCGAGTTGCTGGCGTTCCAGTTGACCCCTCCGCCCACGGTCAGGCGCTGCCAGTCGCCCGGCAGCTGATAGGTGCTCCACAGGCGAAAGGTGTCCAGCGGCAGTTGCGCGGTCAGTCGCTCGCCGTCCGGGTCTTCGGTGCGCGAGTGGCTGTAGCCACCCTGGAGGTTCCAGCCCGGGCTCAGCTCGCCGGCCAACTCAAGATCGACGCCCTTGGTCTCGGCGCCATTGACCGCACGGTAGGCGCTTTCCTCGGAATCGGAGCCCGGCACGGTCAGGCCGCCATCCAGTTCGGCGACATTGTCACGCTTGATCAGGTACGCCGCGACGCTGGCATTCAGGCGGCCTTCATAGAATTCGCCCTTCCAGCCCATCTCATAGTTCTTGCCTACCACGGGCTCAAGCATCTTGCCGGTGCGGTCACGGGCCGACTGAGGTTTGAAGATGTCGGTATAGCTGACATAGACGGATTGCTCGGCGGTCAGGTCGTAGACCAGGCCTGCATAGGGCGTGACCACGCCGCGCTCAGTCAGGCGATAGTCGGTGGGGGCGCCGTTGGGCAAGCTGCGCAGGTAGTAGTGGTAATGGTAGTTGCTGGCCCGTGCGCCGAGAATCAGGTGCAGGCTGTCGGCCAGGTTGAAACGCCCGGCCGCGAAGTAGCCGCTTTGCTGGGTGTCGACGTCGTAGTCCAGGTTGGGGGCGAAGCTGCCCTTGTCGGGCTTGGGCAGTTCGTTGTTCCAGTTGTCGAAGTCGACGCTGACCGCAGACCCCGTCACGGCGTGGTGATGGTTCACGTAATCGAGGTAGTTGCCCCCGAGGATCAGTTCGTGGGTCTGCCCGAACAGTTCGAATGGCCCCTGCAGGGTGACGTCGATGGCTTTCTGGCGCTGGGTAGCCCAGGACGCGCTCTGGCCGATGCTGGCGATGTTGTCCGGGGTGATTCGGGAGTTGCCGGACGGGCTGCTGTACGAGCCGGTGGTGGTGTCGCGGTCGACATCCATGTAGGTGCTGGCGATCTTCAACTGCCAGTCACCGGCCAGTTGCTGCTCAAGGCCGATGTTGTAGTTGGTGGTGTCGAAACGGTCCTCGTTCCAGCGTGCGCCGGAACTGGTCGAACGGGAGAAGTCGGTCTGCTGGCCGTTGGTGTAGATCAATGGCACACCCTGGGCGCCGGTAGGTCGATAGCGCTGGTGGTCGATGCTCAGGCGCAGCACGGTACTGTCGCTGAGGTCGGCCTCAAGCGCGCCGTAAGCGATGTCGCGGTCCTGCTGGTACCAGTCCATGAAGGTATGGTTGGTCTGCTTGGCGGCCACCAGGCGCCCGCGCACGTTGGCGGTTGGCGTCAGCGGGCCGGAGACATCGGCTTCCAGGCGCTTGTAGTTCCACGAGCCAAGACCGCCCTGCAAGTACGACTGGAAGGTCGCGGTCGGGCGTTTGCGCACCACGTTGACCACGCCGCTCGGGTCGCCGGCACCGGTCATCAGGCCGGTCGCGCCGCGCACCACCTCCACACGGTCGTAGATCGCCATGTCCAGCAAGGTGCTGGGCATGGTGCGGGTCTGGTTCTCCTGGTAGGTGGTGACGCCATCGAACTGATAGGTGTTCAGCGCGCTGCCACGGGAATAGATGTTGAAACGCTCGCCGCCGTCCTGGGACATGGTGATGCCTGGCGTCTGCTTGAGCACATCGGACATGCTGGTCAGTTGCTGATCGTCCATGAACTGGCGGGTGATCACACTGATCGACTGCGGCGTCTCGCGGATCGACAGGTTCATCTTGGTGGCGGTGCTGGTCACGCCAGTGGTGTAGGAACCGGTGCCTTCGGTGGTTGCCCCGAGCCCCGCCGCGTTGACACTGGTTACGCCCAGTTCCAGGGCGCCCGTGTCATTGCCAGCGGCAATCAACCGATAGCGCCCGGCAGCCACCCACACCGACTGCAGGCCGGTACCGGCCAGCAACATGGCCAACCCCTGCTCCACCGAAAACGGGCCGCGCAGCCCAGGGCTCCGCACGCCATGGGACAGTTGCGAATCCACCGCGACCATCACCCCAGCCTGCTGGCCGAACTGGCCCAGCACGCTGTCGAGGCTGCCTGCGGCAATGCCGAAATGGCGCACACCGGTTTGCGCGGCAGTGGCTTCTTCGGCCTGTACGGGAAGGTGGAATGCAGCGACGGCGAGGCCAAACATCAGCGGGCGGACAGCGGTGGCAATGGGGGTGAGGCGAGAATGCATCGGGACAATCCTTGGCAGACAGGGGTAGGCACTGTGCGCTGCTCATTCAGCGCTTTCTTCTGTCTTGATGCGCGACAAAGCAAAACCTGCCGACCGTCATGAAAAAATCAGGCGGGTATGACCTGGGCCCAGTAACCCAGCACACGCTGGACCCGCACCGGCAGCACTTCGGTGAGCAACGCCAGGCTGACATCCGGTTGATCGACCGAGAATGTGCCACTGACCCGTAGTGCGGCGATACGTGGGTCGCAGCGCAAGATGCCAGGCCGGTAGCGATCGAGCTCGGCCAGCAACTGCGTCAATGGCATGCGTTCGGCGACCAGCTGGCCCTGGGTCCAAGCTGTGGCGGCAGCGTTCAAGGGTTGTGCAGGCTCAGCCCCGGCCGCACTGAAGTGCTGCTGCCAACCCGCCACCCGTTCCAGCCGGGCGCCCCCTTGGCCGTAATCGATCAATGCAGCGCCTTGCAATACCTGCACCTGCGTCGTCGTTGCCAGTTGCTGGACTATCAGGCGCGAAGCCGGTGCGGGCCTTATCAACACTTGCGCACTGCGCAGGCGCACATCCGCGTTTTGCCCAGGCTCCAGCAGTAGCCGGCCACGGTTGAGCGTCAGCAACCGAGCCCCGGCCGCCGAGTCGATGTCCAGCGCACTGCCTGTGTCGAGCTGCAGCACAAGCCCCCCTTGCAGGTGCCAGCTGTGGCGCTCGCCGGTACCGGTGGCGTAATCGCTGAACACTGTCGGTAATAGCGTGCGCTGCTGCAGGCTGTAACCGCCGGCAATCAGCACGCCGGCCCCGACCAGCCCGCTCAGCACGGCGCGCCGTGAAACCTGTGCGCGTGCCTGCAGTAACTGACGCGCGCCCTGCGCACTGAGGCCGTGGGTGCCTTCGCGCAGGCCCTGGCCAAGGCCATTGAGGCGCTGCCAGGCCAGTTCGTGTGCGCTGCTTTGCAGGCGCCAGCGCTCGCAGGCCCGTTGCTCGGCCTCGCTGCTGGCCCCAGATTGCAGGCGCACCAGCCACTGCATCGCCTGCTCCACCACGGCCGGCTCCAGCGCAGGCTCACTCGCGCCGTGCGGCCTCATGCCCCATACACCTCGGCATAGCAATGCCGATAGGCCTTGAGCATGGCTTTTTGCACCACATTGACGGTCAGCCCCAGGCGTTCGCCGATCTGCACATAAGTCAGGCCGTCGAGTTGCGACAGCAGGAACACCTCGCGCACCCGGGTGCCCAGGCCATCGAGCACCTGGCCCACCGCATCCAGTGCTTCGAGTATCAGCAGGCGCGTTTCTTCCGAGGGCTGGTGCTGCGGCTCCAGCGCAGCCAGGCTATCCAGATAGGCCCGCTCCAGCGCCTGGCGGCGAAAGTGCTGCCAACACAGGCGGCTGGCGACGGTGCTCAGGTAGGCGCGCGGCTCACGCAGCGGTGCCGGCAGCTCGCTGCGCAACAGGCGCACGAAGGTGTCCTGGGCCAGATCCAGGGCTTGCTCGCGATTGCCCAACCGACGGCGCAGCAGGCTCACTACCCAGCTGTGGTGCGCGAGGTAGAGGTCAGCGACGGCATCGTGGTGGGTGGAAGGCATGCAGCAGGCTCCGGAACAGGCGTTGGCAGTCCGGATATGATAATACTTATCATTTAATTTCAACCAGCGTTTCTGAACCTCCGTTTTAGTAAAAGAAGGGGCCGCAATGCGGCCCCGGTTGGTGAGGTGAGATCAGCCAGCGAGAATGAAGTCCGCCACCGTCACTGTCGTGGCATCTGCCACCCCGACCAGGCGGATCGAGTCAGCAGCTCCGATGCTGACCAGCGTATCTGCACCGACGTCGGCAATTTGCACGTTCGCGGCAAAGTTCGCCGCCGTTATGTTGAGCCCGGTGATATCCAGGCGGTCCTGGCCCCCCGACGGGTTGGCATCGAAGTTGATGATCAGATCAGCCCCGAAACCGGCGGAGAACTGGAACACATCGTTGCCGTCCGTAGCCACCATGGTGTCGTTACCGGCTCCACCATTGACCGTGTCATTACCTTCGGCGCCATTGATGAAGTCGTTGCCGGCCCCGCCCTGCAGGGTGTCGCTACCTACCCCGCCGAACAGCGTGTCATTGCCATCACCGCCCACCAACAGGTCATTGCCGACATCGCCGTCGAGGCTGTCGTTGCCCGCTCCACCCTGCAACGTGTCGTTGCCGTTGCCGCCGTTGAGGGCGTCATCGCCAGCGCCAGCATCCAGGCTGTCGTCCCCGCCGCCACCGTTCAGGCTGTCATTACCCAGGCCACCGAACAGCTGATCGTTGCCAGCATCACCATTGAGCGTGTCGTTGCCGGCATTGCCGTTGAGGATGTCATTACCACCATCGCCGTTGAAAGTGTCGTTGCCGATACCACCGTTGAAGGTGTTGTCCAACCCATTGCCGGTGCCGCTGAAGTTGCCCGCGCCAGTATAGTTGAGCACCTCGACGTTGGCGGCCATGGTGTAGTTGGCCAGCGAGGTCTGCACCGTATCGGTCCCGGACCCGCTCGCCTCGACCACCACGTCACTGGCATCGTCGACCACGTAAGTGTCGTTGCCGACCCCGCCCACCAGCCGGTCGGCACCTGCACCGCCATTGAGCAGGTCGTTGCCGGCGCCACCGGTAATGGTGTTTGCCAACCCATTACCGGCACCGGTGAAATTGCTGCTACCGGTGTAGGTCAGGTTTTCGACGTTGGCCCCAAGGGTGTAGCTGGCCAGGCTGGTGCGCACCGTGTCGGTGCCGCCGTTGAGCGCTTCGATCACGCTGTCACCGGCAACGTCGACCACAAAGGTGTCGTCACCAGCACCGCCGTTCATCACATCCACGCCGGTGCCACCGTCCAGGGTGTCGTTACCATCATCACCGTTGAGGATGTCGTTATCGGCTCCGCCATTGAGTGTGTCGTTGCCCGCGCCACCGAACAGCTGGTCCATGCCGCCCAGGCCATTGAGGGTGTCGTTGCCGCCCAGCCCGGACAGGCTATCGCTGCCAATGGTGCCGGTCAGGGTGTTGGCACCGTTGGTGCCCACCAGTACCACGCCAGGCGGTACCACCACCGGCGCGGTCGCCGCCGAGGTGACTGACTCCAGTGTGCCGAAGCCGTCGGTATAGCGCACCACCACCCGTAGTTGCTGGTTGCCTTGGGCAAAGGCTGGGGTAAAGGTTGCAGCGGTGGCACCGGCAATGTCAGTGAATGTACCGCCGTTACCCTGCTGCCACTGGAAGCTGAACGCCCCCAGCCCGTCCAGGTCGGCAATCCCGGCCGTCAACGCGGTGAGCGTTTGTCCCAGGTCCGGCGTGTTGTCGCTGATCAGCGCCAGGCCAGTGGGCGCATCGTTGACGTTGGCAACCGGGTCGAGGATGTCCGAGGCCACGCTTTCCGTGACACCGAAGTCATCCACGTAGCTGACCACCACTCGCATGTTCTGCCCGACCTGGGCCTGGGTCAGCACGAAGGTGCTGCTGATGGCCCCGGCAATGTTGACCCAGCCTAAGCCGCGGTTGGATTGCCATTGGAAGGTGAACTGCGGGTTGCTCAGGCCGTCGGCGTCAACAATGGTGGAGGGGTTGGCGGTCAGGGTCTGGTTCTGCACCAGCAGCCCGGTCACGGTCGGCCCAGCGCTCGCGGTGCTGTTCAGCGAGGAGTCGACGATTTCCAGCGTGCCCTTGGCATCCTGATAGACCGCCCGCACGCGGATGTTCAGCCCCGCCGTGTCATCGGTCACCCGGTAAGTCGCGCCGATCGCCCGAGAGACTTCGCCTGCGGCGACGAACGTGATGTCCTCGTACTGGCCGGTGCCGGGGATCCGCTCGACCTGCCAGTAGTAGGCGACCGGGCCGGTTATCGCGCCCGTTGCGTTGCTGGCCCCCTGATTGTCGGCATCGTGCACGGCCCGGTCAGTGACCCGCAGCAACTGGCCAAGCACTGGCGTGTCGTCACGCAACCCGCTGGCATCGTCCAGGATCGCCAGGTGCCCGGATGGGCCATTGTTCACAGCGGTGCCTACTCCGGATGCCACGGCACGATCAGCGAACTGCAGGCGCTCGATGCCGGTCAGGCGGTCGCTGCCATCACGGTTTGTCACCGAGTCGGTGACGATGACCGTGTTGCCATCGACCACCACGTTGTAGTCATCGCGGTTGCCCGAGAACACTGCCGTGTCGTAGCTGTCGTTGCCCTTGAGGATCTCCCGCACGATCACCAGCTGGCCGGGGTTGTAGGTGCCGTTAAGCATGTACGGCACCATCGGCTCCATGCTGTCGAAGCTGGCGATTTCCGGGCCGCTGCCGTCGTGGTTGGCACGCACGCTGATGCGCACGTTGAGCCACTTGTCACCGTCAAGGATATCGTCGCCACCGCGCCCCTCGATGAGGTCGCTGCCGCTGCCGCCAAGGATGATGTTGCCGCCGTCGTAGAAGGTCGCACCGGCCGCCAGCAGGTCGGCCAGGCCGTTGATCAGGCTGATGTTGGTCAGCACGCTGCCGGTGGCACCGGCGGTGGGCAGCGAAGTGGCGTCTTCGTTGTCACCGCGCAGGAAGTCACCGTGCGCCGAACCGGACAGGCCTTCCATGATATCGAACCGTACCAGCGCGGAGGCACCGGAGCCTGGTTGCTGCGGCACATCGAAGAAGCGGTCGCTGTAGTCGATGCTCACCCCTTGGGCCAGGCCCTTGAAGGTTGCCCAGTCATAGCCCGAACCACCGATGTAACGGTCGCCGAAGCCGAGGCTGCCGACCATGATGTCGTCGCCACCTTCGCCGTTGAACTTGTCGTTCTCGTTGCCACCCACGAACACGTCGTTACCGATCACCGGGTCGTTGCCGAGCGGGTCGAAATTGTCGCCAGGCGCACCGTCCGAGGTGCCCTTCTCGATCCAGTCGTCCCCTTCGTTGCCCATGTCCTGTTCGTTGGCCTTGCTGCCGAGGATAAAGTCATTGCCCTGGCCACCAATGGCTTCGGAGGCATCTTCGCCGGTGACGATGAAGTCGTTGCCGAAACCGCCGATGATCAGGTTGATGCCATTGCCGCCATGCAGCACATCGTTGCCATCGCCACCCTGGATGTTATCGTCGCCGCCGACATCGGTGATGATGTCGTCGCCAGCACCGCCGCGCAGCTGGTCGTTACCGTAGCCACCGTCGATGCGGTCGTTGCCGGCGTCGCCCCAGACCGTGTCGTCGCCTTCGCTGGAGATCAGGATGTCATTGCCACTGGTGCCACCCATGACGATGTGCTCGGGCCCGGCATAACGGATGTAGTTGCCGTCCGGCCCTGCGGTCAGCGGGTTGTCGCGGAACACCACCTGCTGGCCGTGATCGCCCAGCGGGTCGAGCTTGCCCAGGCCATCGTTGTACTGCTTGTCTGGGTCGACTTCCAGGTACAGCCCGACCTCAGAGAACACCAGGCCCGGCAAGTGCGTTGCCGAGGTGTTGGCCATGATCAGCTTGGCGAAGGAGTTGCTTTCCAACTCGGCGTTCATCGAAAGGCCCGAGGTACGCTCCAGATAATAGAAGCGGTCACCATCCTGCAGTTTCTCCAGCTGGTTCTCGAACACGAAGTTGAAGGTGCTGCCGAGCATGCCGCCGAACGGGGTTTTCTTCTCGGCCAGGCCACCGATCCACAGGTCGATGGCGTCCACGCCGGTTACCGTCACGCCTTTGAGATCATCCGCAGTGCCCAGCTGGCCATCCTTGCCGGCCAGCGTCTTGTTGGCCCAGGCGCCAGTGCTGTTGAGGAAATCCAGACGGTCGGCCGGCGCTCCGGCGCCCCCTATGACCAACGCCAGCGCTGCGGCGCGCTTGTCCAGCAGCGTGGTCGCCGAGGTGATGCTGTCGTGGGTGCCGTAGGCGGCGATGAAGTTGATCAACGACTCCGGATGCTTCAGGTGCTGCACCAGGTCGACCCAGCTGCTGTATGGCTTGAGCTGGGTATCGCCGGTCTGCCCGAAGATATCCCGGCGCACGGCATTGAGTGACGGGATACCGACATCACGGCCGCGGGCAATGTTGATTGCCGGCAGGTCCAGCGGCAGGCCCAGCAGGTTGTTGCGCAGCGCCTCGGTGACGAATTCGTCGATCTCGTTACCGGCCTGGCGAGTCACCCCACGCACGATGGCACTGGTCGCCTCCTCCGGATTCACGCCACTGGCGGCGTACGCCAGCGGATTGAGGAAGGCAGCGATCAGGCCCAGTTGCTGGTCGGGGTTGGCGCTGGACGGGTCGCCGATGGTGTTGAAGTCGACGTCGAAGCGATCGACGGTTTCCGTCAGCATCGAGTGCCCGAAGCGGTACACGGTATGCGCGAACTCGGCGACGATCGAGGCGTCGAGGTCGACGTCATACACCTGGGTCGGGGCGAAGAACAGGTCCACCCGCGGCTGGATGGTGCGGGCGAACTCCTCGAACACCAGGTGCTGGTACTGCATTTCGGTGCCGAACTTGGCCGCCTGGAACAGCCGTTCGCCATTCCACACCAGCGCATCAATCTCGGCCTGGTTGGCCGGCAGCGCGGTCACCGGGTTGAGCAGCCATTCGTTGAGGAACGCCACGTCACCGGAATCGAGCACGGTGTCCTTGGTCTGTGCCACCAGGCGGTTGTGCTCGGAGTGGAAGATCGCGTGCACTGCAGTCAGGCCGATGTTCTCGTTGACCCGGCCGTCGCCAGCGATGTAGTGCGCGTCCAGCAGTTCATTGTCGTAGGCCAGGTTGGCGCCAGTCTGCGGATTGAAAGGCACGGCATTGCCCGCCACATTGTCGGCATCGGGCGCAAGCACACCGCCGCTGAACACTGGCACGGCATTGTGGGCGATATCGGCGAGGAACTGGTGGCCGGTTCGCACGGCGTTGGTGAGGTCGATCGGTGCCAGCGGGTTGCCTTCGACCAGCACGTCGTCGGCAGTGCCACCCAGGCCGTCGGCGCCCTTCATCACCACCATCGGGTAACCGTGGGGCCCCTTGATGAAATTGCCATAGGCGTCGGTCGCCAGCAGCGGCACGTTGTCGACATCGGCATCGGTCAGGTGAATGCCCAGCACGTCGTTGGCCTGGGCCTTGACCACCTTCCAGGTCGCCATGCCGCCGATTTCGTGGTCATCTGCAGTGCCGTACTTGCCATCAGTGCCCAAGTCGCGGTTGGTGATCAGGCGGCCAGTGGCAATCGGACCGTTGTCAGTCAGCTGGTAACCGCGCAGGAACACCTGGTGCGACGGGTGCGAGCTGTAGGTCTGGTTCTGGTCCACGAACGGCGTGGTGGTGTTGGTATGTTCATGAATATCGTCGGCCGTCCCCAGCACGCCATCGGCACCCGGCAGGTTGGTGGCGCGGGTCAGTACCATGAAGTTGCTGTGGCCGCCGGGCACATACAGCGGGTCGTCAGGCTGCAGGGGAATGTACACGGTACCCGAGCCACCTTTGGTGACCAGGTCCAGGCCATGGTCGAAGAACTGCCCGAAGAAGGTCATCCAGGCGTTGAACGGCGCCGACAGGCCGGCATCCGCCGCAGTGTTCTCGAACAGGTACACGTCATGGTCATCGTCGGTGCCGAACTTGCCGTCCAGGCCTGGGCTGGCGACGATGCGCACGCCGTCCTTGAGCACGTCGTCGTTGTTCGCCGTGCCGAAGTCCAGCTTGCCGTTGGCGCCGGGGTCATAGGCCGTGGCATAGGCGGCCGGGTTGTTCGAGGTCTGGTCGACGATCAGGTTGCTGATGGTGCGTGGCTGAGAATCGAACACCGCGCCGCTGGTCTGCTGGTAGGACGAACCAGGAATCGCCGGCGATCCCGGACCGAAGAAGCCAGCCGGGGCACCTTCGGCCGGGTTGAATACCGGGTCGCTCAGGCGCGGGAACACATTGTCGGCAGCGCCGTACTCGGTGTGGTTGTTTCCGTTGAGGTTCATCAGGTTGTTGTTCGAGCCATCCACCGCCCGCAGGCCCAACGGTGCGCGGATGTTGGGAATCAGCGAGAGGATGTCCTGGCCGCTGGCATCCGCTTCGGCGATCTTGATCTGCGCGAGGATGAAATTGAGGTCCGAGCGCACCATGTGCAGGCCCTCACCCCCTGCGGTGGCATCCACCACCGGCACGGCAGGTGTCGGCACCACGGCGGCGCCTGGCACCACCACGGTGGTCGGCTGGGAGAACAGCATTTCAGTGGTGCCATGGGCATCCTGGTAGATGGCCTTGACCCGCAGCGACAGCCCGGCCAGGTCCGGCGACACCTTGAACGCCGTGCCATCGGCACTCTGGAAGGCCAGGTCGCCAGCCGGCAGCAGGATGATGTCTTCGAATACTCCGCTGCCTGGGTTGGCTTCGAACTGCCAGTAGTACGACACCGAACTGTTGGCCAGCGTGCCCAGCGGATTGCTTGCGCTGACGTTGTTGGCATCGCGCACGCCCGCCACGCTTACGGACAGGATGTCGCCCACCGTGATCGCGCCGCCATTGCCATCGCTGACGGTCGGCGTGCCGGTCGGTTGGGCATTGACCCCCGGGACCAGAATGCGCTGGCCATCGGCGAACTGCAGGCGCTCGATGTGCAGCAAGGTGTCGGTGCCGTCACGCCCGTCCACCGAGTCGGCCACGGTCCAGACATCGTCGGCGCTGTCCGCCGTGCCCTGGTTGTTCACCGTGATCACATACTCGGACTGGATGCCAGAGAAGATCGCCGTGTCGAACGCCGCGCCGCCGGTGGAAGTGCCGGGCAGAATTTCCCGCACGGCCTTGAGTTGCCCCGGATTGTAGGTGCGGTCGAGCATCAACGGGATCATGTCGACCATGCTGTCGAAGCTGGCGATCTCGGGGCCGGTGTGGTTGACGTCGCCGGCGGCATAAACCGCGATCCGCACGTTGAGCCACTTGTCGCCGTCGATCAGGTCATCGCCACCACGGCCTTCGATCAGGTCGCTGCCGTTACCGCCCAGCAGGATGTTGCCGGTGGCAAAGCCGGTGGTCGGCAGGCCGGCATCGGTGAGGAACTGGCGCAGGCCGCGAATCAGGTCGACATTGGTCAGTGCACCACCGGTGGCACCGCCGTGGTTGATGAGGGTGATGGCATCGACATCATCGCCCTTGAGCACGTCGGCGAACTTCGAGCCAGACACCCCTTCGACCTCGGCAAAGCGGTCGAGGATCGACGCAGGTGAAGCGCCGACCGGGTTGAACACCCCGGCGTTCTGGTTCGGCGCGTTGCCATGGGGTTGGGCCAATGCTGCCAGGCTCAGGTCGACGGTGACGCCAACCTGGTCATTCTTGTAGGTAATCCAGTCGAAGCCGGACATGCCGTCCATCTTGTCCTGGGCATCGCTGCCGACGAAGATGTCATCGCCACCCTCGCCAATCATCTCGTCGAAGCCACCGCCACCGACGAAGATATCGTTGCCGACCACATCGTCAGTCAGCAAGGGCGCGAAGTTGTCGCCCGGCGCGCCATCCTGGGTGCCCTTCTCGATCCAGTCGTCACCTTCGTTGCCGGTCGGTGGCAGGTTGGTCTTGGCACCGAGGATGAAGTCGTCGCCCTGGCCGCCGAAGGTGGTGGTGATGTCTTCGGTAGTGACGATGAAGTCCTGGCCGTCGCCGCCGAGGATCAGGTTGCCGAGCGCCAGCATGCTGCCGGCGACGATCACGTCATTGCCGGCGTTGCCCTCCAGGCGGTTGTCGCCGAAGGCGTCGGTGATGATGTCATCGCCCGCTCCGCCAAGCACTGCATCGTTGCCGGCGCCGCCTTCGAGGTAATCGTTGCCGGCATCGCCGTACAGGGTATCGTCACCTTCACCGGCAATGAGGATGTCGTTGCCGGCCGTACCACCCAGCACCACATGGTCTTCACCGGTGTAGTGCAGGTAATTGCTGTCATCGCCCACGGTATCCGGGTTGTCGCGAACCACCCGCTTGACCACCTCCACGCCATTGATCATCAGCCCGCCCGTCGGGTCGGCCCTGCCGTCGTCGCCCAGCCCGGTGAATTGCTTGCTCTGATCGACCTCCAGTGTGTAGGTCGGGGTCAGGAACACGGTGTTCGACAGGTGAGTGACATCACTGTTGAGCATGATCAGCTTGGCGAACGAGTTGTTTTCCAGCTCGGTACCGAAGTTGAGACCCGCCGTACGTGACAGGTAATAGAAGCGGTCGCCGTTCTGCAGGGCTTCCAGCTGGGTCTCGAAGACGAAGTTGAAGCTCGAGCCAAGCATGCCGCCGAACGGCATCTTCTGCTCGGCCAGGCCGCCGACCCAGAAGTCGATGGCGTCGACACCGGTGACGGTAACCCCGGCCACATCATCTGCAGTACCCATCACGCCGTCCTTGCCGGCCTGGGTGACGTTGGCCCAGGTACCTGTGCCGTTGAGGAAATCCAGACGATCCCCCGGCGCCCCAGCGGTGCCGAACACCAGAGCCATCGCGGCAGCGCGCTTGTCCGCCGCCGTGGTGGCGGATGTGATGGTGTCATGGGTGCCGTAAGCTGCGATGAAGTTGACCAGCGATGCGGGATGCTTGAGATGGTCCGCAAAATCGACCCAGCTGATATAGGCCCTGAGCTGGCTGTCGCCGGTCATGGCATGGAACTCGCGGCGCGCTTCGTTCAGCGTCGGGATGCCAGTATCACGGCCGCGGGCAATGTTAAGTGCCGGCAGGTCGAGCGGCAGGCCGAGCAGGTTGTTGCGCAGAGCTTCGGTGACGAACTCGTCGATTTCGTTGCCAAGCTGGCGGGTCACGCCACGGATGATGGCCCCGGCCGCTTCGTCTGCAGTGGCGCCACTGCCGGCGAAAGCCAGCGGGTTGAGGAAGGCGGCGATCAGGCCCATCTGCTGGTCTGGGTTGTTCGGGTCCGTCAGCACCGGGTTGAACTGCGGGTCAAAGCGGTCGACGGTTTCGGTCAGCATCGAGTGGCCGAAGCGGTACACCACGTGGGCGAACTCGGCCAGGATTGCCGGGTTGATCGAAGTGTCGTAGCCGTTGGGCGCGAGGAATTCGTCGATCTGCGGCTGCACGGTGCGGGCGAACTCCTCGAACACCAGGTGCTGGTACTGCATTTCGGTGCCGAACTTGGCCGCCTGGAACAGGCGTTCGCCATCCCATACCAGGGCGGCGATCTGCGCCGCAGTGGTCGGTAGCGCAGTGACATCGTCGGCCAGCCATTCATTGAGGAACGCCAGGTCGCCAGCGGCAAGGATGGTGTCCTTGGTCTGCTGCACCAGGCGGTTGTGCTCGGAGTGGAACACATGGTGCACGGCGGTCAGCCCGATGTTCTCGTTGACCCGGCCGTCGCCGGCGATGTAATGGGCATCGAGCAGTTCGTTATCGTAGGTCAGGTTGTTGCCGGCACTCCCTGTGGGCTGGGGGTTGCCGGTGTCGCTGTCGGTATCCGCCTGCAACTCGCCGTTGAGCATGACCGGCGCGGCGTCATGGGCTATGTCGTCGAGGAAGCCGTGTCCGGTGCTGACCGCATTGGCCAGGCTGATCGGTGCGTCGCGATTGCCTTCAACCAGCATCGTGACGTCATCCGCGGTACCGGCAATACCGTCGACCCCATTGCTGACACGCATGACCACCTGCGGCATGCCGCCCGGCCCGCGAATGAAGTTGCCATAGGGGTCGGTAGCCAGCAGCGGCACATTGTGCACGTCGGCATCGGTCAGGTTGATGCCGAGGATGTCCCGGGCCTGGGCCTTGACCACGGCCCAGGTGGCCATGCCGCCATTTTCGCTATTGCCATCATCGGCGGTGCCGAACTTGCCATCGGCGCCCAGGTCACGATTGGTGATCAGACGCCCGGTCGCCACTGGGTCGCCCGCAGCGTTCAGCATGTATTCGCGCAGGAATACCTGGTGCGACGGGTGCGAGCTGTAGGTCTGGCTCTGGTCCACGAACGGTGAGGTGGTGTTGGGCTGACCATCGTCGGCAGTGCCGACCACACCATCGGCACCCGCCGTACGCACCGCCCGCGGCAGCACCATGAAGTTGGTCGGGGCACCCGGCACATACAGCGGATCACCCGGTTGCAGCGGGATGTACACGATGTCCGTGCTGCTCTTGCTCACCAGGTCCAGGCCATGGTCGAAGAACTGGCCGAAGAAGGTCATCCACTGGTTGAACCCGGCTGTCAGGCCAGCGTCTGCCGATACGTTGGGGATGAAGAACACGGGCTTGTCGTCAGCCGTGCCGAATACGCCGTCCATGCCAGGGCTCATCACCGGGGCTGCACCGCCATTGGCGTCGACGGCTGCCGGGTTGTTGGCTGTCTGGTCGACGATCAGGTTGCTGATCAGTCGGGGTTGGCCATCCACCACCGTGCCCGGTGCGGCATACGCAGCACTACGGTAAGACGGGTCGAGCAGGCGCAGAAACGAGTTGTCGGCGGCACCAAACTCGCTTTGCCCGGTGACCAGGTTGTTGTAGCTGCCATCGACGGTGCGCAGGCCGAACGGCACCTGGCTGTTGGGCAGCAGGTCGATCAGGCTGATGCCTTTGGCATGGGCTTCGGCGATGAAAATCTGCTTGAGGATGAACTCCAGGTCCGACTTGCTGAAATTGGCCATTGTGATTGCCCTCGAAATGTCGGGAGAAGACACAGGGCGACAGGGTCCATCCCGCGCCCGGTCAGTGCTGGTTGGCGCAGTGGTTGTGTGGCTTTCTGGCGAGCGCCGGCGCGGCACTACCGTCACCCGGGGACCGGGATATGCGCCTGGAATTCGCGAAAACGTGATGCCGGACAGAAGGTCAGGCAACAGGCGGCCTGGCCGTTGGTGGGCCATGCAGGCAGAAGGTGCGAATGATCGCCATGGTGTGCTCCGCCAAGTCGTGATGCCTGCCATGGCTGCGTCACCGGCGAACCGGCTCCCATGGGCAGTGCACCAGTCTCAGGAACGTTACAGGTACGGCATTTCGTTCCGCTGGGGCACGCCAATAATCAGACTAAAGTCGTCTGAGAAAATCTTGTCAATATCACGTCAAAAAAATCTAGCCCGATGATAATGCGTTGCAACTCGCTGTTTTGCTGGAACTTATAAAAAGTTCAAAACTTTATTAGAGCAAAACGGTATTACACGATATTTCTACACAACCTACGCTGCTGCTTGAGGGAACGTCCAAGGCCTGAAGGCATGCCGTCAATGGAACGTCAGCTTGCAGCCCCTGTAAAACAAGGGACTTCAGCAGTCCGGGGTGTCGCAAGGGCACCCGCTTCGTCGAAGAGGGACGCTCCCATGCCCAAGCAGCCGCGAATCCGATCGGAACTGGCCGACGCACTCTTTCGTCTACGGCGCAGCTTCATTGCCCTGGCCCTCTTCAGCGGCGTGATCAATGTCATGATGTTGACGCCTTCGGTGTACATGCTGCAGGTGTATGACCGGGCGCTGGTCAGCCGCAACGTCACCACCCTGAGCATGCTGACGTTACTGGTGGTGGGGCTGTTCCTGCTGATGTCCACCCTGGAGTGGGTGCGCAGCCGCGTACTGGTGCGGGTCGGCAACTACCTCGACATGAGCCTCAACCAGCGCATATTCACCGCCGCCTTCGAACGCAACCTGAGCCGTAGCGGCGGCAACCCGGCGCAAGCCCTGCAAGACCTGGCGCAAGTTCGCCAGTTCGTTACCGGCAACGCCCTGTTCGCCTTCTTCGATGCGCCTTGGACACCGATCTATCTGCTGGTGTGCTACCTGATCCACCCCTTGCTCGGCCTGGTGACCATGATCGGCTCGCTGATCCTCGCCGGCCTGGCCTACCTGACCGAGAAGGCCACGCAAAAGCCGCTGGCCGAAGCCAACCAGGCCGCCCTCGCCTCGGCCTGCTACGCCAACAACAACCTGCGCAATGCCGAAGTCATCGAGGCCATGGGCATGCTGCCTTCGATCAGCAAGCGTTGGTACCAGAGCCACCTGCGCATCCTGCAGATGCAAGGCCTGGCTTCCGACCGCGCCGCGATCATCAGCAGCACCGGGCGCTTTGTGCGCATCACCTTGCAGTCGCTGATTCTCGGCACCGGCGCATTGCTGGCAATCGAAGGCAAGATCACCCCCGGCATGATGATCGCCTGCTCGATCCTCACTGGCCGGGCACTGGGCCCGGTCGAGCAGGTCATTGCTTCGTGGAAGCAGTTGCTCGGTTGCCGTTCGGCCTGGGGGCGGCTCAATGAACTGCTGCATGACTACCCCCGCCGGGGGCCGAGCATGTCACTGCAAAGGCCTTTGGGCATGCTGGCCGTGGAAAATGTGTTTGCCGGTGCCCCGGGCGCCAACAACACCATCGTGCGCGGGATCAGCTTCAGCCTGTCACCGGGGGAGAGCCTCGGCATCATCGGACCATCGGCCTCGGGCAAGTCCACCCTCGCCCGTCTGCTGGTTGGTGTGTGGTCGACCCAGGCCGGCAAGGTGCGCCTGGACGGTGCTGACATCTACACCTGGAACAAAGGCGAGCTCGGCCCCTGGCTCGGCTATCTGCCCCAGGACGTCGAGCTGTTCGAAGGGAGCATCGCCGACAACATCGCCCGCCTGGGGGAAGTCGACAGCGACGCGGTGATCCGTGCCGCACAGCTTACTGGCGTGCACGACATGATTTTGCGCCTGCCGCAAGGTTACGACACCCGTCTGGCCAACGACGGCAGCCCGCTGTCCGGCGGCCAGAAGCAGCGCATCGCCCTCGCCCGCGCCCTCTACGGCGAACCCAGCCTCGTCGTGCTTGACGAGCCCAATGCCAACCTCGACGACGTCGGGGAAAAGGCCCTGATCGATGCCTTGGCCGGGCTCAAGGCCCGTGGCGCCACGGTCATCCTCATCTCCCACCGGCCGAACGTGCTGTTCGCTGTCGACAAGGTGCTGATGCTGCGCGATGGCGGTGTGCAGATGCTCGGCAGTCGCGATGAAGTCTTCACCGCATTGCGCAAAGCCAGCGTGATGCCGGGTGGCACTGCGGCCCCGTTGGCCTCCGTGAAAGTACAGGAGTAGGCCATCATGCAACTGAGCCAACACACCGAAATGATCCCCGCCGACGCCAAGGAGCAGATCGACCTGGACGTTGGCAAACCAGCGCGGATCGGGCTATGGCTGATGCTCGCCGGCTTTGGCGGGTTCCTGCTGTGGTCAGGGCTGGCGCCACTGGATGCCGGCGTCGTCGCAACCGGTACGGTCAAAGTCACCAGCAACCGCAAGGCAGTGCAGCATCTGACCGGTGGCACCGTGGAAGCCATCCTGGTTCGCGAAGGCGATGTAGTGAAGAAAGGCCAGCAGCTGGTGCGCCTGGACGCCGTGCGCGCCGTGGCCGAACAGGGTGCAGTCAGCGCCCAGTACATCGTCAGCAAGGCGGTGCACAACCGCCTGGAAGCCGAGCGCGACGGCCGCGACACCGTGGTCTACGACCCCGAACTGCTCAAGCGCTACGCCGATGATCCACGCCTGCTCGCCGCCATGGACCTGCAGCAGCGCCTGCTCGACACCCGACGCGCTGGCCTGGCCGGCGAAATCAGCATCCTCGAAGAAAACCTCAATGCCTCGGCCGTACAGCTCAAAGGCCTGCAGCAGGTGTATGGCGCCCGCTCCGCGCAGCTCAACTTCCTCAATCAAGAGCTGCAAGGCACCCGCACACTGGCAGCCGAAGGCTACGTGCCGCGCAACCGCCTGCTGGAGCTTGAGCGCAACAATGCCGACCTTGGCGCCGGCCAGGCCGAGAACCTCAACAACATCGCCCGGGTGCGCAGCCAGGCTACGGAAATCAAGCTGCGCATCCTGCAGCGCGAGCACGACTACCTGAAGGAAGTCGAATCGCAACTGACCGACACCGCGAAGGAAAACACCACCCTGGCCGACCGGCTGCGGGCTCTGGATTACGAAGTGACCCACACCGTGATCCGCTCGCCGATCGATGGCATGGTCCAGGCCCTGAGCATTGCCACCGTAGGCGGCATCATTCAGCCGGGCGCCAAGATCATGGAAGTGGTGCCGCTCGACGAGCCACTGCAGGTCGACGCGATGATCCCGGTGCAGGCCATCGACAAGATGGTCCCGGGCCTGGATGTGGACATGTCATTCCCTGCCTTCAACCACGCCATGACCCCGAACATCCCCGGCCGGGTCAAGACCATCTCCGCCGATCGCCTGATGGACGAAGAAAGCAAGCAGCCGTTCTACCTGGCGCAAGTCGAGGTGACCCCGGCCGGTATGGGCCTGCTGGGCAGCAACCACATCCGCCCAGGCATGCCGGCCACCGTTACCATCAAGACCGGCGAGCGCACCCTGCTCAGCTACCTGCTCAAACCCATGCTCGAACGCTTCGACAGTTCGTTCAAGGAGCAATGACATGAAGCGCCATTGCCTGTTCGTCTCTCTGTTGGGTTTGTCCTGCACCGCCAGCGCCATGGACCTCAAGCAAGCCTGGGACCTGTTGCAGTACCAAGGCCCGATCTACCAGGCCGCCGTTCACGAGAAGCAGGCCGGTACGGAAAACCGCGCGATCGGTGAGGCTGGCCTGCTGCCGCAGATCAATGCCGCGGGCTATTTCAACAGGATCGACGGCAGCCAACGCCAGAACGGGCTCGATCGCGACCTTGATTACGACGCCAAGGGTGCCAACGTGCGCCTGCGCCAACCCCTGTTCAACAAGCAGAAGATGGCCGAGTACCACCAGGGCCAGCAGCGCGCCGACTACAGCGTCGCCGTGTTCGACGCCAAGAGCCAGGACGCCGCCGTGCGCCTGGCAGACGCGTATTTCAATGTGCTGCTAGCCAGTGAAACCATCAGCCTGGCCAGGGCCAAGCTCAGCGCCTTCGAAGAGCAGTTGGCCTCGGCCAGGCGGCGCATGGAGCTCGGGGCCGGCACCATCACCGATATCGACGAGTCGGCCGCCCGCCGCGACCTCGCAGACGCCGAGGTAATCGAAGCGCAGGACAACCTGATCAATGCCCGGCGCAAGCTCGAGGAGTACATCGGCGAGACACCTGATTCGATCACCACCTTGCAACCCGGTTTCGCCACCCCGCCACTGCTGCCGGGCAACCTGCAGGACTGGCTGGTCAAGGCCCAGTCCGACAGCCCGCTGATTCATGCGCGGCGGCACAGTTACGAGTTGGCGGAAGAAGAAGTCAAACGCGCCAAGGCCGGGCACTGGCCGACCCTGGACTTCGTGGCAGGCTATACCGCCGGGGAAAGCCAGTCGATTTCCGAACTCAACCAGCGCAACCGCTACAGTTCCGTGGGCCTTGAGATCAACATACCGCTGTATAGCGGCGGCAGCGTCAGCGCGCTGACCCGGCAGGCCAGCGCCAACAGTTCCAAGGCACTGGACGAGCTCGATGCCACGCGTCAGGAAGTGATCACCGGGACTACCCGTGAGTATCGCGGCGTGCAGAGCGGCGCCCTGCGAGTGCGGGCGCTGGAGAAGGCAGTGGCGTCCAATGAGCGCTCGTTGCTGTCGACGCGCAAGGGGTTCAAGGAAGGAGGGACCAGCACCAACTCCGATGTGCTCAATGCCGAGGAACTGTTGTTCGAGGCTCGGCATGATCTGTTCGAGGCCAAGTTGCGGTATCTGATGTCACGCCTGCGGTTGGCCTCTTCGGTGGGCAGTCTGGGCGATGATGATATTGACTTGATCAATGATTATCTGGGGCCAGAGCTGATGGTGAGCAACTGACCCCGCGCAGATCAACCTGGGTTCAGCAGCAGGCCACGCGGTAGCTTGAATCCTTTGAAGGGTTGCCGGGTAATCGGGTTGTAGGCTTTTTCGGCATTCAGCCGATAGCGCATCACCCCATCGCCGGCACGGAAGCTCAGGTCCACGCTGCTCTCGGTACGCCCATTGAGCGCGCCGCGGCTGAGCAGGCGGAACATCGACCAGGGGCCGCGATACTCGAGGCTGCTGCTGTTGCCACCTTGCCTGAGCAATGTGAGGTTGCTGCGCACCTGTTGCCCCAGGGTATTGGGCCAGATCACCCCTATGATCTGGCGTGGGCCGTGGGCGTAGGAAATCAACTGGCCGTCGAGGTCGAGCAGGCTGGTGCGCTGGTTGGCACTGAGTCCCAAGGGCTCGATGCTGAACTGCACGCTGAGGTTACCCCGGGAGTCGAAGAACGTCTCGCGTATGCGGTCGGCTGCTTCCAGCTGCTCGATGACATCCTCGCGAATCAGCGATGTACCCTGTCGGCCCGAGCGCAACGCCTCAAGATTGTCTTTCAGGAAGACCTTGAGGTACTGATCCTGGAACTGCTGCAACCGTCCCTTCGGCCCGAAGAAGGCCTCGAAGTCCTCCAGCGAGGCATCGGGTGCTTTCACCACGAAAGGGTAACGGCCGGCCAGTCGCTGCTGAAAGAAACTGTACACTTCACTGTCCCAGCGCCGCTCCAGTTCCCGCAGTGCCTCGATGTTCAATACACGGGCGGTATGCTCGGCGACTGCCCTGACTTGCTGCCTGACGGGTTCGGGCAGGCCGGTGGCGACACGCTGCAAGGTTCCGATCGGGTCGGCGCTCTGCATCGAGAACCGTTGCAGTACTGCCTGTAACGCCGCTTTGCCCCGATCGGGGCTGCCCTGCACCGTCCTGGCATAGTCATGGACGGCGATGATCGCGCCGATAGTGTCGTCGTAATAGCTGGGTTTCTCGCCTTTCGGTTCGAGCATGGCATTGAGACCTGAAAATGCCCTGTTGATCCCGGCGAGCTGCAGCGCCAGCGGACTGCCTGGCTCGGTATCGGCCACGTTGGGCAGTCCCGGTAGAGGTTGGATGACGGTGTTGTCCCGTACGGTTTCCAGCAGCCGCTGCAGCGGCGCCGCCGACCCTGTCAGCTGTTCGAGTATTGTCACGGCATGGTCGAGGTCGCGGAATTCGGTGATGACCAATGCCTGCAAAGCGCGTAGCCAGCTGGCGACATAGTCGGCGCTGTACAGGGCCAGGACCCGCTCTGTCAGGGCTTCGCGGTCGGCATCTGAGTAGTCCAGGGCATTGCGCTCGCCAAGCGCCCACTGGTCAATCATGGCCATGTCGATGATATGCCGGCTCTGCGGCTCGAAATACCCGGTGAACCCTTTCGCCGTCAACAAGGGCGCCAGGTAGATGTCCTGCGCGGCGCGGTCGCTTGGCTGATAGACAACGTCGAATACCGGGCCTACCTGGTGGCGCAGGTTCAACCCATAGGGCAACTGCTCCAGGGCCTGCTGTTTGAGCGTGGCATACACCCGCTGCGGCAACGGTACCTTGCGCAAGGCCTGCTGGGTTTTCTCGACACGTGCCTGAAATTGCGTCAGGTCGGCATCTGCATAGGCCAGGGCATATTGCAAATGCCGCATGAGGTCGCGCTGTACCTGGCCTTGGCCAGGAAACGCTTGCTGCCACTGCTTCGCCATCCACTCTTCGACCCATTGCGGGCGGCGGTTGTGGCGGTCTTCGAGCATGCGGTAGACCCTGAGCGCGGCCATCTGCTGCTCGCTGCCGGCCGGTGCTGCTTCCATCTCATCGACCACGCCGCTGGCCAGCGCTGGCAGAAAGCGCCGCGACAGCAAACTCAGGTAGGCTTCGTCGACCCGGGGCCCGATGACCCTCCCCTGGTAAAGACCGACGTCCGCCACCAACGGCCACGCGGAGCGATAATCGCCGAACACCGCTACAGCGTCGCGGATCTGGTCGAGAGGTTTCAGCAGGTTGCGGCCGGTCGGGTCCAGGCGCGGGTCCACCGTTTGCTGGCTGAACGACCGGCTCTTGGCCAGTACCCCCGCCGCCTTGGCGCCGTTCAGGTCGAAGTAGCGGTACCAGGTGGCGGTTGCCACGGCCAAGGCCAGCACGGCCACAGCGGAACCGACCTGCAACAACTGGCGTTTGCTGCGCACCACCTGCACGTTGTCGCCAGCAAGACCAGCTTCCTTGTACACGACCTGCTGGAAGATCTGCTGGGCAAAATAGCTTAGCGACTTGACCTGCCGCCTGCTCTCGCGCATTGGCAGTGCAGTCTTGTAGGGCTGCGCGGCCTCGCGCACGAAGGCGTTGCTCACCTCACCCTGCTGCAACACTGAAGACCAGAACAACCCGCGCACGAGAGGTGGCGTGGTGAAGCGGTCACTGGCCAGCACTTCACGAAGGAAGCCGGTCAGTATCGGCCGCAGCCCGCCCAGCTGCGCGAGCAGTGATACGAGGCGGGTGCGCTGCTCCAGGCCTCCCGCCTCCAGCAGTTGTCGCATGGTCTGCGCTTGCAGTTGGGAAATCAGGAGGTCGTATTGCTCGGCGAACTCCTCCTGCCAGGCATCGAAACGGCGGTGTGCATCGAGCCTGAAAGTGAAACCTAGCAACTGTTCGCGCTGGATTGGCGAAAGGTGGTTGTAGAACTGATCGAAACCGTCCAGCAGGTCGAACTTGCTCAGTACTACATACAGCGGCAGCCGGGCGCCCAGCTGGCTGCTTACTTCGTGCAGGCGGGTGCGCAACACATAGGCCAGCGCGGTACGGTGTTCCGGCGTCGCATGCAGCAACGCAGGCAAGTCGACAACCAGCAACAGGCCATTGAGGGCCCTGCGGCTGCGGTTGCGCAGCAACCAGGCAAGCAAGTCACTCCAGAGCCGGGCCTGAATGCCCGGAGGTAACTGCGCCTGGCCCCCCTGCTCGGTATCGTGCGGTTGTGCATCCTTGGCGTCGTGAATGATGAAATCGCCCGGCGGGTCGATGATCACTGCCTCGTCGCTGACCCACCACCCCACCGGGAAGGCGGGTTGTTCAAGCTGCTGGCCTCGCGCCTGAACATTGCCGATGCGCGTCAGGGAAAAACGCTGGTTCGAGCCGTCAATAAAACCACTCTTGCCTGCGCATTTGTCGCCCAATATCAGGTACCAGGGCAAGCGATACAACGCTCGCCGCCCTCCTGCGTTGCTCAAATAGCTCACCAGCTGGCGGTCCAGTGCCTGCTCCTGGGCAAGAACAAATGGCAAGCACGGATCGGCCTGTGCCGCCGCGTCCTGGCGGTATCTGGCCTGCAGGCGACGATAGCGGCCTCGCAGTACAGTGATCCAGCATAACAGCGGCACCAGAACCAGCAGCAGGCTGGCCACGCTGCGATGCGCGACACTGGCCAAGGGGTGTTGCCCGCGCCAGTTCCACTGCGGACCCAGCCACCAGATGGCGACCAACATCAACAATGCGCCCAAACCGAGCAGCAGCGGCATGGCAAGGCCGAATCGCATGGCCAGCGGCATGCCCCAACGTTTGAATAGCTTCCAGAATTGACTCATGAAGGTTTCCAGTCCTTGTTCTGATCAGTCAGCTCGGCATGAGTGCAGTACTGCTGAAGACTCTGGAACACATCAGGTTCCCAGGCGTCCGCCGTGGTTTGCCGCATCGTCAGAGCGACACTGCTGCACAGGTCCCGGGCCAGCCAGGAAACCCCGCGCGCCGCCAGCAGATCGGCGGCAATCAGCGTGCTGTGGCAACGCTCGCGCGGTGCGCCGAAATTTGCCTGTAGTGCCTGCAGGCGCAGCAGTACCGGCTCGATTCCACCTGCTTCCAGCTGATTGCCCAGCTCCTCACGAAGCGCCCCGAACTCATGGGCAGGCGCGCCCCGATCGACCTGCCCTTGCGCACCTTTGAGCCATGCCAGGCACGGCTCGTCGACGAACGCCGTGCCGTCGCTGAAACACAAGCGCTGAAGGGCCGGAAGGCGCTGGACAAATCGGACGGTGGCGGCGCGAATGGCTTCGGCCACCTCGCCCATCGCCAAGCGCTTTGCCACCATCGCGGCCAGGAAGCTGCCGCGGACCCAGTACGGCGAGGCCGCCACACTCTTTTCAATGCGCAACAGCAGCGCAATGTCCATCGCCTGGCTGGCGATGGCGTCCTCGTAGTTACCGGCGATATCGGTCGGCACCGCCATCAGCTCGGTGCGATGGTCCTGCCTGGACATCGGTGCGGCCTTGATTGACGACCACAGACCGAAGCGGCGCAGTTGGTAGCCCGTTGGGTCGTAATGGTCCTGCTGGTTGATGTATTCGGCCATGTTCAACAATGCCCGCCGGGTCTCGCGCTCGTTGCCCAGGGACAAGCTGGCCTTGGGCTTAGCGAAAGTGTCGCCCAGCGGTGCGGGCGTTGGCCGAGGCGCGGCGACCGTGGCAGGCGCGCTTTCGACGTTGCCGCCGGCACCCTCCAACTGCCTGAGTAACTGCCGTTGCAACGCGTCGAGCAGACTCGGCTCCAGTTGCGCCTTGTCCACCTGCCGTTGCAGACATTCCATGGCCTGGCGCGCCGCCGCTGCCTGAGTGGGACCGAAGGTGAACCGGTCCAGACGTGGCAGCGCCTCAAGCAAGCGGTTGAGCACCAGCACCACCAGTTTGCGCTTGCCCAGCAAGCCCTTGGGCCCGGGCTTGGGGTGTGCGGACTCCCAATAGCGGTCGAGCACACCGGCCAGCAGCCCCGCGGTGAAGCCCCAGCGCGCCCAGCAACCGCTGCGCAGCCAGGCGGCGCTCAGATGTGCGACGATGCGCAAGTGCTTGCAGCGTTGGCTCAGGTACTCGCGGGAAGCCTCCTCGATGTAAGGCCAATCGATAGTCGCTTCATGCAGGCCGCCAAGCTTGACCATTTCCTGGTCGACCGCCTGATAGCTATCGTCCTCCATGTCGAACAGGCCTGCCGGTGTTTCGGGGGCGATGGGCGCCAGCAACCGCTCGATGTCCTGCGTCAACACCTCCGCTACCAGCGACATGTCTTTCGCGCCTGGTCGATCAGTGGGTCCAGCCCCTGAGCATCGAACGTCAGCCCATCGACGGCCGGGTCATCGCTGACTACTTGCACCCGATGCGCACCGATCAAGCGCTTGATCTGTTCGATGGCCGGTAGCCCGCGGCCGGCATCGAGTACCTGGCCATTTTCCATCACCTGCCAAGCCGTTGCCGTGCTGGCTCCACGCGCCCCCTGCAGTTGCACCTTGACCCGATTGGCATTGACCGGCTGACCGGTGATCAGCTGCAGCCTGGAGATGTTCTGGATACAGCTGATCACCAGATAACTGCGTGGCTCGGCGGAGGCTATCGCCGGTGCTGATATCACCAGCCACGGCTGCGCGGCACTCACCTCCTGGCGCGGGTTGCCGAGGCGGAAGCTCAGGTCATCGATGGGGCGGCCGGCCTCGTTCGCCATCACGCGTGACACGCTTGGAGCCTGCTGCTTCGGTGCCGACCATGCCTCGCTGGGCGCCCGGGCAGGCGTGCCGGCGGCCTCGTCGAAGCAGGCCAGGCGCTCCAGGTTGGATACCACGCGTGGACAGTCCCGTACGGCACCAGCAAATGCCGGTTGTAAAACGAACAGCAACGAAAGACCAGCGGCACATGCACTGCGGGCAGTCATCGTAAGTTGGCTCTCCATCTAAAAATTCAATTCTCGAACCTGCACTTGCAACCAAGTTAATGGCACTAGGCACAGCCAAGCCCCACGAAGACTATTCATGCCGGACGAGATATTCAAATAAATATTTACTTACACTTGAAATCTCGACCAGCAAGAAACTTCCTGCGCATGTTTTTAAAGGAGGAAAACTTGCCAACAAGCACTTCCAGCAAAAAAACCCTTGTTATATAGGATAACGCCTACAGACAGCCGGCGACCACGAAAAACACTCTATAAATATGCAAGGCTCACACTAAATACTTGTACGAAACGTCCTTCAGGCACAGCAGGAAGTTCAGATAAATATGTCCAAGATTACGAGTTCCGTGGCTCCGAAAGAGCGCATCAACATCCGTTACGTACCCGCTACAGGCGGCGAGCAGGCTGAAGTCGAGCTGCCCCACAAGATGCTGGTTATCGGTGATTTCGGGCTGGACGACAGTCGCGCGCTCGAAGACCGCCCCGTCCTGCGCATCGACAAACATTCGTTCGACAGTGTGCTGGAAGACGCCCAGGTGAGCGTGAACCTGTCGGTCCCCTCCCTGCTCGGCCAGGATTCGGACACCGAACTGGCCGTCAGCCTGCAGCTTGCCTCGATCAAGGACTTCGGGCCAGACCGGATCGCGCGTCAGGTGCCTGAGCTGAACCGGCTGATCGAGCTGCGCGAGGCGCTGGTGGCCCTGAAAAGCCCGTTGGGCAACGTCCCGGCGTTCCGCAAGCAGCTCCAGCAATTGCTGGGTGACGATCAGGCTCGCCAGCGACTGGCGCAAGAACTGAACCTGGTGCTCGACGCACCACGACAAGACTGAAGACAACGGAGCGTCAGCATGCCGACCCAGAACAACACGACCACCACGGCCGAAGTTTCATCCGAACTATTGGGCGAGGCCACCCTGCTCGACCAGATCATGGCGCATACCCAGCTGGTCCCGAGCCAGGAAGGCTATCAGGTTGCCCGGCAAGGGGTAGCCGCATTCATTACGCAGATTCTGCAAAGCGATGACCCGCAGCAATCGATCAACAAGCATCGTGTCGACCAGATGATTGCCGAAGTCGACCGTGTGCTTGGCAAACAGATGGATGCCATCCTCCACCATCCGCAGTTCCAGCAACTGGAGTCTGCCTGGCGCAGCCTCAAACTGCTGGTAGACCGCACGGACTTTCGTGAGAACATAAAGCTTGAGTGCCTGCATGCCAGCAAGGAAGAGTTGTTCGACGACTTTGAAAACGCTGCCGATATCACGTGCAGCGGTATCTACAAACATGTTTACACTGCCGGTTATGGCCAGTTCGGTGGCGAACCGATTGCAACCCTGTTGGGCAACTACCATTTCGGCCCGTCATCACCTGATATCAAACTGCTAAGTTACATGGCATCAGTGGGCGCCATGGCCCACGCACCGTTTATCGCCGCGCCAGCGCCGGAATTCTTCAATCTCAGCAGTTTCGAAGACCTGCCTAACCTGAAAGAGATCAAGGACATCTTTGCCGGCCCCCGTCATGCCAAGTGGCGAGCGTTCCGCGACAGCGAAGATGCTCGCCACACCGCGCTGGTCGCACCGCGCTTCATGCTGCGCTCGCCGTACCACCCCGAGGAGCTGCCGGCCGAAAGCTTCAGTTACCACGAGAACATGGACGGTCGCCACGACAACTACCTGTGGGGCAGCGCCGCGTTCCTGCTGGCCAGCTGCATCAACGACAGCTTTGCCCGCTACCGCTGGTGCCCGAACATCATAGGCCCGCAGTCGGGCGGCGCAGTGGATGACCTCCCGGTGCACCTCTACGAGTCACTGGGCCAGTTGCAGGCCAAGATCCCCACCGAAGTGCTGATCTCTGACCGCAAGGAGTTCGAACTGGCCGAGGAAGGCTTCATCGCCTTGACCATGCGCAAGGACAGCGACAATGCGGCGTTCTTTTCGGCCAACTCAGTGCAGAAGCCCAAGGCCTTTCCCAAGACCCCTGAAGGCCTGCAGGCCCAGACCAACTACAAGCTCGGCACCCAACTGCCCTACCTGTTCATCGTCAACCGCCTGGCGCACTACATCAAGGTCATGCAACGCGAACAGATCGGTAGTTGGAAGGAGCGCCGCGACCTGGAGTCAGAGCTCAACAAGTGGATCAAGCAATATGTCGCGGACCAGGAAAATCCTTCGGCCGACGTACGCAGTCGTCGCCCCTTGCGCGCCGCCGCAATCACAGTCACGGATGTCGCCGGAGACCCGGGCTGGCAGCAGGTCTCCATCGCCGTGCGCCCGCATTTCAAATACATGGGCGCCAACTTCGAAATCTCTCTGGTTGGGCGGCTCGATACGCAATGAGCGGGCTGTTCGAGCGCCTGACTGCCGAGCGCCAGAACAGTCGCACGCCTTCCCGGCGGGAACAGGCTGCGCAAAAGTTCGTGGTAATCAAACGACACCTCGAAACGTTGCTCAACGCCCGCCAGGGTTGCTCCCGAAGCAGCCCTGAGTTGGGCCTGCGCGATTTCAACGGATACGACCTGAGCACCGGAGACCGCGTACGGCAAGTCAGTGATGACATACGCCAGACCCTTCAGCGCTACGAGCCACGTATCCAGATTCATGGAATGAAAGCCGTGCCCGATGCCTGCGCCCCGCTTGAGCTGCATTTGCGACTCGATTGCCTGGTGCAGGTGAACGATCACCCCGAGCTGTTGCAGGTCGAGCTGCTGGTCAACGGGCTTAGCCGATACACCCGCGTGAGGTAGCCATGTCATTAAAGGATCGATTCAGCGAAGAACTTCGCTACCTGCGCGAGTTGGGGGCGGATTTCGCCAAGGACAACCCGCAACTGGCGCGGTTTCTCGGCAAGGACAGTGGCGACCCTGACGTAGAGCGCCTGCTTGAGGGCTTCGCGTTCCTGACGGCCAAGCTGCGATTGAAGCTTGAGGACGACCTGCCGGAACTGACCCACCCCATGCTGCAACTGCTCTGGCCCAATTACCTGCGCCCCCTGCCAAGCGCAACGATTATCCAGTTCTCACCGGAAAAACAGGCGCTCAGCCAGTCCCGCAGCATTCCCAAGGGGACACGGTTGTTCTCCATACCCGTGGATGGCATCGCTTGCGAGTACCGGACCTGCACCGAGGTAACGCTGCACCCTTTTGCCATCAGCGACGTCCAGGCGACCCACACACCGGAGCATTCCGTGGTGCGCATCGCACTCGAAACACTGGTCGAGCGTCCGCTGAACAGCTTGGGCTGCGACAGCCTGGAGGTTCACCTCAGTGGCGATGACTGTTGCGCGCAGACCCTGTACCTGTGGTTGTCGCAGTACCTGAAGCACATCAGCGTGACGATCAACGGCGAGGTTTGCCGGCTACCGGCCAGCAGCTTGGCTTTTCCCGGCTTCCGCCCCGAAGAAGCCCTGCTGCCCTACCCACAGAATGTCTTCGACGGCTACCGGATCCTGCAGGAGTATTTCGTTTTTCCTCAGCGTTTCCACTTCTTCACCCTGACCGGCCTGGGCGAGCGCTGGCCGGCGCAGAGCAGCGGGCAGGTATGCATCGACTTCCATTTCAGCCGCCCACTGCCCGACGCGATGCCTGTTGGCGTCGACGATTTCTGCCTGTTCTGTACGCCAGCGGTGAACCTGTTGCATTGCAGTGCCGAACCGATCGACCTGTCTGGCGAGCACGCCCACTCATTGCTGAAGCCAAGCTGCAGCGCAGCCCACGGCTACGAGATATTCAGCGTAGACCGAGTGATCAGCACTCGTACCATGGCAGGTGGCCAGGCGGGCGAGCCGCTGAGAGCCTTCCTGCCTTTCGAGTCGTTCGCCCATGAAATCGAGCACATCCAGGGCCGGGCCACGCTGTACTACCGTTGCCAGATCGAAGAGTCCTTGCTCGGCAATGGCGTGATCCACCGTATCGCTTTCGTGCGTGCTGACACCAGCGTCTACCGCGGCAGCCTGGAAACGGCGTCCATCGACCTGACATGCACCAACCGCGACCTGCCTTTGGCGCTGAATGCCGGCGACATCTGCACCATCAACGAATTCACGCCACCGCTGACTACCTACCGCAACCTCCGACGCCCGACCCGTCCGTACCGCCCTGTGCTCGACGGCCAGTTGCAATGGGCACTGATTTCCAACCTGTCGCTCAACTATCTGTCGCTGCTGTCGGCTGACCCGCTGAAGGCAGTCATCCGCGCCTATGACTTCGCGGCCCTGCATGACATTCAACAGGCGCGCACCACGCGCAAGCGCCTGGACGCTATCCGTGACGTGCAGACCGCGCCCCTGGACTGGCTGATCAACGGGCAGCCGGTTCGCGGCCTGCGCACCCGATTGCAGCTCGACCAGCAGGGCTTCCTCTGCGAGGGCGACCTGTATCTGTTCAGTTGTGTGCTCGCGCACTTCTTTGCCCTTTACGCCAGCATCAATTCCTTCCATCAACTGGAAGTGACCAACACCACCAACAACGAGCACTTCACATGGCCACCGCTGATTGGCAAGCAGCCCCTGATCTAGCCGATTCGCTGCTCGCGCAAGCGCATCGGTTCGATTTCTTCCAGTTGCTAGAACATTTGCACGGCTTGCATGGTGACAATCTGGAAGCGCGTTGGCCCGATGCTGCCACGCGCTTGCGGGTACGCCTGGGCTGCGATCCACGGCTGCGCTTTCCCGCCAGCGATGTGCTGAGTGCCAGGCAAATGCCTGGCCATGATGCCCGCTACCGAATCTGCACCACCTTCATGGGGCTGCACGGCAGCGACTCGCCGCTGCCTACCTACTACCTGGAGCAGATCGCCCATGAACATGCCCAAGGTATTGGTGTGCGCCCGGCATTCCTCGATTTTTTCAACCATTACCTGCTCAGCCTGCTGCACCGCGCCTGGCGCAAGTACCGTTACTACATTCGCTTTCAACCCGGCGCCAACGACCAGTTTTCCCAATACGTCTTCTCGCTGATCGGCCTCAATGATCGGCAGCTGCGCGGCGACACCGCGCTGCCCTGGAGCCGCCTGCTCAGTTTCGCCGGTGTGATCGCCAGCCGCAGCCGTTCACCGGGCACCGTGGCCGGCATCATTGGCCACTGCTTCGACCTTGCTCAGGTACACATCCGCGAGTTCGAAACGCGCTCGGTGCCCACCGCTGCCCGTCAGCGGGTGCGACTCGGCCGGGCCAACGGCGAACTGGGCAGCAACTTCATGGTTGGCAGCCGAACGCGAACCCGCAGCAGCAAGTTCACGATCGTGATCAGCGAGCTTGACCATGCGCAGTTTCGCGACCTGCTGCCCAGTGGCATCAACTTCGGCCGTTTGCGTGCACTGATCGATGTGCTTCTGCGGGATGGGCTGGCGTATGACCTCGAACTGCGCCTCAAGCGCAACGCACTGACGCCGTTCAGCCTGCATAGCAGCCAGGGTGCCTATCTGGGCTGGACCAGCTTCATCGATGACCGTCACGGAATGTGCAGCCCGGTGGTGCGGTTCAGGGGGCGGGCATGAGCGCTTTGACCCTGCACGTCAGCAACCTCGAACAGCTGCCACACGGCGTCAATCGCCAGCACCGCTTCGGCCGCAGTGGCGGCACCCTCGGCAGCCTGGGTGCGGACTGGCTGTTGATCGACAGGAACCTGAAGGTGCAGCCCATCCACTGCGAGATCCGCTGGAAGGAAGGCGGCTTCTGCGCCATCGACCGCAGCTCCCAGACGTTCCTGAATGACAGCACACGCTGTCTTGGGAACCGCCCACCCATGCGCCTCAAGGATGGCGACATGCTGCGGGTCGGCGCCTACCGGCTTCGGGTCGATCTGCAGCCGGAACAAGCATCCAGGTGCTCTCTGGAGGAAGTCTTCGTGCCTCGGCAGGGCGTGCACGAAGCCCTGGAGGCGAGCGCCTCGTCTCACCCGCGAGACAACGCCATCGATTCCTTGCCACCCCTTGTCGCTACGGATGTGTGCTCGGCATTCGACCCGGTCCCCGGGCGCGACCCCTTGGCTGCCCTCGATGCGAGGTTACAGGCTTGCCCTGCGGACCAGAACCCCCTGCAAGATCTGATTACAGGACCGTGATCATGCTTCCACGCCTGATGCTTTGCGCTTCACTGTTGCTAGTGCTCACCACCACCGCCGGCTGCACTGCCCTGGGCAAGATAGTCCAGGTGCTGAAAGACCCTTCTATCCCCGTGGGCGCCCCGGAAGATGTGCCGACCGAGCTTGCCATCAGCATCCATGTCAGCCCTACGCTGAATGGTGTTGCCGACAGCGGCGAAACCGCTGATACAGCACCAGGCGAACTCAAACCTGGCCCTTACACGGTCAGCCTGAGTGCAGACGACCCACATGCACTCACCGAAAAGGTCGCCAGCCTGTTCAGCTACCTGCAAGCGCAGTATCCCGATTCGGCACACGCCGATGAGAGTGCGCTCGGGGACTACCAGGTACCCACAACAGCGCTTGAACGGCCCGATGCAACGCCTAGCCAAGGCCCCCAGCTCGCCAGCCCCATCGCCGTCAAGGTCCTGCAACTGCGGGACGACTCGCTGCTGCTCAACAGCGTTTACCAGCAACTGGCGCTGGACCCAGCCAAAGCGCTGCGCAGCACCTACATCCGCGATGACGATTACCTGCTGGCGCCTGGCCAGTTCAAGTTTGTGCCATTCGAATCCCTCCATGACGACACTCGCTTCATTGCAGTGATTGCCGACTACCGCAGCCTGGAGAGCGCAACCTGGCAGCAGGTACTGCGCATTGCCCCGCGCGGCCGCCGGGTGGTGCTCTCGCTGCAAGTCCATGACGCGCAAATCGAACTCAAGGAAGAGGACCGATGATCGATCAGCCGGCCCGCAACCCCCTCATCCCTGACATGGAGTGCCCATGAGTTCACGTAACCCTGTGCTATGGCCTGAAGGCCTGTTCGTCAAACCGCAGCATTTCCAGCAAGCAGCCCGGGCCAGCGAGGCAGCGCTGCATCAGCGCCTGAGCAGCCTGAATGCGGCGTTCTATGGTTTCAGCGAACTGCAGTTGAACGATGAATACCTGAGCCTTGGCAAGGTCGCCATCACTCGGGCCAAGGGCATCATGCCCGACGGGACCGTCTTCGATATCCCTGGCGACCTGCCCCCACCGCCACCGCTGGAGATCAGCGACGATGGCGCGCAGAACAGCGAGATCTACCTGTGCCTGCCGCTGCGCACCGACGGCGGCCGTGAAGTGAGCTGGCCGGACAGCGTGGCAAACCTGCGTTATGTCGCGCATGCCCAGGAAGTCAAGGACACCCACACTGCCGATGGCGACCTGGTGCAGGTGGACCTCGCCGTGCCGAACCTGCAACTGCGGCGGCAACGCGAAGACAGCAGTGCCTATACCCGCCTCGCCCTGGCAAGAATCCTCGAGCGTCGCCCCGATGGCAGCCTGCAGCTGGACGAATCGTTCTACCCCACCAGCGTGTCGGTACGGGCAGTGCCGGCGCTGCAGCGCTTTCTTGAAGAGATCAGCAATAGCGTGCGCGAACGTGGGCGCAACCTGGCGGCGCGTATCGGCTCGTCAGGGCAGTCCGGTATCGCCGATATCCGTGACTTCAACCTGTTGCAGGCCCTGAATCGCTGGTGGCCCTGCTTCGCCCATCTGGCCCGGCAACCGCAGACCCACCCAGAACAACTCTATCTCTGCATGAGCCAGGCCTGCGGTGAACTGGTGACCTTCACCGACGAGAACCGCCTGCCGCAGGAGTATCCGGCGTATCACCACAACGCCCTGCGTACTTCCTTCAAGCCACTGGAAGACACACTGCGCCGCGCCCTAAGCACGGTGCTGCAGCCGCGGGCGGTGTCGTTGCCGCTGCGGACCCTCGATTGGGGTGTGATGACTACGACCCTGGAAGATCGCCACCTGATCGACGAGGCCGACTTCATCCTCGCGGTGCGCGCCAACCAGCCCGTCGAATCGTTGCGTCAGACCTTCGTACACACGGTCAAGGTCAGCGCGCTGGAAGCGATGAACGAAATGGTCCTGCATCACTTGCCGGGCATTGCGCTGGTGGCGTTGCCCGTGGCGCCACGCGACCTGCCCTTCCATGCCGGTTTCAGCTATTTCGAGCTGGACCGGCGCAGCCCGGCGTGGGCCCCCATGAAGGACAGCCACGGGTTTGGCATCCACATCGCCGGGAAAATCCCGGGCCTTGAATTGCAATTCTGGGCGATCAGGAGTGAATGAAATGGATGCGTCCGGCAGCAAGGCTGTTGATACACCGCCAACGAAACGTGAACCGCTGGAGACGGCGCTTCAACCTTCAAAATACGGGGCTGAAGATGCTGATGCCGAAACCGCTTGCGCAGGCTACCCGGCAGACCCGGATTTCCAGCTGCGCGGCACCTTCCAGAACCCCATGATCGATGCGGCGATGCCGCTGTTCGGCCTGGTGATGCGCCTGCGCACCCTGGACAGCCTGCCCAACATCCAGGACGTGCACCATCAGGTGCGCACCCAGGTCGACAACATCGTCGAGGAAATGCGCCAGCGCGGATATGAATCCGCGCAACTGCTGGCCTATTCCTATGCCCTGTGCCTGTACCTGGACGAGGCCGCGATGAGTCGACCTTGGGGCAGAAACTCTTGCTGGAGCCAAGAGTCGCTGCTGAGCATTTTTCATCATGAGACCTGGGGCGGGGAGAAGATTTACACGGTGCTGTCACGCCTGATGCAGGAGCCCCAGCGCTATATCGACGTGCTGGAGTTTCTGTACCTCTGCCTGTGCCTCGGCCTCAAAGGCAAATACGGCCTGGCACCCAATGGCGATGAGGCGGTGAACGCCCTGCTCCAGCAGATCCACACGCTAATCCGCGAAGTGCGTGGTCCGGTCCCGGAACAGGTCTGCGATCCACTGAGCAATGTCGCTCCCAGCGACTTCCGCATGCACCGGCAGTGGCCATGGTGGAGCCCTCTGCTGATCAGCGCCGCGGCCATGGCAGGGGTGTACGGGGTTTACAGCTATCACCTGCACCTGCTGACCACGGAAGTGCTGGAGTCGCTGAACGGCATTCTGCAGCAGTGAACGCTTTCAACGAACTGACGAGGCCCCAGCCTCACTGACAAGCCCATCGCTACCGATGGCCACGCCACCTGTGGTGCGCGTGTTTTATCCACTTGGATGCAGGAGAAACTGCCATGCCAACACCCGCTTACATCAAGATCGAAGGTCTGAAACAGGGGGACATTACCGCTGGCGCCTTCACCTCCGACTCGGTCGGCAATGTTTATGTCGAAGGCCACGAAGACGAGATTCTGGTACAGGAAATCAAACACGAAGTTTCTACGCCAACGGACCCACAGAGCGGCCAACCGACCGGGCAACGGGTGCATAAGCCCTTGACCTTCGTCTGTGCGCTTAACAAGGCGATACCGCTCCTCTATCAAGCACTGGCAACTGGAGAAATGCTCACCAAAGTCGAAATTAATTGGTATCGAACTTCAGCGCAGGGCAAGCAAGAGCATTTTTTCACCACCAAACTCGAAGACGCCACCATCGTCAACATCCTCACAGTACTCCCCCATGCTCAAGACAAGGACAACGAAAACTACACGCAATTGATCGAGGTCTCGCTGGCCTATCGGAAGATTACCTGGGCCCACGATATTGCAAACACTGAAAGCTCAGATGACTGGCGAGCGCCTGCTGCCTGATATTCAAAAATGCACCGGGTGGACTCTTCCGCCCGGGCATTCTGCCTTCAGAGACGGCGGATAAGGATTTCTCATGCCTAGCCAATCGAATCTGCGTTACAGCTTCCAGCCCCTGGCGGCTGATACCAAACTCGAAGTGATGTCATTCGAGCTCAAGGAGGCCATCAGCACACCCTTCCAGTTGCAATTGGAGCTCACCAGCTTCTACGACGACATCGACTTCGCCCAACTGCTCGACAAGCCCGCCTTGTTCACCATCTGGGACGCAGGCCGCCCGGTGCGCTACGTACATGGCCTGGTCAGCCGCTTCCGCCAGGGCGACAGCGGCTTCCACGGCACCCGTTACCACGCGCTGGTCGAACCGCAGCTGGCCCGCGCCGGGCTGCGCTCTAACTGGCGCATCTTCCAGCAGAAAACCGTGCCGCAGATTCTCAAATTGATGCTCCAGCGCCAGCGCATCCTGCGCTTCGAACTCAGCACCAACCGTGAGCACCAGGTCCGCGAATTCTGCGTTCAGGCTGGCGAGACCGACCTCGACTTCATCGCCCGCCTCGCCGCTGAAGAAGGCCTCGTCTACAGCTTCGAACACACCCCCAATCAGCACACGCTGCTCATCACCGACCGCTTGTTATTACTGGGGCTGATCAGACAGGGCCCCATTCAGGCGAAGAGCAGGCACCAACGGTCCTACGAAGCGGAGGATGCAAGCCACCCCGCCCCTGTGCTGTACCACGTCAACAGCGGTGGCGATCAGGCGCAGCCTTGCCTGCGGTGCTTCCACTACAGCGAGAACGTCCGCACTGCGCGCCAGGCTCAACGTGACTACACCTTCACCCACCCGGCCTATCGCCTGGATCAGCAAGCCAGCGCCAAGGGCGAAGTGCATCAGTCAGTGGATTACGAGCGCTTCGACTACCCCGGTCGCTACAAGCGCGAAGCGGTTGGCATCCCTTTCACCCAGACCCGTTTGACCGGCTTGCGCCATGACGCCCGCATTGCCGAAGTCACAGGCGACGACGTACGCCTGCAACCAGGCCAGGCCTTCACCCTCACCGGCCACCCGCGCAAAAACCTCAATGTGCTCTGGCGGGTGATCAGCGCCCACCACGAGGGTAGCCAGCCCACCAGCCTGCAGAAAGGCGCCGTCAACGCCAAACAAGGCAGCCATTACGTGCAAAATGCGGTACTGGTCCCCGGCATGGCCGAATGGCGGCCGGCGCCCTTGCCCCGACCGCGTGTCGACGGCCCGCACATGGCCACGGTGGTCGGCCCGCCTGGCGAGGAGATCTTTTGCGACCCGTGGGGCCGGGTCAAGGTCAGCTTTCCCTGGGACCGTGAGAGCAAGAGCAACGCGTCCAGTTCGTGCTGGGTACGTGTTTCACAAGGCTGGGCCGGCGGCAGCTGGGGCTCGATGGCCATCCCGCGCATCGGTCAAGAGGTAATCGTCCAGTACGTAAACGGTGACCCCGACCAGCCGATCATCACCGGCCGCACCTACTGCGGCAACCAGCTGCCGCCATACGACCTGCCGCAACACAAGACCCGCATGACCATCAAGAGCCAGCCCCACAAGGGCGATGGTTACAACGAGTTGCGATTCGAGGATGAGCTGGGCCGGCAGGAGGTGTTCATCCATGCCGAGCGGGACCAGAACAATGTGGTCAAGCACGATGAGACCACGCTGATAGGCAATGACCGTACCGAGCAGATAGACCACGATGAAACGATTTCCATTGGCCATGACCGCAGCGAAACCGTCGGTAACGATGAACGCGTCACCATTGGCCATGACGACTTCCTCCATGTTGGCCGCAACCAGAGGGTCAATATCGCCAAGGACCGTTTCGAAACTGTAGGTAACCATCGCCATGACAAGATCACCGCCAACTATCAGATCCAGGTTGGCGGCAATCTCGAGCAACAGATCGAAGGGCATGCGGAACTGGAGGCCAGGACGGAGATCCGCAGGCGCACCCGGCGTTATGACCTGCGGGCGGCTGAAACAGTGGTTATCCAAGGCCCAGGTGGCGCCATCCGAATCGATGAGTCCGGCATCACGCTGGACAGCCCGACGATACGCCTCAACGGAGCGGTGCACCAAACACTGGGTGGCTCCACTCATTCCTTCACCCTCAATGGCGCGCCCGTCAGCGGAGCCCCCCTGGATCGGCAGTGCGGGCGGCGTCCCGACGGAACGTGCGCACTGCCTGACTGCAACTGCATAGGAGCACCTGCCGCATGACGGGTTCATCTTCAGCGCCTATGCCCGACCTCCACTTTGCCAGTGACTTGCGCTTTCTCTTGCTACTCAGTCGAGAGCTGGAACATTCAGCTGTCCATCCTGCCTCCATTTCACCACAAGGCGAAGTCGTGCCCCCCTACGCGCCATCAGTGCTGGAGCTGATCGATGCCGTGACCGACTGCCCTCCTCACGCCTGGCCCTGGAAACGCAGCGTCATGGATGAGGAATACGAGTTCGGCCCATTGCTGGTGGACGTCAGCGATGCGCCAGAACTGCTTCGTCATGCCGTCACTGCCTGGATGCCCATTGGCGGCGCCATCGCTCTGGATGCAGAGGTCAGCGTCGATGAGCTTTCCGACCATTTCCACAGCCTGGTGCAGTTCACCATGCCGGATCTGGGGGTGGCCACCCACCACATAACGCCCAATCACCTGAGCGCCTGGCTGGAGGCATTGGATGAGGCCAATCGAGCGGCCTGGTTGGGCCCGGTGTCGCGCTTGGCGTGGCGAGTCGACTGGGGGCCTGTGCATGAGTGGAAGACGCTTGAGAACAGTCCGACCACAGCGCGTTCGAGGTCAGCGCTGCTGCTGTCCCTGCAAGCGCACGAGCTTGGCCGGCTGCAATCGGGCTTGCACGAACACTTCATGCTCAGCCTTGCCCACGAACTGCTGGCCACGCCGGCTCTTTCCGATCGCACGCTGGCGGAGATCCGTGAATGGATCGCAGCCCTGTTACCGCAACTGGATGCACTCAACTTCAGCGACGAGACCGTTGCCGGTGATTTCATTCGCCTGGTCGCAGAACACAGGTGGCTGATGACTGATGCGCGGGCCGAGGCTATCTACAGCAACCTCGAAGAGTCACCGCAAGGCCGCCTTCGCGAGCTGCAAGCACTCATTCACAGCGAGGAAAACGCCCATGACTGACGCCTCCGTGAGCCGCGCCGCATCGCCCCCTGCCTGCAGTGCACGGGTACCGATCCTGCCGGTGCGCTACGCCATCGTGCCACGCACCGGGAATGCCCCGTCCTGTCGCTACACCGATTCCGGCTTTGCCTTGGAGCAAGGCTTCCCTGCGCTGCAGCACTCCGCCTACACCTTGCGCGCCCTGCGTCCTGGTTACGTCTACGTGTTCATGAAAGGCACCCAGGGCGAAAAACTGGTCATCCACGAATACGACGGTGAAGGGCAGTACAAGGAATTGCGCTACCGGTGCCTGGAGCACTACCAGCGGCGCGACCGCTACTTGTCCGGCCGGGCGATGGGCTGGGTCTGGGCAGACACCTGCGAGGCCAGCGCCAAGGAAGTCTGGATCGCCTACAGCCCGCACCTGTGGACCAATGCCGTGACCGCACGTATCACCGGCTCGCTGGC
>NZ_JBIVHW010000019.1:0-81095 GCF_044749405.1 Pseudomonas sp. NPDC089422
TGGCACTCCAGCGGTTTGATGAGCGGCTACAAGAGCAAGGAAATCGGCGGCGGCGGCTTCAACCAGTGGGTGATGGACGACTCCACCGGCCAGGTGCGCACGCAGATCCACAGCAGCCACGGCCACACCCAGCTCAACCTCGGCTACCTGATCGACCAGCGCGGCAACAACCGCGGCGCCCTGCGCGGCAGCGGCTTCGAGCTGCGCACCGACGCCTATGGCGCCCTGCGCGCCCAGCAAGGCCTGTACCTGAGCACTTGGAAACGCAGCAACGCCCAGGGCGCCCAGCTCGATGTCAGTGAAGCCCAGCAGCAGTTGCAGAACAGCGAGCAACGGCTCAAGACCCTGTCCGATACCGCCAAGCAGCACAACGCCGACGCCCTGCAAGCTGGCCTGGACAGCCTGACCCAGCTCAACGCCGACGCCGACGTCACTTACGGCAGCGACAACAGCAGCCCGAGCCAAGGCCCGAGCGAACAGCAACGCAACGGCGGTGACACCGCCTGGGCCATTCGCAGTGGCGGCCGCGGCAAGACGCCGGGGTATCAGAAGCCGCTGCTGATCGCTTCTTCCCCGGCCGACATCGCCACCGCCACGCCGCAGAACACCCACCTGCACAGCGGCAAGCACCTGACCGTGAGTACCGGCGAGGATGTCAGCATTGCCAGCGGCAAGTCGTTGCTGGCCAGCGTGGTGCAGAGCATCAGCCTGTTTGCGCAGAACGCCGGGGCCAAGCTGTTTGCGGCCAAGGGCAAGGTGGAATTGCAGGCGCAGAACGACGAGATGCTGCTGACCTCGTTGCAGAACATGAAGCTCAGTTCGACCGCTGCCGGTATCGAGATTGCTGCCAAGGATGGGATTTTGCTGACCAGCGGTGGCGGTTACATCCGTATCAAGGGCGGCAACATCGAAATCCATGCGCCAGGAACCATTGATGTCAAAGGGGCAAAAAAGGTCTTCAGCGGCGGCACCAGCCTGTCGCACAGCTTCAATGAAATGCCCAAGACCGACTTTGCCGACCCGTATGTGATCAAGAAGCTCAGCACCGGGGAGCCCGCGCCGGGGGTGAAGGTTGAGGTGACCAGGGCTGATGGCAGCGTGATGCAGTATGTGTCGGATGCGGCCGGGAAGATTCCTGTGCAGCAGAGTCAGATTGCTGAGTTCATGAAGATCAAAGTATTGGGGGATGCATGATGAGTGATTCCGCTAAGCCTCGTGCATCCACAGCTGGAAATAAGGGATCTCGCCATGGGAACTAAAACCTCGACACCTAAAGATGCCGCGTTGCACCTACCTCAAGAATACGACGAGGATGGAATGCTGACGGCCAGTACCACACTTTCCTCATCGAGTGAATCGATTGAAAAATGCCTATCGTGCAAACGTGAAAAAGTGATTCCGATCATCTTTATCCCAGGCATTATGGGCACTCACCTCATGAATATGCAGACCAAGAAGCCCGTCTGGATCGCCCCTAATTTAGATGGCGTCCTACCTAAATTCAAAGTAGTCGGACTACTTCTGGGAAGCTGGTTTAAATCCTCCAAGCAGCGTCAAGCCGAACTGGACTCTACTCCCGGAGTAGTTGGCATATATGAAGATGGAGAATTGGATACTGCAGGTAGCGGGTTAACCAAAGAAGAAATCAAGAAACGCAAATGGGGCTCGCTAATGAGGACGGCTTATCATCCGATCATGGGCACGATGCAGCACCAGATGAATAGCATCATCATCAATAATGAGCCGCAAGGTGATTGGAAAGAACGAATAGAGCAGGAACCTTGTGACTGGGGAGACTGGGAGGAAAACCCAAGTTTAAGCTCACTTGGAAAAGCCAGCGGTCTAACAGAAGCCGCTGATACGCAATATGAAGTCTGGGCAGCCGGGTACAACTGGCTACAATCAAACAGAGATTCGGCTGAAGACATTATCAATTACATAAACAAGACGGTAATACCCCATTACAAAGGAAAGGCCGAGAAGGTAATCATCGTTACGCATTCCATGGGCGGATTGGTTGCACGAGCAATTGTAGCATGTCACGGATTTGAAAACGCCTACGGCATTATTCACGGCGCAATGCCAGCGACAGGCGCACCAGCCAGCTATAAGCGCGTTCGCGCTGGCTTCGAGGCTTTTGCGGAAAAGAAAATCTTAGGAAGAGATGGTGCAGACGGAGTCGCTGTAATGGCGTTTGCTCCGGGCCCTCTTGAGTTACTGCCGACACGTGATTATAACAATGCTCAGCCATGGTTGTTTGCGAGGGATTTGAAAACCGGCAAGAAAACATTGGGCCTTCCAAAAAAATGCCCGTATGAAGAGATTTATAAATCAGATCGATGGTGGGCTCTCATCCCTGAAAGCAATAACAAACTAATGGATCCAGCCAATATAATTACACCAAAGTTTAGCAATGATGAAGACGAAGGCTTTCACCAAAGCGGCAATAAACTTCGCGATCTATTTCACCAAACTATAGACTCAGTGAAAGGATTCCATAGTGATATTGAGGGCAAGTACCACACTAGTACTTACGTGCATTATTCAGCAGAGGCCAAGTCTGAAGGCCTATTCACATGGGGGAATTTGGATTGGTCTGCTGCGAGCCTTGACGGCCTTGACGTTCAAAATGCCACGTTGACAAGCGATAATCTCGATGCCTGCATCAGTCTTAATGGTCAGTATGAGCTTGAGGTAAGTGAGCCGACTCACGCTGGCGACGGAACAGTACCCGTATACTCATCGGCTTCGCCTCGGGGAAAGGTCGGCGTACTCGGAGCCTTTGCTCATGGGCAAAACAATGGGCTTCTTAACAACCACTGCAGGATTGGAAAATATAACTGCACCGTCGGATACAAACACCAAGACGCTTACAACGATAAATACGGGCGCTCTACTTTTGCCACGCTCTACGGGCTAATTAGGCTCTCCGCACCTCAGACTTGACAGCGAACGAAAAATGAAAAGAAGAATAACCAGCGCTGCAAATATAGCACTCATACTGCTAACAACTTTGCTTTACGCTCAACACTCCACAGCTCAGCTACCCCAGGAAAAGAACATGCGCGATTCCGATTGGCAAACTCGTTACTACGGTCGATTCAAGCTCGACTTACCCAAAAACTCAGAAGACTCTGCCTACTTTAAAATATATAATGAAAAAATAGACCTCATCAGCAAAAATGGAAAAAAGGATATCAACACAAAAACTGCCGAGCTAATTGAGCAGCTTAAACAAGGCAAAGCTCGAGGCACCTACAGTCGTTACGAGAAAACAATCACACTTGAAAACGAAAGTGTTTTGATCATATCAAAACTCGAGAAGCTATATACATTCAACTGTTTTTTCTTGACCAACAAAAACACACTGTATCGCATGACCGTAAGCGCCTTAAATGAAGCAGATTACGAAGGGGCTATTGAAAAAATGAAATTGATAAACAATGCCATTAAGTTCAGGTCACCACAGGACGCCCCTCCTGCAGGAGCGTTTGCTATCGAAGCAGGATACTTAAAATTTTCTCCCCAGCAACCTGCAGAGTCAGTTTATATGGGTTCACAAATTGCCGGCCATCCGGGTACATACGTCAGCCTTCTCACACAACGTGTCAGCCAACTAGAAGAGCCTCTCTTTGCTCGTTTTGACAAACAGCACACTAGCGGAATTAGCGGTCAGATCTCAGAGCTTATTAGCAACTCAAAGACCTTGCGCAAACAAAACCGAATGATTGGAGCACTGCCTGCGCAAGAAATTGCAATCATGACCGAGGTCGACGGCAAGCAATTTTACAACTTTCAACTTGAGTACCAAGGCACGGTAAAGTCAAATACCTTGCCTTATTTGGCTTTGGAGTTGGGAACGCATGAGGTGGGTAGCGATTTTAAATCAAGCGAAGAGGCACTTGCATTCTGGGATCGCGTGGTAAACAGCTTGGAGCCCGCCCCCTGAAGCTAGGTTATTTTCAAAAGTAGCATCTATCAGTTCTATTTCCGCATAGAATATTAGTGCAAAAAAATTACTGCATGTCACTTTCTCCTAGATGGCCTTGGGCAGTTTACGAACACCAAGGCCAGAAAACAACGATAAGTCAGCTCACTTCCAGACAGAAACCAGCGGGCGGCCCTGAATTCTCTAACCCAGATGAGCCTAGCGATTTACTGCAAACCAGGCGACCATGATGTAACAGGCTACAAGCACCAAGATGCCTATATAGACAAATTTGGGCCCACCCAATTTGCAACCCTATATAGCTTGACAGATAATGGGCTAAAAAGCGACTGAGGGCAATAAATGCGCAGTACTCACAAGGCTTTTATAATGCTATTTGTCCTTTGGGTGCTCCACGCCACCGTTTCGGCAGCAGACACTATAAAAGGCAATGCAATGAATGAAATCAATTGGCCCTCCCACTACTTTGGTCGCTTTGCAATTTCACTGCCGAAAAACTCAGAAATATCAGCAGACTACAAGCTTTTTAATGAGAAGCTTGAACTAATCAGCAAGAATGGGCGTGCTGATCTCGCAAGCCAGGTGACCGAAAAAACCGAAGAATTAAAAAAAGGCATTGCTCGAGACACTAGCAGTCGTTACGAAAAAACAATACCGTTTGACAATGGTAGTGTACTACTGCTGTCTCGACTGGGCGACTTTTACACGTTCAATGTCTTTTTGCTCACCAGTAAAAATACGCTTTATCACCTGATGGCAAAAACGTTAACCGAAAAGAGCGTGCCCGGCGGCATTGAGAAAATGCGCATGCTAAGCAATGCTATTTACTTCAGGCGCCCAAGCGACGCCCCTCCGCCAGGAGGCTTTGCCATTGAAGCTGGCTATACGACACTACCCGATGACAAATTTTTTGAGTCCATCTACATGGGCGCCCAGATTTCAGGGCATTCTGGCACCTACATAAGCCTTCTTACCAAAGGTATTCTGGAAAAAGAACCCACTCTTTTACAGCGCTTTGATGATTGGCAATACGACAGCGCTCTGAGCGAACTGGCCAACTCAGGCCAGATGCATACGCTACGCAAACGAAAGAGAATCATTGGCGATATGAGCGGCGAGGAGATAGCGATCAGCGCATCTATCGATGGAAAGCGATTCTATGCATTTCAATTCGAGTATGAAGGAACCTTGGAGTCCAACACGCGTCCCTACATTGCCATTGAGCTAGGCACGCACGAGGAAGGCAGCAATTTCAAATCGGATGAAGATGCACTCGCGTTCTGGGATCGAGTGATAGAAAGCTTCAAGCCTCTCCCGGAGTAGCTTCTGAACATCGCGCTGGGTGTCTGCAGGCATCAATGAATCTGCAGCCATTCAGTGTCGAGTCGCTAAAAACATCAGCCACCCACTGCATAAAAAAGGACGACCAGGTGTGTTTCCAATTTCGCGCACGACGTATAGCTTCTTGATCGGATTGCTCTTCACCCCATTCACCATGAAAGCCTATGCCACAGGGGAAACCCTCATGGAAAACGTTAAATGGCGCACCTTCTACATGGGACGTTTTCAACTATCACTTCCTCGAAACTCGGAGGTCTTGATCGACTACAAAATATTCGACGAGAAAATAGAATTCCTAAGTCAGAACGGACAATCCGATTTACCCCTGACCATAGAGCGTCAGATTAACGATTTGCAAAGAGGTGTTGCTCGCGGAACAAGCAGCAAATACGAAAAAACAATCCCGCTCGCCAATGGCAGTATTTTATTGCTGTCGCGCCTTACCAGCTTGTACACCCTCGATTCTTATTTCCTTACAAACAGAAATGCACTCTATCGAATGATGATTAAGCGCGTCACCCCAAAGGGTGTGCCTGAAGCTGTGGAAAACCTGCGCAAACTGAGCAACTCTATCTATTCCAGGCGTCCTGAGGCAGAACCTCCACACGGCGCATTCGCTCTGGAGGCTGGTTACTCCACCCTCCCAAATGATCAATTTTTCGAGTCGATATATATGGGTGCTCAGATTGAAGGACACACTGGAAACTATGTAAGCCTTCTTACACGAAGCATTACCGAGAAAGAATCGAGTCTTCTTGAGCGATTTCATAATAGAAAATATGACCCTGTAGTAGGCGAACTATCAATTAACGCCCACCTGCAGACGCTACGCATGAACAAACGAATGGCCGGCGGCATCGAGGGCGAAGAGATAGCTGTTAGCGCCACAATAGAAGGCAAAACATTTTATGCCTTCCAATTTGAGCACGGCGGCACATTGGAGTCCAACACACGGCCCTATATCGCCATTGAACTAGGCACTCATGAAAATGGAAGCAACTTCAAATCAAATGATGAGGCACTGGCCTTTTGGGATAAGCTCCTGGACAGTTTCAAACCTCTTCCGGAATAAACAGGTGACGGTACTGAGCAAGTACCCTTACAATCACAGTCAACACTATCCAGGGATACCTTTCAGCAATGACAACCCCGAGCTTCGCCTGGGCTTGGACTATAGCTACATATCCAAATTTAAACCGGCGAGCAAACCAGGCTTTTCTGACAACCCGGGGAGCAAACCGCTTGCAGAAATAGAATTCATGAGAATTTGGGATCAGGCTTTAGACTCCCTCTCTCTAAGATGACGTCAATGAGCAGTCATTTCGCGAAAAACAAAGTGCAGTAAGTTGGCCAACACTTTGAAGTGGCTTGAGTGCGAAGTCGATCTTCAGCATTTGCAAAGCGCTCAACCCTCCACGAACAGCAACCCGATCGCCAACAGCATCTGCGCCGCAATGGTCCAACTGAACCAGGCAGGTCGGCGCCCGCACAGCCACACCGCGGCATTCAGCACCAGAGTGATCACGTTGGTCAGCCAGAAGAACGCCAGGCCCCACATGGCCGGGTCGCTGCCCAGAAAAGGCACATAGCCGCCTGAATCGACGGCGACATAAAGCGAGAACAGCACACCGACTACGGCGATGGCAAGGGAGGTAAAACCAAGGTAGCGCGACAAGCGAGTTACAAAAGGCTTCATGCGGGGGCAGTGCTCCTTGAAAAAGGCACAGTCTACCCAGAACCACCCGCGCAAGCGCCCCTGCCATTGGAAATGCTGTTAACTTGAGCGTTCCAAAACGCCAAGGACAGCGCCATGCCGCCACGCCCCACCACCCCCACCGGTTTCATCCGCGTCCGTGGCGCCCGCGAGCACAACCTCAAGAACATCGACGTCGATATCCCCCGCGACGCCTTGGTGGTATTCACCGGGGTGTCAGGCTCGGGCAAGTCCTCGCTGGCCTTCTCCACCCTCTACGCCGAAGCCCAACGCCGCTACTTCGAATCGGTCGCGCCCTATGCCCGGCGCCTGATCGACCAGGTCGGCGTGCCGGACGTCGATGCCATCGAAGGCCTGCCCCCGGCCGTGGCGCTGCAGCAGCAACGCGGCACGCCCAGCGCGCGCTCGTCGGTGGGCAGCGTCACCACCCTGTCCAGCTCGATCCGCATGCTCTACTCCCGCGCCGGCAGCTACCCGGCCGGGCAGCCGATGCTGTATGCCGAGGACTTCTCGCCCAACACCCCGCAGGGCGCCTGCCCGGAGTGCCATGGGCTGGGGCGGGTCTATGAAGTGACCGAGGCGACCATGGTCCCCGACTCGTCGCTGACTATCCGCGAACGCGCCGTGGCGGCCTGGCCAATGGCCTGGCAAGGGCAGAACCAACGCGACATCCTGGTGACCCTCGGCTATGACGTCGACATCCCCTGGCGCGACCTGCCACAGGAGCAACGCGACTGGATTCTCTACACCGAAGAAACACCCACCGTGCCGGTGTACGCCGGCCTGACACCGGCGCAGACCCGCGCTGCGCTCAAGCGCAAGCTCGAACCGAGCTACCAGGGTACCTTCAGCGGCGCCCGGCGCTACGTGCTGCATACCTTCATGCACTCGCAGAGCGCGCAGATGCGCAAGCGGGTGTCGCAGTACATGCGCCCCAGCCCGTGCCCGTTGTGCCAGGGCAAACGGCTCAAGCGTGCGGCGCTGGACGTGACCTTCGCCGGTCGCGACATCGGCGAGTTGTCGCGGCTGCCGTTGCAGGCGCTGGCCGAGGTGTTTCGTCAGGTGGCTGCGCCGGGCTACCTGGAGCAGCATGACGACAACCTGACCCTGGAAAAGCGCCTGGCCGCACAGCGCATCGCCAACGAGCTGCTGGAGCGTATCGACACCCTGATCGACCTGGGCCTGGGCTACCTGGCACTGGAGCGCAGCACGCCGACGCTGTCGTTTGGTGAACTGCAGCGCCTGCGCCTGGCCACTCAGCTCAATTCGCAGCTGTTCGGCGTGATCTACGTGCTCGACGAGCCCTCCGCCGGCCTGCACCCGGCTGACAGCGAAGCGCTGTTCGATGCCTTGCAGCGGCTCAAGCAGGCGGGCAACTCGGTGTATGTGGTGGAGCACGACCTGGGCACCATGCGCCGCGCCGACTGGCTGGTGGATGTCGGCCCCGCGGCCGGCGAGCATGGCGGGCAGGTGCTGTACAGTGGCCCGCCGGCCGGCCTGGCAATGGTCGAGGCTTCGCGCACTGCCGCCTACCTGTTCACCGAACAGCAGCGCAACCTGCGCACACCACGCCAGCCGCACGACTGGCTGGCGCTGGAAGGCATCACCCGCAACAACCTCGACAACCTCAGCGCCCGCTTTCCATTAGGTTGCTTCACGTCGGTCACCGGCATTTCCGGTTCGGGCAAGTCGAGCCTGGTCAGCCAGGCCTTGCTGGAGCTGGTCGGTGCCCTTCTCGGTCATGCCGAACAGAAGGCCGAACCTGAAGAGCAAAGCCTGGAAGATGAGCCCGAGCAGTTCAGCGCCGGGCGCGTCACTGCTGGGCTCGACAGCATCAAGCGGCTGGTGCAGGTGGACCAGAAGCCGATCGGCCGCACGCCGCGCTCCAACCTGGCCACCTACACCGGGTTGTTCGACCATGTGCGCAAGCTGTTCGCCGCCACCGAGCAGGCCAAAGCCTGCGGTTTCGATGCGGGGCGTTTCTCGTTCAACGTCGCCAAGGGCCGTTGCGACAACTGCGAGGGCGAAGGCTTCGTCAGCGTCGAACTGCTGTTCATGCCCAGCGTCTACGCGCCCTGCCCGACCTGCCACGGTGCACGCTACAACCCCGAAACCCTGGCGGTGAGCTGGCAGGGCATGAACATCGCCCAGGTGCTGCAACTGACGGTCGAGCAGGCGCTTGAAGTGTTCGCCGAGCAGCCAGCGGCGCGGCGCTGCCTGCAGGTGCTGCAGGACATCGGCCTGGGCTACCTGCGCCTGGGGCAGCCGGCAACCGAGCTGTCCGGTGGCGAGGCGCAACGGATCAAGCTGGCTACCGAGCTGCAGCGCGTGGCCCGTGGCGCGACCTTGTATGTGCTGGATGAACCTACCAATGGGCTGCATCCGCAGGATATCGACCGCTTGCTGGTGCAGCTCAACCGGTTGGTCGAGGCCGGGCACAGTGTGGTGGTGGTCGAACATGACATGCGCGTCGTGGCGCAGAGTGACTGGGTAATCGACATCGGGCCGGGGGCCGGGAATGCGGGCGGTCAGGTGGTGGTCAGTGGTACGCCAGAGGTGGTGGCCGAGTGTGCCGATAGTCGTACTGCCGAGTTTCTGGCCCGGGCCTTGTAGCGCCTGATCTGGCCTCTTCGCGGCTAAAGCCGCTCCTACAGGAGATTTGCATCCCTTGTAGGAGCGGCTTTAGCCGCGAAGAGGCCGGCACAGGAGAAAGAATCCTTCCTATACTCCCCCTGGCATCCCTGCATGCCGTCTGCCCAAAAATCGCGATACCTCAATAACAACAATCGAGGTGGCAAATGGTCTGGCAGCAAATCTACGATCCGTTCGCAAGCCCCGTGCTCTCCACATTCATGGCCGCGGTGCCGGTGGTGGTGATGCTGGCGGCACTGGCCTTCTTCCATATCAAAGCGCACATCGCCGCCCTGCTCGCCCTGGGCTCGGCGCTACTGATCTCGATCTTCGCCTTCGGCATGCCGGCCAACATGGCAGGCTCCGCTGCTTTGTACGGCGCCGCCAACGGCCTGCTGCCGATCGGCTGGATCGTGTTGAACATCATCTTCCTGCACCGGCTGACCACCGAGAACGGCTCGTTCAAGGTGCTGCAGGACTCGCTGGCGCGCATCACCGACGACCGCCGCCTGCAGCTGCTGTTGATCGCCTTCTGCTTCGGTGCCTTCTTCGAGGGCGCAGCGGGCTTCGGTACGCCCGTGGCGGTGACCGGGGCAATCCTTATCGGCCTGGGCTTCTCGCCGCTGGCGGCGTCGGGGCTTGCCTTGATCGCCAACACAGCACCGGTGGCGTTCGGCGCGCTGGGCACCCCGATCATCACCCTGGCCAAAGTCACCGGGCTGGATGAAATGGAGTTGTCAGCCATGGTTGGCCGGCAGCTGCCGTTCTTCTCGGTGATCGTGCCGTTCTGGCTGATATGGGCATTTGCCGGCTGGCGCAAGATGCTCGAGGTGTGGCCGGCGATCCTGGTCGCCGGGGTCACGTTCGCGGTACCGCAATTCCTCGTGTCGAACTTCCACGGGCCGATGCTGGTGGACGTGATCGCCGCGCTGATTTCCATGGCCTGCCTGACCGCTTTCCTGCGGGTGTGGAAGCCGGCCAGCGTGCACACGTCGGCGGCACTCACCGGGCGCGTCGACGACTCCAAGGTCGAGGACGACGGCAAGGCCGGCGCGTCGACCACCTTTGCCCAGAGCGACCAGCGCAGCGTGTTCAAGGCCTGGTTGCCGTGGATCATCCTCACCGTGTTCGTGTTCGCCTGGGGCACGGCCGGCTTCAAGAACCTGTTCGACACCCGCCCGGCGCTCGACCCGGCCAGCGGCGCGGCCATGCTCGACCCGCAGGGCAAGCCGATGCGTGAAGGCAACCCGGTGTTCGCCCCGGTGTTCACCTTCGACTCGATCCACCAGCAGATCGAGAAAGTACCGCCCGTGGTGCCCACGCCGAAGAAAGAAGATGCCCAGTACAAGTTCACCTGGTTCACCGCCACCGGCAGCGGCATCTTCCTGGCGGCGATTCTCGGTGGGCTGCTGATGGGGTACTCGCCTCTGGAGCTGGGGCGCCAATATCTACGCACGCTGTGGGTGGTGCGCTACTCGCTGATCACTATCGTCGCCATGCTGGCGCTGGGCTTCCTCACCCGCTACTCGGGGCTGGACGCAACCATGGGCCTGGCGTTTGCCGCCACGGGCATCTTCTACCCGATGTTCGGCACCCTGCTCGGCTGGCTGGGCGTGGCGCTGACCGGCTCGGACACGGCCTCCAACGTGCTGTTCGGCGGGCTGCAGCGGGTGACTGCGGAGCAGCTGGGGCTGAGCCCGGTGCTGATGGCGGCGGCAAACAGTTCGGGCGGGGTGATGGGCAAGATGGTCGATGCGCAGTCGATCGTCGTGGCCTCTACCGCGACCCGCTGGTATGGGCATGAAGGCGAAATCCTGCGCTATGTGTTCTTCCACTCGATCGTACTGGCGGTACTGGTGGGGGGGCTGGTGACCTTGCAAGCTTATGTAGCGCCGTTCACCGCCATGGTGGTGGGCCACTAGGGCATTGCGCTAGAGCGCTTGCTGTCAGGGCCTGACATGCCTGCCAGCAAGCGCTTTCATGGATGACCGCGGTGCGGTGAGCGGGGCAGCAATCGACGCATTGACGGTGCGATGCCAATGGCAGTTATCGGACGCGATGCTGATTGATCTGTAACCCTGGCGATACACGATAGACTGCCGCCTGACAAGTTCATACCGAACATCTGGAAGTTGTTGCCCTCCCTAACTCACAACTTGCCTGTTCTTTCCGTCAAACTAAAATCAAGTTGCCAGTTCTTGTGAATCAGGTAAATTTTCGCCGCTCCGCACAGCCGACCCCATCGACGTAGTGCACGCCGCCGCTCGCGGCATCTGGATCCGGTCCCGCATTCGCGCAAAGAGCGACCCGTTTCGGGTATTGCGCCATGGATACGAACAAGGATTCAACTAGCAACTACTCCGTATGGCTGCCTGGCGGTGCAGTGGTTCTGAGCCTGGTTATTTCAACGTTTGCGCTGATCCGTGAACCGTTCGTGGAAACGCGTCCGGTCGGTGCGCAGTTCCAACCGCAAACGCCTATTGAGGCGCGCCTGTGGCAAGACCCCTTCGATGCATTGGAGCGCTATCGAAAACGCATCAAGGACCAAGAGCCAAAACCTGAGCCCGCCTGCACAGCCACCTCCCCAGAAAAACCGGCCCAACTGCTGGTTGCGCTGGTGGAGGATGGCGCCTATGCCGAAGCTGTCGAGCTGCGCCGGCGAATGCGCTATGCCATCCTCGCAGGGCTGAAGGGGGCTCGGTTTGTGCCTGAGGACGAGCAGCATGTACGTTGCCTGGCCATGGCCCCGAGCCTGCAGACACTGACAAGCGGCAAGGAAGCGGTCGAAGTACCCTACGAGGATTTCGCAGCCGACCCACTGGAACCGGCTCCCTCCACCGACGAAGAGCAGCCGCCTGTGGAGCATGTGCGCCTGCTATGGCTCAAACAGAATGCCATTAAGCGTAATCCACTGGGTTTACTCGAAAACCTTCGATCCGCACCGATCGGGGGCAAGGAAAACGGCGTACTCAAAGTGATAGGCCCGGCTGACTCGGCGATGCTGGGCCAGTTTTATGCGCAAGAGGCGGAGGCACAAAACCTCCCGGATGACTATGTGTTCTGGAATTACCTGACCAAGGGCATCGAGATCTATTCACCGCTGGCAACCGCCGACAAAAAATTCCTGTTAGGCCAGATCAGCGCGCCCAAACATTCCGACACCCACTCGTTCAACAGCCTCAAGTTGATTCGCACCATCAGCGACGACACCACGATGGCCCGCCTGCTTCTGGATGAGTTGAAGTTGCGCCACGTTGACCCCACGGCAGGCGCGCGTTGCCAGACGCCGGATGATGAACACAAGTGTTTTCCGGAGGGTGAATGGCGCAACGCCAACCGTATCGCCTTGATCTCGGAATGGGACAGTTTCTACAGCCGTGCCTTGATCCAGAGTTTCCGCAAAAAAATTGCTGAACGGCCTACATTTGACCCTCTGGGAATGGACCGGGTCGACCCATGGGTCCTGCGCTTCAGCTACCTGCGCGGCCTCGACGGCCATTTGCCGGAAGACACGATCGCCAAGACCGAGAAGAAAACCGACAACACCAGACCCGATTTCGACCTCAGCCCTTTGGAAAAGTCCGACGGCAATTCACAGCTGGATTACTTGCGCCGCCTCGCCGAGCACATCGCGATGCAGGACAAGGCTTACCGCAATGCCGGCAAAAGCGGCATCGGCGCCATCGGGGTACTCGGCCTGGACACCTATGACAAGTTGTTGGTGCTGCAGGCACTCAAGAATCGCATGCCCAACAAAGTGTATTTTTCGACTGACCTTGACGCCCGCATGTTGCAACGTGGCCAAGCCGAAGTAACGCGCAATCTGGTATTGGCATCGGCGTATGGCCTGACGCTTACACGTGCCTTGCAGCAAGAGATGCCGCCGTTTCGCGACAGTCTGCAAAGTTCGGTGTTCATCTCGGTACTGGCAGCCATGGCGCCCGAACCCTTCGACGCCAAGCGCTGGCAGTTTGATTATTCCAAGTCGGGCATCCTGTCTCCGAGTATCTACGAGGTCGGTATCAGCGGCTTCATACCGCTGGAAAGCAGCTCCACCCGGGAGCGTGCCATCGACTGCGGCCCTGCCGACAGGCATTCAGGCCAGGGCACTTATATCCGGCCTCAGGACATCATGGCCTTGCGCTGCCTGCAGGATCCTTCCCCGCCCATCTACCCAGAGCCCTCACCGGCACTCCAGGACCGCTTGCATGGCATTCAGTCATTCATGCTGGCGGGCCCGCTGGTACTGATACTGGTCACCCTTGGCCTGCTGCTGAGTTGGTGGAGCAGCAGTAATGGCGAGACGAGCACGGGGCCGAGTGCATGGGTGCCGCCGGCACTCTATGGCATGGCCGCACTATTGGCCTGGGCTGCCACACGCACCTGGCGGGTCGAGTTGATGTGGGTGGCGTTCGGCTTGATCCTGCTGGGGTTGATCGCATCAGGCCTAAACCGTCGCATGCTTGATTGCAAAGCCAACGTGGCAGGCAAAGCCCTCGCAGGCGGTGGCCTGTTCGATGCCAACGCCTGGTATGTGCTGGTGCCATTGGTGATATTCATCCTGGCGCTGCTGGGGGCCTACCAGAAGCGTGAGAGCCTGACTGAACACGGTCTGGGCGAGCCGATGTTCCTGTTTGAAGGGATCAGCGCCTGGCCAACCCTGGGGCTGCGCTTGCTCGCGGTGCTGATTTCGCTGGCCGCGCTGGCCTGGGGTGCACGCAACCTTCGCCTCAATCGCCTGGAGATCGAGCGCGACTATCACCTCAGCAGCGCCATGCGCCATTGCCCGACAAGCCTGTGGCGCCAGCCGCGCCTGCTGACCCGTCGTGGCAAGCTGCGCCGACTCGGCAAACTCGCAAGAGAGGCCGGTGAGTGGCTTCATCATATATTCCTGCCGCTCTCGCCCAACACGCCGCGCATGTATGAAAGGAGAACCGGCCTCGCTCACACGCCAAGGCAGTTCATCGTCTATTGGCAGGAGCACTGTATCTGCGGCAGTTTTGGTGCAAGGCTGCTGCGCGCCATGCTGGGTTCCTGGATCTTCCTGGTACTCACCAGCATGTTCTTCGTGCTCTGGCCGATGGATGGCGACCCCATGCGCGGCAACCTGGCGCTGCGCCAGTGGAGCTGGCTACCACCGCTGCTGACCTTCAACCTGCTGGTGTTCTGGGTTGTCGACGCCAACCGGCTACTGACCCGGTTCATACGCCAATTCAGCGATGAGGACTGGATCTGGCCACAAGGGCTGCAGCGGGAGCACAAGACCCTTTTCGGCAAGCTCGCTCACTGTCAATCGCACCCGAGCATCGACGCCTGGTTCGGCCTGACCCTGATTGCCAAGCGCACCGCCGCCGTCAGCCGGTTGATCTATGCACCGACCATTGTCTTGCTGATCCTGATTGCCTCGCGCAGCAGCCTGTTCGACAACTGGTCGACCCCACCCGGAATGGTCATCACCTTCGTGCTCACAGGGTTGATCCTGCTGGGTTCGGCGCTATCGCTGCGTCGGGCGGCCGAAAGGGCCAGAACGGTGGGCCTGCAGCGCATCGACCAGTACCTGCTGAAAACCCCGGACGAAGCCTTGTGCGGCAAGTTCAGCCTGATCCGCGAGCGCATCGTGACACTCAACACCGGCGCCTTCTCCCGTTACGCCGACGAGCCGCTGGTGCGTGCACTGTTGCTCTCGCTGACCGGTTTGGGGGGCTCGGTATTGGTCGATGCGCTGAACTATTCGAAGTTCTAGTCACAACCTCTCGACACTTAGGCGCATGGAAAACGCCTCTCGAAACGGGCAGGACGCTTGGGTCAATCCAATCGCACGCAGATCGCGGGATCTGCGCAGGAGCCGATCATGCCCAACGCAAACGATGTTCAATGGTTCAAATCCCACTTCCAGTCCCGACTGGAAGGCGCATTGGCCGGTACGCCGCTGACCGTGGACTTTCTCACTGCAATCGCCTGCCAGGAGTCTGGCGAGGTCTGGCCTACCTTGCGTCATGACCTGCCGGAAACCGACGTGCTGCGGTTGTGCGTAGGCGACACGCTGGACTCGGACAAAGGCCGCAAAGCCTTCCCCAGGGACAAGGCTGCACTACTGGCGGCGCCGCGGGGCGAGCAGATGTTCGACCTGGCGCATGAGTCGCTGGTGGAAATGGCTCGACACGTTCAGGACTACGCCACTGTGGCGCGCCGACCCGACAAGTTCTGTCACGGCTTCGGCATCTTCCAGCGCGACCTGCAATTCTTCAAGGATGACCCCGACTATTTCCTCGACCAGCGTTACGCTCAATTCGATGATGCCCTTGACCACTGCCTGAACGAACTCAAGCGCGGCCTCAAGACGCTGGGGCTGGCCGAGGCGCAGGCGCTTGATGACCAACAGTTGGCATCCGTCGGAATTGCCTACAACACAGGGGGGTTCAACCCGAAGAAAGGCCTGCGTCAGGGTTACTTCGACGGCAAACGCTACTACGGCGAGAACCTACTCGACTTCATCCAGCTGGCCCATACCGTGCCCCTGGACGGCGCCCAGCCGCAGATTGCCCCTCCGGCGCCTGGCCTGGCGCTGGTGCCGCCACCGAGCACGCTGACGGCCAGCGGCGCATTCCTGCGGGTGGACACCCGCGAAAGTACCTTGCGGGTGCGTAGCGAGCCACTCATCAGCGAGCCAGCGCAAGCCAACGTCATAGGGAACCTGCCCGATGGCCACCCGGTTCGCGCGGTCACTGGTCGGGCAATGAACGGCTTTCGCGAGATAGAAACCTCGCTGAACGGTGCCTTGCTGCACGGCTTCGTCGCGCAACAGTTCCTGGTGACGGATACATCGATCAACGCGGTGCCAATCACCCTCCCCGCACCTTCGATGCCCGCTACCGGCATTGTCGCCATCGACATGCCACGCAAGCCAGGCCTGGTGACCCGGCGCATCGATCCTGCCAATGCACACTCGCTGAACGAGCCTGGCCAGCCGCAACGCAATGGCGAGAACCCGGAGGCACTGCGCAGCGAACTGGCCGCGATCATCGACTGGCTCGGCGTCGACAATGTCGCCAACAAACGCTACCAGCCCCACGACGGCCTGACCTTCTGCAACATCTATTGCCACGACTACTGCGCCCTTGCCGGTGTGTATCTGCCACGCGTGTGGTGGACATCCAGGGCGCTGCTCGACCTTGCGCAAGACAAGGTCGTCGCACCGCTGATTGGCGCCACGATCACCGAGATGCGGGCGAACGACCTGTTCCGCTGGTTGCGCGATTTTGGCAATGCCTTTGGCTGGCGGCAAACCGGTACGCTCAGCAAGCTGCAGCAGTTCGCCAACCAAGGCGCGGTCGCCTTGATCGTGGCGCGGCGCAAGGAAGATGGCAAATCCGGGCACATCGTCGCAGTGGTGCCTGAAGATGCCGTGCATGGCGCACGGCGCGATGCCAGCGGTGCAGTGATTGCGCCGCTGCAGAGCCAGGCCGGGGCGCGCAACTTCGCGTATGGCACTGGAAAGGCCGAATGGTGGAACGACGAGCAGTTTGCCGAAAGTGCCTTCTGGGTTCATGCGTGATCCATCACCACGTCCACTCGAACGGAGGACGGTCTCATGTCCAACATCGTGATTTGCTGCGACGGTACCTGGAACACGCCCGAACAGCTCGACAAGGGTGTTCCCGCACCCACCAATGTGGTCAGGCTGCATAACGCAGTGGCGGAAAACGACGCTGCCGGCGACCACCAGGAAAAGTACTACCATCCCGGTGTCGGCACATCCGGCAAATGGTGGGACAAGGCGCTTGGCGGCGGCACCGGCTCCGGGCTGGACGACAACATAAAGAGTGCCTATCAAAAGCTGTGCTACTGCTACCAGCCGGGGATGGACATCTATCTGTTCGGCTTCAGCCGTGGCGCCTATACCGTCAGGAGCCTGAGCGGCCTGATCAATAGCTGCGGCTTGCTCAGGATCGCTGGCATCGACGCCGCAGAAGTCTGGAAGCGTCTCGACCGCCTGATGAAATTCGGCTACCGACGCAAACTCGAAAACCGTGAAGACTGGGAAGCTTTGGGCTGGCAGTTCCATAATGCCAAAGGCGAAAGCATTCCGATCCGCTTCATAGGCGTGTGGGACACTGTCGGTGCTCTGGGCATACCGGACGACATGGCATTGCTCAACCTGCTCGATGACCGCAATCGCTACACGTTCCACGACACCACCTTCCATAGCGCCGTCAGGACGGGCCGGCACGCCTTGGCCATGGACGAACGCCGTGCCTCCTTCCAGCCCACCCTGTGGACGAATGTGCCACCAGGTTGCGATGTGCAGCAACTGTGGTTCCCTGGCGTGCATTCCGACGTGGGCGGTGGCTATCGTGAAAGCGGCCTGGCTGACGGTGCTTTGCAGTGGATGGTCGAGGAGGCTGGCAAGTGCGGGCTGGTGTTCAACCCCCTGACGATCCAGCAGATCCGCCCCGACTTTCACGACATGATGCATGACTCGTGCGATGGCGTGTTCAGCCTGCTACCCACGCAACCGCGGAGTATCCCGAGCCTCGACTCACAAGCAGCCAGTTTTCACAAAACCGCCCTTGAGCGCCAGATCGACCCGCCCATCACTCAGCACCCCTATCGCTTGTCGCGTCTTGTCGCACCCTCACCACCGCTAGTGATCGACATTGCAGCCCGCCTCCCCTGGAACGAAACGGGGTTGTGGCTGGAGGCTGGCCGGAGCTACCAGTTCAGCGCCTCCGGGGAGTGGCTCGACAGTTCGATCAGCTGTGGGCCCGGTGGTACCCGCGACGGCAACTTTCAGCCGGCAGAAATTGCCCAGCTGCTTGGCAGTGCGCTCGGCCAGGTCGAGTCCTGGTACAGCAAGTTGTTCAAGAACGACGATGCCAACTTCAGTTTCACCAAGCGCCATGAGCAGTTCGAATGGTTCAGCCTGATTGGCGCGATCGCCAATGGCGAAGGGGTGGATGCCAAAGGCTATCTGATCAAGCCCGAGGTGTTCGAGATCGGTAAAGGGTGCACCTATACACCCAAGCGCTCCGGGTACCTCTACGCGTATGCCAATGATGCCTGGAATTGCTATGGCAACAATCGAGGGCATGTTGCATTGCGGGTGAGCTGAAAAACCATTGAGGCTGGCTGTAGCGCGAAGTACAGTCAGCCCCATGGACAAATACACCCCGCGCCAGTGGCTCCCGCACGAAAGGCCCAGCCTCCCCGGCTCCCCTTCCACGCCCCTGCACACGCCGGCCAAGCGCCTGGCGTATGGCGTGGTCGGCCTGCTGGTGGCGATCACCGGCGGCTTGGGTAACGCACTGGTCACCGCCAACCTGGTGTTCCTGCAGGGCGCGCTGGGCGCGACCAGCGCCGAGATGGCCTGGCTGCCGGCGGCGTATGTGATGACCAACGTGTCGATCAACCTGCTGCTGGTCAAGTTCCGCCAGCAGTTCGGCCTGCGTGCGTTCACCGAGGTGTTCCTGGTGCTGTATGCCCTGGTCACCTTCGCCCACCTGCTGGTCAATGACCTCAACTCCGCCATCGCCGTGCGCGCCGCCCACGGCATGGTCGGTGCGGCACTCAGCTCGCTGGGCCTGTACTACATGATCCAGGCATTCCCCGAGCGCTGGCGACTGAAGGCCATGGTGCTGGGCCTTGGCGCCTCGCAACTGGCCCTGCCGCTGGCGCGGATCTTCTCCGAAGACTTGCTGCAGATTGCCGAATGGCGCGGCCTGTACCTGTTCGAACTGGGCCTGGCGCTGGCTGCTTTGGGCTGTGTGCTGCTGCTCAAGCTGCCCCCCGGTGACCGCTTCAAGACCTTCGAGCCGCTGGACTTCCTCACCTTTACCCTGATGGCCAGCGGCGTCGCCCTGCTCTGCGCCGCGCTGTCGCTGGGGCGCATCGACTGGTGGCTGGAGGCACCATGGATCGGTATCGCCCTGGCCTCATCGATTGCCTTGATCTTCACCGGCCTGGCCATCGAGCACAACCGCCAGAACCCACTGTTGATGACACGCTGGCTGGGCAGTGGCGCAATCATCCGCCTGGGCCTGTGCGTCGTCCTGATCCGCATGGTCACCTCGGAGCAATCCACCGGCGCGGTGGGCTTTCTGCAGGTGCTGAACATGGGCAGCGAACAGATGCGCTCGCTGTACTGGATCATGCTGCTCGGGGCCGTGGCGGGCCTGGCCAGCAGTGCGCTGACCATCGACCCCAAGCACCTGGTGATCCCGCTGTTCGTCTCGCTGCTGGCGATGGCCACCGGGGCGTTCATGGACAGCAACTCGAGCAACCTCACGCGCCCGGCGCAGATGTACCTCAGCCAGTTCCTGCTGGCCTTCGGCAGCACCTTCTTCCTTGGCCCGTCGATGGCCCTGGGCATCAGCCACGTACGCGCCAACCCGCGCAACCTGGTGAGTTTCTCGGTGCTGTTCGGCATCTGCAACAACCTCGGCGGCCTGATCGGCGCGGCGTTGCTGGGCACCTTCCAGACCTGGCGCGAGAAGTTCCATTCCAGCCACCTGATGGACCGCCTCAGCTACCTCGAACCGCTGGTCAATGCGCGCGTGCAAAGCGGCGGCGGCGGTTATGCCGGGATCCTCGCCGACCCGGCGCTGCGCAGCGAGGCCGGCCTGCGCGTGCTGGCCAGCGCCGCCACCCGCGAGGCCAATGTGATGGCCTACAACGACGTGTTCATGCTGATCGGCAGCATCGCCGTGCTGACCATGATCTGGATTACCCTTCGCGGTACCTGGCTGTGGTATGCCGCCCGCCAGGCCGCTTCACCCGACTCCACCAGCGGTACTGCCAGCCGATGACCGAAGAAACCCGCACCACGACCACCACCGCCATCGCCGAAACCCCGGAAGGCAGCACGCCGCCCAGCGAACCGACCAGCCCGGTGCGCACGCGGCGGGTGCGTATCCTGTCCTCGATCAGCTTCGCCTGCGTGGCCCTGGCCGGCATTCTGCTGGTGCTCTACGCCTGGAACCTGCCGCCGTTCAGCAGTGCCATCGAAAGCACCGAAAACGCCCTGGTGCGCGGCCAGGTGACGATCATCGGCCCGCAGCTGAGTGGCTACATCGTCGACGTGCCGGTGCATGACTTCCAGTTCGTCAAGGCTGGCGACCTGCTGGTGCAGCTCGACGACCGCATCTACAAGCAGCGCCTGGCCCAGGCCATCGCCCAGCTGCAGCAGCAGCAGGCGGCACTGGCCAACAACCTGCAGCAGCGCAACAGCGCCGAAGCCACCATTGCCCAACGCCAGGCGGCAATCGGCGATGCCTCGGCCCAGGCGACCAAGGCCAAGGCCGACCTCAGCCGCAACCAGGCGCTGGTCAGCGATGGCTCGGTGTCGCGCAGCTCGCTGGACCTGGCCCGCGCCAGCGAGGCCGCCGCCGTCGCCAACCTGGCCCAGGCCAAGGCCGCGCTGGAAATCGCCCGCCAGGACCGCGAGACGGTGATCGTCAACCGCGCCTCGCTGGAGGCCTCGGTGGAGAACGCCAAGGCCGCCGTCGAACTGGCCCGCATCGACCTCGACAACACCCGCGTCACCGCCCCGCGCGACGGCCAGCTGGGGCAGATCGGCACGCGCCTGGGCGCCTACGTCAACTCTGGCGCACAACTGATGGCGCTGGTGCCCGACACCCTGTGGGTGATCGCCAACATGAAGGAAACCCAGATGGCCGACGTACGCATCGGCCAGCCGGTGAGCTTCACCGTCGATGCCTTGAACCACCTCAAGCTGCTGGGCCATGTGCAGCAGATATCGCCGGCCACCGGCTCGGAATTCGCCTTGCTGCAGGCCGACAACGCCACCGGCAACTTCGTGAAGATTGCCCAGCGCATCCCGGTGCGCATCACCGTCGACCCCGACCAGCCGGACGCCGCACGCCTGCGCCCGGGCATGTCGGTGGTGGTGAGCATCGATACCCGGGAGCCGCCAGGGCATCATTGACGGCGGCTTTGTGAACCCTGTCCAGATGCCGTACTGCCACGATTGCGCCGCTCTAGGCCGTGGGTTCTAATGCCCGCCCAACGGTTTATCTTCGCAATCCAAGGACGTTTCATCATGCACAGGAAGATCGTACCGCTGGCGCTGCTGGCTACCCTGGCTGGCTGCTCGGACAACAACGACGCCATCGAGGCCAATTTCCACAAGGCGGCCCAGGCCTACCTCGACACGCAGTACCCCCACTGTTTCGTGGTCAGCGACTTCCCCACCAAGACCCAGGATTTCGACGTCACCGGCACCAACAAGGCCCTGCATGCCCTGGCCAAGGTCGGCATCGTCAACGAGCAGGAAATCTCCCGCGTCGAAGTGCCAGAGCGCTTGTGGCAACCGGCCCGTACCGATATCTACTATGCCTATGACCTCACCGATGAGGGTCGCAAGTACTACAAGGCCGATGCCCAGAAGATGCTCAACGGCCAGACCCACGGCGGGCTGTGCTTCGGCAAGGCCGAGGTGACGGCGATCGAGCAGTTCAGCGAGCCGGGGCAGATGATGGGGCACACCGTTTCCGATGTGACCTATGCCTACAAGGTCACGGGGTTGCCGGACTGGGCGACCAACGACGAGGTCCGGGCCAATATCCGTGATCTGGGCAATGCGGTGGCGAGCAATCAAACACCGGCCCGTGAAAAGCGCGTGATGGTACTGACCAACAATGGCTGGGTGCACGAGCGACTGTTCGACAAATAAGACGTTGCTGCACCCTGGGGCTGCTGCGCAGCCCTTTCGCGACACAAGGCCGCTCCTACAGAATGATGCGCTCCCCTGTAGCAGCGACCTTGGCGATGTCGGATTGGGGCACAAAGCTGTCGCATCCCGCCCTGCGTCTTCTGGTCGCAGCCTTTAGCCTCTTGGGCAAATCGATCACAACCCGTAGAATCGCGCTTCCTTTTCGCCCGTCGCCTTGAACGGTGGCAACCGGCAGCAACGACAGAGTCCAGGCCTGAACACATGACGCCCATGTGAAATAGGCTCAACCCACCCCGCCCGGCCCAGCTCTTCCAGGGTCCAGCGGTTGAGTCTTGCCCAGGTCGCATCCAGCCCAGGCACATCCGTGCAGTTTTTTCGGCCCTCGATGGGTCCGTTTGGCGTGCGCGTTCGAAGAGGCGCTCCCTGAATCGCCACACCAACTTGAGGTATGTATGTCTCCGCGTTTGCTGGCCATGGCGCTGGCGCCCCTGCTCGGGCTGTTCATCATTGCCCTGGGCAACGGCTTCATGTCTTCCCTTACCACCCTGCGCCTGGACGCTGCCGGCGAATCGGCAACGACCATCGGTATCGTCTCGTCGACCTACTTCATCGGCCTGACCCTCGGCGCCATCTTCAACGACCGGCTGATCCTGCGCATCGGCCATATCCGCGCCTACACCAGCTTTGCCTCGCTGATCGCCGCAACCATCCTGCTGCAGGGGCTGTTCTACGACGCCACCTGGTGGTCGGTGCTGCGCCTGATCAACGGCTGGGCGGCGGTCGGCGTATTCCTGGTGATCGAAAGCTGGCTGCTGCTGGCCGGTGACGCGAAGATCCGCGGGCGCCTGCTGGCGCTGTACATGATCGCCTTCTACGGCGCGGGTGTGATCGCCCAGGCCGGCCTCGGCGAAATCACCCACCTGGGCGACACTGCGCCGTTCATGCTGGCTGGCATGCTGGCTGCGCTGTCGGTGCTGCCGATCGTGATCCTGCCGCGGGTGTCGCCGCTGCTGGACCAGGTCGAGCCGCTCAAGCCACGGCAACTGCTGGGCGTGGCGCCGTCGGGGCTGGTCGGCTGCTTTGGCTCCGGTGTGGTCATTGCCGGTATCTACGCCCTGCTGCCGCTGTACCTGCAGCGCATCGGCCTGGATGTCGGCGAAGTCGGCAACATGATGGCCTGGGTGATCCTCGGCGCCATGCTGCTGCAATACCCGGTGGGCCGCTGGTCCGACCGCAAGGACCGCCAGGATGTGCTGATCGCCCTGGCTGCGCTGTGCATGGTGCTGTCGCTGATCACGGTGTTCCTGCCTTCGCATTCGGCGCTGCTGCCGGCCATGCTGTTCCTGCTTGGTGGCGGCGTGTTCGCGCTGTACCCGGTGGCGGTCAGCCATGCTGCCGACCGCGCGCCGTCTGACGCCCTGGTACCGATGATCCAGGGTTTGCTGTTGATCAACTCGCTGGGCTCGGCCATGGCGCCACTGGCCATCTCGCCGGCGATGACCGAGTTTGGCGAAGTGGGCCTGTTCTGGGCCTTTGCCGTGGTCAACCTGGGCATGGTCTGCTTCTTCCTCTGGCGCCGCGGCAAGCGCCCGGCAGCGGAGCATCCGGCACCGTTCACGGCGTCGACCACCTTCTCGCCGACCGGCGCAGAGCTGCGGGTGACCGAGGACCTGATGCATGCAGCGCAGGAGCATCCGCCGCTGGAACCGGTGCAAGCGAATGCGCCGCCAGCGCAACCGGAAACCAAGTGAATCAGGGGCCGCCATCGCGGCCCTTTTTTCGACCGCCCGTCGCCCATGGGGCACCCCTGCACCCTCCGCCAGCCAAACGAATGACAGATCATCCGCCCAGGAGACTTGCCATGATCCGCATTCACTCGCTGTTGCTCGCCCTCGCCTTGGGTATCGCCGCCTCGACCAGCTACGCGGCGACGGACACCACCAATACCGACAGCCACCCGAAAACCGACCAGCGCGGCGGCAAGACCGCCGGGGAAGGCAGCAGCGTCAACAGCCCGGGCAGCGGCCAGGACAATGACAGCAGCGATACCGGCAGCAACTCGGACGCCGCCGATGGCGCGGCCGGTGGCTCCAACAGCACCGGTGAAGCCACAGGCTCTGGCGCCGGGTACACCGGCGGCACTGCCGAAGACCAGGACAGCCGCTGACCGGCAGCTGGGCTACACTGCGGCGCAAAGCCCTGCCGAGGACTCGCCATGCACCTCAAACCCTGGCTGCTCGCCGCCCTGCTGCCCTGCATTGCCGTGGCTGCCGGTGGCGATTCCGCCGCGCTGTCGGTCAGTTCGTCGTCGTTCACCGATGGCGGTGTCATCGGCCTGCAGCAGGTCGGGCCGGATCCGGCCTGTGGTGCCGGTGAGGGGCGCACGCCGCAGCTCAGCTGGAAGAACCTGCCCTACGGCACGCTGTCGCTGGCCCTGGTGATGTTCGACCCGGACGGCGGCAAGGGCCTGGGCGTGGTGCACTGGCTCGCCTACGACATCGACCCGGCGCTCGACGGGCTGGAGGAAGGCGCTGGCTGGCAGACCAGCCAGGCGCTGATCGTCGGGCGCAATTCCCACGGGACCATGACCTATCGCGGGCCTTGCCCGCCAGCCGGGGACAAGCCGCACCACTATGCACTGACCCTGATTGCCACCGACCTGCCGCTGGGCACCTTGCCTGCAGAGCTGGATCGCAACGGTTTGATGGAGTTGCTCAAAGACCATGCGCTGGGCGCGCAGAGCCTGGTCGGCCGGTATGGCCATTGAGGATTGATGGCGAAAGGGCCCTCACTGACTACAGCCAGTATTGCGCGTCATCGACGACCTTCGCATGCCCTTCGAACAATGCCGGCAGCTGTTCCTTGAGGTAATCGATCCAGGTCCGCACCTTGGCATCCAGGTAGTGCCGCGACGGGTAGATCGCATACAGCGCGCTTTCACGTAGCCGATAAGGCGCCAGCAAGCGCCGCAGACGCCCCTGCTCGATGGCCTGGCTGGCGGTGTAGAACGGCAGCAGGCCAATGCCCATGCCCAGCTCGCTGGCCACCAGCATGGCGTCGGCGACATTGGTCATGAAGCTGTCCCGCGGGGCGATCACGCAATGGTCAAGCCCTTGTGGGAACACCCAGTCACCTTCGTACATCGGGTAGGCCATGCGCAGGCAGCGGTGCTCGTGCAGGTCCTCCGGCCGCTCGGGGATGCCGTTCAGTTCCAGGTAACTGGGCGCAGCACAGGGGATGCTGAAGATATTGCCCAGTGGCACGGCGATGAGCTGCGAGTCCGGCAGCGCCTCGTCCACGGTGATCACCACGTCATGTCCTTCGGCCAACGGGTCGGGGTTGCGCTGGGACAGGATCAGCTCGATCACCACCTCCGGGCATAACGCGTTGTAGCCGGCCACCAGCGGCATCAGCAGCATGCCCAGGCCATGGGGGCAGTGCAGGCGCAGGTGGCCGCGCGGGGTCAGGTGCGCGCCGCGGGCTTCATCCATGGCCTCGTCGGTGAGCAGCATGATCTGTCGCGCCCGCTCGAGGAAGCGCTCGCCCGCCTCGCTCATGCGCAAGCGGCGCGTGGTGCGGTGCAGCAGGCGGGTCTGCAGCTGGTTCTCGAGCTCGGCGACGATGCGCGACACCTGCGCCGCAGAAATATCCAAGGCATTGGCGGCGGCGGCAAAGCTGCCGCACTCCACCACCCGGGCGAAAGTGCGCATGGCGTGCAGCATGTCCATGGGGCTCGTTCCTCATCCGTTCTTATTCGTACGTTCCGGGCAGGAATCTATCACGAGTTAGCCCATTTATTGTGGATCACCAATGAATACATCATGGGTCAAACCTCGAAAAAGGAGCCTGCCATGAACCGTTCCCTCGCTTTTGTCGCCCTGTCCGCCGCCCTCGCCTCGTTTGGCGCCTTCGCCGACACCACGCCTGCAGCAGCCACCAGCCACGATGCCAACTACGAATACGGCATGCCGCTGGACGTGGCCAAAGTCATCTCGATCACGCCCGCCAGCAATGCCGCCGACTGCCAGGTCGGCACCGCGCACATGGTCTATGTCGACCACCAGGGCCAGCGCCGTGAAGTGAACTACCGGGAAATGGGCAACTGCTCGCAGCAGTGAAGCTGATCAGCTCAGTCACGATCCTCGTCAAAGCCCCCAGCAGCTAGTTACAGTCGACTCGTTCTCAATCATCTAACAAGTCTACTTTTCCTACATGATTTAAGGACGCCATGAAGGCGACCTGGAAGCGATACCTCGTTAGCGTCCGATGACACTGCACGCCCGTGCAGGTCATTTCGAGGAGCGCTGATGATTCGCAAACGTACGTCTTACCCTGCCCGAAAAATCCCTCATTGTGACAAGGGTGGCCGCGCATGGCCGCGCCCACCACTCGTCCCCCGCAAGCGGCAACCGTCCCTCTCGACCTCGCCAGCCGCGACGACATCGAAGCCGGCAAGCAAAAGCTCGACCAATGGCTGCGCCAGCTCACTGGCGGAGTGGTCGGCTGGGACGCCCTGCATACTGCCGGCTCTATCATCCCCGGCGTCGGCAGCGTCTTCGCCGCCATCGATGCCATTGGCGACCTGCTGACCTTGATCGAGGGCGACCAGGACGATTACTTCACCTGGGTCAGCTTCGGTGTCAACGTCTTCGGGCTGGTGCCGTTCCCCGGGGTCGGCGCGGCGCGGTTGGCCATCCGCAGTACCCTCTCCGGCATTCGCCGCAATGGCACGGCGGTCATCTCCGAAGCCCTGCTGGAGGCGCTGGAGCAAAACCTCAACGGCAAGGTGGCCGGCACGCTGCAGAACTTCGCCACTGGCCTCGAGGCTCGCCCGGCGATGACAATATAAAGTTATCCGCAGCACTTTACCTTGAAAAATCAAAGCCTCTCTTGGATTCTCAGGCAGTATCCTTGCATGCGATTTATTCCCAAGTAATTTCCCGCAACCATCAATACTCTTGGAGGATACTTATGACTAACGGAGGACTGGTCCAGAAGAGCAGGCTAGTTCATTACTACAGACTTTGGAAGGCTATTGAAAAAAATAACACCATATTACCTGCGGGCTTAGAACCAAAGAATACACGCAAGGCATGGACAATATGATTCAGTTCTTTGGAGGCATACATTTACACAACCCGGAAATGCTGGAGATTGTTAAGCTTCTCCGATCCAGGCCTTCAACTCAAGTTCTGCTCTCAAAGGACGACGAATCAATAGTTCAATTACTGGAGAAAGGATGGGGATGCCCTCCACATCGTTTTCCTCTAGATATATTGAAGCACCTACAAGGCACGGACAATATTCTTATCGCGACCGTTGGCGATTTTGATGATCCGCAAGGAGGCGCAGTAGCGTTAGCAAAACCTGAAATCATTCGAAGTCTACTGCCGCTTCAGTAACATCGTCACTCACGCAAGTTGATATTCGAGGCGGTGGCAGCCGCCTCGTTTTTACGACACTGACAGGTGTATGTCGACCACCAGGGCCAGAACCAGCACCGTGAATTGAACCACCGGGAATGGGCAACGGTTCGCAGCAGTAGGTCAGGCCAATACTGCGTTGATCCAGCCGATCTGCCGGGCGAATTCACCCAGCTTTTCTTGTGGGATAGCGTCCTTGGCACGTTCGAAGTTGGCCAGGCTCTGCTGCTTCTGGCGCAGCATGCGCTGCCACTTGGTGATGAAGGCCGGGGCTTTCTCACGCATCAGCAGCGGGCCGAAATACAGCTCCTCGGCGCTGTAGGCCACCGCCTCGCAACGTTCGGCGACGATGATCTCGTAGTCGAAACGGTTTTCCCGCAGCAACTCCTCGCTGACGATCCGGTAGTCGTTTTCCATCAGCCAACCACGCAATTCACGCTCGCCGCCGTTGGGTTGCAGGATCAGGCGCTGCTTGCCGTTCAGGCGATTCTTGCCGCGTTCGAGGATTTCGCACATGGTCACGCCGCCCATGCCGCAGAGGCTGATGGCGGTGATGCCGTCTGCCGCCTCGATGGCGTCCAGGCCATCGGCCAGGCGCACTATGACCTTCTCCTGCAGGCCGTTGCGGCGCACGTTGCGCTGGGCCGACGCGAATGGCACCTGCGCCACTTCCCCGGCCAGCCCCGCCTCGATCACCCCACGCAACGCCAGCGCCACCGGCAGGTAGCCGTGGTCCGAGCCGATATCGGCCAGGCGCGCGCCCTGCGGCACATGCGCCGCCACGCGCTCCAGGCGCATCGACAAAGTCTGTTCGTTCAACTCAAGCCCCTTGCTCAACAATCGGCAGCGATTTTGACGGCCTCGGCTGATCATTTCAATGCAAAGTAATACTTCTGAGGCACAAAACTAGCATTTTTGCCAGGTGACATCGCGTTCTGGCGGCTCACAATAACAATTGCACAATTCGCCAACTTTCACGGGACTAATCGCTCGCCGATGTTGGTCACATTGACCTAGTAGGAGCCAAGCATGAGCCGCTTTTCCGAGATACTCACAAAAGGCTACAACAAACAGATCATCGACAAATCAAACCTTAAGAAAGGCAGCGAACTGATAATTGGCGATTGGGGAAAGGCTTGGTTTGTCAGCGCTGACGACAAGGGGATTACTGTAAGCTTCAACAGCCAGGAGGGCAATTTTCCCGTCAAGCTCGTATATGACGAAAGCGCACTTCGCGGTGAAAACGTGCGTCGACTAACCTCTATTGAGGGGACCCCAGCTGAGTCGATAAACGTTTATAGCAGCAACCCAAAACACTACGCTATTTGCGATATGCAATACGATGCATTCTTAAAAGAACTCCTGGACGCCGGCGCCCAAAAAAAGATTATTGCGGACGCGGAAGTCCTGGCAGCGTTCAATACGCTAGTACTGATCGAACTTATAAAGCCCTTGCCCTCCTCAGATACTTCTGATCGTTCAACGTATCAACATGACACTCGCAAACCATCACCTCTGAAAGTGCTAAAAAAATACGGCGTACTGGGTGTTCTGAAAAACAATGAATCAAGCTCCAGCATCGTCCAGTCAATCACGGTACTCCCAGACCCAACCCTGACATCGTTTGAAAAAAATCTTACCGATACCTATGACGTACTCAACTATTTCCCTTTGCCCTGCAAAGAATTAACCCTTCCTCTCAGGAATATCAGCGGGCTCTATTCCTTGGCGAACCTTGCCAGCACCGAGCCGATTACCCAGGCGCGAGCTGAAGTCGATGAGCTGGTCCAGGCTGGGGCGACGCTCGTTGAAAGATCTGAATGGACGGACCTCGACACGGGATCCGCCCCCCTACTGGTGTACGTGAAAAGCCAGACTGACAAACTGGAGGGCTACTACGGCTGTTACGGTTGCGTCAGCAAAGTCTCTTCGTGGCCAGCCTCATTCATAGTCAGTTGCAGTGCCGAACAAAAGCAAGCTCATGAATCGCGTAGTTCCCAACAGGCAGCTTTAGCAAAGTTCGTGGCACTGGAAACGGTAGAGGTCCTGGAATCCGATATTGTAGCGATCTACAGGCTGCCGAGCGCAACGCCCCTCTCCGACTCGGAGGGCTTCGAAACCCGAGCACTCCGGAGCATGAGCCCCTACACCCTTTCAACCCAGCCCAACGGCTTCCTGCCTGACATGAGCGACTTCCTGCTCGAACGGGCAGGCAGCATCGACGGTGGCTGGAGCACCAGCAGCACGATCAAGGCAGGCCGCCCACTGGCTGCGGGTGAGGTATTGAGCGCCTTTGTCATCGACCGGCTGGCTGGCGATATCCGCAAGATCGATTACACCGCGCAAGCGGGCAAGCTGTCCGTCGAGCAGTGGCCAAAAGCGTTCGCCGACCACCTGGCGGCCGCCGGCGAGCCGATGACCGCCGGTAACTGGAGCGCCGACAATACCTTCTCCACCGCCACCAAGCCGCTGCGGCTGTGGAGCCCGGCACGCTATCGCGCCTTCAGTAACGCGCCATTTGCCGCCAACATCGTGCAGGCTCTGGCTTGCGACGAATCGTTCAGCCTGGCAGCGAATGAAACACTCTGCCTGCAAGTACGCGACCTGACCTCTCAAGTGTTATACGAGAGCCACTTCTACACCGCCGCAGCCGAGCAAGCCGATCGGCAATGGTCCAAGGCCCTGTGCGAGCAGATCAACCGTGACAGCCGCGTGTTGAAGGCGGGCGTGCTCAATGATTGCAGCGTGGTACCGGCAGATGGCGGCAATGCCTTCTGGGTCCCTCAATGCGCCGAATTGTCCGTCACGCTCACCCATGCCCGCTGGTGGCAAAGCGGGCCTGTCGAGAGTGACCTCTCGCTGGAAGAGGGGCGCACAATTCAGGCATGGGTCTATGATGCGTTCTCCCAACGCTTGCTTGCGCACCACACGTGGACACCCAGCAAAGCCCAGCGCGCCGCGGGCAAATGGTCCAGCGCCTGGGCCAAAGCACTGAACGCCTCTTCAGTGTCGCCCTACCTGCAAGTGGCCACGCACAGCCCGAGCACTGGGCAGGACAATGCAGGGGGCACGTTGAACCTGTGGCAGCGTGGTGATGCCCTGCGCATTTTCACCACGCTGCCAGACTTGGCCAATCGCCTGCCAGCAGGCCCTCCCCTGGAATCGGTCTGGAAGGGAGATCCCACCCATGAGGTGCTGGTGACTGTACGCCATCCGTTCAGCCACAAGTTGCTGCACCATGCGCTGTTCAAACCTGCAGAAGGCGGCTCAGCGACCGACCAGCAAACCTGGTTGGATACCTTGAGCGACTTCATCCTCGAGCAGGCCTGGCCCGAAGTGCAGGTTGACTCAACCGCCGGGCCTCTGTCCGTGCCTCGCTTCAGCGACCTGCAGGTGTTGCTGGAGAACGTCGGCGATGGCACATCCTCCTCCAGCTACGGTGACTACCTCAAGGAAGTGCTCGAAACAGAGGACTTGGCCAGCCCCATGTCCGATGAAAAGGTCCGCGTCACAGTGACTGCGGGTAATGTCACCGTGCAGCTCGATATCCAATCACTGAACGGGGAGCTGGAGTTCCGCCTGGACGATGCCGCGTACAAAAAAGGCTACCGTGTGGCCGCCTGCACACCTCGCGCCAGCGAGCACCCGCTGTGGCCGGTGGCAGTAACCGACACCAGGATCACCTGGGCAGGGCCGATCGAAGCTGGCGTGTACGACCTGTACCTGACCTACCCGGAGAGTGCGCGCGACAGTACCACGCTGACCGTCGGCCACATCGGTGCCTACCACCCCACCCATTTCTGGCACAGCGTGCAGGCCGTCCAATTCACGCCGCCTGCCGCCATGAAGCCTTATGACCAAATCAGCTTCCTGTGCGAAGACTACGGCAACACCAACCACTCCGAAGTGTTCGACACCAGCAACCAGGACCATACAGGCGTGGATGAACGCAGCGGCCTGTTCCACGCCCACTACCCGATCGCGACCCTGCAAGGCCTGCTTGGGCTGGGCCCGGTATGCGAGCTGACCCTGCACTATTCGGCACTGCGGGCCAATGAAGCAGGCCTGGGCGATGGCTGGGCCTGGCGCTTCTCCAAAATCATCACCAGTTCCATCCAGGAAGACGACCACCGCCTGCTCACACTCGCCGACGGCACCCCGGTGGTATTCAGCGACGAGCAGTGGACCCAGCTAGGCGCGGGCCAACCCATCAAGACCAAGGCCTGCCGGGTGACCAGCAACAAGGATTACAGCCAGATCACGGTCGAGTTTCCCAGCGGCCGGCAGGAGATCCTGAGCAAACCGGCTGCGCCAGGCAGTGATGAGATCGAACCCAATGACGCATTCCGCAAGAAGATACTCCAGGCCCTGAAGGCGATTAAAACCAAGAGCAAGCCGAGCTTTCCGGACCTTCCCGAGAAATGGACGCAGTGGGTATTGTTGGTGCTCTCCCCTCTGAACTATGGTGCAACAGCCATGGATTACGGCGAAGCCGTCAGCGCCTGGGAGACGCACGGCAACACCAAGGAACTGGACAGACGTATCGCCCTGTATGAGCGGCCGTTCGTGCAACTGCTGCCCTCACGCATCGTCTCGCAATATGGTGAAGCGCTGGACCTGGTGTGGAAGCGCCAGAAGGGCCAGTTCCTGCTGATGAGCATCAAGAGCGGCGAAAGCGAGTTGTTCAGCGCCGAGTATGTCAATCCCGAGGCCAAGGATGGTGGCCAGGTAAACATGCAGTTGTGGGCGGGCAGCCCCGAGGCGTTCAAGGTCGAGCTCACGCTCCAGCACTACTTGCTGCGTACGCTCAAGCGCGTGCAAAACGGCAGCGTTTTGCAACAGGTAGACTGCGGCTACGACGACGATCCGGTCCTGGACAGGGTGCTGTGCCGCCTGCAAGAACTCGACGGCTCGGTCGAATGTGTCCAGTACGTCAAAAAGGACGCCACGCTGAAGAACGCGCCGTCCCTCCCCCGTGTGGCGTTGCATGCATTATTGCCAGGGGACGGGCAGCAGAACCATATCGACCGCTACACCTATACCGGCAGCTTCCAGGACCCGGATGACCAGGTGTTCATCGCGGCCGTGGAAAGCGGCCCCCACTGCAACGTGGTGCACGATTTGCACGCGTTCGGGCTGGATAAGCAGGGCCGGCGAACCCCGCTGCTGCGGGGCTCTGGCACCACCCAGGCGCATTGGCTGGAATTTTCCCTGCCTCAGGCGCAGGGCACCACCACCTTCCGCTACACGGGTTGGGGTGATGAGTTAGTTGAAATCAGCGAACGAATGCTCATCAAGGTCAAAGGCGAGCAACTCGAGGTCACATCCAAAGCTACGCAGATCGAACGCCAGACGGCCGTATTGCAGCTGTTGTGGCGGTACTCGACCTCGAGCCGCAAGCGGTTGCAGTCAGCGATCAAGCACATGCTCAGCCTGACGCCCAGATCGCAACGTGAAGCATTCGGCAAAACGCTGGACGCTACCACGGTCGTGACTGACGCACAGGGCAACCCCCTGCGGCTGCATGTCAAAGGCTCCCATTCGATCTATTACTGCTACTACGGTGAGCAGACGCAAAACCAGATTACGCTGGGAAGCCTGAACGGACTGAGCGGGGTGCCAACCCTGGAATGCCCTGAGGTGCCAGCCCATGCCATCGCTCCGCTGATGGCGGAGTACCAGTGTGACTACTATGGCAACCCTCAGGGCCTGAAGCTCTACGGCTATCGAAACGTCACCCGTGCAGGCCGTAGTTACCTGGAACTGGCTGAAGTGGTGATGGTGGATGGCCTGCACGGCACACTGGCCAACGATAGCCTCGACAAGGACGCAACTTGGCAACTGGTCGGCACAGAGGCACTGTGGCACCAGATCAGCACCACCACCTCCGTCCCCACCATCAAGAAAACCCCTGGCGGGGACAGCAAGGTGAGGGAATGGTCGATCACCAACAAGCAAGCGACGCATCGCGACGGCGAGACCGTTGAGCTGACCAATGTCCAAGCGTTCATCGACAACCCCAATCAGCCCGGTATTCAGGTGATTGTGAGCGCAACGACTGCAGCGGGCACTGCGCAGGTCAGCAAGGAAATGCGTTCTCGCTACAGCAGACGCGCCCTGCAAAAGGTCGAGAGAGGCGTCGAGACGCACTGGGAACGCGATGCCTCAGGCCGGGTAACCAAGGAAACCCGCTACCTGCTGGCATCGGGCAGCACCGGCAAGGCGACCCATCAGGTTGCCGACGAATGCATCGATTCGGTGTACGACGACAGTAAAAAACAGGTGGAACGTACTCATAAGGATGGCAGCCAGAGCCTCTCGCGCATGGACGGCCTGCAGCGGGCGTGGCGCACCTCGTGGCGCAGATCTGATAAAGAGGCCTATGTGCCTTTGGAGGAACACTGTTTCACCGATTTGGACGAATCCTCCATGTTGGGCAGTTGGGTATGGGATTACCTGCCGGGCGGCCAGGCTGTGAGCAAGGGCACAGCGTTAAGAGCATTATCCAGTCGGCAGTCTTGGTTGACGCAAGAAGTAGAGGTGGCGGCAGATCAGCCTGCGACTATCGAGCCGCTTTCGCTCATTGACACACCGTTTAGCCGAGACCAAACAGTTGCGGATATATGTGTCGATAAAATAATTGCCTGCCTTGGCAAGATTGACACAGAAAATCCACGAAAAAAATTCAAATCGAAATGGCGCAATCTAGACATTGAAGTCAACACCATTAGCCATGCATACATAGCCATATATGATTCGCTGACAGCGGAGTACACTTACGACGTCGGCACATATAATAAAAACATAGGAGTTAAGATAGCCAATGCACCTCAATTACTGAAAAACATTCAAGCCCTTGCGGGACTTGCAGGACTGGAAGGTATAGAAGAAATTACAATTCCAGATATGGACGATGTGACGACCCCCACTAAAGAGGAACTCTCAGATCTGATAGGGTCGACCGATTTTTTCGACACACTTAAACTATTTACTGCTAGCGCTGACACAATGAACTTGATTGACGAGCATGAATTTGAGCAAGCAGTAGCAGATTTAAAAATCTATTACCGAGAAAACCTACCAAACGAAGACCACCTGACCAAACTCGACACAGCAGTAAAAATAACCGAACTGCAAAACTGGGGCTTCGAGCGTCTGTCGAAAACCACCACCACCACCACCGCAAAAACCGACGGCACTTTCCAACGCTCGGTGCAATGGGCCGATGAAGCCGACACACAGCACCTGCAACTCGACCAGCACTACGACGCCGACGGCCGCGTCACCCGTCACGTCCGCACCGTGGGTGAGCAGACGCAGGCCTACGCCCTCGAACGCGACAGCCTCGGGCGGATAACCAAAGTGACCCGCCCCGATAACACCACCATAGAGCGCGCCTACCACGGCTTCACCAAACACGTCTCCACCCTGACCGTGGACGGCAAGACCGTCGCGACGCAAACCGTCAGTGATGCTGGCAAGCTCACCAAACGCAAGGTGGGCAGCCGCGAGTACGGGTTCGCCGATCAGGCCGTGACCCTACCCGACAAAACCCAGCTGCAGACGCTGCAAAGCGCCAATGGCGCACGTTTCGCGGCCAATGGCAGCGCACTGTACAGCGAGGCGCACCAGAACGGGTCGACCTTGATCAGTGCCGCAGCTGGCTCGGAGCCCGGGTCGGGCTGGCAACACTCGATCACTGGCGCGCAAGCACCCGGCCAGATCAAAACCACTAAAAAAACAGCTCGGGGGACGATCAAGGGCGCCGAATGGCAGAGCCTGCGGGGGCAACGCATCGCCGTGTTGCATGCAGACGGCCACACACGACGTGAATTTCTCGACGACAAGGGGCGCTTGCTACGCAGCTGCCAGGCACACGAAGACGTGCTGCTCCGTTACGACGAGCTTGACCGCCTGCAGGCGCGCCAGGTACACGCGCTGGCTGGCGCCGGGCAGTGGCAGGTGCAAAGTGAGCGTGATGGCTTCAACCGCGAAACCGTTCGTACCTTCCTGCGCAACGGCGCCCCCTGTTTCAAGCAGCAGATGACATGGCGTGGTGACGGCCGCATGGCCAGCAAAGCCAGTTACCAGAATGGCAAACTGCTGCGTACCGAACGCTTCACCTATGACCTGCTCAGCCGCCTCGAAAGCTATACCTGCGACGCCGAAGATTCAGAGCATTGCCCGCAGGATGGCAACGGCATCCCGATCAAGGCCCAGACGTTCAGCTGGGACAGCCTGGACAACTTGACCCGTTGCACCAGTACGCCGTTCCAGGGCGATACCGTGACAAAAACGTTCATCTATGCAGCGGCCTCTGACCCCACTCGCCTGACCTCGGTGAAAACCGGCAACCAGACTACCGCCCTGACCTGGAACAGCAATGGCCATTTGCAAACGGACGGCCTGCAACGGGCGCTGGCCTACAATGCCGCTGGCCAACTCAGCAGCGTCAAGGACGGTGAAGACGCCCTGCTCACTCGCTACGAGTACGACGGCCTGCAACGCGTGGCGGCACAGTACGACGCGCAGGCTCAAACCACCCTTGAGTTGCGCTACGACGGTGACCAACTGATCGGCCAGGTGTGTTTCGACCAGGCAGGCAAAGCGACCCGCAGCACCCACCTTTCTCCAGGGCTGGCACAGTATGATGGCGACCAGGTGCGTTGGCTGATCGACGACCCCCAACTGGGTATCGTCGGCCAGGTCCTTGACGGCGAGCTACAACTGGCGCCCCTGCTGCCCTTCGGTGAAGGCGCAGCACTGGATGGCCTGGTCAGCGGCTACAACGGCATGCGCCGCGACCCGGTGACAGGCCATTATCATGCGGGTAACGGTTACCGCTGCTACGACCCGGCCCTTCGCCGTCATGCCCAGCCTGACTGGCTGAGCCCCTTCGGCGAAGGGGGCGTCAATGACTATGCCCACTGCCCCGACCCGGTCAACCTGCATGACCCCAGTGGCGCGATCATGCTCAGCCGTTGGGGGCAGGACCAAATGACCAAGAGTTATGACGATATCCTGCGTGAAACCAAGCCCATGCCGGTCGGTGGGCGTTGGCGCGGCTTGGTACTGTCGGCCGTATTGACGGTTATCGGCATCGCCGCGTCGGTGATGACCGGTGGCGCAGCCTCGGCGCTGTTCATCCCAATGACGATATGTGCGGTACTCTCGTTCGGCTTCGAGGTGGCCTCGGTACTGACCGAGGAATCCAACCCCGAACTGTCCAAAAAGCTAGGGTATGCGTCACTGGCATTCGCAGTGGCGTCGCTGTTCGAATGTGCGGCGGGCCTGATCAAGAAGTTGCCAGCCTTGGCCAAAGGCGCTATGCGGAACGTACGCCAGATCGGTACCAGGATATTGCGAACCAGAGCCATTACAAGGCCGACGACCGCCACCGCGCGCCTCAGCGAGTATGCAATGGAGCAGTTCCCTGGCCTTGTCGCGACCAAGGCCGCAAAACCTATCCGTCGTGGCATGGTTGCCACCCTTAAAGCTAAAGGCAGCCAATGGGTCGATTATCTCGGTGCGGCGGACTCGATAGACCTCAGTAAGGTGGAATATTCGCGCCTGACCCTATTTGGCAAAAGCCAGTACAAACTTAACACTCTGAACAACTTTGCGATCCAGAGCCGGTCTGTAAGCGCACTTGCATGGGTAGCGGGCAAGGGGGTGGAAACATACATTGTTCAAGGCTCGATCGTTTCGTTCATCAATATTGCACAAGATAATGGTGGCGATATCACGCCGTGGGGACGTTACACAGTATCGCTGGAGCAGTCGTTAAACTGGAGTCAAGGGGGCGGCGGTCATCTATTGGCCTAAGCGGGGCGCAAGCCGCCGGTTGTTGCACAGTGTTCAGCAACCGGCAACTGTTAAAACTAACAGTGTAAACGTTCAGTTCGATTGGTTAGCCTTGTGTGGCCACACTGGCATTATTTTTATCAGGAGTTCAAACCATGAGTGATGTGAAAGTAGGAATCGTCAAGATGTTCAATGACAAAATCAGATCGGGATTCATCGAACATGACGGTGAAGAGGATGATGCCATTCTGACGACTGAGGAAGTGAAGCAATTGGCTTTAAAAAACGACGTAAAGGTAGAATACAAAACCACGGAAAAGAATGGAAAAATTTACGCAACCGATGTCAAGCTGAAAAAGTGATCAGATGAAGCAGTGTCGGTGGGCGGGTCGGTGAATACGCATGGCCAGCCCACTCTGCCGCGCATTGCTGGGTGGCAGGACTTTTCACAATCGGTTGGTTCCTCGGCCTGTCACGTTTATCCTAGCGACCGAAAGACGCGTGAATCTTCCCCTTCCGTCGCAAGGCAAAAGCATCCCATGGCAAACATCATCTACACCCCGGATTCCGACGCCGAGTCGATCTCCTCCGACGTCGCCGAGTTCAACGGCATCCTGGTCACTACCCAGATCCCAACCGATGCCGAGGGCAACCTGGTGCTCAACGGGATCGTCGAGCAAAGCGAGCTCACCCTGCAGGCGTTGAAAGTCGCCCTGGAAAAAGCCGGCAGCGGCATGGACAAGGTGATGCACCTGACCATCTACCTCACCGACATGGCCGACCGCGCCGCGTTCAATGAGGTGTACCAGCGCTTCTTCAGCAAACCGTGGCCGGTGCGTGCGGCGGTGGGTGTGGCGGCGTTGGCCTACCCTGAGATGCGTGTGGAAGTTACCGCCATGGCCGCCAAAGGCTAAAACCGAGTTCACCGTGGCATAGCAGGGGCTTGCCTGCGAAGGGCCGCAACGCGACCCCGGCTATTTCAATCCTCAAGCAGGAAGCTGCATGTATTACCCCCCTTTTCGCCGCAAGGCCCTGATCGCCCTGCTGCCCAGCCTGGGCCTGTCCCCGCTCGCCCAGGCCGAACCTGCCACCACCTTCAACCTGCTGGAACCGGTGGTGGTCACCGGCACCTACGCGCCGAACCCGAGCTTCGACCTGCCCTATTCCATCGACACCGTCAGCCGTGAGCAGATCGCCGATGGCCAGCTCGGCGTCAACCTGTCGGAAGCGCTCAACCGCGTACCTGGCCTGGTGGTGCAGAACCGCCAGAACTACGCCCAGGACCTGCAGATTTCCTCGCGTGGCTATGGCGCCCGCTCGGCCTTCGGCATCCGTGGCATCAAGCTGCTCAGCGACGGCATCCCGGCCAGTACCCCGGATGGCCAGGGCCAGGCGGCCTCGTTGAACCTGGACGTGGCGGACCGCATCGAAGTGCTGCGCGGCCCGGCCTCCGCCCTGTACGGCAGCAATGCCGGTGGCGTGATCCAGATGTTCTCCCGCGATGGCGCAGGCCCGCCCAAGGTGGGCGCCGAAACCACCTTCGGCAGCGACGGTTTCAACAAGAATCACGTCTACAGCGAAGGCGGCAGCGAGCAGGCCGGCTTCCTGGTCGATGCCTCGCGCATGGACACCGACGGCTACCGCGACCACAGCGCCGCCCGCCGCGACCAGACCTTCGCCAAGGTGCACGTCAAGCCGGACGAAGACAGCCGCCTGGCGCTGATTTTCAGCACCCTGGAGCAGAACGGTACCGAAGACCCGCTGGGCCAGACCTGGGACGCCTACAAGCACGACCCACGCTCGGTGGCGGCGCGCGCCGAGGAGTACGACACGCGCAAGAGCATCCACCACCAGCAGCTGGGCATGAACTACGAGCGTTATTTCGGCGAGGCGACCCTGCAGTTCAACCTGTATGCGGGCAAGCGCAGCGTCATCCAGTACCTGTCGATCCCAAAGACGATAACCACAGCGAACGGAGCCAAGTTACCGAACCCGGCCAATGAACGCGGTGGCGGCGTGGTCGACTTCGACCGTGAATTCCACGGTGGCACCCTGCGCTGGATCCAGCCGGTGAGCGCCGCCCCCGGCAACCTGACCCTGACCTTCGGTGCCGACTACGACCGCAGCCGCGATGACCGCCGTGGCTTCCAGAACTTCAGCGGCGACACGCTGGGCGTGAAAGGCGACCTGCGCCGGGATGAAAAAGACACCGCCACCAGCCTCGATCCGTATGTGCAGGCCCACTGGGAACTGGACCGCTGGACCGTGGATGCCGGCCTGCGCCACAGCAGCATGGAGATGGAGGTGGACGATCACTTCCTGGCCAACGGCGATGCCAGCGGTTCGAAAAAATACCAGCACACCACGCCGACCTTGTCGGTCATGTACGCCTTTACCCCCGACCTGCATGGCTACATCAGCGCCGGCCAGGGCTTCGAAACTCCGACCCAGGCCGAGATGGCCTATGCCCCCGGGGCACTGGAGGGCTTCAACTTCGGCCTGGAACCGGCCACCAGCACCCAGTACGAACTGGGCCTGAAGATGCGCCCGGACGAGCGCACGCGGATCAATGCGGCGATCTTCGAGATCCGTACCAAAGACGAGATCGTGGTCGCGGCTTCGACCGATGGCCGCACCAGCTACCGCAACGCCGGCAAGACCCTGCGCCGTGGCTTCGAGCTGAGCGTGCAGCGTGAACTGAGCCCGCAGTGGCAGGCCAACCTGGCCTATACCCTGCTCGATGCCACCTATGACGAAGCCTTCACCCAGGGCACCACGACCATCGACAAGGGCAACCAGCTGCCCGGCGTGCCGCGCAGCAGCCTGTTTGGCGAGCTGGTGTGGAAGCCGCGTGACGGCATCAGCATGGGGCTCGAAGGGCAGTACCGCAGCAAGGTGTATGTCGAGGACACCAATGACCAGCACGCGGCGCCGGGTTATGCGATGTTCAACTGGCGAACGCAGTTCCAGCAGCAGGTCGGGCCTTGGACGTTCCACCAGCTGGTGCGCCTGGACAACTTGCTGGACCGCCAGTATGTGGGCTCGGTGATTGTCGGCGATGGTAATGGTCGGTACTACGAGGCGGCGCCGGGCAGGTCCTGGTATGCCGGGGCTGGGCTGGAATACCAGTTCTGAGCCTTTGGGGCTGCTTTGCAGCCCTTCGCGGGTTTACCCGCGAAAGGGCCGGGCCTGGCTGCACACCTCTGGGCACTCAAAGATGCCACCCGCCCCATTCCCCGCTACAATGCCGCCCTAAACCGTGACAGCCCGAACCTATAACGACATGTCCCTTCCAAAGAATCACCTGGAACTGCTCAGCCCTGCCCGTGACGTGGCCATCGCCCGCGAAGCGATCCTGCACGGCGCTGATGCCATCTACATCGGCGGCCCGAGCTTCGGCGCGCGCCACAACGCCTGCAACGAAGTCAGCGATATCGCCGAACTGGTCGAGTTCGCCCATCGCTACCATGCACGCGTGTTCACCACCATCAACACCATCCTCCACGACAACGAACTGGAACCGGCGCGCAAGCTGATCCACCAGCTCTACGACGCTGGCGTCGACGCGCTGATCGTGCAGGACCTGGGGGTGATGGAGCTGGATATCCCGCCCATCGAGCTGCATGCCAGCACCCAGACCGACATCCGCACCCTGGAGCGGGCCAAGTTCCTCGACCAGGCCGGTTTCTCCCAGCTGGTTCTGGCCCGCGAGCTGAACCTGCAGCAGATCCGCGCCATCGCCAGCGAAACCGACGCGGCCATCGAGTTCTTCATCCACGGTGCGCTGTGCGTGGCCTTCTCCGGCCAGTGCAACATCTCCCACGCCCAGACCGGGCGCAGCGCCAACCGTGGTGACTGCTCCCAGGCCTGCCGCCTGCCGTACACCCTCAAGGACGACCAGGGCCGCGTGGTGGCGTTCGAGAAGCACCTGCTGTCGATGAAAGACAACAACCAGACCGCCAACCTGGCCGACCTGGTCGATGCCGGCGTGCGCTCGTTCAAGATCGAGGGCCGCTACAAGGACATGGGCTATGTGAAGAACATCACCGCCCACTACCGCAAGGAGCTCGACGCCATCCTCGAAGGACGCCCGGAGCTGGCTCGCGCCTCCAGCGGGCGTACCGAGCACTTCTTCCTGCCCGACCCGGACAAGACCTTCCACCGCGGCAGCACCGACTACTTCGTCACCGACCGCAAGGTCGACATCGGTGCCTTCGACTCGCCAACCTTCACCGGCCTGGCCGTGGGTGTGGTGGAAAAGGTCGGCAAGCGCGACATGCAGGTAGTCACCGAGGTGCCGCTGACCAACGGCGACGGCCTCAACGTACTGGTCAAGCGTGAGGTGGTGGGCTTCCGCGCCAACATCGCCGAGCCGCGTGGCGAGTTCGAGGAAGACGGCCAGAAGCGCTACCGCTACCGCGTCGAGCCCAACGAGATGCCGGAAGGCCTGCACAAGCTGCGGCCGAACCACCCGCTGTCGCGCAACCTCGACCACAACTGGCAGCAGGCCCTGCAGCGCACTTCGTCGGAGCGCCGCGTGGGCGTGGAATGGCACGCGGTGCTGCGCGAACAGCGCCTGATGCTGACCCTCAGCAGTGAGGAAGGCGTCAGCGTGCAGGTGGCACTGGACGGCCCCTTCGGCGCTGCCAACAAGCCACAGCAGGCACTGGACCAGTTGCACGACCTGCTCGGCCAGCTGGGCACCACGATGTACCATGCCAACCGCATCGAGCTGGATGCGCCGCAGGCGTTCTTCATCCCCAACTCGCAGCTCAAGGCCCTGCGCCGTGAAGCCATCGAGGCGCTGACCGAGGCACGCGTGAAGGCGCACCCACGTGGCGGGCGCAAAGCCGAGACCACGCCGCCACCGGTGTATCCGGAGTCGCACCTGTCGTTCCTGGCCAACGTCTACAACCAGAAGGCCCGCGACTTCTACCACCGCCATGGCGTGCAGCTGATCGACGCGGCGTATGAAGCCCATGAGGAACACGGCGAAGTGCCGGTGATGATCACCAAGCACTGCCTGCGCTTCTCGTTCAACCTGTGCCCCAAGCAGGCCAAGGGCGTGACCGGCGTGCGCACCAAGGTGGCGCCGATGCAGCTGATCCAGGGCGATGAAGTGCTGACCCTGAAGTTCGACTGCAAGCCGTGCGAAATGCATGTGATCGGCAAGATGAAGAACCACATCATCGACCTGCCGACGCCGGGTAGCGCGGTGGCTCAGGTGGTGGGGCACATCAGCCCGGAAGACCTGCTCAAGACCATTCCACGCGGGCCGCATTGATCATCAGCCTGTAAGGGCCATTCGCGGCTAAAGCCGCTCCCACAGGATTTGTGCTGCCTTCCAGGCCGGTGCAGTCCCTGTAGGAGCGGCTTCAGCCGCGAAGAGGCCGGCACAGAAACAAAAATGTCTCAAATGAGACGCCAAGGCTTGATCCCCCTCCCATTTCCTGCACAATGCCAAGCATGCCACCCATGCGAGGCCCCGCGATGCACCCCACGCCCCAAGACGAACGCCTGCTCAAGGCCCTGGCCCACGCCATCGTGGTCCACCCCCGCGCGACCCTCAAGGAACTGGCCGAGACCGCTGGCGTCAGCAAGGCCACCCTGCACCGTTTCTGCGGCACCCGCGACAACCTGGTGGCCATGCTCGAGAACCACGGCGAACAGGTGCTCAACCAGGTCATCAGCAATGCCGCGCTGACCACCACCGAACCGCTGGACGCCGTGCGCCACCTGATCGCCGAACACCTCAAGCATCGTGAAATGCTGGTGTTCCTGATGTTCCAGTACCGGCCCGATACCCTGCTGGGTGACAGTGAGGACCGCCGTTGGCTGACCTATACCCGCGCGATGGATGCGTTCTTCCTGCGTGCCCAGCAGTTGGGCGTGTTGCGTATCGACATCAGCGCGGCGGTGTTTACCGAGATGTTCATCACCCAGATCTACGGCATGGTCGATGCCGAGCGGCGTGGGCGAGCGGCCAGTGCCAATTCGGCGGTGGCGCTGGAACAATTGTTCCTGCATGGGGCCCTGACCCCATCTTGAATTTGGTGCTGGATTCTTCGCGGGCAAGCAGCCCTGACACAAAAAAGGCCCCTGGGCACAAGTCCCAAGGGCCAACGCGGTTGGATCATCCAACCAAAGGAGCCTTTGCTCAGCCGCGTGCCGGCCACCCGCCGCCCAGGGCGCGGAACAGGTCGACCAACGCCAGCTGGCGCTGGGTACTTGCCTTGATGTAAGCCGCCTCATTCACGAAATCGCTGCGCTGCGCATCCAGGTAGCGCAGGTGGCTGTCGATCCCGCCTTCATAACGTGCCTTGGCCAAGGCCAGGGTCGCCCGGCTGGTATCGGCCAGCGCCCGCCGCGCTACTTCCTCGCGGCGTAGCGTATCGGTTGCCGCCAAGGCATCGGCCACCTCGCGGAACGCCGATTGGATCGTCCCCTCATACGCCGCCACCGCCGAATCCTTGCGCGCCTCGGCCAGGCTCAGCCCAGCCTGGTTGCGCCCGGCATCGAACAGCGGCAACGACAGCTGCGGCATGAAGCTCCAGCTGCGCGAACCACCGTCGAACAGGCCGGACATCTGCGCGCTCGACGTGCCGAAGCTGCCGGTCAGGCTGATGCGCGGGAAGAACGCAGCGCGCGCTGCACCGATGTCGGCATTGCGCGCCCGCAGCTGATGTTCGGCAGCGAGAATGTCCGGACGTCGCTCCAGGAGTGCCGATGGCGTACCAGGGGCAATATCCTGCAGCACGCTCGGCGCAGCCTGGCGTTCGGCCGGTATGGCCATGCCGGCATCCGCGCTGCCGACCAGCAACACCAGGGCGTTATACGCCTGGCGTTGCTGGCGCAGGTTGCTCTCAAGCTCGGCGCGGGCCTGCTCGACCAGGCCCAGCGCTTCCTGGTGGTCCAGCGCGGTCGCGGCGCCTGACGCTCGGCGCTGGCCGATCAACGCCAGCGAGTCTTCGCGGCTGGCCAGGGTCTGGCGGGTCAGCGCCAGGCGCCGCTCGGCACCGTCCAGGCTCAGGTAGGCCTGGCTGACCTCGGCGATCAGGGCGATGCGTGCGGCGCGGCCGGCTGCCTCGGTGGCCAGGTATTGCTCCAGCGCGGCATCGCTGAGGCTCTTCACCCGGCCGAACAGATCGACTTCATACTCCGGCAGCGACAAGCCCACTTGATACGTGCTTGTCACGCCCTGTTGTCCATCATTGGAGAGGCTGCCAGGCACATGCTGTCGATTGCCCGACACGCCGGCATTCAGGCCAGGCACGCGGTCGGCCCGCTGGATCCGGTATTGCGCCCGGGCCTGTTCGATATCGAGCAGGGTCTGGCGCAGCGAACGGTTGTTGTCCAGCGCCGTGCCAACCAGCTGGCGCAACGCCGGGTCGACGATGAACGCCTGCCAGTCCAGCTGGTCCACCTGCTGGCCCGCGTGCCCTGCCCCGTCTTGCCAGTGCTTGGCCACTGGCGCCTCGGGGCGCTCATAGGTCGGTGCCAGGGAGCAGCCGCTGGCCAGCACGGCCAGGGCGAACGGCACCACAAGATTACGCATGACCATCAGTCACCTCGGCAGCTTGAACGTGCGGCGCCGGCTTGCGCTTGAGCAGCGACAGCACCCAGACAAAACAGATCGGCACGAACACCACGCCCAGCAAGGTGGCACTGAGCATGCCGCCAATCACCCCGGTGCCGATGGCCCGCTGGCTGGCGGCGCCGGCGCCACTGGCAATGGCCAGGGGCACTACACCGAGGATGAACGCCATGGACGTCATCACGATCGGCCGGAAGCGCAGGCGCGCGGCCTCGATGGCGGCGTCGCGCAGGCTGTAGCCCTTCTCCCAGAGCTCCTTGGCGAACTCGACGATGAGGATCGCGTTCTTCGCTGCCAGGCCGATGATGGTGATCAGGCCGACCTTGAAGTACACATCGTTGGGCAGGCCGGTGACCATCACCGCGAGCACCGCCCCCAAGGCACCAATAGGCACGATCAGCATCACCGTCAGCGGGATCGCCCAGCTTTCATACAGCGCCACCAGCAGCAGGAACACCACCAGGATGGCCAGGGCGAACAGGCTGGTGGCCTGGCCGCTGGAGACCTTTTCCTGGTACGACAGGCCGGTCCAGGCATAGCCGATACCCGGCGGCAGCTCGCTGACCAGGCGCTCCATCTCGGCCATGGCCTGGCCGGTGCTGTAGCCCGGCGCAGCGTCGCCGGAGATGCGGATCGACGGGTAGCCGTTGTAGCGCACGATCTGCACCGGCCCCTCCTCCCAGCGGGTGGTGACGAAACTGCTGAACGGCACCTGCTGGCCCTCGGCGTTCGGTGCGTACAGGCGCAGCACGCTTTCCGGGGTCATCCGCTCGCCCTGCTCGGCCTGCACCACCACGCGCTGCTGGCGGCCGGCATTGGTGAAGTCGTTGAGCACCGCCGAACCGAAGGCGGTGGCCAAGGTGTTGTTGATGGCCTCGAAGCTCACACCCAGGGCGCGGGCCTGCTCGCGGTCGATGGCGACCCGCAGCTGCGGCGCCTCGGCCAGGCCTTCCATCATCGCGTAGAGGATCACCGGGTTGCCGTTGGCCTGGCCCAGCAACTGGTCACGCGCTGCCAGCAGGGCTTCGCGGCCCAGGCCACCACGGTCGAGCAGGCGCAAGGCAAAACCGCCGGAATTGCCCAGGCCATCGATGGGTGGCGGGTTGACCGCCATGATCGCGCCATCGCCATAGCCCGCGAACTGCGCGTTGATGGCGACGGTTTCGGCGTCCACTGACTGCTCCTTGCCGCGCACCGCCCAGTCCTTGTAGGTGGGGAACGCCAGTGCGGCGTTCTCACCCATGCCCGAGAAGCTGAAGCCGCTGACCATGAACGCCGAGGCCAGCGCCTCGCGCGACATCAGGAACTGCTCCAGCGCCTGGCCGGTGGCATCGGTGCGCACGCGGCTGGCACCGGGTGGCAGTTGCACGTCGACGATGGCATAGCCCTGGTCTTCCACCGGTACGAACGACTCCGGCAGGCGCAGGTAGAAGTAGCCGAGCATCGCCAGGATGCCGGCGTACACCAGCATGTAGCGCCCGGCGCGCTTGACCAGGGTGCTGTTCATGCCCGAGTAGCGTTCGGTCAGGCGGGCGAAGCTGCGGTTGAAGGCGCCGAAGAAGCCACGTTTCTCGTGGTGCCCAGGGGCCACCGGCTTGAGCAGCGTGGCGCACAGGGCTGGGGTGAAGGTCAGCGCCAGGAAGCCGGAAAACAGAATGGAAACTGCCAGCGACAGCGAGAACTGCTGGTAGATCACCCCCACCGAGCCTGCCATGAACGCCAGCGGCAGGAACACCGCCGAGAGCACCAGGGTTATACCGATGATGGCCCCCGACACCTGGCCCATGGCCTTGATCGTCGCCTGCACCGGCGACAGCCCCTCCTCGGCCATGATCCGCTCGACGTTCTCCACCACCACGATGGCGTCGTCGACCAGGATGCCGATGGCCAGCACCATGCCGAACATGGTCATCATGTTCACCGAGAAGCCCAGCAACTTCATCACCATCAGCGTGCCGAGCAGGCACACCGGCACCACGATCGACGGGATCAGGGTGTAGCGGATGTTCTGCAGGAACAGGAACATCACCAGGAATACCAGGACCATGGCTTCGATCAAGGTATGGATGACCTTTTCGATGGCCACGTCGACAAAGCGCGACGTGTCGTATGGCACCGAATACTCGACGCCTTCGGGGAAGAACTCGCTCAGCTCGGCCAGGCGTTCCTTGACCAGCTCGGCGGTTTTCAGCGCATTGGCACCGGGCGCCAGTTGCACCGCGCCGGCCACCGCTGGCTTGCCGTCCAGGCGCGAGGAGAAGTTGTAGCTCTCCAGGCCGATTTCCAGGCGCGCGACATCGGCCAGGCGCACCAGCGAGCCATCGAGGTTGGCCCGCAGCACCACGCGACCGAAGGCTTCCGGGTCGTCCAGGGTGCCCTGCACCGCCAAGGTGGCGGTCAGTTCCTGTTCGCTGCTGCCCGGCGCGCTGCCAAAGCTGCCGGCCGGCACCTGCACGTTCTGCCCGCGGATGGCGTTGCTCACGTCATCGATCGACAGGCCATAGCCGACCAGCTTCTGCGGGTCGACCCACACCCGCATGGCTGCTTCCGAGGAGAAGAACTGCAGCTTGCCGACACCGGGCACCCGGCGTAGCTCGTTGTTGATGTTACGCGCGGCATAGTCGCCCAGCGCCGTGGTGTCGGCCTTGCCGGCGCCATCCTTGTAGTTCAGGGCGTAGATCAGCAAGAAGCCTGCGCTGGTCTGCTCGACCTGGATGCCCTGGGTGGTCACCGCCTGGGGCATGCGCGCCTCGGCCTTTTTCAGGCGGTTCTGCACGTCCACCTGGGCCAGTTCCGGGTTGGTGCCCGGCTCGAAGGTGACCACCACCTCGGCCATGCCGTTGGAGTTGTTGGTGGACTCGAAATACAGCAGGTTCCTGGCGCCGTTGAGCGACTCCTCGATGATGCTGGTCACCGACTCCACCAGCACCTTGGCCGAAGCACCCGGGTAGGTGGCGGTGATGGTGATCTGCGGCGGTGCCACGTTGGGGTACTGGGCGACCGGCAGCAGCGGCATCACCAGTAACCCGCCCAGGGAAATGAACAGCGCCATGACCCAGGCAAAGTTCGGCCGTTTGATGAAGAACTTGGACATCTCGCTACCCTCGCCTTACCGCGCCGCGGCCTGTAGTGCCGGGGACGGCGCCACCGGCATGCCGGCAGCCAGGCCCGCCGGGCTGCCGACGATCACCTGGTCGCCCGGCTGCAGGCCTTCGGTGACCTGCCAGCGGGCCCCCTGCATGGCACCGGTGCGCACGCTGCGGGCCTCGGCGATGCCGCCCTTGCCGACCAGCATCACCCGTGCTTCACCGTCGCTGCCGCGCTGGATGGCGCGTTGCGGAACCAGGATCGCCTGGTTGTCGGTGCCCTGGGGCGTCAGCACGCGCACATACATGCCAGGCAGCAGGATGCCGTCGGCGTTGTCGAAGCGCCCGCGCAGGGTCACCTGGCCGGTACCGCGGTCGACCGCAACGTCGGTGAACATCAGCGTGCCCTGGCGTTGGTAATCGGTACCTTCCACGCGAGCGGTCAAGGCCGGGTTCTCACCTGCCGCCAGCGCGCCGTCCTTGAGCGCCTGGCGCAGGCGCAGGGCATCGGCGGCGGACTGGGTGAAGTCGACGTAGATCGGGTCGAGTTGCTGGATACGCGCCATCAGCGTGGCGTCACCCTGCCCGACCAAGGCGCCTTCGGTGATCAGGGCACGGCCGATGCGGCCGGAGATCGGTGCCTTGACCGTGGCGTATCCGAGGTTCAGCTGCGCCGTCTCGACATCGGCCTGGGCCGAACGCACGGCCGCCTGGCCGCTGCGCAGGTCGGCGCTGGCGCTGTCGAAGTCCTGTTGGCTGACTGCTTCGATCTTCACCAGTGGCTGATAGCGGCGCACCCGCGCCTGGGCCTCCAGCATCACCGACTGAGCCCGCGCCAGTTCGGCTTCGGCGCGCGACAGTGCGGCCTTGAACGGCGCCGGGTCGATCTGGAACAGCACGTCACCGGCCTTGACGTCGGCGCCTTCTTCGAAGCGTTTGTGCAGGACGATGCCGGCCACCCGGGCGCGGACTTCCGCCACGCGCATGGGCTCGACCCGACCAGGCAAGGTCGAGGCCAGGGCCAGGGGTTCGGCGGCGACCGTGACGGTCTGGACGGGAACGGTGGTGTTGGCGGCGGACGGTGGCGCTTCCTGCTCGCCGCAGCCGGCTAAAGCGACGGCAGCGGCCAGGTAGCTGGCCATTCCTAGTGCACGCAAGTGGCTCATGATTCACCCGAGCTATAGATAAAAACGGCCCGAATGATATTTCTGGAGGCTTAATGAGTCAATTTTGTCTCATTTGAAACTTTGTGAATATTTGTGAAGCCTGGGGCTGCTGCGCAGCCCCAGCAATCTCAACCCTTACAACAACCCCAACCCGCGCGCGGTGCGATCCACCGCAATCCGGGTCTTATCCACCAGCTCATCCAGCTCGCTGTGGTTGGCCACCAAAGCCGGCGCCATGATCATCCGCCCCAGGGTCGAACGAATGATCACCCCTTCCTCAAAGCCATAAGTACGGCACTGCCAGGCCAGGTCGTTCTCATTGGCATAACGCTTGCGGCTGCCTTTGTCCTCGGCGAACTGCAGCGCCGCCACCAGGCCGGCGCCCTGCACCTGGCCAATCAGCGGGTGGTTGGCGAACACCTCGCGCAGGATGCGCTGCAGGTAAGGCCCGGTGTCTTCCTTGACCTGGCGCACGATGCCTTCATCGCGCAGCGCCTTGAGATTGGCAATGGCCACTGCCGCCGCCACCGGGTGCCCGGAATAGGTCAGGCCGTGGGCAAACACCCCGCCACGCTCGACCAGTGCCTCGGCGATGCGCTTGCTCAGCACCAGGCCACCCATCGGCACGTAACCCGAGGTCAGGCCCTTGGCGATCGACAGCGTGTCCGGCTCGAAGCCGAAGTATTCGTGGGCGAACCACTCGCCGGTGCGGCCAAAGCCACCGATCACTTCATCGGCGCACAGCAGCACGTCGTATTGGCGGCAGATGCGCTGGATTTCCGGCCAGTAGCTTTCCGGCGGGAAGATCATGCCGCCCGCGCCCTGGAACGGCTCGGCGATGAAGCCGGCAACGTTCTCCGCCCCCAGTTCGAGGATCTTCTCTTCCAGTTGCAGGGCGCAGCGGCGGCCGAACTCGGCCGGCGTCAGGTCACCACCGGCGGCGTACCAGTACGGCTCGTCGATGTGCGCCACATCCGGGATCATGCCGCCCATTTCGTGCATGAACTTCATGCCCCCCAGCGCGGTGGCCGCCAGGGTCGAGCCGTGGTAGCCGTTCCAACGGCCGATCATGACCTTCTTGCTCGGCTGGCCAACCACTTGCCAGTAGCGGCGCACGGTGCGGATCAGCACCTCGTTGGCCTCGGAGCCGGAGTTGGTGTAGATGGCGTGGCTATAGTGGCCCGGCAGCAGGCTGAACAGCAGCTCGGACAGCTCGATCACCGCCGGGTGGGTGGTGTGGAAGAACATGTTGTAGTAGGCCAGCTGGTCCATCTGCGCGGCGGCGGCGGCAGTCAGGTCCTTGCGGCCGTAGCCGAGCTGGGTGCACCACAGGCCCGACATGCCGTCCAGGTAGCGCTTGCCGTCGCTGTCCCACAGGTGCAGGCGCTCGCCACCGACCATCACGCGCGGCCCCTCGGCGTTCAGCGCCTTCTGGTCGAGGAAGGCGTGAATGTGGTGGGCCGCGTCGCCGGCCTGGTAGTCACGGGTGTCGCGCTGGGCTTGCAGCTTGGCTTGGAACGGTGCGTTCATTGTTGTTCTCCAGGGTAAAACGCGGCGTGCAGTTGGCCCTGCCAGACCGCTGACAGTAGAAAATCGGGTGGGGTGAAACGGCGCGTTCAGCGCCTTCGCAGGTAGCTTTCCAGCGGGTCCTTGCTCAGGCCTTCCTGGGCCTGGGCCAGCGAGTCGATGAACAGCGAAAACAGCTCGGACTGCTTGGCGATATCGAGCTTGGTGTAGAGGTTCTTGCGGTGGGTCTTGACCGTGTCCTCACTGATACCCAGGCGCTCGGCCAGGGAACGGGTCGAGTGGCCGCGCAGCAGGTACTGGGCGATGCGGCACTCGCGCTCGGTGAGCAAGGAAGAGCCGAAGTTGTTCAGCGCGGCGTTGATCTGCCGGCCCAGGGCACTCTCGAAGCGCCCGCCCAGGGCATCGACATCCAGGTGGCTCCATTGCCGCCGCACCGTGGCCACCACCCACGGCGCCACGCACTTGAGGTCATTGACCTGCTGGCGGTCCAGGCGGCGCGTGCTGGCCAGGGCCACGGCGATGGTCAGGTGCTCGTCGAGCGGCACGATGAAGTTGAGTTCGTCTTCCAGGTGGGCGTGTTGGTAGAACGCCAGGTAATACTCGCTGCGCTTGAAATGGTCGGGGGCGACATCGCTGAGGCGATAGCAACCGGGGGCGATGCCGTCCATGCAGGCCCGGTAGAACGGGCACAGCAGGTAATAGCCTTCGAGGTACTTCTGGATATTGCCTTCCGGCAGCCACGGGCCTTCCTCGTCCTTTTCGAACAGCGCCGACGGCAACCCCTTGCGCGGGTAGAGGAACACGGTGATGGCCTGGCACGGAGCAATCAGCTTGAGTGCGGCAAACAGTGCCTCGACGAAGCCCGGCGAACCCTGGGCGTCGACGACACGGGCCATCTGCGCGTACCAGTCGGGCGATTTCAGCCGGTCTTTGCTCATTGTCGTGGTCCCGTGCCAGGGTTGTTGTGGCTGGGATTCTTGCACGGGGCTTGGGTGCCGACCATCACCCTTCGGGGTGAGCCCCGGGCCCGGTTCGGGGTAAGGCTGGCCCCAGGGATGGGTTCAGCTGATGGCCTCAAGAAACACCCAGGACGCCACCGCCGTCAGGACCAGTACAGCAGCTACAACGAAGATCATGTAGTGGAAGTCGTTCTGAGTCATCACACTGCCCCCAAATCCCCAGTTTTTCAGGGAAGGAGCAATTCCCATTCCACATCGTGCCGCTTGTCTATCTCATGCTTGGCTGCTTGTGAGCCTCCAGCCGCTGAGCGTCCCTGGCGAACCATATCCCTACCGCAATCACCATCAGGCAAATGAACACAACGTCCCATGCCCGGTGCTCGATGGCGGCCAGGATCGCGAAAAACTGCAGGGCGCCTGCCCACCATAGAAATGGCCTGATTTTCGAGTAGCGCATAACCCACCTCACACCCCCAACTATCAAAAGTCTAGTTGAGTACCGACCAGGTAGCAGGCGGGCCAACGGGTGGGTGACAGGCTATCCAGAACTTTTCTCATACCCACCAAGGATCTTGCTCAGCTTCGCGCGACGATACAGGCACCCAGCCTCTGAATCGCATGTCACCTCGGGCCTTACCTTGGCTTCAGGGGGGACTGCCACACAGTCCTAGTGACGCGTTAACGGCTGCTTTTCCATCTTTTTGCATCGAATGCACGACATGGTTTTGTCGGTATCTGTCCTCGACACTTCGATCCACGAGTGGCTTTCCTTCTTCACTTTCGTGAAGTCGCACCTGATGCATTTTTCTTTGACCCTGCAAAAGTCGTCCATGCCCGCGTCGGTGAAGCCCTGATGTTTCTCTTTCAGGTCCTCATGGTCGCAGTGAACACAATGACGGCTCATGGTGCAGTTGTGATGATTTCTGTAGCTGAACTCACCGTACTCATGCATGTGCTTGGTCAGGTGATCGAAACAGTCAGGACACGTCTTTTCGTACAAGCAGGCTGGGCCATTACTTACTTTGGAATATTCACCGCCGTGAATACCAACACCACATTTCGCCTTGAGCGCAAGCTCCTTGACCTTATCGAAAAAACCCATCCTAGACTCCCTAAATTATGGATCCAAGATCGGTTTATCGTCGTAATCCGGCAAAACTTTAGATCACCCCCACAAAATCGTGGCCGTGCGCCATCTGGCGAATCACGCCCAGCCCTTTTGTGTACCAACCGAGCAAAGGTAGGCTGTGGATCAACGAGCCAAGTGGTACAATCCGCCACTTCAAATCGGCGCTCAAGGCGCTGAACATCCGTGACCGCCGTCAGTACGACACCCGCCACACCTACGCAACCAAGTGCCTGATGTCTGGGATGAACCCCACGTTCATCGCGAACCAGCTTGGCCACAGCGTCGAGATGTTGCTCTCTACCTACGCGAAATGGATCAGCTCCTCCTCGGACTTGAGGGAGCTGGAGAAGCTGCCGCCCCGAGTCGAATTGGCCCAGAATTGGCCCAAAACGGACGAGAGGGCCTAAATACACCTCTGGAACCCCCGCAGGACAAGCACTTGATTTCTACCGCCAACATCACCATGCAGTTCGGCTCCAAGCCGCTGTTCGAAAACGTTTCGGTCAAATTCAACAACGGCAACCGCTACGGCCTGATCGGTGCCAACGGTTGCGGCAAATCGACCTTCATGAAGATCCTCGGCGGCGACCTGGAGCCATCCGGTGGCCAGGTCATGCTCGAGCCGAACACCCGCCTGGGTAAACTGCGCCAGGACCAGTTCGCCTACGAAGAATTCACCGTGATCGACACCGTGATCATGGGCCACGGCCAGCTGTGGAAGGTCAAGGCCGAGCGCGACCGCATCTATTCGCTGCCGGAAATGACCGAGGAAGACGGCATGGCCGTCGCCGAGCTGGAAACCGAGTTCGCCGAAATGGACGGCTACACCGCCGAATCCCGCGCCGGTGAACTGCTGCTCGGCCTGGGTATTCCACTGGAGCAGCACTTTGGCCCGATGAGCGAAGTGGCGCCGGGCTGGAAGCTGCGTGTACTGCTGGCCCAGGCGCTGTTCTCGGACCCGGACGTGCTGCTGCTCGACGAACCGACCAACCACCTGGACATCAACACCATCCGCTGGCTGGAAACCATCCTCACGGCGCGTAACAGCACCATGATCATCATTTCCCACGACCGGCACTTCCTCAACAGCGTGTGCACGCACATGGCCGACCTGGACTACGGTGAGCTGCGCCTGTTCCCGGGCAACTACGACGAGTACATGACCGCGGCCACCCAGTCGCGCGAGCAACTGCTGTCGGACAACGCCAAGAAGAAAGCCCAGATCGCCGAACTGCAGACCTTCGTCAGCCGCTTCTCGGCCAACGCCTCCAAGGCCAAGCAGGCGACCTCGCGCGCCAAGCAGATCGACAAGATCCAGCTGGCCGAGGTCAAGCCTTCCAGCCGTGTCAGCCCGTTCATCCGTTTCGAACAGACCAAGAAACTGCACCGCCAGGCGGTGGTCGTCGAGAAGATGGCGAAAGCCTTCGATGACAAGGTGCTGTTCAAGAACTTCGACATCACCGTCGAAGCGGGCGAGCGCGTGGCGATCATCGGCCCCAACGGTATCGGCAAGACCACCCTGCTGCGCACCCTGGTTGGCGAGATGACCCCGGATGCAGGCTCGGTGAAGTGGACCGACAGCGCCGAAGTGGGTTACTACGCCCAGGACCACGCCCACGACTTCGAAGACGACATGACCCTGTTCGACTGGATGGGCCAGTGGACCAGCGGCGAGCAGGTGATCCGCGGTACCCTGGGGCGCATGCTGTTCTCCAACGACGAGATCCTCAAGTCGGTGAAGGTGATTTCCGGTGGTGAGCAAGGCCGCATGCTGTTCGGCAAGCTGATCCTGCAGAAGCCGAACGTGCTGGTGATGGACGAGCCGACCAACCACCTGGACATGGAATCGATCGAAGCGCTGAACCTGGCGCTGGAAAACTACCCGGGCACCCTGCTGTTCGTCAGCCATGACCGCGAGTTCGTGTCGTCGCTGGCGACCCGCATCATCGAGCTGAGCGCTGATGGTGTGGTGGACTTCAGCGGCACCTATGACGATTACCTGCGTAGCCAGGGCGTCGTGGTCTGAGGTAGTTGAGCTGGCCTGATCAACGTGTGCTGGTCGGGCCGGCCTCTTCGCGGGTTTACCCGCGAAGAATCCACCGCCAACCCCACAGGCGGGCACTGCCCGATGAATAATTCGTTAGCCTGCTTTCATTTACTTCGCGCAGCGGCCATGATTAGGGCACGCCCAACCGCCCGCCCGCGAAAGAGCCCATGACCGCGCAACAGCCCGCCCCCGTCAGCAGTACCTTCAGTATTACCCTGCAGATCCTGTCGATCGTCTTCTACACCTTCATTGCCTTCCTCTGCATCGGCCTGCCGATCGCGGTGCTGCCCAGCTATGTGCACGACCAGCTGGGCTTTGGTGCGGTGATCGCCGGGGTAACCATCGGCCTGCAGTACCTTTCCACCCTGCTCAGCCGCCCCTTCGCCGGGCGCGTGGCCGATACCCTGGGGGGCAAGAAGGCGATTGGCTATGGCCTGCTGGGCATCGCCGGGTGCGGGGTACTGACGCTGCTCTCGGCCTGGTCGCTGCAGGTGCCGCTGCTGAGCCTGGCCTTGCTGCTCGGCGGCCGTGTGCTGCTGGGCCTGGCGCAGGGGCTGATCGGCGTCGCCACCTTGAGCTGGGGCATCAGCCAGGTCGGCCCGGAACATACGGCGCGGGTGATCTCGTGGAATGGCATCGCCTCGTACGGCGCGATCGCCATCGGTGCGCCGGTCGGCGTGCTGGCGGTCGCCGGCCTGGATTTCAGCGTGCTCGGCCCGGCCTTGCTGGTGCTGGCGCTGGTGGCCCTGCTGGTGCTGCGCAAACGCCCGGACGCCGTGGTAACGCGCGGCGAACGGCTGCCGTTCTGGTCGGCCTTCGGCCGCGTCGCACCCTGCGGCCTGGGGCTGACCCTGGCGTCGATCGGCTATGGCACCCTGACCACCTTCGTCACCCTTTATTACCTGGAACGTGGCTGGGTCGGTGCGGCCTGGTGCCTGAGCGCCTTCGGCCTGTGCTTCATCATTTCGCGGCTGTTGTTCGTCAATGCGGTCAACCGCTTTGGCGGCTACAACGTGGCCATGGCCTGCATGGCCACCGAAGTGCTCGGCCTGAGCCTGCTGTGGCTGGCGCCCTCGCCGCCCTGGGCGCTGGTCGGGGCCGGCCTGACCGGCTTCGGCTTGTCGCTGGTGTACCCGGCACTGGGTGTCGAAGCGATCAAGCAGGTGCCGAGCAGCAGCCGTGGTGCGGGACTTGGGGCTTATGCCGTGTTCTTCGACATGGCACTGGCCATCGCCGGCCCGGTGATGGGGGCGGTGGCGGTGCACCTGGGCTATGCCTCGATTTTCTGCGTCGCGGCCCTGCTGGCCTTGGCCGGGGTCGGCCTGACGCTGCTACTGGCGCGGCGCAGTCGCCGCGGCTGAGCGCTCGGCGTGCTCCGGCGCGCCCAGTGCCTGGGTAAAGAAGGCGGCCGTATCGCGCTGCAGCGAATGGTGGATGTGGCGCCGGTCGACACCATCGGCGTCCTTGCACAGCGCCGGCATGCGCGCATGCTGCTCCTCGTCACAGCGGGCCATGAACACGAAGTGCCCGGCCCCTGCCAGCAAGCGATAGTCCGGGGTGATCGGCAGCTTGCGCGCCAGTTCCTCGGCATTGCGGTCTACCGCCACCAGCTGGTCGCTGTCGCCACTGTAGATCAGCGCAGGCACCTTCACCCCGGCCAAGGCATGGCGGCCGAACATCAGGCTCAGGGGAGCCATCAGCATCACCGCGCCTACCCGTGAGTCGGCCTTGGGTGCCAGCTCGCTGCGGTCGGCAATCAGCACGCCATGGGTCTTGCAGGCATCGGCATCACCTGGGCGCTCAAGGCAATAGCGGCGCAGGCGATCCAGGTCGGGTTGGGCGCCAGACAGGATCAACGCGGTTTCGCCGCCGGCCGAATAGCCGATCACACCGACCTTGCCGTCATTCAGGTAAGGGCCAAGCAACGTGTCTTCACGGGCGGCCGTGATGGCCTCGCTGACCTGCAGGGGCCGACCATACAGATTGCTCAGCGTGCCCAGGCGGCTGTGGTCCCGGGCATTGTCGCCCGGGTGCACCACCGCCACCACGACGAAGCCCTGGCGGGCCAGGGCGGTGGCCAGGTAATGCAGCGCCAGCGGGCTGCCGGTGTTGCCGTGCGACAGCACCACCAGCGGAAACTGCCCGAGCGCGACCGGGGCCTCTTCAGCGACGTCGATGGGGTAGCCGTCGATGCGGATATTGCGCGGTGCGCCATGGGACGGGTAGAACGCCAGGGCCTGCATCGGCCTGGCGTCGACCGGGTCGTCGAGTGTCATGTGATGCAGACCGGCCACCCACGGAGCGGCCTCGGCATGGGCCAACAGGCCACCGAGCAGCAATGCCAGCAAACAGCGGGGAGTGTTCATCGGTCAGCTATCGCGCAGCAGGCACCAGGATAGCGTCAGCATAGATCCGGCTTTACCACCGGGAGATGAAAAGTGGATGAAAAAACCGGCTGGCGCACGGGGCGCCAGCCGGTTTTTTTGTCGCCCGGCGATCAGGCCGCAGCGAACAGCTCGTTGGCAATCTGCGCCTGTGCGGCGTCGATGGCCTGGGTACGGTGTTCCGGGCCATAGGCCAGGCCGTGGGCACGGACAACTTCCAGGTCGGTGATACCGATGAAGCCGAGGAACACCTTGAGGAAGTCTTCATGACCCACGCCAGTCGGCTGGCCAGCGTGCAGGCCACCGGCGGTGGATACCAGCACCACTTTCTTGTTGCCGCACAGGCCTTCCGGGCCAGCTTCGGTGTAGCGGAAGGTCTTGCCGGCGACGGCCACGCGGTCGATCCAGGCCTTGAGCTGGGTCGGCACGCTGAAGTTGTACATCGGCGCGCCAATCACCACGGCGTCGGCGGCGAGGAATTCTTCCAGGGTTTCGGCGCTCAGCTTGGCTTCGAAGGCCTGGGCAGCGTCGCGGGCTTCTTCCGGGGTGCCGGCAGCCACCAGGGTGGCAGAAGAGAAGTGGGCGATGGCGTCGGCGGCCAGGTCACGGTAGACCACTTCGACACTTGGATCTGCGGCTTGCCAGGCTTCGACCACTTCGCGGCTCAGTTGGCGAGAGGCGGAATTGTCGCCCAGGATGCTCGAATCGATATGCAACAGTTTCATGGGACTCTCCTGTGAATGAAGACCGCGGCGGTGGGCGATCACGATGAAGAGAATCCTACCGGGATGCCGAATGGCTGAAAAGCCAGCAAAAATGCGTTAGTTTGTCCCACAGGTAGAACAGTGAGACAGCCCCATGCAAGACCTCAATGACCTTTTCTATTTTGCCCAGGTGGTCGAAGCCGGCGGTTTTGCTGCGGCCGGGCGCCAGTTGGGCATTCCCAAGTCGCGCCTGTCGCGGCGTATTGCCGAACTGGAAGAACGCCTCGGCACCCGCCTGCTGCAGCGCACGACGCGCCAGCTCAAGCTCACTGCCGTCGGCGAGCGCTACCTGCACCATTGCCAGGCCATGCTGCTGGAGGCCGAGGCCGCCGACGAGGTGGTCGCGAGCATGAGCAGCGAGCCGCGCGGGCGCCTGCGCGTGTCGTGCCCGGTAGCCCTGGCCCATGCGTTTCTGCCGGAGGTGATCAGCCGCTTCCTCGAACAGTACCCCCAGGTGCAGCTGGACATGGTCCTGCTCAACCGCCGTGTCGACCTGATTTCCGAAGGCATCGACGTCGCCCTGCGCGTACGCGACCTGGGCGACGAAGACCCGGCACTGGTGACCCGCCGGCTGCGCCAGGCGCAGATGCAGCTGGTGGCCGCCCCCGGCTTTGCCGACCATATCCGCGAGCCCGCCGAGCTGGCCACGCTGCCGGTGCTGGGCGCCGCCGAAGCCGACCGGCTGGTGCACTTCCGCTTGCTCGGGCCCAATGGCCGTCAGCAGGAGATCGCCCTGGAGCCACGCTTGGCCATTGACGATTTCGTCGTGCGCAACGCCGCCGTGCGCGCCGGGCTGGGCTTTACCGCCCTGCCCAGCATGTTCTGCGAAGAGGAGCTGGAACGCGGCGAACTGGTGAGGCTGCTGCCAGACTGGTCATTGCCAGGCGGCTACCTGCAGGCGGTCTACCCTCATCGGCGTGGCTTGTTGCCAGCCGTGCGGGCCTGGATAGACCACCTGGCGGCATCGTTCGAAGCGTGTGGGGAGCGTTATGTCTAAGCAAAAAATCACCGAGGATCAGGTGGCCGCGTTCTGCCTGAGCCTGCCGGGCGCGCGGGAAGACTACAAATGGGGCGGCATCCGGGTGTTTTCCGTGGCCGGCAACAAGATGTTCGCGGTGCTCGACCTGGCCGGGGCGGGGTTGTCGTTCAAGGTGGCCGATGAACTGTTTCTGGGCTATTGCGACCGGCCTGGCGTGCGGCCGGCGCCTTATCTGGCACGGGCGAAGTGGATCAGCATGGCGCCACCCTACCCCATGGGCCGGGATGAACTGTGCGACCTGCTGCAGCGCTCGCACCAGCTGGTGGTGCGACGGCTGCCAAAACGGCTGCAGGCAGGCCTGCTTAGCTGATCAGTTGAACGGCAGGAAACGGCTGCCCAGGAACAGATAGTCGAGCCAGAACACCTGGTGCAGCAGCACGATGCCCCAGAACACCAACTGGTAGGACAGTTTGCGGGTCTTGTGCCGGAACAGCTGCTGGGCAACCAGCGCGCCGGGCCAACCCCCCAGCAACTCGCTGGCATGCAGGACCTTTTCAGGCGTGCGCCAGGTGTCGCCCTGGGCCTGGCGCTTGTCCTGCCAGTACAGCAGCAGGCTGACCAGGCTGACCAGCGGGTACAACGCCAGTGGCACCCAGGTCTGCCCGTTCCAGCCCATCTGTGCCGCGCCAAGCAACGGCAACAGGCACAGCCCCCCCAGCAGCAACAGCTTCAGGCGCGCATTGCGCACGCCCGCTGTGCGTTGAGCGCCGCGTGGCGCCGTGTGCTGTGCCCGTGCCATGTCAGCTGTGCGCCGTCGACCAGTCGACCCAGCCGAACTGCCAGGTCGCCAGGATCAGCAGACCAAACACAATGCGGTACCAGGCAAAGGCCGCATAGCTGTGGTTGGCGATGAACTTCAGCAACGCCCGCACGGCAATCATGGCGAAGATGAACGAGGTCACGAAGCCGAGGGCGAACACCGGCAGGTCGCTCGGCTCGAACAGGTGGCGGTACTTGTAGCCCGAATAGACCGCCGCTCCGACCATGGTCGGCATCGCCAGGAAGAACGAGAACTCGGTGGCCGCCTTGCGCGACAGGCCGAACAGCAGGCCGCCGATGATGGTGGAACCGGAGCGCGAGGTCCCCGGGATCATCGCCAGGCACTGTACGAAGCCGATCTTCAGGGCATGGGTCCAGCGCATGTCGTCGACATGGTCCACCGCCACGGTGTGTTGGCGACGTTCAGCCCAGAGCATGATCACGCCACCGATTACCAGCGCCGTCGCCACGGTGATCGGGTTGAACAGGTATTCGTGGATCAGGTCGGCGAACAGCACGCCCAGCACCACCGCCGGCATGAACGCCAGCAGCAGGTTACCGGTGAAACGCCGGGCCTTCGGCTGGCTGGCCAGGCCGAACACCACTTCGAGGATCTTGCCGCGAAACTCCCACACGACTGCCAGGATAGCCGCCAGCTGGATGATGATGTTGAACGCCATGGCCCGTTCGCCACCGAACCCGATCAGGTCGGCGACGATGATCTGGTGGCCGGTACTGGAAATCGGCAGGAACTCAGTGAGCCCCTCGACCACACCTAAGATGATTGCCTGGAAGGCGGTCCAAAAATCCATTATTCCCCCGATGAAGCACTGCTGCTTGCAGGCTCCTTGTTCTTGGTTTGCTTGTGATTGCCGCACGCGGCGCGGCCTTTTTTACAGCGACTGCTGGGACCTGCGCCAGGGGAAACGTTCACCCCGGCTAAAGGTTTCATCTTGCGCGGCCGAGATCCTATCAAAGCGGCAAGGCAAAGGCTCGTGCGGCCTGCGGCAGAGTAACCGATAACTAGCACTTAGCCATTAGTCGAGTGCCTGCCGCCTGCAAAGCATGTTTCGATGCACCTGAATAAAAAGAACAAGGCAGGAGTGGATTCGATGAAGGCATTGCGGTCGATGTCGATCAGCCGTCGTCTGTGGCTGATTCTGGTGGTTGCGGTGGGCATGCTGGTGGTGCTTGGCCTGCTGATGCTGCGCCAGATCCATGGCGACCTGTACCAGGCCAAGGCGGAGAAGACCCGCCACGTGGTGCAGACCGCCGCGGGTGTGCTGGCCTACTACCAGGGCCTGGAAGCCGCCGGCACGCTCAGCCGCGAGGCGGCCCAGCAGCAGGCGCTACAAGTGGTGCGGGCGCTGCGCTACGACCAGAACGACTATTTCTGGATCAACGACCTCGGGCCGAAGATGATCATGCATCCGGCCAACCCCAAGCTCGATGGCCAGGACCTCTCCGCCATTCGCGACCCGGACGGCTTCGCCGTGTTCAACGAGATGGTCGCCCTCGCCCGCAGCCAGGGCGCCGGCCCGGTCGACTACCGCTGGCCCAAGCCGGGTGCCAGCGAACCGGTGGCCAAGACTTCCTATATCCAGCTGTTCCAACCCTGGGGCTGGATCATCGGCTCCGGCGTCTACGTCGATGATGTGCAGGCCGAATTCGCCCGCCAGTTGCGCGATGCCTCGCTGGTCGGCCTGTGCATCGCCTTGCTGATGGCCCTGGTGGTCAGGCTCATCGCCCGCAGCATTGCCCGCCCCTTGCAGGAAGCGGTGCAGGCCATGGGCAACATTGCCAGCGGCGAAAGCGACCTGACCCGCCGCCTGGACACCCACGGCCGGGACGAGATCACCCACCTGGGCCAGCACTTCAACCAGTTCAACGGCAAACTGCAAGGGGTGGTCGGCCAGTTGCAGGGCGCCGCCCACGCCCTGGCGCAGTCGGCCGGGCACGTTGGCGACAATGCTGGCGCCGCCGAGCAGCACAGCGCCCGGCAGTCGCAGCAGATGGACCAGGTGGCAACGGCGGTCAACGAGGTCACCTATGCCGTGCAGGATGTGGCCAAGACAGCCGAACAGGCCGCCGGTGAGATGCGCGCCGCGCAGCAGCAGGTGGTGCACGGCCAGCAGGCCATTCACGGCAGCCTGCAGCAGATCGACCGCCTCTCGGAAACCATCGAACAGGCCGTGCAGGTCATCCGTGATCTGGCCGGGCACAGCACCAGGATCGGCGGCGTGCTGGAGGTGATCCGCGCCATCGCCGAGCAGACCAACCTGCTCGCCCTCAACGCTGCCATCGAAGCCGCTCGCGCCGGCGAACAGGGCCGCGGCTTCGCCGTGGTCGCCGACGAGGTGCGCCTGCTGGCGCAACGTACCGCGCAGTCGACGGCCGAGATCCACACCATGATCGAGCACCTGCAAGGCCAGTCCGATGCGGCGGTCAAGGCCATCGACACCAGCAGCGAGGCTTCGCGCCAGACCGTGCAGCAAGCCCGCGAGGCCGGTTCCAGCCTCGATGCCATCAGCCAGGCGCTGCACAACCTCACCGCCCTCAACGCCTCGATCGCCAGTGCCACCTTGCAGCAGTCGCATGTGGTCGAGGAGATCAACCGCAATGTGCTGGACACCGCCGGCTTGTCGCAGCAGGCCGCCGATGCCGCGCGCCAGTCCAGTGATGCCGGTGCGGCCCTGGGGCAGTTGAGCGAGGAGCTTGAACAACTGTTGCGCCAGTTCCGGGTCTGAACCGGCCATGATCACCGGCCCGTGAGCGGGCCGGTCTGGTTGCGCGCTACACCTCTCGCCCTGCGCAAGCTACAATCGCCGCCCTTTGCCAACCAAGGATCGCCGATGTCCGGCCTCGAACTCATCGCCGCCGTGCTCGGCGTCACCGCCGTGTGGCTCACCGTCAAGCAGAACGCCTGGTGCTGGCCGATCGGCCTGGTCATGGTGCTCATCTATGGCTGGCTGTTCTACGAAGTGAAGCTGTACTCGGGCATGCTGCTGCAGCTGGCCTACGCCGTGCTGCAGCTATACGGCTGGTGGCAGTGGAAGCGCCCGGAGCGGGTCGAGGACGCTCGCCAGGTCTCGCGCCTGCCAGCCCGGGCACTGGTTGGCGGGTTGCTCGCAGGGCTGCTGCTGAGCGTGGCACTCGGTGCGGCAATGGCCGGCTGGACCGATGCCGCCCTGCCCTGGCTGGATGCCACGTTGACCGGCTTCAGCCTGGTCGCGCAACTGTGGATGGCGCAGAAGCGCGTGCAGTGCTGGCCGCTATGGATCGTGGTGGATGTGGTCTATGTCGGCCAGTACCTGCACCAGCAGCTGTACTTCACGGCCGGGTTCTTTGCCGTACTGACGCTGATCGCGGTACGCGGCTGGCTGGAATGGCGCCGTGACCCGGCCTTGGTGCACGCTTGAAAGTCCTGGTGCTGTGCGGCCCCGAATCCAGCGGCAAAAGCTGGCTCAGCGGTGAAATCCAGGCGCATTTCGGCGGCATCGTGGTGGGCGAGTACGTACGCCACTTCATCGACCAGGAATGTCGCGACACCTGCTATGCCGATATTCCCACCATCGCCCGCGGCCAATTGGCCTGGGAAGACCAGGCCCGTGAGCAGGCACCTGAACTGCTGATCCTCGATACCCACCTGCTCAGCAACATGCTGTGGAGCCATGCCCTGTTCGACGCTTGCCCGCCCTGGCTGGAACAGGCGTTGCTTGCCCGCCGCTACGACCTGCACCTGCTGCTCAGCCCGCAAGGGGTGGGGTGGGTCGCCGATGGTCAGCGCAGCCAACCGGAGCTTGCCGACCGCCAGGTGTTCTTCGATGACAGCCGCCGCTGGCTGGAGCACCATGGGCGACCGCTGCAGATCATCGAGGGAGACTGGCCACAACGCAGTGCGACGGCCCTGCTCGCGGTTCAGCGCCTGTTGCAGGGAAAACCCCCGCTCTGCCCTACCGAGTGTTAACCCCATGACACACCTGGCTGGGGCCAAGCCCCCGTTTCTGTGGGCTCCCAGCCATTTGTGGAGGCAGTGTCAAGGTGGTGAAACATTCGTGAAAAAAGCCCTTCGAGTAACGCAAATGCTGGGCCAAACGCCAATTCACTGAAAATCTGTCTCAGCCCTGATACAGCAAATTGACAGTTACTTCAGGCAATGCGCTCAACCTGCTGATTTTCAATAAATATCCAAAAACGGCACGGCTTTCGCTCTCCTCCTTCGCAACGCTGAACAAGACCAGCGCTCGCAGAAGGAGTAGCCGTCATGGGGAAACTGGATAAAGGCGTTCTTCGCCTGTTGCTGGTCGGTTGTGTACTAGGTACGGCGCTGCCCGCACAAGCCGACAACGGCATCATCGTGATCACCCGCGATGTGCAGCCACGCATGGCCATTCGTGCGCCACTTGCGCCCGACCCCTACCCTACCACCGCCAATGCCAACCCCTCCGCGCAAGTCCTCAAGCAGACCAACGAATTGAGCGATGGCGACTTCGCCAGCATTACCAGCGGCACGGGGATTTCCTCGCTGATAACCCAGCAGACCGACAACCTCGGCGGCCAGATTGGCAACCAGACGCAGCTGTCGAACCAGGCAGCCGGCCGTGGCACCGGTTCGGGCAACGGCATTTCCAACATGGTCAACTCGAGCGTCCAGCGCGGCCTTGCCCCACTGCAGATCCTCACGGGAGGCAAATGAGATGAGGCAGACGCTGTTTATCCTGGCCCTGTTGAGCAGTGCTACGGCGCTGGCGCAATCACCCTCCCCGGTTCCCGTGATCAACGACGCCAACATCGACAGTTCCGGCGCGCAGTACCAAGGCAACTTCAGCGTCAACCAGGCCGCAGGCGATGGCCAACAGCAAGCCAACGCCCGGGCGATCGCCACCGGCCACGAGGCTGCCGCGACCACGCAGATCCGCCAACGCCAGCTGTCCATCGTCGACCCCAACATGGGCGCCAGCGCCAGTATCCAGGGCAATGCCTTCAGCCATGGCAGCGGCGCACTGGGCGTCAACCAGAGTGCGGGCGCTGCGACCCAGCAGGCCAACGCCCTGCGCATCAGCATCAGTACACAACCGCAAAGCATCGATGACAGCGTCCTGCTGCAACAGAACGTGGCGCTGATCAACAGCTCCGATCCATCTGATACCTCACCCGGCTATCGCCATGTCACCACCGGTGACCAGGCATTCACCGGTAGCCGCGGGGTCATCCAGCTGAATCAGAGCGCCGGGGTGGGCAACCAGACGGCAAACACCCTGAGCGTAAGGGTCGCGAACTGACCCTGTTAGGTAGGTACAGGTAGAACAACACTTAACCTAAAGACGGAGAAACACCATGAAACCCTCGATGGCAATCAAGCCTCTGGTTTTCGCAATTGCTGCGGTCATGGCTGTTGCTGCACAAGCGGATCAGAACAATCGTCGTGATCACGACCACCACAACAACCACCACCGGCAAATGGACAAAGCGGTCTACACCAACGCCACTGCCACTGCCACTGACTCCCAGAGAAGCACCGGCAACACCATTCGCAACCAAGGCACCATCAACGAAGCCGAAATGAGCAGCTCTGGTGCTGGCGCAAGCGGCAACGTGGGTGTCAACGTGGCCGCCGGTAACGGCAACCAGCAGGATAACGCTGCGGCCATCGCCAACACTTCGTCCAACAATGCCGACATCGACAACAGCTTCGTCTTCGGCACTGCCACGGCGACCGCTGAAGTTACCCAGCGCAGCAACAACAACACCGTCCACAACTGGTCGACCCAAAGCTCCGCCGTCATGAGTGGCTCGGCCGACGGTAGCAGCGGCAACATCGGTATCAACATTGCTGGCGGCGACCTGAACCAGCAAAAAAATACCATGGCCATCGCCAACAACGCCGCACCTATCGGCAACTCCACCGCAACTGCCTCGGCCGACCAGAACGGCCCCGGCCTGACGGTGAACAACAATGCCGACCGCACCTACCGGGTCGATACGCTGACCTTCACCACTTCCTCGAGTGGTTCGGCCTCGCGTAGCGGCGCGTTCGATGCCAGCGTCGACAAGAGCTCCAGCTCCAGCTACAGCGCGTCGGGCAGCCAAAGCGCCAGTGCCAGCGGCAGCAAAAGCAGCAGCTCCAGCGGCTCGACCAGCATGACCGCCAGCGGCTCCAACAGCAGCAGCTCCAGCGGCAGCAACAGCATGAACGCCAGTGGCTCCAACAACTGGGCTGCGAACGGCTCGTCCAGCCGCGATCACAGCTCGTCCTCCAACACCACGGTTAGCGCATCGCTCGATGCCAGCGCCAATGGCAGCGCATCGTCGTCGCAAACCTTCGGCAACTTCACTCGCTCGCGCAGCAGCGACTTCGACGCATCGCTCAGTGCATCGCTGGATGCATCGGTCGACAAGTCGCATCAGTCGAACAGCAACTCGTCCTTCGACAAGTCGCTCAGCTCGTCCTTCGACAAGTCCTATGACTCCTCGTATGACCGTAGCCATGACTCGTCCTATGACAAGTCTCGCGATACTTCCTACGAGAAAGCCAACGCCTCGGCATGGGAAAAAGCCAGTGCCTCGGCCTACGAGAAAGCCGGCGAAAAAGCGTCGCAGTCGTCGGACAGCATCTCGAAGAGCTTCAGCGAGTCTAGCGAGTATGCCCTGAGCAATACCGTGTCGTTCCAAGTGCTGACCCCGACCGGCTGGGCCAACCCTGTGACCAACACCGCTACCCTGAGTGGTTCGGTGAACGGTGGCAGCGGCAACCTGGGCGTGAACGTGGCAGCAGGTGTGGGCAACCAGCAAAGCAACTCGCTGGCCATCTCCAACACCTCGATGTAACCACTGCGGTCTGGAGGCTCCCTTCGGGGAGCCTCTTTCTAACAAGAAAAAGGCAGGGGGCGTCGAACATGCGCATTATCGCCTTGGCAATTCTGTTGTGCATCGCCAGTGTCGGCGAAGCCTCGCAGATGCCGTTGTCCGTACTGCCGGGTGGTGCGGTGATCTACAAACCGGTGCAGAGCATCCGCGAGCGCAAGTTCGCCGACCTGGTACAGCAGAAAACCGACTTCAGCTGCGGTGCGGCATCCCTGGCGACCATCCTGCGCCAGGCCTACTGGCTGGACGTGGATGAACACCAGGTGATCGAGGGCATGCTGGCCCACGCCAACGAGGATCTGGTCCGTACCCAAGGGTTTTCCATGCTCGACATGAAGAAATATGTCGAAAGCCTGGGCATGCGTGCGCGCGGCTACAAGGTAGCGCCCGATACGCTGCACAGCATCCGCATCCCGGTGGTCGTGTTGATGGACATCCGCGGCTACAAGCACTTCGTGGTGATGCAGAAGGTCGACAGAGGCTGGGTGTACATCGGTGATCCGGTCCTGGGCCACAAACGCTTCAAGCTCGACGATTTCGTCAAAGGCTGGAACGGCATCATCTTCGCCGTCATCGGCAAAGGCTATGACAAGAACAATATTCTGCTCGACCCACCGATACCCCTGAGCGCCAAGAATCGCATCAGTAATTTCACGCCGGTGCCGGACGCGGAGTTGGTGGACTTCGGTTTCATTCAAAGCGACTTCTTCTAATGACCTTCTTTCAATTGAAGTAGGGCAAGACGCTCTGGGAGCATTCCATGAAGACTTCCCTGTGGCTGGCAGTGATCTGCCTGGCCGCCAGCCTGCCAACCCAGGCAGAAACGTTCAAACCGATCGAGTTGAAGGACCAGGAACTGGCCAGCCTGCGCGGGCGTTACGTGATGCCTGGGCGGATCGTGAGCTTTGGCGTGGTCATGACCAGTACCTGGCAGAACGCCAATGGCGAAGTGATTGGCGCGACCTCGGCAATGCAGATTCAGCAATCGACCATCAAGCCGCAGTTCTATGTCTCGATGATCGATGAAAAAGGCACTGGCAGCGCACAGACCAGCAGCACCGGTACCGGTACCGTCAGCGGCGGCAGCGGCCTCAACACGACCCAAGGCGTGACCCAGGTGGTCCGTGCCGCCGGTGACTTCAACGCGGCCAACAACAATGTCGACATCAACGTCATCAAGGGCAATCAAGCGCCAGCCGGCCAGCCGCAGGGCCAGGCCCTGGCTGCAGGCTCGACGCTGGTCGGGAGCAATGGCGCAGGTTCGTTGAGCGTGTCGTCCACCAGCAGTGGCGTGCAGATGAATATCGTCGCCAATGGCAACCAGGGCAATTCGACGCAAAGCCTGGGCCAAGGTGGGCTGATGCAGAACACCACCCTGCTGGGTGCCAGCAACCGTGTCAGCAACCTGACATCACTCAATGTCGTGTTGCGTGACAGTGCGCCAATGGGCGGTTCCGTGAGCGCCAATCTTGAGCAGCTCAAAGGCATTCGCAATCTCGGATACTGAACTACGCTCATGTCTCATCGTATGTAGTCAGAAGGGACGGCTAATCCATGCACCGTTTGTCGACGTTCAGAGCTATCGTTTGTATTTCAACACTGGCCCCAGCCACTCTGCTGCAAGCGGCAACCGACCCTCAGGTCGAAGCACTCAAACAGGAACTGATTGCGCTGAAACAGCGCTACGAAGCCCAACAGAACGCACTGATGGTGCTTGAACAACGGCTCAAGCAGGTCGAGGAGGCCCCCGCACAACCGGCACCGAAGCGCCTGACCAAGTCCCCCGCAGAGGGGGTAAAGGGTGGTCAGACCGTGGCCACCGGTACACCGGGCAGCAGCGGCAGCTCCTACGGGCAGTCGCTGCAGGACAACTCGGAGCCGGCGCAGAGCGTGTCCAACCTGTATGACGAAGCGAGCGGTTTCTTCGGTGGCGGCAAGTTCAGCGTCGAGACCGGGCTGACCTACACCCACTACGACACCCGCGCCCTGGTGCTCAACGGGTTTCTGGCGCTGGACTCGATCTTCCTCGGCAACATCAACATCGACCGCATCAAGGCGGACAACTGGACCCTGGACCTGACGGCGCGCTACAACGTCGACCAGCGTTGGCAGTTCGACATCAACGTGCCCATCGTCTACCGCGATTCCACCTACTCGTCCGGTGGTGCAGGCGGGGCCGCCGGGGTCACGTCCGACGCTTCTGTCACTCGCGACCCGACCATCGGCGACGTCAACTTCGGTATCGCCTACAAATTCCTTGATGAGAATGAGACCTGGCCGGATGCCGTTGCCACCTTGCGCGTCAAGGCACCCACCGGCAAGGACCCGTACGGCATCAAGCTGCAGCAGGTGGCCGGCAACGACAACCTGTCGGTGCCTGAGGACCTGCCGACCGGCAACGGCGTGTGGTCCATTACCCCTGGCATCTCGCTGGTCAAGACCTTCGACCCTGCGGTGCTGTTCGGCAGCCTGTCGTACACCTACAACATGCAGGACTCGTTCAGCGACATCAGCCCGCAAGTGAACACCAAGGTGCCGGGTGACGTGAAACTCGGCGACTCCTGGCAGATCGGCGGTGGTATTGCCTTCGCCCTCAACGAGAAAATGAGCATGTCGTTCTCGGTCACCGATCAATTTGCCCGCAAGAGCAAGATCAAGCCCGACGGCAGCGATTGGCAATCGATCACCAACAGTGACTACAACGCGGCCAACTTCAACGTCGGCCTGACCTTTGCCGCCACCAACAACCTGACGATCGTGCCGAACTTGTCGATTGGCCTGACAGACGATGCACCGGACTTTTCCTTCAGCCTGAAGTTCCCGTATTACTTCTGACATCCGGGGCGCATCGCGCCCCAATTGGTTACCAACCTTGTAGCCAACGGCTTTCCGGGTATCGGCCTGTTATCATCGCGCACAAATATGTGACGATTTCATGGCAAAAAGGAAAGTTTTCGTGAAGAACCTGCAAGGCCCACCACGCACCCGGCTGCTCGCCCTGGCAACTCTGGTGCTGGTGATTCCCCTGGTCGTGCGCGCCGTGCTGGGCTGGTCCAGCCCGTATGGCTATCTCTCGGACCTGGCACTGGGTAGCCTGCTGGTGCTGGTGCTGCATCGCCGTGCATGGTGGCTGTCGCTGCCGGTTCTGCTGGCCTGGGCTGTGCTGTGGGTGGCTTCGGCCGAACTGGTCAGCGCCGTTGGCAGGCTGCCGAACAGTGCCGACCTGAGCTATCTGTTCGACCCGCAGTTCATGGAAAACTCCACCGGTGGCGGCCTGGCCCATGCCTGGCTGCCCGTCTTGCTGGGTGGCGGCCTGCTGGTCTGGCTGGGGAGCGCCTGGCGCAGCCGCCGCCAACCTGGCGAGCAGTTCACGCGCAAGGCCTGGGCCATCCCGGCGCTGCTGTTCGCGGCACACTGGAGCAGCCAGCACCTGGCACCCAGCGACGCCGACCAGTGGCGCCAGTACAACCTTCCCCATCAGTTGCTGACGGCCGCCACCGGCGACCTGCAGCGTCAGGTTCAGCACTGGGCCGGCCAGACGCCCACGATCACACCGCTGCCAACTGCCGGGTTGACCCAGCATGACCTGAGCGGGCAAAAGCTGCTGGCAGCGCCAGGCCGCGCTCGCAACCTGCTAGTGATCACCCTCGAAGGCATCCCGGGCGCCTACCTGCGCCCCAACCGTCAGGCCCTGCACAGCCGTTTCGACGAAGACCTGATGCCCAGGCTCAGCCGCTGGGCAGAGCGTGGCATGAACACCCCAGACTACGTATTGCATACCCACCAGACCATCCGCGGCTTGTATGCGATGCTGTGCGGCGACTACGACAAGCTGGCCAACGGCACGCCGAAAGGTGTCGAACTGCTCACCCAGCAGCAGCGCAACCAGGCCTGCCTGCCGGCACAGCTGCGCCAGGCCGGCTTCACCACGCACTACCTGCAAGGCGCCGGCCTGCGCTTCATGGCCAAGGACCGGATCATGCCGCATATCGGCTTCGACTCGGTTCACGGGCTGGAGTGGTTCAACAACAAGAACTACCTGGAATTCCCGTGGGGCAAGGATGATCGCGCTTTCTTCGAAGGGGCGCTGGACTATGTCGGCCAGTTGCGCCAGCAGGGCCGCCCGTGGATGCTCACGTTGCTGACCGTCGGCACTCACCAGCCCTACTCCGCACCCGACGACTACCTGCAACGCTACGACACCGCCAAGCAAGCGGCGGTCGCCTACCTCGACGATGCGATCGGCGCCTTTCTCGACAACCTCGAACGCCAGGGCGTGCTCAAGGACACCCTGGTGGTGGTCACCTCGGACGAATCCCACGGTATCGATGGCGTGCGCCTGGCTTCGTCCTGGGGCTTCAACCTGACCCTGGCACCGGAGCAGGCGCAACTGCCGCACATCAAGAACGGTACTTACGGCCACATCGACCTGGCCACTTCGCTGCTCGACTACTTTGCCCTGCCGATCCCGGTCGCCCTCGGCGGGCGCTCGCTGTACCGGGATTACGACAGCGGCCGGGAGATGATTTCCTACACCAACGGCATGCTGCGCTACCACGATGGCAAGGGCGTTTTTACCGAGTGCGACTTCCAGCAGCGTTGCCGTCGCTACGACAGCCCCGGGTTCATCGCCGAGAAGGCCCGCTATCTCGGCCCTGGCGACAATACCCTCGGCGCCCAGATCGGTGCCCTGGCCGGGGTGCTAGACCAGTCCCTGCTACAAACGCCGATGAACCTGCGTTACCAGTTCGGCGGCCCATCGGCCATTCAGTTGCAGGCGCGCATTCGCGACGACTGGGCAGACAACCTGATCGGTGCGCAGTACCTGGAAATGCCCGAGGGCTCGCACACCCGGGTGCGGGTCAAGGTGCGTTCGCTGGACCCGCAGCACGCGGCCTATATCCGGCTCAAGGCCAAGGAGCTGGAGCAGGATGTGCCGCTGGGGTTGCCCGAGGAGATGCGGGTGACGGCCGACCAACCGCTGGAAATGGAGTTCGGCTTCGATAACCCGACAGTGCGCAAGGCGTTTTCTTTCCACCTGCTCGGCTATGGCGGCGGCGAGGTCGAGGTCAGTGACTTCAGCGTGATCACCGCGCTACCGGGCGAGGAAGAACCACTGGAAGACTTGTCTGACGGGCATATCGCCCAATCCAGCTGATCAGCGGATCTGGTGCTTGTGCAGCAGCCGGTAGAACGTCGGCCGTGATACCCCAAGCACCTTGGCAGCAATACTCATATTGTTGCTGTGCCGGTCCAGGACATCGCACAGCGCCTGGCGCTCAGCCCGGTGCTTGTAGTCTTCCAGGGTGCCCAGCGGCTGGTCTTCCTGTTCCAGACCCTGCAGGCCGAGGTCCTGGGCCTCGATCTGGCGCCCTTCGGCCAGCACCAGCCCGCGCCTTACCCGGTTGGCCAGCTCGCGTACATTGCCCGGCCAGTTGTGGCGCCCCATCGCCGCCAGCGCATGATCGCTGAATGACCGCGGCCTGCGGCCTGTTTCCAGGCTGTAGAAGTGCGAAAAGTGGTTGGCCAGCATCGACAGGTCGCCATGGCGGTCGCGCAGCGGCGCCGTCACAACCTGCAGCACGTTGAGCCGGTAGTACAGGTCTTCGCGAAAACGCCCATGCTCGATGGCCTTCTCCAGGTCCACATGGGTGGCCGCCAGTACCCGCACGTCGACCGGTATCGGCTGGCTTCCACCGACCCGCTCGATGTGCTTTTCCTGCAGAAAACGCAGCAAATTGGCCTGTAACTCCAGAGGCAGGTCGCCAATTTCGTCGAGGAACAAGGTGCCGCCATGGGCTGCCTCGATCCGCCCCACCTTGCGCTGGTGGGCGCCGGTAAAGGCACCTTTCTCATGCCCGAACAACTCGGACTGGATCAGGTTTTCAGGTATCGCCCCGCAATTGATGGCGATGAACGGCATTTCGCTGCGCTGCGATTGCCGGTGCAACGTGCGCGCCACCAGTTCCTTGCCGGTGCCGCTCTCGCCACGGATCAGCACAGGGGATTCGGTAGGCGCCAGCTTGCCCAGCAACTTGCGCAATTCCAGGATTGGCCGGCTGTCACCGAGCAGCTCATGTTCCAGCCCATCCACCCTCACCGTGCCCTTGCCACGCAGGCGGGCCATGCCGAACGCCCGCCCCAGCGTCACCAGCACGCGGGAAAAGTCGAACGGCAAGGTGTGAAAGTCGAAGAACCACTCGCAGACAAAATCACCGACATTCTGCATGCGCAACTGCTCGGCGTTGAGCACGGCAATCCACTCGGTATTGCTGCGCTTGATCATGTCCTTGACCGCGTCGGGATGGCGCAGGTGCGACGCCTGCAGGCGCAAGATGCCAATATCGCAGCGATGCTCCAATGCCAGGTCCAGGCTACAGCTGTGAACCTCCCAACCGGCACTCTCCAGGCCAGGTAACAGACGGTGACAATCGTCGCAGGGGTCGACGATGAGCAAGCGACGCAGGGCGGCAGTCTCGTGCATGACCGTTCCTTGGCGCCAATTGTTGGTTTTATACGTGAAAACAGTAAGTTGCGGCGCCGAATTAACAGTAGCAACGAACTTGACGCTGCCCACGACCGTCTGTCTGCCGGATTCTCTCCAGCCAATCCTGCGCGGGAATTTTTCAATTTTATTGGCGTCACAGGCGGCGCCGGCAAACAAAAAATGTGTAACGGGCAAAAAATTTACAGTACCTGTGTGACTCCATCCCTAACTTGGAGCATCAGTACGAGTAACCCCGCGCTGCGGATCGCGCTAACACCTGAAGCGACGTAGCAGTTACGCGGACTTAATTTCGATGTTTGGGACCATAGAGAGACCGAACCATGAATGCACCGCTGCGTGTCAACGAGGCACTGCTGATTGCCGACCACGCCTTCGAACCCTTCCAGTGCGTTGCCTGGGATGCGCCCAATGGCACCGGCGAGCTGAGCCTGGCGGTGATCGACCGGACCAGCACCCGTATCGGCAGCAAACAAGTATCGTCGCGTATCTATTCGGACCCTGCGCAATGGGCCAGCCTGATCGAGGAAGTACGTGCCGAACTGTGCCAGAAAGGTTATGACCTTCAGCCTTGGTCGATGCCGAAGTAATATCGCTGTGTCCCTGCAAGTGCGTGCCTGGCACGCACTTGAACAACTTTTCATTCCCCTGCCAGGCAACTTTCTTATTGCGACATAGTGTCGCGCCTATCCCTTCCGCCTAACTCACTCCATTACCTTGAAGTGCTCAAGATGCTGATAGTCGGCCTGCAGTTCCGTGGCCAACTGTTGTGCCCGACCCAGGCGTACTGGCGCCAATTCCATGTCCACCAGCAGGGTGGCGCAAGGCATGGGGTGCACGGCTTGCCAGCGCTGCAGGCGACCATCGGTGAACACCAGGCAGCGCTGCAACTCGTGGGGATGGGCTTTCTGCCGGGCCTGCAGCCAGTGCCGTGCCTGCTCGAGCGCTGCGATCAGAGGCGTGCCGCCGCCAGCACCCAGGGCCTGCAACCAAGGCTGCAGGCTTGCCGACGCCTTGAGGCCATGGCGCTGCCATTGCGGTGCACCACCGCTGGCCGTCAGCAGGGCAAGACGGGCGCGTTGCCGATAGGCCTGGTCGAACAGCTCGGCCAGCAGGCCTTTGCATTGCGCCAGGGCCTGATGACGCCGCGTAGAAGCCGAGGCGTCGACGATCACCAGCCACAGTTCACTGGCCTGGGCCTGGCGCTGTTGCCAGCAAAGGTCCTGGCGCAGCTTCGGGCGCCCCTTGAGCAAGGTCGGCAGCCAGGCCACCCGGCCTGAGGATGCCGCACGGGCACGGCCACGGCTGACACCCGCCAGTTTTCCGGCACGGGGCAAGGCATCCGCCACCCTCAAACCTGGCTGGCGGATGCTCAGGGCTTTTTTGCCCAGTTCGGCACCTCTCGCCGCGCGCCACTGCTGACAGGCTGCGCGGGCAGCGCGCCCCAATCGCCCTGCCCGCCCTCGTCCTGCCTGTCGCGGCCATCCGCCGCACCGGGTGGCACAGCGGCTGGCGCCTCGGGCGCCGTGCGGCGGCGATGGCGCAAGGCGAACTCGGCCACGGCATCGACATCCGCCTCCTCGATCGCCTGGCCACCGCGCCAGGCACAATGGGCCCGGGCAGCGCGCAACCAGACCAGGTCGGCACGCAGGCCATCGACGCCGGCGGCGAAACAACGCTCGGTGATCCAGGCCAGGGCCTGATCGTCCAGGGCAATTGCCGCCAGCCCCTGGCGCGCCGCCTGGCAGCGCGCGCGCAGTTGCGCCTGGGCACTGGCCCACTGCTCGCAAAACGCTTGCGGGTCGCTGTCGAAGGCCAGCCGCCGGCGAATGATCTGCTGGCGTGCCGCCGGAGCAGGCAGGCCATCGAGTGCCACATTCAGGCCGAAGCGGTCGAGCAGTTGCGGGCGCAACTCGCCTTCCTCGGGGTTCATGGTGCCGATCAGGACAAAACGGGCGCTGTGCCGATGGGAAATGCCGTCACGCTCGATGCGGTTGGTGCCGCTGGCGGCGACATCCAGCAACAGGTCGACCAAGGTATCGGGCAGCAAGTTGACTTCATCGACATACAGCACGCCGCCATCGGCGTGGGCCAGCACGCCGGGGGAAAACTGCGCCTTGCCCTGGCCAAGTGCGGCGTCCAGGTCCAGGGTCCCTATCAGACGCTCCTCACTCGCCCCCAGCGGCAAGGTCACGAACGGGCCCTCGCCCAGCAGGTCGGCCAGGCCGCGAGCCAGGGTGCTCTTGGCCATGCCGCGCGGGCCTTCGATGAGCACGCCGCCGATTTTCGGGTCGATGGCGGTCAGGCACAGGGCCAGCTTGAGGTCATCGGCACCGACCACGGCGGCCAGTGGGAATTGTACGGGTTCACTCATTTCAAGCCTGTTCCTCGCCGTCGAGCAACTGCTCCTCAAGCGCCTCGCGGTACTCTCCGGGGGCTTCCCAGAGCCCGCGCTGCTGGGCTTCCAGCAAGCGTTCGGTGAGGTCGCGCAGGGCCTCGGGGTTGTGCTCGCGCATGAAGTCGCGGGTCGCCGGGTCGAGCACGTAGGCATCGGCCAGCGACTGGTAGTGATGGTCGTCGATCAGGTGCGTGGTGGCGTCGAAGGCGAACAGGTTGTCGACCGTCGCGGCCAGCTCGAACGCGCCCTTGTAGCCATGGCGTTTCGCCCCGTCGATCCATTTCGGGTTCAGGGCACGGGCACGGATCACCCGATTCAGCTCTTCCTTCAAGGTACGGATCCGCGGCCGGTCGACCTGGCTGTGATCGCCGTGGTAACTGGCCACCGCCCCACCGGACAGGGTCTCCGACGCCGCCAGCATACCGCCCTGGAACTGATAGTAATCGTTGGAATCGAGCAGGTCGTGCTCGTGGTTATCCTGGTTCTGCAACACCGCCTGCACCTGGCCCAGGCGCCGAGCGAACTGGGCGCGCGCCGGGGTGCCTTCATCGCTGGCACCGTAGGCGTAACCGCCATGGTTGAGGTAAACCTCGGCGAGGTCGTCACGGCTGTGCCACAGGCGGCCATCGATGGCGTTCTGCACGCCGGCCCCGTAGGCGCCAGGTTTGGCCCCGAACACCCGCCAACCCGCCTGGCGCGCCGCCTGTTCGGCGTCCACGCCCTGCGCCTGCAGGCTGGCGCGCTCGTTGCGCACCCGTGCGGCCAGGGGGTTGAGGTCGTCCGGCTCGTCCAGTGCCGCCACGGCCTGCACCGCCGCATCGAACAGGCGGATCAGGTTGCCGAAGGCATCGCGGAAGAAGCCTGAAACACGCAACGTCACATCCACCCGTGGGCGGTCGAGCAGGCTCAGAGGCAGGATCTCGAAGTCGTCGACCCGCTGGCTGCCGGTGGCCCACACCGGGCGCACGCCCATCAACGCCATGGCCTGGGCGATGTCGTCGCCCCCGGTGCGCATGGTCGCCGTGCCCCACACCGACAGGCCCAGCTGGCGCAGGTGGTCGCCATGGTCCTGCAGGTGCCGCTCGAGGATCAGGTTGGCCGAAGCGAACCCCAGGCGCCAGGCCGTGGTGGTCGGCAGGTTGCGCACATCCACGGTGTAGAAGTTGCGGCCGGTAGGCAATACGTCCAGGCGGCCGCGGCTGGGTGCACCGCTGGGGCCGGCCGGTACGAAACGCCCGGCCAGCGCGGCAAGCAGGCCATTGATTTCTGCAGCACCGCACGCATCCAGGTCAGGTGCGACCTGCTCGCACAGGGCTTTCATCACCTCGTGTACCGGCTGCCATTCGGGCTCCTCGGGCAGCTGCGCATGCCCCTGCAGGGCCTGCTCGATGATGCGCAGCGCAAGCAACTCGAGGCGCTCGCGGGTGTCGCCGCAGGTGCGCCACGCGCCGTCGCTCACGGCCTGCAGCAGCGCCGGGCGTGGCCCTGGCCAGGCCTCACCCAGGTCGCAATCGAGGGGGTCAAAGCCCAGCGCCAATGCCTTGGCCAGGGCCCGCAACAAGCTGGCATTGCCACCGCGGCCATCGCCGCGCTCCACGCGCAGCAAGGCCAGCAAGGTGTCGATGCGCAGGCGCGCCTGCGGCGACTCGCCGAAAACATGCAGGCCATCACGGATCTGCGATTCCTTGAGGTCGCACAGGTAGGTGTCCAGGCGCGGCAGCCATACCGAGGCATCGTCCAGCTGGCCCTCCAGCTGAAGCTCTCGGTCGATATGGTTGGCCTTGACCAGCTCGAGAATGTCGCGCTGCAGCTCACGCGCGCGCCGCGGGTCGAGCAGCTGGGCTTCGTAGAATTCGTCCGCCAGCTGCTCCAGGTGGCGCAAGGGCCCGTAGGTTTCGGCGCGGGTCAGCGGCGGCATCAGGTGATCGATGATCACCGCCTGGGTCCGGCGCTTGGCCTGGGCGCCTTCGCCCGGGTCGTTGACGATGAACGGGTAGATGTTCGGCAACGGGCCGAGCAGCGCATCCGGCCAGCATTGCGCAGACAGGCCAACGCCCTTGCCGGGCAGCCATTCCAGGTTGCCGTGCTTGCCGACGTGGATCACGGCATCGGCAGCAAAGGCATGGCGCAGCCAGAAGTGAAACGCCAGGTAACCATGGGGCGGCACCAGGTCCGGGTCGTGGTATACCGCGCTGGGGTCGACCTGGTAGCCACGCGCCGGCTGGATGCCGACGAAGGTCAGGCCAAAGCGCAAACCGGCCACCATCAGGCGACCTGCGCGGTACATCGGATCCTGCTCGGGCGGCCCCCACCGTTCCAGCACGGCCTGGCGGTTGGCCTCGGGCAGGCGTTCGAACGCCGCCTGGTAGTCCGCCAGGCTCAGGCTCTGGGCGCAGGGGCGCTGGTCGAGGTGTTCGAGGTCGTTGGTAACCCCGCCGAGCAACTGATGAATCAGTTGCGTGCCACTGCCTGGCAGCTCCGCGAGCGGATAGCCCTCGGCCTGCAGCGCCTTGAGGATGTTCAGGGCGGCAGCCGGGGTGTCCAGGCCGACGCCATTGCCAATGCGGCCATCGCGGGTCGGGTAGTTGGCCAGCACCAGGGCCACGCGCTTTTGCCCATTGGGCAGGCGCGCCAGTTCGACCCAGCGCCGTGCCAGCTCGGCGACAAAGTCCATGCGCTCGGGGTGAGCACGGTAACAGACCACGTCGGACTGGCTGCGCTCGCTGCGCCAGGCCATGTCCTTGAAGCTCACCGGGCGGGTGATGATGCGCCCGTCCAGTTCCGGCAGGGCGATGTGCATGGCCAGGTCGCGGGCGCCGAGGCCCTGCTCGCTGGCTTCCCAACCGGGTTGGTTGTCCTGCGCGCAGATGGCCTGCAGCACCGGGATGTCACGGTGGAACGGGCGCAGGTTGGGGCGTTCCGGGCTGGACAGGGCGAACCCTGTGGTGTTGATCAACACCTCGGCGCCCACTTCGTCCAGCCAGGCCTCGACCTGCTCCAGGCAGGCACTTTCCTTGAGGCTGGCCACCGCAATGGGCAGCGGGTTGAGGCCGGCGGCCTGCAAGCGCTCGCAGAACACGTCGATGAAGGCGGTGTTGGCGGCTTGCAGGTGCGAACGATAGAACAGCAACGGGGCCACCGGGTATTCCGGGTTCCACTGGCTGTACCAGTCCTCGAGCAACGCGCCGGGTTTGCGCGGGTGATAAACCGAAGTCCGCGGCAAAGGCTGCGGTTCGTCCCAACGGTAGTCGCGCCCCAGCCACTGGTTTGCCAGGCATTTGAACAGGTTGACAGCATTGCCCTTGCCGCCCTGGCGCAGGTAGTGCCAAAGGCGCTCGGCCGGTTCGCCAGTGACCGTGCCGAGGCCGGTCAGCTCCGGGTCCGGGCGGTCATCGCCGGGGACCAGAATCAACTGCACGCCCCGCGCCGCCAGCTCGACCAGCTGCTCGACGCCGTAGCGCCAGTAACCGACACCACCGTGCAGCGACACCAGGATCACCTTGGCATGGCGCAGTACCTGGTCGACATACAAGTCGACCGAGGCATGGTTCTGCACTTGCATCGGGTTGGCCAGGCGCAGGCTGGGGAAGTCGTCCGGCAGTTGCTCGGCGGTTTCGGCGAGCAATGCCAGGTGCGAGTCGCCGCTGCAGAGAATCACCAGGTCGGCGGGTGTCTGGCCGAGGTCGGCGATGCTGTCGTCCGGCACGAAGCCGCCGGGCTGGGTCCGCAGCAGGTGCATGGGTCAGGCGCCCAGGGCCTGGCGCAGGCGCGCTTCCAGTTGCACGGCATCGAGGTCCTGGCCAATCAGCACCAGGCGGGTGATGCGTGGCTCGTCGGCGCGCCAGGCACGGTCGAAGTGTTTGTCGAAGCGGGTGCCAACGCCCTGCACCAGCAGGCGCATCGGCTTGCCGGGGATGGCCGCGAAGCCTTTGGCGCGCAGGATGCCGAATTCCACCACCAGCTGGGTCAGGGCGTCGAGCAGCAGGCTTTCGTCGGCTTCGGGCAGGTCGATGGAGATCGAGTCGAAGGCGTCGTGGTCATGATCGTCGTGATCATCGCCGTCATGGTGGGAATCGTGATGGGTGCGACGGCCATCGATGTGCGCCTCGGACTCTGCGCCCACGCCCAGCAGCACCTCCAGCGGCAGCCGGCCGCTGCTGGCTTCGATCACCTTGACCGCTGGCGGCAGCTCCTCGGCCACTTCGGCACGCACCTTGGCCAGGCCCTCGGCGTCGATCAGGTCGGCCTTGTTCAGCACCACCAGGTCGGCGCTGGCCAGCTGGTCGGCGAACAGCTCGTGCAGCGGCGATTCGTGGTCCAGGTTGGGGTCGAGCTTGCGTTGCGCGTCGACCTGGTCCGGGTAGGCGGCGAAGGTGCCAGCGGCCACAGCCGGGCTATCGACCACGGTGATCACCGCGTCGACGCTGCAGGCGTTGCGGATTTCCGGCCACTGGAAGGCTTGCACCAGGGGCTTGGGCAGTGCCAGGCCGCTGGTTTCGATGAGGATGTGATCGAGGTCGCCGCGGCGTGCGACCAGTTCGCGCATCACCGGGAAGAATTCCTCCTGCACGGTGCAGCACAGGCAGCCGTTGGCCAATTCATAGACGCGGCCGCTGGCTTCTTCCTCGGTGCAGCCGATGCTGCATTGCTTGAGGATTTCGCCGTCGATGCCAAGCTCGCCGAATTCGTTGACGATGACCGCAATGCGGCGGCCCTGGGCGTTGTCGAGCATGTGGCGGAGCAAGGTGGTCTTGCCCGAGCCGAGGAAGCCGGTAACGATGGTGACGGGGAGCTTGGCCAGTGTTTTCATGTCGCGTTGCCCTTGGCAGGTTGGCGCGGGCACACGGGACGAAAGCCGCGGGCCAGGCCGGCCGGGCTCGTTCGCCACCGGATCACCCCGCCCGGTTGAAAGTCGAAATCGTCTCGAGGCAGGTCTCCTGGCTTGCACCGTTCCAGCTCTTCACAGGCTAGAGACTGGCGGGATGACGCCTTCCCGCGCTGGGCGCAGTGGCTGTGTCGATCCGTTGTCGGTGCTTACAGTTGCGGGGGCAGCCGCGGCTTGTACCGCGTTCCCGTCTTAGCTTCGGCAGGGCCGAAGAACCTCGAAGACGCAAGGCTACGCGGGGGGTGGCGGGTGGTCAACCGTTGGCCGCCCTGCTGGTGACAAACCAGTGTTCTGCTTTTGAGTTGCGGGAGGGCTCACAGGTGTTCGCCGATAGCCTTGCGGCGCCTATGAGATCGAGCGCCGCCCGCGCGGCGCATCGCAGGCAAGCCTGCTCCTACATTTGTTTCGGGCCAGTCATGCCTGTGCCATTGGCGCG
>NZ_JBIVHW010000020.1:0-72151 GCF_044749405.1 Pseudomonas sp. NPDC089422
GCGGCCTGCAGCGCCGGCATCACGCTTTCGCGCGGCTGGCTGTGGGCCAGGTAGTCGACGCTGCGCCAGTTGAGCTTGCCGCTGAGCAGCTGCGAGCCGCTGCTCCACTGGGTAATGCCGTCCTGCTTCTGGGTCACGCTCTGGGTGTGGAACGGCACTTGTTGCGGGGCGAGGGCGGGCAGGGTGTCGACGCTGTCGGTGAAGACGATGCAGTGGCTGTCGGCCTTGTGCTCGACGTACCAGAAAATGCCTTCAAGCTCGCACCAGCGCTGCACGAAGTTGGCATCGGTCTCGTTGAACTGGGTGACGTAGGACAGCGGTGCGTATTCGCGGCGCAGGTCGAGGCGGTAGTTGCCCTTGGCCTGCTCGTACTGGGCGAACACGGCTTCAAGGATGGCGGGCAGGGCCTTGTCCTGCCAGATGCGGCAGTCGCTGCGGTATTCGAGCAGGCTGAACCAGGGCGCGAACACCAGCTGCCAGTCATGCAGGCCGCCGTCGCTGCCCAGGTAACGCACGCTCTCGACCAGGCCATGGCGCGGGGCCTGGCTGCCGTCGTCGCAAAGCAGGGCGAGGCTGACGGGCTGGCCGATGAGTTTTTCCGGGTCGAACTCGGTGTCCTGCACCAGCACGTCGAGGGTGTAGCGCGGGGTGCGGCCGATGCGCTCGACGCCGTGGGCGCGCAGGGCCTGCAGCTGATCGGCACCCAACGGGGTGGTCAGCTGCAGCAGGCGGCCGCTTTGCGAAAGCGGGGTGCCGAAGGTCAGGTCCATGACAAGGGGTCTCCTGAGTGGGGGCTGATCGGGTGGTTATTCCAGGGCCTTGATGGGCGGGTCCTGGTAGTCCTCATCGATGGCGATGCCCATTTTTTTCAGGCGTGCTTCGGTCTGGGCGCGTTCCTGGGCCATGCGTTTGAGTTCGGCGGGGAGGAGGGTGGTCCATTTTTCACGCGCTTCATCATCTACGAAGCCCTTGTAAAACTCGGATTCGGTCCTGAAGGTCAGGGTGAACAAGTAAGACCCAAGAGTTTTCTCTTCACCAGAACTATTCTCCCTCTGCACGCGAAGAAGTACATAAACATCGTCTTTATTGAAGTACCAGCTGCTGAACATTGGAAGGGACAGCCATTCTTCTTTCTTAAGCTTAAGTGCAGGGTCTTTCCAAGGCCCTGTGCTCACTGGAGTACCAAGGACCATGTCCGGGTCATCAAATTTGTCCGCTTGAGTGCCAGGGATGCGCGCTTCGTCGGGCAGGATGTACCTTTTCCATCCTGCAGCGTGCAACTTATCCAGCAGGGTGTAAAAATAATCAATAGCCTGCTCGTGCCGAGCGTTCGATGGCACACCGCCCAACGTTATATAAGCATGATTCAGCTGATCGCTTTTGTAAGTGCTCAGGGCTGCACTGATGACATCATCGAAAATCAAGGAAGCTGAAGCTGAAGAAATCGTAACTTTTGCTTTGTTAGGACTACTGGATGGAATGTCGAACTGATACATGCACAACGTGCTGTTGCAGTCTTTGCTCAGCGGGGCACTTGATGAGTCAAAAATTTTTTGTACGGACTCGTTCATTCTGAAGTTGATGGTTGGTGTTGCTGTTTTCATGTCGTTGTCTCCGCACCCGGAAAGCGCCAGGCAAATTAGTATGTAAATAAAATTACGCATTGTCGCACCAGGTTGATATGGTTTTTATGATGCTTTCCGTTTGCTCTTTTTCGTTAAGCATGAGGTAGTGGTAAGTGTTTGCGATGCTGCCAATAAATTTCATTCTGTCGACGGGGTCGTAAAGCTTGCCTTCCGTCATTACTACATCGTACTTTGAATCGTTTGTCTCGCATTGCGTGCTAAAAGCGGCAAGGCGCCGTGGCACCCCAATATGACCTTCCAAGAGTGCTTGACTAGTGAGAAGAGCCCGGAATTCAAGGCTGTCATAGATAAGAGGCTGCAGGATTTTCAGCTGTTCGTGATTGGCGATGGCCATGAGCGATTGAAACTGATAGTCACGGCGCCTCTCCCCTTGCCTCAAACGCTCTATTTTGGGGAAAAATGCAAAGCCTTGCTCTAGATAAGGAGTGGTTTCTAAGTTATTTATCTTAGGTAATGCATCTTCCAGCCATGGCAGTTCTTTGAATGCGGATTTAAAGCACTCGGAGTAGGAGTTCCAGTTCCTCTTTTTGAAGCAATTTTGGAAATCTTCCGGAAAATTTATATAGAACCAGTGCCAGACAAAAATATCTTGAAATAACCAGAAATTTCCTTTGCCCAGATGCGTTTTTGTTCTTTGGAAAGCAGGTATGGCGAACCCTGTGTAGCGCCATTTACTGTCGCTCGCGTAGTCCAAGGCGCACATGACCTGTTTACTCGCGAAGGCCGCTAACCCAGTCCAATAGAAGCGCCCCTTCATTTCAGGTTTACCATTGCGCTCAAGCTCAAGATAGATCCGAGCATAATTGCCAGCAATCCGTTCGGCGCGTGTGCTGAAATTTTCGATCAATTGATAACGAGCAGTCTGCTTGAATTCGACACGGGTTTTAATGGAGAGCCTACGTACCGCCTCTTGCTGACCAAGCGACCATCCATCTTCACACTCAAGGCCTAAGCGATTGACTGAGCAAGGCTTTTCGTTGAACTTGAAATCTTGTTTCATGACTTTGTTCTCGGTACGAATTTTTCAGCATCCGCCGGTATAAAAAACTCATCAGGCATGAGCCTTACCTTGGCGGCACTTGGCGTGTCACTGAAGAAACGTGGGGTATGGCCATCTTGGTCGGTGAAATACACCCTTTTTTCTTTACCGGGTATGTCTACTTCGATCGCCACGTTGTCTAGAGGTGTTCCGGATCCGGTCATCAATCTGTTCTGCTCGTCATACATGCCGGAGTCAGGGCCGTTGGGTAGCTCTTTGAACGAGTGCTCCATGCTGGCTGGACCATCCAGCGTTTTCTTCGCCCCCTTGATGTCGATGGTTCCCGGCGCATGCACCTCGATATTGCTGCCTTTGATGCGGATGTAGGCACCACCGCTGGTAAGCAGAATTTCTTTCTGTGCCGACATCTCGATCAACTGTTCCAGCGACGTGAGCTTCATGTTCTGCAGTGCAGTCAGTTCCATGGCATCACTTTGCGCTTCCAGTTCGACCTTGCCCTTGGCTGCAAACAATTTGGCCCCGGCGCTCTGCGCAAACAGGCTGATGCTCTGCACCACACTGGCCAGCAACGACTTGCCGCTGGCGATGCTGACATCCTCGCCGGTACTCACGGTCAGGTGCTTGCCGCTGTGCAGGTGGGTGTTCTGCGGCGTGGCGGTGGCGATGTCCGCCGGGGAAGAAGCAATCAGCAGTGGCTTCTGGTACCCCGGCGTCTTGCCGCGTCCGCCACTGCGGATCGCCCAGGCGGTGTCACCGCCGTTGCGTTGCTGTTCGCTCGGGCCTTGGCTCGGGCTGCTGTTGTCGTTGCCATAAGTGACGTCGGTGTCGGCGTTGAGCTGGGTCAGGCTGTCCAGGCCGGCTTGCAGGGCGTCGGCGTTGTGCTGTTTGGCGGTATCGGACAGGGTCTTGAGCCGTTGTTCGCTGTTCTGCAACTGCTGCTGGGCTTCGCTGACGTCGAGCTGGGCGCCCTGAGCGTTGCTGCGTTTCCAGGTGCTCAGGTACAGGCCTTGCTGGGCCCGCAGGGCGCCGTAGGCGTCGGTGCGCAGCTCGAAGCCGCTGCCGCGCAGGGCGCCGCGGTTGTTGCCGCGTTGGTCGATCAGGTAGCCGAGGTTGAGCTGGGTGTGGCCATGGCTGCTGTGGATCTGCGTGCGTACCTGGCCGGTGGAGTCGTCCATCACCCACTGGTTGAAGCCGCCGCCGCCGATTTCCTTGCTCTTGTAGCCGCTCATCAAACCGCTGGAGTGCCAGGCCGGTTTATGGCCGCCGTACACCTGGCCCATGATCAGCGGGCGGTCGATGTCGTTGTCGAGGAAGGTGACCACCACCTCTTCACCAGCGCGTGGCACGTGCACGCTGCCCCAGTCGGGGCCGCTGCTCGGTTGCAGCATGCGTAGCCAGCAGGAACTCAACTCGCCGTCTTGACTCAAGCGGTCCCAGTGGAAGCGCACGCACACACGGTTGAGATTGTCGGTGAACAGTTCGTGGCCGCTGGGCGAGACCACCACGGCGGTCTGCGGGCCAGGCGATGTCGGTTTGGCGTGCTCGAACGGGCTGCGGTACGGCGCGCTGTGCAACTGGCCTTCGAAGTGGCTGGTGAAGAAGCCATAAGAAGCTTCGCTCAGGGCCGAGCCAAGCAGCGAATCGTCCGGCGCCGGGCGCACGGTCTTGAACAGCGGTGCCAGGCTGCCGGGGGCTTCGCGGCGCTGCTGGGCCATGGGCAGGTTGCTTTCGGCAAAGAACTGCACCTCGATCAGCAGGAACTGCCGGGCTTCGGCGGCCTTGCGCTCGTACAGCGGGTGCTGGGTCAGCTCGAACCAGCGACCGGCTTCGAGTTGGCGCACGCCACCCTGGCCGTGCACGCGGCGGGCCTGGGATTCGTGCTGTTCGATCTGCACGCGACTGAGCCAGTCGCCGCGCTCCTGCTTCTGCCAGTTGTACTGGCCCTGGTATTCGTAACGCTCCAAGGCCGCCGGGGCAGAGGCGGCCTGCAGCGCCGGCATCACGCTTTCGCGCGGCTGGCTGTGGGCCAGGTAGTCGACGCTGCGCCAGTTGAGCTTGCCGCTGAGCAGCTGCGAACCGGTGCTCCACTGGGTGATGCCATCCTGCTTCTGGGTCACGCTCTGGGTGTGGAACGGCACTTGTTGCGGGGCGAGGGCGGGCAGGGTGTCGACGCTGTCGGTAAAGACGATGCAGTGGCTGTCGGCCTTGTGCTCGACGTACCAGAAAATGCCTTCAAGCTCGCACCAGCGCTGCACGAAGTTGGCATCGGTCTCGTTGAATTGGGTGACGTAGGACAGCGGTGCGTATTCGCGGCGCAGGTCGAGGCGGTAGTTGCCCTTGGCCTGCTCGTACTGGGCGAACACGGCTTCAAGGATGGCGGGCAGGGCCTTGTCCTGCCAGATGCGGCAGTCGCTGCGGTATTCGAGCAGGCTGAACCAGGGCGCGAACACCAGCTGCCAGTCATGCAGGCCGCCGTCGCTGCCCAGGTAACGCACGCTCTCGACCAGGCCATGGCGCGGGGCCTGGCTGCCGTCGTCGCAAAGCAGGGCGAGGCTGACGGGCTGGCCGATGAGTTTTTCCGGGTCGTACTCGGTGTCCTGCACCAGCACGTCGAGGGTGTAGCGCGGGGTGCGGCCGATGCGCTCGACGCCATGGGCGCGCAGGGCCTGCAGCTGATCGGCACCCAACGGAGTGGTCAGTTGCAGCAGGCGGCCGCTTTGCGAAAGCAGGGTGCCGAAGGTCAGGTCCATGACAAGGGTCTCCTGATAATCAAACGTTCTCTATCGGTTGCAAATCGACAGCCTCGTTCAGTGCCGGCCCCAGCAACCAGCCCTGGGTCTGTGTCGATGCATGCCGATCCAGCACCAGCACTGCACCTTCCAGGCTGTTGGCCGCTTGCAACGCCAGCGCCAGCGCACTCATTTCGCTGATGCCCGGCGCGTATTCACCCGCCAGCAGGGCATGGCCAATCACGTGTTGCTGCATGTCGCAGTCGGGCAGGTGGGTGTCGAGCAGCTGGTACAGGTGCTCCAGGCGGTTGTCATCGTGGTGGCCGTCGGTAACCAGGCCTTTCACGTCGGTCAAGGCAATGCCGGCCTGTTCGCACAGCTGCTCGCTCACCTGCTCCAGGCCGCCGCAGCCTTTGCGGGGCAGCAGCGCCCGCGGCCCATGGTCGTGGCTCACCGCAGCTCGCAACTGCCAGCGCGCATTGCCCTCGGGGTTGGCCAGGTCGATGCGTCGCAGGTTGAGCACGGCAATCGCTTCACCGGCCATGCGCTCGCCTTTAGCGCTTCCGGCGCGGTCCACCGTAGCCCAGCTGTCGATACCGATGCACAGCAGGTTGGCGGCTTCCAGCTCGTTGCCCTGGGCCCACGGCAACCAGGTGGCGAAGGTCTGCCCGGGGGCGCTGAAACCGTGGCCGGGCAAGTAGTCGAACGGCCAGGCTTCGAGCAGTGCATCCAGCCAGGCCTCGGCGTCGAGGCCGGTGGGGGCGAACACCACCACCTGGGTCTGGTCCCAGTCCAGGCCGCCAGCGAAGTCGTGCCACTGGCCGAGCATGGCCTGCAACAACTGCAGGGCCCTGGGCAAGATCCTGACTTCGGCACGCGCGCTGCCTGCGCGAATGCGCCGCACGGTGTGGCGGTGCCCGGCCGGGGTGACCAGCCGCGGGTCGTGCTCGAAGTCGGCGTTGACCCTGCCTAGCGCCTTGCCTGCCTTGGCCTCGGCCGGGGTCAGGTTGGGCAGCCACAGCCAGGCATCACTGACGCCGATGCGGGTGGTGTCGTACTCCGCGCGCGGGCGTGGCGGCGGCGCCAGGCGCTGTGCTTGTTCGCGGCGCTCGCCGATCACGTCCCACAACGAGCGATGGCCCTGGGCGAAGGGTTTCAACATGCTGGCAGTCCTTACAGTATTCCGGTGTCACTGTTGGTGGCGATCAGGCTGGAGCCGCAGGCGGTCTTGTCGCCATGGCGGGCCACCGGCTTGCCGTCGACCAGGGTGGTGGTGTCGCCGCTGGCGATCACGCAGGCACCGTGCAGGCACATCACCTTGTCGCCGAGCCTGGCCACGGCGCGGTCGTTGACCAGGGTCGAGGAGGAGCCCTGCACGACCATGCCGCCGCGGTCGGTGGGGTCGTTCAAGAGAATGATGGGACGCATGTCGAAACTCCTTTTCAGCCGGCTAGGACCACAAATCAGTCACGAGGTTGCAAGGTGCCGAGCACATCGCGAATGCCATCGACCACACTGCTGTCCTTGATCACATCGTTGAGCCAGGATTCCAGCGGCATGTTGCCCCACTTGATGGCGCGCTCCACCAGGTACGGCACCGGGCTGTGCGGCTCGGTCTGCTTGAAGAACTGCGCCACGCCCTGCAGCAGGGTGAAGGCTTCTTCGCGGGTCAGCGGTACGGTGCGCAGGGGGGCATCGCCGCCACGCTGTGCGGCGGGCGCGGCCGTGCTGACCGCTGCCGGCCGTTCAGGCTGCGCGGCTTCTTCGGCCGGCACCGCAGGCGCTTGCGCCACGTCGACGCCACGCTCCTTGAGCAGGCGTTCGACCAGTTGCCGGGCATGCACCAGCACGTCGTCCAGGGCGAGAAAGCTCGGCGCGTCATGGCCGAACGCGGCGTCGGCCGCGGCCTGCAGTTGCTGGCAGGCGCCCAGGCATTCGCTGATCTGGGCGTGCAAACCGTGCAGGTGCCCGGTATCGGTCAGCACCACCGAGCGCTGGAACAGTTCGGCGTTGATCTTGCCTTCTTCCAGGGCCTGGTGCATGGCCGACGGGTTTTGCCGGGCCAGGTTCTCGACCTGGCGCGACTCTTCATACTTGAGCAGGCTGTAGCCTTGCCCTTGGGTGATCGGCAGGGTGCGGACCACCTCGGTCAGCGTGGTGGTCAACCACGCCAGGCGGGTAGCACGCTCGTCCACGCCCTCGTCGAGGGAGGGGTAGAGCGTGTCCCAGAAATCTTCCAGCAGGGCTTGCGCCACCGCCAGGGAAAAACGGATGCCCGGAAACTGCTTCCTGTGGGCCAGGCCTTCGCTTAGCCAGGCCACCAGCATCAGGTCCTTGCTGTGCTCGGTGAGGCCGGCGGCAGCCAGCTGTATCACCTGCTCCCAGTCGGCCTGCTTGAGGTCGGTCTGCCAGTCGCCCTGGGTCAGGTACTCGGGGTCGGCGCGGCGCGCCTCCTTGATCTGATCGAACAGGCTGGAAAAACTCAGGTCCTCGCCGGCGCCACCGTCAATCGGGGTACGCAGGGCAGACAGCGATAGGTCGTCAAGAATGTCGTGCATGGACGGCTCTGTGTGAAGGTGAAAGGAAGGTCGCCGTGCCCTTGCAGGCACGGGACCCTCGAACGAGCTGACCGTTACCGGCGCCAGCTCAGGTCAGGCTCAGGAGTAGACCTTGTTCAGCGAACGGTCCCAACCGCCGGTGACCTTGCCGCCACCGGCGCCGTCGGAGCGCTTCTGCTGGGTGTAGGTGGTCTTGATGCGCGAGAAGTTGAACTTGATCTCTTCCATCGGCAGGTCGCTTTCGGACTTGGCTTCGCCGTCCAGCGGCAGGTTGCCGAGGAAGTTGACCGAGGAGATCACCACCTCTTCGAGGGTGATTGTCAGGTAGGTCACCTTGTCACCACCGGCACGGTTCACGTTCAGCACCACTTCCTTGATGTGCTGGCCTTTGCAGCACGCTTCGAAGGCCTTGGCGGAGGCTTTGTCGACGTACTTGCGGATGGTGAAATCGCTCAGATTGACACGCTCGGACGAAGCACCACCGGAGGAGCTGGCGGTCGCCGAGGTAGCCTGGGTGGCGCCGTACTGGTAGCCCAGTACTTCGATCCAGTCCTTGTGCTTGTCATCCAGTGCTTCGCCTGGGATGCCGTCAATCTTGATGTATGCGTCAAATGCCATTTCTACATTTCTCCATAGGTATAAAGGGCTTCCTTGATCCAGTACCTGGACCTGCCCTGAGTGTGACCCCTGCGGACCAGCCGCAGGCGTCGTGTTGAGACCGGGCTTCAATCAAGTGCCCGAACCTCGATCTCTACGCGCCTGTTGGGTTCCAGGCACTGAATCAGTTCGGTGCGCGGCGCTTGCATGTTGCAGCGCACCAAGGGTTTGTTGCTGCCTTCGCCCACCGCATCGACCAGTTCCGCCGGCAGGCCCTTGCCCACCAGGTAGGTCTTGATGGTCTGCGCACGTTGCCGCGAAACCTGCAGGTTGCTCTGGCGGTCGCCGAGTTGGTCGGCATGGCCGGTGATCACGATCTTGCCGACGTTGGGGGTGTTCAGCAGTTTGTTGGCGATGCTGCTCAGCTGACGCTGGCCGGCGGCTTCCAGGCTCTGGAAGTCGGCGCGGCCGAAGGCGAACAGGGTGTCGGACTCCAGCGTGATGGTCTCGATGGCGCGCAGCGAACGGGTCAGCAGGCTGTTGATGTAGTTGCGCGAGCTGGACACCAGGAACGCGTTGTTGAGGATGCGCGGCACATCTTCTTCGCGGATCTGGTCGCTGTAGAAGGCGATCTGGCGCCCGGCGAACTGGTAGTCCTCACCCTCGCCGAAGGCTTGCGCCGACTGCCCGGCCGGGCGCGGTACCTGCTTGTAGATGGCCGGGTACCAGTAATCCGGGATGCGCGCCTTGAGCACCGCCGGCTGGGCCTGTTCACGCTGGGCCTTGGACAGCATCAGGTAGGTGTCGAGGGTGGTCTGGCCGAAGGTGGCCACCGACTGTGCGCGGTTGTCCACCGGCAGGGCCCGAGGCTCGACGCTGTCGATACCGCTCACGGTCTCCAGGCGCGAGGCGTTGCGCTGGTAGATCTTGATGCTGCTGAGCAGGTACAGCGAGCGGGTCAGGTTGTCGGCGGTGGGCTTGAGCATGACCTTTTCCAGCTGGGCGAAGTACGCCTGGCGCACGAACGGCTCGACGTCGTGGCCGCTGTACAGGCCCATGCGCATGCTCAGCGGTACGCCTTCGCCATGGTGGCGGGCATACAGCTCGGCGGCAGCCTGGCGCAACTGGTCCAGGCTGTGCCAGGCGGTGTATTGCTGGCGGGCAGCGGCATCCTGCTGGCGGGCGCTGTCGAGGTTGGCCGCCAGGGCCTGGATCGACGCCTTGTTGTTGCTGTACGACCAGCCCCAGGCCAGGCACAGCAGCAGGCCGGCCAGGCTGGCCGCGCCGACCCAGCCGGCCTTGCGGCGGTGTTCGCGGCGGTTGCTGGTGTACAGCGCCACCAGGTGCTGGTCGGGGATGATCACCTTGCGGAACAGGCTGGTGATGAACAATGGTTCGGCCTGGCTGATTGCCGCTGCGTCGTTGCCCGGTGCGGCCAGGGCGAAGCGCTCGCGCACGTCGCTGGCATAGCGGCCATGGGCCGGCTCGTCGGCATCCAGGGCGCTGGTGAAATAGAAACCACGCAGCAGCTCGGCACCCTGGTAGGGGTTGGCCCGCAGCAGGTCGGCAACAAACGTGTTGAGCAGCGGCTTGAGCGCTGCCAGCTCCAGCGGCAGGCGGTAGGCGGCCGGGTCGCGACGGGTCAGCTGAATGTCCTGCAGCAGCAGTTGCTGGTCGGCCAGTGCCTGCCAGTGCCCGACCAGGTCGTTCATGGCGGTGGCAAAGCGTGTGCTCCAGTCGGACTGTTCGAAGCCCTCGTGGCTGAAGGTCTTGCCCATCACTTCGTCGCGCGAGTGGGCGTCCAGCTGGCGGTAGAAGTGAGTGAAGCCTGGCAGCAAGTCGCACTTGGTGAACACCAGGTAGATCGGCAGGCGCAGCTCCAGCAGCTCGTGGGCTTCCTGGATGCGTTCGCGCAGGCGTTTGGCCAGGCGCTCGCGGCCATCGGCACCGGCGTGCAGGATGTCTTCGATGCTGACCGCGACGATCAGGCCGTTCAACGGGCGGCGCTGACGGTGCTGGCGCAGCAGGCCGAGGAAGGCGCGCCACTTGCCGGCTTCTTCCTGGTTGTCCATGTAGCGGCCGGCGGTGTCGAGCAGCACCGCCTCGGAGCTGAAGAACCAGTCGCAGTTGCGTGTGCCGCCGAAGCCGGCGACCCGTGCGCCTTCGCGCTCGGCGTAAGGGAAGGTCAGGCCGGACTGGTAGAGCATGGTGCTCTTGCCCGACGCCGGCTGGCCGATCACCAGGTACCAGGGCAGGGCGTACAGCGCATCTTTGTTGGCACCGCCTTTGCTGCTGCCTTGCAGGCGCTCGATGCTCTGCAGCAGGCGCTCGCGCAGCAGGCTGACTTCTTCGCGGTCCTGCGGGTTGGCGTTGAGCACCGCCTGGTCGGCGTCCTCGCGCAGCAGCGCCTGCAGGTCATGGTGCTGCGATACGCCACGGTACATCAGCAACACGTAAAGGGCGGACAGCAGCACGAACACGCCGATGCCGGCCAGCAGGCTGGAGAGCGAGGCAAAGCCCAGCGCGATGCCAGCCGCCCAGACCAGGAAGATGGCCAGGAAAAACACCACGCCGAGCACATACGGCTGATATTTGAAGAAGTAGTACTTGAGCCTGTTCATCAATACTGTTCGTCCCGCGCGCTGGCGAAGCGCTCTATGAAATCGTTCAGGGCCAGGTCATCGGCTGGCAGCACCAGGGGGCTGCCGCTCGATGGGTACGGCAAAGGGTCCAGCAGGTCATGCCGCTCGCTGCTGTCGGCAATGCCGGTCAGCAGCCGGTAGATCTCGTCACTGCCGCGGGAGGCGAAGCACAGCAGCCCGGGGCGCATGAAGTTGTCCACCAGCACGCTGACGTCGGGCATGCCGGCACTGCCGCGCAGGCGCGACAGCAGCGTGCACCAAAGGTCGGCCATGGGCCGTTTGAGGCCGCTCTGGGCCGGCAGCGGCAGGCAGATCGGCGGCGTGTGCGCTTGCTGCAAGGCAGTGCGCAGGCGGTACAGGCTGGCCATGCCGGCCTGGGTGTCGAACTCCGGGTAGCTGTGGCGCAGCGGCCGGGCCACGTCGCGCAGGTTGAAGTCGTGAAGAAACTTCTCGTGCACCCGGCGGTACAGGTCCAGGTCCTGGGCGGTCCAGCCGCGCATGGCCTTGATCCGCTCGAACAGCTCGGCCATGTCGGCGCCCTGGGCGGCCTGCATGAGCAACGGCTTGATCTGCCCGGCGAACAGCTCGCAGAGGATGTGCGGGCTGACGAAGCGCACATCGTGGTCCATGCGGATGCTCTGGAACACCATGAACGGGTAGCGCCGGCCACTGGTATCGCGCGAACTGATGAAGCCGCCGAGCAGCCACTGCCCGGTGCGGCTGCGGTAGCAGAAGAAGCACACCGGCAGGGCATCGAAACGCTCGCGCCAGTCGGCCTGTGCCTGCATGCGGCCGAGGCCGTTCTGCAGCCACAGGTCGAATTCGCACACCTCTGGCAAGGTGCCGTTGAGGCTGACGAAGTCGGCACTGGCCGGGACTTTGCCAAAACATCCGATCATTGGCCGGGCGCCCCTGTCAGGGTAAGGGTCAGCATCAGTTCACCCGTGCGCTGTCGTTGAGCACGCTGAGTGCCTTGACCTGGGCCAGGTCGGTCATCTTCACGCCGCCATAGTTGCGCACCACCAGGCTCACCGGGCCAGCCACCGACTGCCAGGTGAAGCGCTGCTGCACGGTGTCCAGGTCGCTGACCCGGGCGCTGTCGTTCATCTTCAGCAGGCCCCAGCGGCCGGGGTAGTCGAACACGGTGATGCGCTGGCCTTCCAGGGTGACCACGTCCAGTCGTGCGCCCGGGGCGTTGTTGCTGCCCGGCCAGGCGAAGCGGTTCCAGCTGGTGCGGCCGTTGCGGTAGTGCTGCTCCTGGCCGTCGAGGGTGAAGATGATGTCGGTGTAGCGCGCAGAGGGTTCGAGCATGATCTCGAAGCCGTTCTCACGGTCCGAGAGGCTGGCGATCACCTGGCCGACCGAGCTGGCCTTGTCGATGCTATCGACCATTTTCGTGTTCACCAGTGGGCTGGTGCTGTTGCCAGTGCCCATGCCCAGGCCTTCGCCACCGGCGAGGTTACCGATTTCATTGCGTTTGAAGGCCGGCAGCAGGCCGCTTTCGGGGTCGACGAAACGCTGCAGGTCCTTGACCGAGGCTTCGTTTTTGCTGTCGGCGACGATCGGATAGCGGTGCGCCATGACCTGCTGCCAAGGGCGCGCCACGTCCTGTGCCCAGGCCTTGGCGATCTGTTGCCCGGCCGGGTCGCGCAAGGTTTCCCAGGTGTACTGCAGCGGCGAATTGAACAAGCGCAGCAGGGCGCCGGACAGCTTTCCGGCCGACGTGTCGACGCTTGTCTCGACGTAGTTGCGCACCAGGGTGACTTCCGAAGGCTGGCCTTCAAGGGTTTCGCTGATCAGCAGCTTGCTGTTCTTGCCAACGTCCTGCGAGCGCTGGATGTTGCTCAGGCGCACCTTGAGCTTGCGCAGGGCAGCCAGGTAACGGTCCATCACGGTGCTGTCGGCGCCTTCGGCATTCTGCGCGGCAAACAGCCGCGAGACCGGTTCGAAGCGCTTGGCCAGGCTGCCGTCATTGACGCGCGGCAGTTGTGCGACAACGTTTTCCACCGCAGCGCCCTGGCTGCTGAAAGCGCCCTTGACGCTGGCCCAGAAGCTGTCTTCAGCTGCACTGGCCGTGGAGGCGGCCGCTTGCTTGGGCAGGTCCCAGTCGGTGTTGTGGTTGACGGCGGCGAGCAGGCTCTTCACCGGTGAGTTCTGCACGTCGCTAAGCACCGCCAGGCGCTCGTTGGCGTTGGCCATGTCGGTGAAGTGGCGAACGCCAACGCCTTCGAGCAGGTTGAACCAGGCTTCGGCGTAGTCGGCCTTGTAGCGGGCCAGCAGCTCGCGCATGAAGTTGGCTTTCTGCACCAGGCCATTGCCGCCTTCGCCGTCGAGCACCCAGTCGCTGTCGTTGCGCAGGTCGCCCGAGAGCAGCTTGATCAGCTCTGGCTGCACATATTCTTCCCAGCCCTGGCGGGTGTAGAAGGCCGGCACGGCTTCGGCGGAGAACAGCTGGTTGCGGCTGGTGGCCGGGACCATGTCGGCCAGGGTCAGGTTCGGATACTGACGGCCGGATTCCAGTTGCAGGCGCAGGTACTCACGGTCGACCAGGGAGCTGGCGATCATGAACGAACGCAGGCTCTGGCGGGCATCGCTGACCAGTTGCTCGTTGCGGCGCAATGCCGGTGCCGTGCCTTGTTGCAGGTAGCGTACGTACAGGGCGCTGTTGGCCTCGACCAGCACTGGGTCGATGTCGTGGCCTTGGGCCTGCGCGGCCTGAGCCCAGGCGCGGGGCAGTTCGGCGGCGACGAAGTCGGCGTCCGGGTGCTCCTGCGGGCGGGTCAGGATCAGGTACAGCTTCAGCGCGCTGTAGGCTTCGATCACCGAGGCCACCTGCTGCTCGCTGAGGCGCCCGAGGCTGTCCTCGGACAGCGACAGGCCGGCGGTCAGGGCGGTGTCTTCGGACGGGTCGGCGCTGGACACCGAGCGGGCCTTTTCATGCAGCGCATCGAGTGCGCGGCGGCGGCCGTCCTGGCCGGCTTCGCTGGCAGCGGCCTGCACCTGGCCGGCCAGTTGCGCGCCACTGCGCGGAACGTTGGTGGTCAGTGCGGCAGCAGTCGGCGCCTTGAACACCTTGATGTCTTTGCCCGGCGCGGCATCCGCTGCCTTCGCCGCGCGGCGCTTGCCGGTGTCGGCCAGCGGCGTGCGGTCGACGGTTTCGGCGAACTGGTTGAGGGCACGCAGTTGCACCTGCAACTGCTTGCCGATCGGCTCCAGGGCCTGGGTGCGCAGTTGCTGCAGGTAGGCCTGGCGCAGCGGGCTGAGCAGTTCGGCACCGCTGTACAGGCCGGCGCCCAATGCCAGCGGCACACCCTCGCTGTCGTAGCCTTCGAACTGGCCGAGGTAGTGGCGCAGCTGTTCCATCGCCTGGCCGGATGCCAGGCGCTCGGCCTGGTCAGGGGCCTGTTCCAGTTCGCTCAGCTCACCACTGATGGTGGCCAGTACCTGGCGGTTGTTGTGGAACGACACGCCTTCCCAGGCCAGCAAAGCAACACCGGCGAGCGCGGCAGCGCCGGCCAGGGCAGGGGTGAGGGCGCGGGTACGGCCCTGGCGGGAGTAGTACAGGCTCAGGTTGCGGTCGGGGAACACCACCTGGCGGAAGGTTTCGGTGATGAAGAAGCTCTTGTCGCCAATCTTGCTGGCCGGCTTGCCCGATGCCGGGCGCTCGCTGGCCTGCAGGGCGTAATGCGCGCCCAAGGCCTCTTCGTAGACCGGTGGCAGCTGTTCGTCGGTCTGCAGCGCGCTGGTGAAGTAAACGCCACGTACGATCGGCGGGGTACGGCCGTCGGCCGTGCGCTCGAACTGCTCGAGGAAACCACCCAGCACACTGGAAAGCTCGGCGAAGTAGCTGGGGAACTGCAGCAGCTCTACGTTGGCGGTGTTGCCGGCGGCGATCACCTGGTGCTCGACATGTTCGCGCAGGCTGCCCAGCAGTTGGGCGAAGCGGGCTTCGGCGACACTGCGCAGGCCTTTGTGGCGCACTTCGGCGAGCGGGAAGGTCATGCCCAGCGGTTGTTGGCGCTGCGCATTGTCCAGGCCTTCGAAGGCCTGACTGAAGCCTGGCAGCAGGTCAGTCTTGCTGAGCATCAGGTACAGCGGCGGGTTCACGCCCAGGCACTCGCTGTATTCGTCGATGCGGCTGACCAGGCGCGCCGCCATGGCTTCGCGCTCGGCCACGGTGGCGCAGATGATCTCTGGCAGGCTCACCACCAGCACCAGGCCGTTCACCGCAGGCTTGCTGCGCTGCTTGCGCAGCAGTTTGAGAAACGAGGCGAACTCGCTGGCCGAGGCGTCATCGCGCAGGTAGCGGCCAGCGGTGTCGATCAGCACCGCTTCGGGGCTGAAGTACCAGTCGCAGTGCTGGGTGCCGCTGTCGAAGCCGCTGGCCTGGGCCCCGGCGATCGAGGCCGAAAGCCCGGAGCGGGTCAGCAGCGAGGTCTTGCCCGAGGCCGACATGCCGATCACCAGGTACCACGGCAGGTCGGAGAGTGCCGAGGCACCGCCACCACCGGCCGAGCGCGCCGAACGCAACATGGCGATGGCGTGCTTCAGGCGTTCGCGCAGCACGTGCTGGTCGCGGAACTCGCCTTCGGCGCCCAGCGAGCGGTCGACTTCCAGCTGCACCAGGCTCTCGATGTTCTGCTCGGCACGGATGCGGCGGTATTGGCGCAACACGATCAGCAGCAGGCACACGGCGCTGAACAGCGTCATTGCCACATACACCTGTTCAGGCGTGAACTGCCAGCGCGGCAAGGCGAACCAGCAGGCCAGCAGGCCGATGGACCAGACCAGTGCCAAGGCAAACCAGAAATTTTTCAAACAGCGCAGTAGTGCTTTCATGTCGTCCTGACCGTACCCGAGTTAAACGCCGAACAGCCGGCGAACCTGCTCCGCCAACGCGGCGACTTCCTTGCCCAGCAACCAGTCGAGGGTCAGGTAGACTGCCCCGCAGACCAGCGCGACGAGCACCAGGTACAACCACAGCGGCACTTCGTAGCGCAGCATCTGCGACACCTGGTCCGGCAGCGCCCACTGCGGCGCCAGGGCCTTGCGTGGCGGGTGGTGGCGGGCGATGTCCTGGCCCAGGGTATTGGCGATGTAACGCAGCTGGTCTTTCTGCTCGAGGCTGTATTTGCCTTCGAAGCCCAGGGCCAGGCACAGGTGGTACACCTCCAGCACGTCGAGGTTGCGCTTGACGTCGGTGCGCAGGGCTTCGAGCTTGTCGAAGAAGCCCTGGCCGGCCAGGTGCACGCCGAAGTACTGGAACTGCAGCGGGTTGATCTCGATCTGGTTGCGGATCTCGCTGGGGCCGGCGTTCAGCACGCTTTCGTCGAGGAAGGCGCACAGCGCGTATTGCACGTCCTTGACCTGCTCGACGCTGTAGTTGGCGCGGCGGGCATCGCGCTCCAGGGCCGGGAAGAACTCGTCGACGCCGGCACGCAGGCGCTGCACATCGACCACCTTGTTGCCACGGCGGATCATCAGCGCCATGGTCAGGAAGTCCTTGACCATGGCCTTGAGGGTGGAGGGTTGTTCGGCGGCGGTTGCGCCGCCCGGCATTACGGCAACAGTCATTTGAGCACCGCCATCAGTTCGAGCTTGAGGTTCTTGAAGGCACTGGGGACGTAGAAGGCGATGGCGTGGGCGCTCATCATGCGTTCATACACCCGTCCGTGGGGTTCGATCGCGAAGTACTGGTTGTCCAGGCGCACCGGGATGGCATTGGGCGTGCGCACGCAGTGGTTGAGCGTGGCCCCCGGCATGGCGGTATTGACCACCACTTCGATGTCTTCCGGCGAGCCGACCTTGAAGGCCCGCGGTACCAGCTCCAGCACTTGGGCACCGGGCATGTCGGCGTGCACCGAGATATAGAAGTCGGCGTCGACCAGGCGTGGGTCGTTGAGGCGGCCGACGTAGTAGGACGAACGGGTCTGGTCCAGCGGAATCGGGATGTACTGGTTCGGCACCACGCTGTTGAGCAGCTCGCGCACCAGGCGGTCGAGCTTCAGCAGCGAAGCGGCCGGATCCTGATGGTCGTAGGCCGGGATATCGTCCAGGCGTGCATTGAGCGAGAAGGTCAGCAGGCTGCCGGCCAGCTCGGCAAGGAAGCGATAAAGCTGCTCCGGGTGCAGGCGCGGGTGCTGCAGCAGGTGCGCAAGGCCCGGGTAGGCACGGTTGACGGTATACAGCAGCCAGAACAGGCTGACGTCGCTGGAACCGAACTCGGTGATCTGGTCGGCGCGTTCACGGCGGCGCCCGGACAAGGTCTCGCTCTTGCTCTGCAGCAGCGCCAGCAGGCGCTGGGCAATGGTCAGCAGGGTTTCGTGGGCGCCCAGGTGCAAGGCCGGGTGGACGAACTGGCTGTCGACGCTGAACGCGTTGACGTTGTTGCGCTGCAGGTGCAGCAGCGGGCAGTAGCTGTAGCCATCCAGCGCGTCACCATCGACCAGCAGCACCACGTTCAGGCGCAGGCTGGTGATTTCGTTCTCCAGGTCGCCTTCGTTGAGGTCGGGCAGCGTGGCGAAGGCTTTGCGGTAGCGGCGCGCCCCCTTGCGCTCGGCGCCTTCTTCCAGGTAGTTGGCACTGTATGGCTCTGCCAGCTTGAGTGCGGCATACACCTTCAGCCCGGAGCCCTGCAGCACCTCCTTGAGGTCGCGTGCAGCAGGCAGCGGGTCATGCTGCGGGGCGTCGAACACCGAGCCATCAGGGAACACCATGTGCAGGCGATTGAGTTGCAGCACGCCACTGCTCAGTGCCTGTTCATCGACTTCGAGCGCCTGCACCCCCCAGTGGAAAGGGGACGAGCGCAAGGTCGCCTGGGCCAGCTGGTGCTGGTGGAACTCATCCTGATACTGGAAGTGCTGGGGCAGGAGGAACATGCCCTCCGACCACATCACGCGGCTCTTGTTGCTCATTGGATACCTTCCAGTGCTGAGTCGAATACATTGGTCATGGCTTTCTTGGCCGATTGCTCGGCAGCATCGCCAGCGGCCTGCTGGGCAGCGTCCAGTGCCTTGGCTTGCAGTTGCTGGCTGACGGTCGGCTCTGTTTCCAGCGGCTGCGCCGGCTGCAGGGTGGCGATGGCTTGCTGGGCCGGGAGCTGGAGCACATCCTGGCCACGCTCGGCGGTGATCTGGTTGAGGTCCAGCAGCACCCGCCCGCCCTCGGACGAGAAGAAGATGCCGTCCTTGCGGAAGGCGTCGGCATTGAAGGCCATCTTCCAGCGCCCGCCGCTTTCGTCGCGGAAGAACGCGGCCACGGCGACATACCGCGCCTGCTTGGCCAGCGGCCAGTTCTGGACGCTGCCGATACCTGGCAGCACCACGGTTTCGCGGGTATCGAGCACGGTCTCGCCCAGCGCTTGTTCAGGGTGGTCGAGGAGGGTGTCGGCATCGCTGGTGATGAAGCGATCGAGGCTGGTCAACTGGTAGACGCGCGCCACCACCGACAGCGGTGTGCCGGCCACGTCCGGGTTAAGCTGATTGCCGCCGTCAATGATCAGCACCACTTTTTCGTCGCTGCTGAACAGCATGTCACCTGCCCAGGTGTCGTCGACGCGCTTGCCGACGCGGTCAGTGATGCCGCAGGCGCAAAGCGCCGAGGCCATGATCAGTACACCCAGTAACCTGCCCATTGTCCTGCTCCTGAAATCTTGTTCTGGCAGCGCCCGGTTGCCCCGGGGCGCTGCTGATGGTCCTTGCGTCAACGGCTGCATCTTCACGCCAGGCTGTAGGCGAAGCCGCCGGCTTCATCCAGGTCGATGCGCAGGCTGTTGATCGGCTGATCTTCGGCCATGCGTGCCAGTACCTGCTCGGCCAGCTCCGGCATGAGGCTGCCCGAGAGGATGTTGTCGATGTTGCGCGCCCCGCTGTCGACCTCGGTGCAGCGCGCGGCAATCGCCGGCACCAGCGCCGGGCTGAAGTGCAACTGGGCCTGGTGGTTGCGCTCGAAACGCTGGCGGATGCGTTCCAGCTTGAGGCCGACGATGCGCTCGAGGATGGCGTCTTGCACCGGGTAGTAGGGGACGATGCTCAGGCGGCCGAGGAAGGCCGGCTTGAACACGCCGTTGAGCTGGTCACGCAGGTCGTCGACCAGCTGTGCCGGTGCCGGTACCTGCTCGGCGCCCAGGCAGGTGCGCATGATGTGCTCGGTGCCGACATTGGAGGTAAGGATGATCACGGTGTTGCGGAAGTTGATCTCGCGCCCTTCACCATCGTCCAGGACGCCTTTGTCGAATACCTGGAAGAACAGTTCGAGTACATCCGGGTGGGCTTTCTCCACCTCGTCGAGCAGCACCACGCTGTAAGGCTTGCGCCGTACCGCTTCGGTCAGCACGCCCCCTTCGCCGTAGCCGACATAACCGGGTGGCGAGCCCTTGAGGCTGGAAACGGTGTGCGCTTCCTGGTACTCGGACATGTTGATGGTGATGACATTGCGCTCGCCGCCGTACAGGGTGTCGGCCAGGGCCAGCGCGGTCTCGGTCTTGCCCACGCCGCTAGGGCCGAGCAGCAGAAACACGCCGATCGGCTTGTTCGGGTCTTCCATGCGCGCCCGGGAAATCTTGATGCGCTTGCCGATCTCGTGCAGGGCATGATCCTGGCCCAGCACGCGCTCGGCCATCAATGCTGGCAGGCGCTGCACGGTGTCGATCTCGTCGCGCAGCATCTTGCCCAGGGGGATGCCGGTCCAGCCGGAAATCACTTCACCGATGGTGGCGCCATCGACCAGGGCATGGACCAGCGGCTCTTCACCCTGGACATCGGCCAGTTGCACCCGCAGTTCGGCCAGGGCCGCGCGGTGGTCGCAGTCGCTGGCTTCGCTCAAGGCATGGATCTGCTTGACCAGTTCCAACTCACGCTGCCACTGCTGCTCCAGGCGCTGCTGGCGCTGGCCGGCCTGTTCGACCTGTTCGTGCAGCTGCGCGAGGCGGCGCTGGTGGTCGCTGCCTTTGCTTTGCTCTTGCTCAAGCAGGTCGATTTCGCTGCGCAGGTTGTCGACCAGGCGCAGGCAGTCTTCAAGGCGACCGGGCTGCGAGGTCTGGCCCAGGGCAACCCGGGCGCAGGCCGTGTCGAGCACGCTGACGGCCTTGTCCGGCAGTTGCCGGCCGGTGATGTAGCGGCTGGACAGGCGTACGGCCTGGACCAGCGCATCGTCCATCACCGCCACCCGGTGGTGGCTCTGCATCTTTTCCAGCAGGCCGCGCAGCATGTAGATGGCCTGGTCTTCTTCAGGTTCTTCGACCTTGACCACCTGGAAGCGACGGGCGAGGGCGGCGTCTTTTTCGAAGTACTTCTTGTACTCAGCCCAAGTGGTCGCAGCGATGGTGCGCAGCTCGCCACGTGCCAGCGCCGGCTTGAGCAGGTTGGCGGCATCGTTCTGCCCGGCCTGGCCACCGGAGCCGATCAGGGTGTGGGCTTCGTCGATGAACAGGATGATCGGGTGCACGCTGCGCTTGGTTTCCTCGATCACCGATTTCAGGCGGTTCTCGAACTCGCCCTTGATGCCGGCACCGGCTTGCAGCAAGCCCAGGTCGAGGGTATGGATGGCAACGCCCTTGAGCGGCTCCGGCACGTCGCCCTGGGCGATGCGCAATGCCAGGCCTTCGACCACGGCTGTTTTGCCGACTCCGGCTTCCCCGGTGAGGATCGGGTTGTTCTGCCGGCGGCGGGTGAGGATGTCGACCATCTGCCGGACCTCGAATTCGCGACCTAGCACCGGGTCGATCCAGCCTTCGCGGGCATTGCGGGTCAGGTCGACGGTGTACTGGTCCAGCGCTGGCGTCTTGCCCGTGCCCCGCAGTGGGGCAGGGCCGCTGGCGTCGGCCGGCAAAGCCGCGGCCTGCTGGGCTTCGCCACTGGCGCTGGTCAAGGCCTGGAGGTTGGCGCGCAGGTCGTCGACGTTGATCTTGCCCAGCTCTGCCGCGCTGGCCAGCAGCAGGCGACGCAGGTCAGCGTCATCGAGCAGGGCCAGCAGCAGGTAGCCACTGCGAATCTGGCTGGTGCCATATTCGATCGAGGCCAGCACCCAGGCGCGCTCGATCAGCTGGGTGATGTGCGGCGACAACGCCGGGGTACGGGTATTACCGGTCTTGAAGCCCTGCAGGGCGTTGGCAAGCTGTGACTGCAACCGCTCGACCACCACATCGTAGTGGCGCAGCACGGGCAGCAGGTCGTTGTCATCGCCTTCGAGCAGTTGCAGCAGCACGTGCTCGATGTCCACTTCGTAGTGACGCTCGGCCAGGCACAGCGCGGCCGCGCTTTCCGTGGCGCCGCGGCAGGTGTCGTTGAGCTTGGCAAACAGTGACTTAAGGTTCACAGCGAGACCCCATCAAAAGGAATACTAAAAATGCCGCAGCGCGCAGGTTCGACCTGGCTGCCAGGGCGTTTCAGCCAGCCCAGCCAGCCCAGTGCCATACCGCCTTCACGTCCCAGGCGGGCGACCGGCACAGCTTCGGGCTTGAGCATTGGTGCCAGTTCGAAGTCCAGGCTGGGGCCGAGGTAGAAACGCACCAGCTCCACGAGCTTGTGGTAGTCCTCGGTGCCGGGCTGAAAGCGCTGGTAGTCGGCCAGCTCAAGCGGGCCGATTTCGATCCGCACGCACGACTGGTAGTCCCACACGCGGTTGCCGATCACGCTGCTCTGCCCCAGTTGGGCGTTCTGCCGCCCCAGGCGCGTGCATTGCTCAGGTTCGAGTTTCAGCCAGCGCCCGGCAAACGGGCGCAGGGTGAAGGGCAGGGCGAAATAGAAGCTGAGCATGGCTTGCAGGTTCTGCGGGTTGCGCGGGCGCTGGCTGAACAACCCGGCGAAGTAGCTGAACAGCTCGTGGCGCAGGCCCGAACCTTTGCTTGTGAACTTGCGCTGACGCGCCTGCTCGCCAAAGCCCACCATGCTCAGCAGGTAGCGCTCGAAGTCCGAACTGCCTTTGCGTTCGTGCTCGATGTGGAACTTGTACTTCTGCCAGGCCTGGTAGAACTGCGCGACCATGCGGTGGGAGAACAGGTCCATGAACGCGTGCGCGGCATCGTCGCGGTGCTGGACGTGGCGATTGATCAGCAGCTCGGTGTACGGCCGTGGCAGCACGCCGGACGGGCCGACCAGGCCCATGAAGGTGACCTGCACCTCCGACAGCGGTTGATCGTTTGCGTTGGTGCGTTCGGCGCGCTCGAACTTCAGCTCGCTCACTTCGCTGACCGGGAACGCCAGCGACAGCTGCGAACGGAAGCGCAGCGGGTCGTCGTGCGGCCGGGTTTCCGGGTCGATACGTCCCGCTCTGCTGTAGTGCAGGCGCAGCAGCCGCACCAGTTGGAAGAATTCGAACCGGTAGGGCTGGGCACGCGCCTGGTCGATCAGACCAGTGGCTGATCGCCGGTTCTGGGTGGCCATTGTACGATTCTCTTTTCCCGCTGACGGGTACGTAGGGTCAATTGGGTAAAGCTGTTGACGGTGCAGTACTGGCCAAAGAAGTGGTCCAGGATCTTGCCGAACAGGAACACGCCGCTGCCGATGTACTGGCTCTCGTCGAGTTCCAGGGTGATGCCTACGCCGCGGACGAAGTTCGGCCTTGGGTGGCCGATGCGGGCGACGACCGGTTCGCTCTTGATCGACAGAATGCCGCCGATCTGCTTGCGCACAGCCAACCCGCGCCGGTAGTTGTAGAGGCTGAGCATTTCCTGCAGCACTTCCTTACCCTGCGCCACCAGCGACAGGTGATTCAGCGACAGGTGCGAGATGAGCCGCCAGATCAGACCGTCGCCGAGTGGCACGCGCGCGGTGGCGGTGGGTTTGCGCAGCAGGCGGATGGTGTCGACCACACTGTCCTGGTCGAGGCTCAGGTCACTCTGGCTACCGCCATAGCTGAGCAGTTGCGGCAGGTCGCGGTTGCTGCAGGTCAGGGCGATGCTGAGGGTGTCGCTGCTGCTGTCGATCAGGTCCAGTTCCCGGTCCACCACGCGGATCACCATGTCCGTACCGCTCTGGCTGCCGCGCCGCGACGGCTGGCGGCGGCCGATCCAGTAGCAGGCATCGGGGCCGAGCTCGCCACGTGGCTCGAAGAACGGGTTGCACTCGCTGACCTTGTCCCGGCCGCCGAGCTTGCGCACGCGTTGCACACGGTCGATCGACACCACTTCGGCGTTGCCCTGCAGGCGTACATCCGGGGTGACCGGGTATTCATGCTGGGTGTGGGTCAGCTTGATCGGTTCGGCCTGCTGCTTGAACAGGTTGATGATCGGTGTGCAGCCGAGTTTGAAGTTGTGCCGCCCCAGGTTCTGCGCCAGGCGTACCAGGCGCTCGCCGAGCTCGAAGTGGGCGAAGTAGAAGTTCAGCTCGATGGCCTGGGCGTCGCGACCGGCCAGGCTACGCTTGAGCCCGCCAATGTCGAAGAACATGAACTTGTCGGGGAAGGTGAAGTAATCGTGCAGCAAGCGGTAGCCGGCAAACGAGCGCGCCGAGTAGTCCACCAGGCCGTCATCCTGCTCGAAACCGACGGCCTGCAAGGCATCGGCCGGCAGGCCGATCTCCCGGCGCTGGCCGTTTTCGGTGAAGCTGACGGTGGCCTTGGCCAGGTTGTTGAACAGCAGCTCGTAAAGCTGCAGCATCAGCGTGCTTTCACCGTCGAGGAAGAAACGCAGCGAGTGGATATCCAGCTGGCCGAAGTGCAGGTCGGTGGTGGCAACCAGTGCAATTTTCAGGTGCGCCACGAGGTCGGCGCTATGGCCGTTGAACACCGAGCGTTCAAGTTCGGCGAAAGAGGCGTCCTGTACGGCCACGGGCCACAGTTGCACCGGGTAGCAGGTGCGGAACCTGCAGGCAACGCCCTCGACATTGCGTGAGGCGACTTCGGTATGGCGGGCGATGTCGTATCGAGCTGCCAAAGGCGAACGGTTGCCGGCGGAAAACTCGGCAATCGACAGTGCCGGTGTCGGGCGCAGGTAATGCGGGTAAAGCACCTCGAGGAAGGCTTCGACGATTTCCGGAAATTCGTCATCGAGTTTCTTGTGGATGCGCGCGGAAAGGAACGAAAACGCTTCGATCAGGCGTTCGGTGTGGGGGTCTTCACAGTTGTCCCCCTCGATCAGCAGGCGCGAGGCGATTTTCGGGTACTCGCGGGCAAACTCCTGGCCGAGAAAGCGCAGGTGCGAGAGTTCCTTTTCGTAGTAGGGCAGCAGATCGTCGAGCATCAGTTGAGGTTCTGCACTTTGTATTCTTGGGTATTGATCTGCAGTACGGCGTCGAACGAGACCTGGCGGGTGGCGTCCTGCAGATGCAGTACGGCATCGACCCGGAAGGTCAGCATGCGGTGGCCCACCTGCTGGGTCATCAGTTGTACGCGTACCGCTCGAAAACGCTTGTCACCAACGGTGATGGCACGCTCCAGCTGGGCCTGGATCAGGCGCCGGTCCTCGGGGTTGAGCACGCCCTTGCTGGTGAAGTCGGGCATGCCGTATTCGAGGATGGTGCCAGCCAGTTGCCCATGGCCGCCGAGGCGTTCGGCGACCATGCACTGACGGGTGTTGACCAGCACCTCCAGGTCGCGGATCAGGCTGGCCTTGTAATCGGCCAGGGAGCACAACCGCCTGGAAACCGCCTCGCTTGCCTGATGAGGGGTGTCATCAAGCAGGCGATCCAACAGTGTTGGCACTAATTGGTAGTTACGGCTCATGGGTGAAAAGCGCCTTCCTGGCTCGGGTTCGATCAGCTACGGGTGGATTGCGGCAGTTCGGCGACCAGGCGCAGCGAGGCGGTCAGTTCGTCGAGCTGGTAGTGCGGGCGCAGGAATGCAACCGCTTTGTAGGCTCCAGGCTTGCCAGGCACCTCGACCACCTCGACGCTGGCTTCGCGCAGCGGGAATTTGGCCTTGGCCTCCTGGCTGGCGGTGTCGTCGAGCAGCACGTAGTCGGCCAGCCATTCGTTGAGGAACGACTCGACGTCCTTGCGCGAGGCGAAACTGCCGATCTTGTCGCGCATGATCGCCTTCATGTAATGGGCGATACGCGAGGTGGCGAAGATGTACTGCAGCTGCGCCGAGAGCCGCGCGTTGGCATTGGCGATGTCGGTGTTGTACTGCTTCTGCTTCTGGGTCGACTGTGTGCCGAAGAACGCGGCGTAGTCGGTGCCTTTGCAGTGCACGAGGGGAATGAAACCCAGGTCGGACAGCTCTTTCTCGCGGCGGTCGGTGATGGCGATTTCAGTCGGGCACTTGAGTGCAATCTCACCGTCGTCGGTCTTGAAGGTGTGGGTTGGCAGGCCTTCGACCAGGCCACCGCCTTCAACGCCACGGATCGCCACACACCAGCCGTAGCGGGAGAAAGCGTCGGTCACGCGGGTGCCCAGGGCGTAGGCGGCGTTCATCCACAGGTATTTGTTGTGGTCGCGGCCATCGACGCTCTCGACGAAGTTGAACTCGTCAACGGGCACGGTATCCGGGCCGTAGGGTAGGCGGCCGAGTACGTGCGGCAGGGTCAGGCCGACATAGCGCGAATCTTCGGACGCGCGGAACGACTTCCACTTGGCGTACTCGACGGTGTCGAAGATCTTTGCCAGGTCGCGTGGGCCGGACATGTCGGTGAACGAGTCCCAGCCGAACAGCTCGGGCGATGCCGCAGAAATGAACGGTGCGTGGGCGGCGGCGGCGACGTGGGAAATTTCTTCGAGCAGGTACATGTCTTCGGGGCTGCGAGTGAACTCGTAGTCACCCACCAGCATGCCGAACGGCGCGCCACCGAAGGTGCCGTACTCTTCTTCGTAGATCTTCTTGAATAGCGCGCTCTGGTCGAATTCGGAAGCGGCCTTGAGGTCGCGGACCAGGTCCTTTTTCGATGCGTTGAGCAACTGGATCTTCAGCGTGGTGCTGGTCTCGGTCTGGTCGACCTGGTACTTCAGGCCGCGCCAGGAGGCCTCCAGCTGCTGGAACTCGCTGGCGTGCATGATCTCGTTCATCTGCTCGGAGAGCATTGCGTCGATTTCAGCGATACGTGCGTCGAGTACGGCGATCAGGTCCTTGCTGGGCGTCAGTTCGCCCTCCAGTACCTGGCCGACCAGTTCGCCGATCAGGTCACGGGTGCGGCTGCGCTCGGTTTCCGAGCGGGCCACACGGCTTTCGGAAATGATGCTGTCGAGCAGGGAGGCCTGGGGCGCGAAGTTTTCGACTTCGACCAAGTCGGTTTCATGCTGGGGCAATGCTTGCTTGTCGGTCATCGTCTGGCTCCTGCTTACTCTTTGCCTTCGTTGGCAGGTACGGCGGCTTCGCGTCCGAATTCCTTGCCCAGGGTTTTCAGCTTCTCGGTGTTCTGCAGCACGTCCATCAGCAGTTCTTCGAGCTTGTCGTTGCCGCCCATCTTGTTGCGCAGGTCGGCCAGCTTGTTACGCACCTCCAGCAGCTTGCGCAGCGGCTCGACCTGCTTGACCACGTTCTGTGGCTCGAAGTCTTCGAGGGTGTTGAAGTTGAGCTCGACGCCCAGCTGAGTGCCGTTGTTGGCCAGGGTGTTGTCGACGCGGTAGGTCAGGCGCGGTTTGATACCCTTGAGCACACTGTTGAAGTTGTCGCGGTCAATGAAGACGAACTTGCGGTCCTTGAGCTTGGGTAGCGGCTCCAGCGGGTTGCCGGAGAAGTCGCCCAGCACGCCGACGACGAAGGGCAGCTCCTTTTTTTCGAGCGCATCGCCGATGTCCACGTCGTAGGTGATGTGGACCCGAGGTGCGCGAACGCGGTCGAGTTTGTGCTGGGTGCTTTCCTTCTTCGCCATCGTGTTCTCCAGTGCGAGCAATTCGCTGCGAATCATTGCGCGGCCCGTTGCCGGGGGCGCGCGTTACAGTCCTTCGATCGTCAGCAGCAGGCGCTGACGGATGTCGTCGTTCATTTCCAGAATGTTGTCGCGGCCCACCAATTCTTCGAAGCTGGTGTTGCCGGCAATCTGCGTGCTGCTACGGATGACCGAGTCGTCGGGAAGTGCCGAACGCACCGGCGAACTGACCACGCAGAACGGCAGGTCGCCGAAGCCCTTCAGGCGCTCGAAGCTCAGGCCATAGCGCAGCCCTTCAAACAGCCGACCAAGGCCCGGCGACTTGCTCAGGCAATAGAACAGCACCAGGTAGTGCACCACGAAGCGGTACAGCTCGGCGCTGCTGCGGTTGGGGTCTTTGATGACGTTGCGGAACTGCGCCAGGTCGAAGGCGTGGTAGCCCACCACCCAGCGCGTCGGGCTGGTGATGCGGATGACCTGGCCGCTCTGTTCGAGGACCTTGTCGTATTCCAGCGGGAACAGTTCGGGGGTGGTGCTGATCAGGTTGAGCGGCACTTCCAGCTCGCTGACCAGCTGGAACGGCGCGGCCGAGCCGATGCGCTCGTAAAGTTCGATCAACGACTGGAAATGCCCCTGGGTTTCGCGCCCGCTGCTGCGCTGGGCGCCTTGCAGGTATTCGCCAAACAGGGTCTGCGGACGGATCAGCGGTGCCACGGTGGCAAGGTAATCCGCCGCCTGCGCCTTCAGCGCATCGGAGATCGCCCGCGTCTGGCCACGCAGCTTGATCAGTGCTTCGACATCGAATGTCTGTGTCATCGGTACATCGTCCATGAGCCTGCTTGATCGTCCTGAAACGCCAATGGCGTGGACCTAAAATCGCGCCACTCGGCTGCGGCAATTTGAGTGCTGGCACATGAATATCGTGTTGCCAGCAATGCCGAGTAGGGCACCCCGCTGTGGAAGAAGTTCCGGCGAGGGGCGCGATTTTTTCCCTGTTTTGTGATGCGGCGCAATGATGGCGCCATGCTATTGGCGATGAGTATCGAGCATTGGAGATGGGGGTTTGGCCCCCAAAGTCAGGGGGTTCAAGTGTCAAGAAAGCAGTAAAAATCGGCGCTCAAAGTTTTTCTAAAAAAGTGAACCAGGTCTCATTTGTACCGCGAAAAAAATTGTGCGCATGCCAAATGCCAATGGCTTCGGAGTGATGGCAACGCGACGGAATACGCCGTGCTCGTGAGTGTCACGGAAGGTTCGGGAGCACCCATTTGAGTGGTTGAGGAGACATCGGACCGTTGTAGTGAGGGTGGCACTTGTGTTGCCCGTTCAAGGCGTTGCCAGCAAGGGCGGAGCCTCTCCATGATCCTCCTGAACCTCTGGGTGCTGGCGGCAGGGTACGCGCTCTGCAATCACTTTTTCTAAGGCAGTTCCACTGCGTGGAACCACATTCGTTTGTACTCCCTCGCCACTCGCGCTTATCTGTTGCCAAGCACGACCTGCCTTCCCCGTCGTGATCTCAAAGCGAACAACAAGAACGGGACCCACCCGCGCGAGGAGATTCCCCATGCAGCAACACCAGCACATCCTGGCCTGGCTCAACGACGTGGCCAGCGACCTGCACGCCATCCGCCACGATATCCACGCTCACCCTGAACTCGGCTTTGAAGAAAGCCGCACCTCGGCCCTGGTCACCACGCTGCTGCAACAGTGGGGCTACGAGGTGCACACCGGCATCGGCAAGACCGGTGTGGTCGGCGTGCTACGCAACGGCAGCAGCCCGCGCAAGCTGGGCCTGCGCGCCGACATGGACGCGCTGCCGATCCACGAGGCCACCGGCGCCGCCTACAGCAGCCGCCACCAGGGCTGCATGCACGCCTGCGGCCACGACGGGCACACCACCATGCTGCTGGGTGCGGCGCGCTACCTGGCGGCGACGCGGCAGTTCGATGGCACGCTGACGTTGATCTTCCAGCCGGCCGAGGAGGGCCAGGGTGGGGCCGAGGCGATGCTCGCCGATGGGCTGCTGGAGCGCTTCCCCTGTGATGCGCTGTTCGGTATGCACAACATGCCGGGGCTGCCGGCAGGGCACCTGGGCTTCCGTGAGGGGCCGATGATGGCTTCACAGGACCTGCTGACGGTGACCATCGAGGGCGTCGGCGGGCATGGTTCGATGCCGCACCTGACGGTCGACCCGTTGGTGGCTGCGGCCAGTGTGGTGATGGCGCTGCAGACCGTGGTGGCGCGCAATATCGATGCCCAGGAGGCGGCGGTGGTCACGGTCGGCGCGCTGCAGGCGGGCGAGGCGGCCAACGTGATTCCGCAGCAGGCGCTGCTGCGCCTGAGCCTGCGGGCGCTGGATGCCCAGGTACGGGCGCAGACCCTGGAGCGGGTGCGGGCGATCATCGTCAGCCAGGCCGAGAGCTTTGGCTGCACGGCCAGCATCGAGCACCGGCCGGCGTATCCGGTGCTGGTCAACCATGCCGCGGAAAACGCCTTCGCCCAGCAGGTCGGCGAAGCGCTGCTAGGCGCCGACAAGGTCGACGGCAACACCCGCAAGCTGATGGGCAGCGAGGACTTCGCCTGGATGCTGCAGCGCTGCCCGGGCGCCTACCTGTTCATCGGCAACGGCGTGCAGCGGCCGATGGTGCACAACCCGGCCTATGACTTCAACGACGACATCCTGCTGACCGGCGCCGCCTATTGGGGCGCCATGGCCGAGAGCTGGCTCAAGCCGGCCTGATTCCCCTGTATTGACGACTGCCGCTGGAACCCGTGCGCGGCTGCGCCTGGGCGATCACTTGAACAGAAGATGGAGTGTTCCGCATGCAGATTTCCAATACAGGCGCGTCGCGTACCCGGCAAGTGGTCGCGGCGGTCATCGGCAATGCGCTGGAGTGGTATGACTTTATCGTGTATGGCTTTCTGGCGAGCATCATCGCCCGCCAGTTCTTCCCCTCGGACGATGAATACAGTTCGTTGTTGATGGCCCTGGCCACCTTTGGCGTGGGCTTTTTCATGCGCCCGGTGGGCGGGGTGTTGCTGGGTGTGTATTCCGACCGCAAGGGGCGCAAGGCGGCGATGCAGCTGATCATCCGCCTGATGACAGTGTCGATCGCCATGATCGCCTTCGCCCCCAGCTACCTGGCCATCGGCATGGGGGCGCCGCTGCTGATCGTGGTCGCGCGCATGCTGCAGGGCTTTGCCACCGGCGGTGAGTATGCCAGTGCCACGGCGTTCCTGGTGGAGAGCGCGCCGGCCAACCGCAAGGGCCTGTATGGCTCGTGGCAGTTGGTGGGGCAGTGCCTGGCGGTGTTCTCCGGGGCGGCGATGGTCGCGCTGGTCACCCACCTGTGCACGCCCGAGGCGCTGGACAGCTGGGGCTGGCGGATCCCGTTCGTGCTCGGCTTGCTGATCGGCCCGGTGGGACTGTGGATTCGCAAGCACATGGAAGAACCTGAGGAGTTTCTGGAAGCACGCAAGCAGGCCAAGGGTCAGGAGCCAAGCCTGGGCCAGGTACTGCGTGAGCACCGCCGCGCCCTGTTGGTGTCGATGGGCCTGGCCTGCGGCGCGACGGTGTCGTTCTACGTGGTGCTGGTGAACATGCCGACCTTTGCCCACAAGAACCTTGGCCTGCCGCTGGACCAGGTGCTGCTGGTGCAGATGCTCGCGGTGGGCCTGATGACCGTGGTCATTCCCCTGGCCGGCGCGCTGTCGGACCGGCTCGGACGGCGACCGGTGCTGATGGCCTTCACCCTGGCGTTCTTCGTCATGGTCTACCCGCTGTATGTGTGGGTGGCTGCGGCGCCGTCGATCGAGCGCCTGCTGGTGATGCAGCTGCTGCTGTGCAGCGCCATCGGCGGTTTCTTCGGCCCGGCGCCGACCGCCCTGGCCGAGCAGTTCCCGGTCGAGGTGCGTTCCACGGGGGTGTCGGTAGCCTACAACGTGGCGGTGATGGTGTTCGGCGGCTTTGCGCCGTTGATCGTCACCTGGCTGAGCAAGGTGCTCGGCACCCCGGTGGCGCCGTCTTTCTACGTGCTGTTCGCCTGCCTGCTGACCCTGCTCGGTACCTATTGCCTGAAAGAAGCACCGCGCGCCGGCAAGGCCGTCGCCTACAACCTTGGAGTGAAACCGTGAACGCGTTAGCCATCGACCCGATCGTCGCCCTCGACGCCGAGGCCTTGTCCAAGGCCATTCATGCCCGCCAGGTGGCGTGCCGCGAGGTGATGCAGGCTTACCTGGGCCATATCGAGCGCTACAACCCGCAGGTCAATGCGCTGGTGTCGCTGCGCGGCGCCGATGTATTGCTGGCCGAGGCCGATGGGTGCGATGCCGAACTGGCGCGCGGCCAGTCACGCGGCTGGATGCACGGCATGCCCCAGGCGATCAAGGACCTGGCCGCCACCGCCGGGCTGCGCACCACCCTGGGCTCGCCGCTGTTCGCCGGGCAGGTGCCGGCACACGACGCCATCAGTGTGGCGCGGGTGCGGGCGAGCGGGGCGATCATCCTCGGCAAGAGCAACGTGCCGGAGTTCGGCCTGGGCTCGCAGAGCTACAACACGCTGTTCGGCACCACCACCAATGCCTACGACCCCACCCGCGTGGCCGGTGGCAGCAGCGGTGGCGCGGCGGCGGCGCTGGCCATGCGCCTGCTGCCGGTGGCCGATGGCAGCGACATGATGGGTTCGCTGCGCAACCCGGCGGCGTTCAACAATGTGTTCGGCCTGCGCCCGTCGCTGGGGCGGGTGCCTTATGGGCCGACGCCGGAGCTGTTCGTGCAGCAGCTGGCCACCGAGGGGCCGATGGGGCGCAGCGTCACCGATGTCGCCCGCTTGCTGACGGTGCAGGCCGGGTATGATCCGCGGGTGCCGTTGTCGCTCAATGAAGGCGGGCGGGATTTCGCGGCCGGGCTGCAACGTGACTTCAAGGGCGCGCGGATCGGCTGGCTGGGTGATTACGACGGCTATCTGCCGATGGAAGATGGCGTACTGGGCCTGTGCGAAGCGGCCCTGGCCGATTTCGCCGAGCTCGGCTGCGAAGTCGAGGCCTGCCAGCCCGCGTTCGATCAGGCCCGGTTGTGGCAATGCTGGCTCACCCACCGCCACTTCCTGGTGCACGGCAACCTGGCGGCGGCCTATGCCGACCCAGGCAAGCGGGCGCTGCTCAAGCCCGAGGCGCAATGGGAAGTGGAGGGTGGTTTGCAGCTCAGCGCCGCTGCTGTCTACCAGGCGTCAGTGGACCGCAGCGCGTGGTACCAGGCGTTGAACCGGTTGTTCGAGCGTTACGATTTCCTGCTGTTGCCTTCGGCCCAGGTGTTCCCTTTCGACGCAACCGAGGCGTGGCCGAAGCAGGTTGGGGGGCGGACCATGGACACCTATCATCGCTGGATGGAGGTGGTGATCGGGCCGACCCTGGCCGGCCTGCCGAGCATGAGCGTGCCGGTCGGTTTCAATGCCGCCGGGTTGCCCACGGGCCTGCAGATCATAGGCCCGGCCCAGGCCGACCATGCCGTGCTGCAGCTGGCCTACGCCCATGAACAGCTGACCCGCTGGGTGGAACGGCGCCCGCCGCCGAGCCTGTTGGCACGCTGAAGGGGCTGGCCCGGCCCGTATCTTGCTGGGCATGATGACCATCCACGCACAGACAGGGAGGTCGAAGACATGGGCACAGCTACAGACAGCGGCGGCGTGCGCTCGGTGGAGCGCGCGCTGGCTATCGTCGAGCTGCTTGGCGAGCATCAGGCCCTGGGCCTGGAAGAGTTGCATTACCTCACTGGCCTGCCCAAGGCCACGGCGTCGCGCATGCTCGCCACCTTGCAGGAGCAGGGCTGGGTCTACCGTGGCCTGAGCGACCGGCGTTACCGCCTGTGCGCCCGCCGCCTGTTCGGCGACCGCCAGCAGCGCTTCAAGCGCCAGCTGGTGGAAAGCGCCGCGCCGCTGCTGCTGGAACTGAGCGAGCGCACCGGGCTGGTGGTTGACCTGTCGTGCTTCGACGGCGAGCGGCTGGAGGTGATGGAAAGCGCGATTCCCCAGGTGTTGCGCAAACGCTATCCGAGCAACTGCCAGATTGTCGGCCAGCATGCCAGCCTGTTCCATTCGGCAATGGGCCGGGCGTGCCTGAAGGAGCTGGCGGTGGACGAGGTGCGGCGCCTGGCCGGGCATGAATGGGTGGGGGGTGAAGCGCTGATGCGCGACCTGGAAGGGGATGCGCACAAGGGCTTCGGGCAGCGTACCGAAGGCTATTGGGAGTATCCAGTGCGCTTGCCGTTCCTGATCCGGGCGATCGCCTTGCCGGTGCGGGTGCAGGGGCAGCTGGCCGGGAGCATTGCCTTGCACTGGCCGCTGGACCAGGCACCGGTGGAGCGGGTGTTGAGCCTGCACCTGAACAGCCTGGCGGCGACTGTCGGGGAAGTGCAGCATGCGTTTGTGAACTAGGTCGCTTTTAAGGGCCTCTTCGCGGGTGAACCCGCTCCCACAGGTACTGCACAGACTTCAAGTCTGAGGTGATTCCTTTGGGAGCGGGTTTACCCGCGAAGAGGCCCTCGAATGCAACCCATCCATTTGCCAGCAAGCGCTAAATGCAGCTATGCCTAAGGTCTGACCTTAGAAAAAGGCCAAAGCCCCCATGCTGGTCATCGAGCACCTGCACAAATCCTTCCCCACCGCCCAAGGCCCGCTCCAGGTCCTGCGTGGCGTCGACCTGTCCCTCTCGCGCGGCAGCAGCCTGGCCCTGATGGGCGAATCCGGCAGCGGCAAAAGCACCTTGCTGCACCTGGTCGCCGGCCTCGACCGTGCCGACAGCGGGCGCATCCTCATCGACGGCGAACCCCTGCACGGCCACGGCGAAGCCGCCCTGGCCCGCTGGCGTCGGGAGGGCATCGGCCTGGTGTTCCAACAGTACAACCTGATCAGCAGCCTCGACGTGGCGGCCAACCTGGCCTTCCAGGCGCGCCTGGCCAAGCGCCACGACCCGCAATGGCTGGCCTACCTGGCCGAGCGCCTGGGCTTGGCGGCTTTACTGGACCGCTATCCAGAGCAGTTGTCGGGCGGCCAGCAGCAACGGGTCGCCATCGGCCGGGCACTGGCCAGCCGGCCGGCGCTGTTGCTTGCCGACGAGCCCACCGGCAGCCTTGATGAAGCCAGCAGCGACGAGGTGCTTGCCTTGCTTCTGCAATTGGTCGGCGAGGCCGGAAGCAGCGTGCTGATGGTCACCCACAGCCCGCGCCTGGCTGCCTGCCTGCAGCGTCGCTGCGTGTTGCACCAGGGCCGGGTGCAAGCCTCATGAGCAACCTGCTGATTGCCCTGCAGGCGCTGGGCAGCCACTGGTGGCGCCACCGCCTGCAGTGCCTCAGCATCTTCACCGGCCTGTGGCTGGCCACGGCCTTGTGGACCGGTGTGCAGGCCCTCAATGCCCAGGCGCGCAGCGACTATGCCCAGGCCAGCGCCGTGCTGAGCGGGGCGGCGCACCTGCAGATCGTTGCCCGCGATGGGCAGCACTTCGACCAGGCGCTGTATGTGCAACTGCGCAGGCAAGGCTGGCAGGTGACGCCAGTGCTGGAGGGGCGTTTGCGCCTGGCCGGCGAGCCAGCCGTGGCCGTCAGGCTGATCGGCATCGAGCCGCTGAGCCTGCTGCCGGGTATGGCCGTCGCCGGTGCCGACCCGGCGAGCTTCGACTTGCAGGCCTTCATCGGCACACCGGGGCAAGCCTGGGTCGGGCCGGACACACTGCGCCTACTAACGGGTAGGCCGCGCACGGTCGATGGCCAGGCGTTGCCGCCGCTGATCCTCAATGAACAGTTGGCGCCCGGCGTAATGCTGGTCGATATCGGCGTGGCACAGGCTTTGCTGGATGCGCCGGGTCAGCTTTCACGGCTGATCAGCGACACCAACCAGCCTCTGCCGCCGGCCTTCGTCGAACGTTTGCAGGTACAGCCAGCGGACGATGACACCGACCTGCAACGCCTCACCGCGAGCTTTCATCTGAACCTCACGGCCCTCGGCCTGCTGGCTTTCGTGGTCGGGTTGTTCATCGCCCATGCGGCGATCGGCTTGGCGCTGGAGCAACGACGGGGCCTGATGCGCACCTTGCGCGCCTGTGGTGTCAGCCTGAGGGTGTTGCTGGCGGCCCTGGCCCTGGAGCTTGGGTTGTTCGCCGTGGTGGGTGGCCTGGCAGGTGTGGCGGCGGGCTACCTGCTGGCAGCGCTGTTGCTGCCCGATTTTGCTTCCAGCCTGCGCGGCCTTTACGGCGCCCAGGTCTCCGGGCACCTGCACCTGCCGCTGTACTGGTGGCTGGTGGGTATTGCCGTGAGCCTGCTCGGCGCCTTGCTGGCCGGTATCGACAGCCTGTTGCGCGCAGCCCGGTTGCCCTTGCTGGCATTGGCTCAACCGCAGGCCTGGCGCCTGGCCCAGGTGCCCTGGCTGAAGCGTCAGGCACTGGCCGCGGCCGGGTTGGCGATGGTTGCCCTGGGCTGCGGCGCCTTCGGCTACAGCCTGCCCAGTGCCTTCACCCTGCTTGCCGCGCTGTTGCTGGCGGCCGCATTGTTGTTGCCGGGCGTGCTGGCCCTGTTGCTCGCTGGCCTGGCGCGGCATACCCGGCGGCCGCTGGCGCAGTGGTTCGTCGCCGACAGCTGTCAGCAATTGCCGGCGCTGAGCCTGGCGCTGATGGCATTGCTGCTGGCATTGGCCGCCAGCGTCGGCGTGGGCGGTATGACCGAAGGTTTCCGCCGCACCTTCGTCGGCTGGCTCGACCAGCGCCTGGCCGCGGACCTGTATGTCACACCCCGCGACGGCACTCAGGCGCTGCAGATCTATCAGCGGCTGCAGCAAGACCCTGACGTCAGCAGCGTGTTGCCAAGCTGGCGAGTGGAATGGCGCCTGCTGCAGTGGCCGGTGCAGGTGCAAGGGGTGATCGATCATCCGTTCTACCGCAGCCACTGGCCGCTGCTGGAGCAGGCGCCAGATGCCTGGGAGCAGTTGGCCAACGGGCAGGGCGCCATGCTCAGCGAGCAATTGGCGCGGCGCCTTGGTGCTGGGGTCGGGGATGCCGTGCAACTGCCGGGCGAGCCGCCGCAAAGCATGCGGGTGGTGGGCATTCACGCCGACTACGGCAACCCGAAAGGGCATGTACTGGTCAATGCCGACTGGCTGCTCAGGCATGCGGCGGCGGCCAGCCTGAGCGGCCTGAGCCTGCTGATTCGGCCCGGGCAGGTTGCGAAGGTCAAGGACACCTTGCAGCAGCGCTATGGCCTGGACGATTCGCAAGTGGTCGAGCAGGCCAGCCTGAAAGCCTGGTCGACGCAGATTTTCAGCCGTACCTTTGCCGTCACCGCAGCCCTGAACAGCCTCACCCTCGGCGTCGCTGGCGTGGCGCTGTTCATCAGTCAGCTGACCCTGGGCCAGCAGCGCCTTGGGCAGCTCGCACCGTTGTGGGCACTGGGTGTGCCACGCCGCTGGCTGGCCTGGCTGAGCCTGGGCCAGACGTTGATGCTCAGCAGTTTCACCGTGCTGCTGGCGATCCCCCTCGGGTTGCTGCTGGCCTGGTGCCTGGTGGCGGTGGTAAACGTGCAGGCATTCGGCTGGCGGCTGCCCTGGCATGTGTTTGCCAGCCAGCTCGCGCAACTGGCTGCGCTCGGCGTGCTGACCAGCCTTCTGGCCAGCGCTTGGCCGCTGTGGCAATTGGCGCGGCGCCAGCCAGGCGAGCTGTTGCGAAGGTTCGCCAGTGAGGGTTGAAACCTGGCTGTTGCTGGCCGGCCTGCTGCTGGCCGGGTGTGACGCGCCTGCGCCGCCGGCCAGGAGCTATGCCGGCCTCGGTGCCGAGGCGGCGGCGTTCAAGCAGGTCACGCGCAACACTGCGCTGGTGTTCCCTCGCGACCACGGCGCCCACGACGGCTATCGCATTGAATGGTGGTACGTCACCGCCAACCTGCGCGATGCCCAGGGCCGTGACTGGGGCGTGCAATGGACGCTGTTCCGCTCGGCCCTGCGCCCCGGCCCCGAGACCCAAGGCTGGAACAGCCCCAACCTGTGGATGGGCCATGCCGCCCTGACCGACCCGAGTGGCCACCAGGTCAGCGAAGCGCTGGCACGCGGCGGCATCGGCCAGGCCGGTGTGGAGACCGGGCCGTTCCGCGCATGGATCAACGACTGGTCGCTGCAAGGCGACGACAGCATCCGCCGCCTGCAGATGCGTGCCAGCGGCCAGGGCTTTCGCTACGACCTGACCCTGGCCAGCGACCAGCCGCTGGTGCTGCACGGCGATCATGGTTACAGCGAGAAGTCCGGCAAAGGCCAGGCTTCGTACTATTACAGCCAGCCGTTCTACCAAGTCAGCGGCGAGGTCGAACGGGACGGGCAACGCATCCCGGTGACCGGGCAGGCCTGGCTTGACCGGGAGTGGAGCAGCCAGCCGCTGGCGGCCGGGCAAAGCGGCTGGGACTGGTTTTCGCTGCACCTGGGCAGTGGCGCCAAGCTGATGCTGTTTCAGGTGCGTGAAGACCAGGGGCCGCCGTACCGCGCCGGCACCTGGGTTGGCCCTGGCGGGCAGGTGCGCGCGTTGCAGGGGGCTGAGGTCGAGTTGACGCCACTGGCCTGGAGCGACCAGGCCAACGGCAAGCGCGTACCGACCCGCTGGCGGGTTCACGTGCCCTCCGTGCAACTTGACGTGCAAGTCGAGGCGGCGCAGACCAAGGCCTGGATGGGCACGCGGTTCCCCTATTGGGAAGGGCCGGTGCGGGTGAGTGGCAGCGCTCAAGGGCGGGGGTATCTGGAGATGACGGGGTATTAGCACAGACAGTACCTCAACCAGGTTTGTCACCACGAAACGCACTCGGGCTCACCCCACACTGCTTGCGAAAGAACCGGCTGAAGTACCCCACATCGGCAAAGCCCAGTTCATGGGCAATCGCCTTCACGCTCGCATCCGAATGCCCCAGCACCCGCTTGGCCTCCAGCACCAGCCGGGCGTTGATCATCGGGGTCATTCCCAGATGCTCCTGGCACAAGCGCCCCAGCGTCGCCAGGGTCATGCCCAGTTCACTGGCAGCTTCATCGCCCCGCAATTGAAAAGCGAATGGCAACTCGGTGCCCAGGCCCTCGGCCCGGTGCTCAGCGCCGCGCTGATCGGCCTGGCCCTCGGCGCCCTGGTCGCAGGCCCCTTGGCCGATCGTTACGGGCGCAAGGCGGTACTGCTCGGCAGCGTGCTGCTGTTCGGCCTGTGGACCCTGGCCTCGGCCTTTTCCCCCAACCTGGAAACCCTGGTCGCACTGCGCTTTCTCACCGGCCTGGGCCTGGGCGCGGCGATGCCCAACGCCAGCACCCTGGTCAGTGAATACGCCCCGGCGCGCAGCCGCTCGCTGTTGATCACCCTGGCGTTTTGCGGCTTTTCGCTGGGTGCGGCGCTGGGCGGCTTCGTCAGCGCCTGGATGATCCCCAACCTGGGCTGGCGCAGCGTGCTGGCGCTGGGCGGGGTGTTGCCGCTGCTGGTCTTGCCGTTGCTGTGCTGGCGCCTGCCCGAGTCGGTTACCTTCCTGGTCAGCCAGAGTGCCGACCCGCAGCGCATCCGGCGTATCGTCTAGCGCCTGGCACCGGCACACTGCGGGCCCGACAGCACCTTCGTGGTGCCCGCCGCCAGTACGCACAAGGGCGGCGCGATTGGCACCATCCTTTCGCCGCGCTATCGCTTCGGCACGGTGATGCTGTGGACGGGCTATGTACTGGCGCTGTTCTTGGTCTATCTGTTCAGCGGCTGGTTGCAGACGCTGGTGAAGGAGGGAGGTGGCTTCTCGGTGTCGTAAGCGGCCATCGTCACTGCCTGCTTCCAGATCGGCGGGCCGGTCGGTGCAGTTTCGGTGGGCTGGGCGATGGACCGCTGCCACCCGCAACGGGTGCTGATGCTGACCTTCCTGTTCAGTGGCGCGGTGATTTTCGCCATTGGCCAGGTGGCCGGTGATTTCGCCTGGCTCTGCGCCATCGCCTCGGCCGTGGGTTTTGGCCTGGACGGCGCGAGCGTGGGCATGAATGCCCTGGCGGCGGCGTTCTACTCGACCGAGGCGCGTGCCACCGGGGCCAGCTGGATGAGTGGCATCGGCCGTTTCGGTGCCATCCTCAGCGCCTTTGCCGGTGCCCAGATGCTGGCGCTGGGTGGAGTTTCGCCCAGGTATTCGCCTCGCTGCTGGTACCGGCGGGGATGGCGGCACTGGCGGTGTTGCTGCAGGGGTGGCGCGAAAACATGGGGAAGAGTACAGATGTACTCCATTTGTCGTGAGGGTGACTTAAATTCGTCCGGCGATGCTGTTTTGCTATGGCGGCCCCTTCGCGGGCAAATCGACAGGTTTTGCATTTCTCCTGTGGGAGTGGGCTTGCCCGCGAACAGGGGCGAAGCCCGTGCCAGCCACTGAGGTAGTACCTGAATGCCTTGGGCGTCAGGGCCTGGATGGTAAAGACGAATTCTCCTATACCACAGAAAGACGCATCCTATTTACCATTCAGACACCACTCCTTGACCCTTGCGACTCGACACCCGATGCCCCCGGCCAACTGCGGTGCATCGGTGATTCATCGCCAACCAAGCCTGCGCCCAACGCATTCGCAGGCGGTTTGTAGAGAGGGAATTCAGTGGCAATAGGCTATTTCATTCGTGAAGGCGACAAGACCTCCTGCGGTGGTGTGGTACTGGAAGGGAGCAGTGCATTCAGAATGTCTGGCGTGCCCCAGGCGCGCGAAGGCGATCGGGTTACCTGCGGCAAAGACGGCAAGGTCTACAGGATCATCGGTGGCATTGCGCCCATGCGAAGCGACCGGGCCCGGTTGGCAGGTACCGAGGACAGCATCAGCGGTTGCCCGTGCCGGGCCGCTCTGCTGCCGTCCTTGTTCAGCGCCACTTACCAGCCAGCACGCAGTGGCCCTCGGGCTTCCGCCTCTTCAACCTCGCCAGATACCGTCGCAATGGGCCCGCTTCCTACGGCTTCAAGGCAGGCTTCACCCCTGCCAGTCGTGGCCAGGTTGTTGCCGGTACCGTCGAAGAACAGGCCCAGGCGCAACACGATACCTGCCTCCTCCTGTACCTCTTCCTCTTCTTCCTCCTCTTCCAGCGGGCTGGCCAACAGCATCGCAACCGAGGGCTGCCATGCACTCAACCTGGGTATGGAACAGCCGGTCGCCGAGGATGTGCTCAAGTATTGCGCCACCTACGGTTATGACGGACAAGGCAACACACCGGATAACAGTTACGGCAATGGCGTCAGCAATGTGGCGCGTCTGCATGACCTGTATCCTGATCAGAGCGAGGAAAAATTGCTCTCAGGGGCGGAGCAGGCATATCTCAGAGTCTATCTCGAAGGCATAGGCACCCGCAGCGGCCTGGCCGACTCGGTTTACAGCCAGGGCACCGGGAGGGGTAGCACGGGTGTGGTGGCGCGGGTCGAAGAAGTCCCGGCCTTGGTCATATTTAAGTTGCGTCGGTTTGCTGCAGCAAACCCTCAGATCAAGATCCGCCGGATTGAAATCGACCTATTCGGTTTCAGCCGAGGGGCGGCGGCAGCGCGGCATTGCGCCAATGAGCTGTTCAAGGGGCCGGACAGCTTGTTGGCCCGTGCCTTGCCTGCCGGCTCGCCGTTATTGACGGCGACATTCACCTGGCGTTATCACAGCGACTTCGCCCTCAACTTCATCGGCCTGTTCGACACCGTGGCCGGTATCGTTTCGCCGGGTGACGGTGATTTCAGTCCGCACAATGCCGACAACCCCGGGCTCAACCTGCGCCTTGCGCCAGGTATGGCACGCCAGGTCATCCACCTGACAGCGCGTGACGAATACCGGCACAACTTCTCCCTGACCCAGGCCGAAGTGGATATCGAGCTGCCAGGCTGTCATTCGGACATCGGTGGGGGTTACCTGCCCCTGATGCGCGAGAAGCTGCTGTTGTCCAAGCCAGACAGCAGCGTTGAAATCGACATGCTCGCCAACGAACGCAGTGCCGCCTTTTCGCGAACCCGGCAGGGTTACCATCGCGAACTACAACACTGGCTGGACTATATACCCCCATCCGGTCTGGGCATCGCCACCTGGTCAGTACCGCTCCAGCAGCGGCGCCGGGATACCGTGGCGGACAAACGCGTGTATGTCGCCATCACGGGCGAACGCGAAGTGCGCGGGGAGCTGTCGTTGGTGTACCTGCGCATCATGCGTGAATTGGCCGTACGCGCCGGAGTGGCATTCAACGATATCCCCGGTACCCAGGCTTTCGAACTCCCCGATGAGTTGCTACCCATCGCTGCCAAGCTCCAGGCCTTTGCCCTGCGCGAGGCGTACACACCATTGACGTTTAATGAAGCTGCGTTGCTTCGGCGCCGCTACATCCACCTTTCGGCGAACTGGAATGCTGCCAAAGGCTGGAACAACAGTGCGCTGGATGTGCTGTTCATCAATCGCCCGGCTGAGGGGATGGTGCGCCGGGAGCACCCCAATGAGTAGGCTCAAGGCGTTGGTGCTCTCGGGGCTGATGCTGTGCCTGAGCGGCTGCTCCCTTGGCGGTCCTCCTTTCCCCTACGATTCGTGGTATCTCGGATTATTCGCGCCCAACTACATGGAAGTGTGGATCGAGACCGCCGATGCCGTGGACGTAAAGGACCGCGTGTTCCGTCGAGCGATGAGCGGGATCGCCGCGATCAATACCCCCAAGGAGCTCAAAGGCAACCCACGCGGTTGGCCGCAGGAACCTGGCGCTGGCGCAGGGAAACATGTGTTGGGTGCCGACTTGCCTCGCCTGCTCTACGTCCGCTGGCAGTCGTTGGCCGAGCCGCAGACCTATGAGGCCTATATCGTGATTTCTGAGGCGACTCGCAAGGTGATGCTCGTGGGTGAAAAAGCGTACTGCCGAGCAGATGGCAAATGGATCACGGACTATCGCAAGATGCTAAGTGTTGGCCTGGCACCAGGCGGTGTGGCCCGGGTTTGGCTCATGGGGCCGTGCCTGCCCGCGCTCGATGTCGCGCGGGTGCAGGGCACGGTGGTGAAAATCGGCCCGGACGGGGGCCAAAGCGGCGGCCAATATGCCTTGCCCCTCAAACCGGAGTCCAAGGCGTACATCGAACGGTACGGGATTCCTTATGGCTCGTGGTGATCCAACGGACAAATGGCTCCCAGATAAAACCACACGGGTTCCGAATCATCTTCAGCGTTAGGGTGAACCTGCAGGAGCAGGTTCACCCGCGTAGAAGCCATTGCAAGGCTTACTTGAACCCCGTCACCGCATGCGGCACATAGGGCGCTTCCAGCCGGGCAATTTCTTCGGCGCTCAGCTGGAACGCCAACGCCGCAATCGCATCGTCCAGCTGCGCCACTTTCGAGGCCCCGACAATCGGCGCCGACACCCCGCGCTTGCCCAGCACCCAGGCCAGCGCCACCTGCGCCATCGGCACACCCCGCTCGCCGGCAATCTGCTCGACCACATCGATCACCCGGCCATCTTCCACTTCGGTCTTCTCGTAAAACGACTGCCCGGAAATGTCCGTGCGGGTCCGCTCGGTCTGCTGCCCATGGGGCCGGGTCAGGCGGCCGCGGGCCATCGGGCTCCAGGGCATCAGGCCAACACCTTGGTCGAGGCACAGCGGGATCATCTCGCGCTCTTCCTCGCGGTAGATCAGGTTGAGGTAGTTCTGCATCGACACGAAGCGGCTCCAGCCGTGGCTGGCTGCGACCTGCTGGGCCTTGGCGAACTGCCAGGCGTACATCGACGAAGCACCGATGTACCGTGCCTTGCCAGCCTTGACCACATCGTGCAGGGCTTCCATGGTCTCTTCGATGGGCGTGTGGTAGTCCCAGCGGTGGATCTGGTACAGGTCGACGTAATCGGTACCCAGCCGGGCCAGGCTGGCGTCGATGTTGGCCATGATCGCCTTGCGCGACAGGCCCTGTTCGTTGGGGCGGGTGCTGCCTTCCCACATGTTGGCGGGGAAGAACACCTTGGTGGCGATCACCGTCTCGTCGCGGCGGGTGAATTCCTTTAGCAACTTGCCGAGGATGATTTCCGAGGTACCGGCCGAGTAGCTGTTGGCGGTGTCGAAGAAGTTGATGCCTTGCTCGACAGCGTGGCGGATGATCGGGCGGCTGTCGGCTTCGCCCAGGGTCCATGGGTGGGTGCCGGCGTCCGGCTCGCCGAAGGTCATGCAGCCCAGGCACAGTTTCGAGATGTCCAGGCCGGTGTTGCCCAGTTTGACGTATTGCATCCGCGGCTCCTCAGTAATCGGTTGTGCGACGCAGGGAAGCTTAGCGGTGATGGATGGCTGCGAAAATTCCGAATCGGTGCAGGCGCCATCCGCATAAATTCACAAGCGCAGCAGCGGCTTGACCTGTTGCTGCAGGAAGTCGGTGACAGCCTTGATGCGCGGCGTGTTGCGCACATCCTCGTGCACGGCCAGCCAGATCTCGATGCTCATGGTCTGTTCATCTGCGTCGGCAACCTCCAGGCCATGCTCCTGCGCCATGAAGGCCGGCAGGCAGGCGATGCCAACTCCACCTGCGGCCGCCTGGGCCTGGATGCGCAGGTCGTTGCTCTGCAACATGAAGGGTTGGTTGCCGGTCTGGCTGAGCAGCCACTGCTGCTGCGGTGACCTGGCCTGGGATTGGTCATAGCCGATGTAGCGCGGCGTGCCAGCGCTGCGCAGGTAGGCGGGCGCGGCGTACAAACGGTAATCCAGGTAACCCAGCAGGCTGGCGACCAGTGTCGGCTCTGTGGGCCTGGCCAGGGTGATGCTGATATCGGCCTCGCGGCGCGCCAGCGAGGCCCGCGACTTGCTGCCGACCAGCTTCAGGCGCAGTTGCGGGTAGCGCTGCATCAGCGCACCCAGGCGCCGGGCAATGATGCTGCCGAGCAGCGCCGGCGGGGCGGCCAGCACCACTTCGCCTTCCACCTGCTGCTGGCCGGCATTGGCAAAGTGCTCCAGGGCGAACGACGATTGGGCCATCTGCTCGGCGTAATCGCCAACCCGGCGGCCTTCCTCGGTCAGCGCGTAGGCCCTGGGGCGGCGGTCGACCAGCTTGAGGCTCAAGGCGGCCTCCAGCGCGGCGATGCGCCGGGCCACGGTGGCGTGGTCGACACCCAGCTGCCTGGCCGCAGCTGACAGTGAGCCGGTGCTGATGAAGGCGGAAAAGTGACGCAGGTCTTCCCAGTCGAACATGGCTGGCCTCGGATGTGGACGGCCATCATACGGGCTCCGGGCACCTGCGGCGACCGCTGCGCTCAGCACCGTGTCGAGAAAGTAAGGTTGATTGCGTGAAGACTGGCTTATCAAACAAACGCTTTAATAAACGCATCATCAAGCGAGTGCGCGTCGTAATGAGATAGAAACTGCTGGGCACTTTCAAAGGCCGTAACTCTTCTGTTGGCCAGCATATAAAAACGATGGCAATGTTGAGCAATTTCCTCGGTGTAATGTGAGGATACCAATACGGCGGCACCTTCACGGCAGGCATGCTGGATGCCCAGCCAGATAAAGTGCCTGAATTCAGGGTCGACGCCTGCAGTGGGCTCATCAAGGATGATGAGATCGCACTCCATCAAAAGTAGCGTCAGTGTGAAGTAACTGCGTACTTCGCCATAGCTGCAAGTCGCCGCCCGTTTTTGTCCGATATCAGCGTATCGTTTGGCCAACGGTGCGGACCACCTGGCTAAACGAGTAAGTGCTTCGTCAGCGCGAGTAAATGCTCTGGCATTAAACAGCCTGATCAATTTGCCAACCTCATGCATCCGCAGCAAAGGAGGCGGCGTGAGAACTTGAGTAAGATAAGCCTGCTGTTGTGCTTGATTGACAATGCCTCCCTCCTGTGGTGCTTTGAGTTTACATATCAGGTCGAAAAGCGTTGTTTTGCCTGCACCATTCATCCCTAGCAATCCGACCGCCTCGCCTCGTGCGACATGAAGATTGATGGACTCGAATAATGGGCGCGCGGGGTAGGAAAATGTGAGGTCCGTCAGGGTTAAGATTTTCAATTAATACCGGCTCCAGACAGGTTGTATTCTAAAATATTTAATAGAAGTGGTAAGCCCAATCAACAGGGTCGTCAGTGCAATAGCAAAGCTGATAAAAAGCGGTAGTCGACTATCGTAAAGTTGGACGCTAAGGGACAGTGGGTTGAAATAGGCAACCGATGAAGCAAGCTTTCCATGCTGAGAGGCGCCGGCGTATCCGGAAATCAACATCCAGAATGACAGGAGAGAAAAAACTGTGCTTGTGGTGCTGAATTTCAAGGGGAGCGCCACCACGAGCAAGCCTATACAACAAAATCCCAAGTAGGCTGTGTAGAAACAGGCAGCCAGATGCAGGTACTCTATCAAGTCGTAATTCCCATATAGCGGTTTGGTTACAAGATAGAATCCTGTCACATAGATCAGGCTCAGGAGTGAGTAGCTGAGAGTGTGCGATACCAGAAATGTGCGGACAGCACCTTGCTGATAGATGAAGGAACGAACGAAGCCGCTTTCTCTTCTTCCAACCAGATAAAAGCTGAATCCGAAAAAAGCGAAACTTGATGATAAGTAAGAATAAAACCAGGCCGCAGCATTTACATAAGATTGGTCAAAGGCGTTGGAGGTGCGATCTGTCACCAGGATGAACATCAAGCAGGGTGCCATACCTGTCCACAGCAGTGTGGTGGGTTCACGTAGATGTTCAATCAGAAAAAGTTTCATGATGCCCGGTATGGCGTTGATTTTTAGAGTTTTTGGGTGCGCAGATTGATTCATGGAAATGGCACCATATCATTTAGTTGAGATTCGATTACCTCCTTGAGAAAGGCGGCTGAGTAGTGGTTGTTGATGTTGAGTCCGCTTGCATTGTTCATGTGCATGAATAAATTAGGTGAAATGTACTTGCAGAAAAACAACATCTTGTGGGTGGTGGTTATGTGATTTAAGTACAGATAGCCATTTATGCCATGTGTTCTTGCAGCATCTATAAGGTTCTTGGCTGTCAAGTGCTCAGTGACGGACTGTGGTGGGGTAGAGGGCAGTGATTGGCGAGTATTGATAATGCGTTGAAAGGTTTCATATTTATTGCAGTTCATGAAATGTCGAAGGTAAGGGTCCGTGATTTTTTCTTTCTCGTTATAAGATTGCATGAATCGAAATGTCTGCCACAATTCAATTATTGATTTTTCCAGTGCACTGCAGCGAGTGTCCCCATAAGCCATGCCTGCGCAATACCTGACGCGCACGTAACCTTGCTGAGCGTTACCATAGCAAAGGAGAATACAGCTTCCAGGAAAACGATTATCAGTGAGATCCAGAATTGACAAATTTCCAGATGATTGCAATTGCTGGAGCAGTGGCAGGCTTCGGCTTTGTTTCAGTAGTTCGCAGGCTTGATCGTACTCAATCTTTTCTGTGTACGTTTTAGTTAACCAGAAGCGAAGCAGGAACTGCCGCTCGAAAGACTCCTTCATTGCGCCTAAGATTGCCGCTTCCAGAGTGAGGTGAACGCTGCAGCCGCAAGTGTCTCTTGCAGGGTAGATCGCATTGTCTATATTGTTTTTTGAGTGCGTAAGTGAAATGCAAGCTGTTGGTATTTTGCAGGGGGTGAGGTCAGTTATTCTAAATGCGCGAGTTAGATCAAAGGCATGGTTTTCGATAGTGTCAATTGAGATCTGGCTCGATGTCTGAGCAAATGCCTTGCTGAATGCTCCGCACTCTTCAGGTGTCAAGGTTTTGCCCATTGGGCCAGTGTCATGAATCGGAATGTCAAGGTAGAAGTGCTTGCGCTCAAGGTGCTCCCCCAAGGCGGTAGCGGCTACCTCCGAAGTCCATCCACTGCTCGACCCGTATGTGCTCCACCGTGAGCCAAACTCTGCACTGTGCGGCATATATGTCACCGCACTCGGTCGAAGCAATTCAAAATCCGCAATGCCTGGATTATGTATTTCGCTGTAGTTATTCATGGGTCAACCTATAAGTTGAATGCATGTGGACAGGAATAATGTGGGGTTGAGATTAAGCTGCTTTGTGACTTGATGGTCGGTGAACGCAGCCCAAGGACGGCTGTTGAGTCCTAGTTCTTTACAGCGAAGATCTGTAAGCATGTACATTGATCCGGCCTCCATCAATGCAAGTCTGTATCCCCTTTGCCTATACTTAAAAAGTGCCTTGGGTAAATATATGTAATATACAAGTGCGAGCGCAGGCGATCCGATCTGTGTGCTTGAACCTATAATGGCGCTGGAAAGTTTGTGGGCGTCAATTGTCTGGCTGTGGACTTCAAGTGTTCTAGAGTTTGCTAAGAGGTGCAATGCACTGGGCACTTTCGGCCAGCCCTCAACCCGGTTGTTCAAGTTTACGCAGAATACTTCAACTGGATAGAGAGCGCCTCCGCTTGGATAGCCTCGTTTGCTACTGCTGTCTTTTCTCAGCAGAGGAGCAAGAATTGCCTTGGTTGTTTCGAAGTTAATTCGACTGGCTTTGAAGTCGTTGCAAGAATCATTTCGCCGTAGCGGATGGTGATGAGGTAGCGGTTGAGGGGCTAGAGATGGATTGTCGCTGCATGATGGCAGTGGATGTAGTGATAGCTCATTGCCTGAGAGCGTAGCAAGATCGGCAGCGGGGACGTGATGGAGCGTACTTAAGTGTTGCGTGGCTGGGTGTATGACATAATTCCCTTTAGCATGAAAATTTAGCACCTCATCGATAAGCTCGTTGCTGACAAATTTTAAATATTGATCATGCGAAGTGCTCATTGCTCAGCTCCTATGCATTCGCAAAGAGGCCAATGGATACTGCTGTCTTCAGTAAGGAAGCCGTTCTGTAAATTCACAGTTCGTGAGAGAAGTATTCGGTCTTGAGTGCTCCTGAGTTTTGGAGCTTGCGTAAGCTTATCGGCGAACTCCACGATGGCTCCAAAAATAAGTGTGCGTTGGTACTCATTTATAGGGGTCAAAGGTAAGTCTAAATTCTGCGCGCTACAGAATGCCCATATCCGGCTCCAATAATGGTGGCTACTTCTCAATCTTTCATAGTGCGAGATTCGATCGAACGTACAGAATGCACAGGGATTTCCAATTTCCGGTAGATGCGCCTCAGTCAGATGGAAGTAATTGCCGCTCACGAATCCAATGCTAGCCGCTGAGCCTGGGTTCTGTTGGAGTACGGTGGTGTACATTTTTTTTATTGAGTTGGGTCGCAATTTCATGCATGCAAATACAAATAATGTAGGGCTTGAGGCAATGGCTGGTAAATCATTGGGAAGAGGGAGTATCTGCAGTCGCTGCCGCCGCTGTTCCTCTAGGAATTTTTTTAAAGACTCAGAAATGACCATGTCGGTGAAAATTACGACTCTCTTCAAATAGGGTAAGCTAACTTCGTCTCCGAGCACTGATAAGGATTTGAGAAATTCAGTTGCAGGCTCCGGTTGGAGATCCTCTGAGCGAAGAAGCGACTCCAGATCGCCCTCGGAGAGATGTTGAGTGTTCATGCTTCCCAGGCGAACCAGGGTGCTGGTCATTTTTGGATCAACCAGTTTTGTGAAGCCAGTTGATGTAAAGATGACGGGTTCTTGTTCGAAGTTGAGTATTTCGTAGTTATAAACTCTCAAGGTTTTCATTATATGGTCCTGCGGGCAAGTGCCATCTTATCATTCGTCAAGATGGCACCCGCATTCTAGTTATTGTTGGGTGTGTTCTTTGTTGTCAATGGAGTTGCTGCCTCCGGAGCAGCCACCGCTGCCACCGTTACAACCGCCGCCGCCTCCGCACCCACCACTTCCACCACACCCACCAGCACTACCGGAACCGCCAAAGAATTCCGCTTCCATTTCGCCGGTAGGTTCTAGTGACAACGTCATAAGATTGATGCCGTATTGATTGTCCATTTAAGTCTCCTTGGTTGTTGCTCCGAAATGCCGGAGCACTTTCAGAGTTGAAGAGCTGTCGAGCAAAGTCAAGATAGCTCGGGGTTTTGATCGGTTGAGACTTATAAGTCGGCAGCTTGTTGCCATCCTCAACTTTGCAGGAAGATTCTTTCAGAAATTTCGGGTTATCTTTAAATTTACGGTCGCACTCCGTGTTGGCTGTAAGAAAGGGCCGCCTACTGTGTAGGAACTAGTTCTTTCACGGCCAGGATTGTTCTGATTGCGTCCGCTCGGGCTTAGCCTGGGAACGGCAGGCTGGAGACTTTCAATCTATTTGATAATGTTTCGGAATGTAAAAAATACAAAATCGCGTGAAGAGAGGTTGCCGAGCTCACCACGCATGCCTTGAAAACGGCTTTGGTCGCGGAGCAACTGTTTGTCAAAAAAACTCTCCGCCGGCCGATCTAATCGGTATTGACGGTATCTCTCTGAATTGAAGTGCCCATGCAGCGGCGTGACCTGCCACGCAGGTGCTAGGATGCTGCCATTCGAGCATCAGGTACCGCCATGCAACCCCTCGATCACCTGTCGTTGCACCTGTTCATCGTGGTCTGCGAAGCCGGCACCATTGCCCGCGCCAGCGAGCGGGCGTTCATGGCACCGTCGGCGGTCAGCAAGCGGATTTCGGATATCGAAGCGCGGTTTGGCACGGCGCTGCTCAAGCGCAGCAAGCGCGGCGTCGAGCCGACCCCGGCGGGCCTCGCGCTGCTGCGCCATGCGCGCGGCCTGACCCGCGCCATGGAGCGCCTGGACAGTGAGTTGAGCGAGTACGCCGAAGGCGCGCGCGGGCATGTGCGGGTGCTGGCCAACGTGTCGTCGATCATGGAGTTCCTGCCCGAGGAGCTGTCGGCGTTCATGCTCGACAACCCGCTGATCCAGGCTGATATCGAGGAGCGTTTCAGCCCGGACGTGGTACGTGGGGTAGCAGAGGGCAGTGCCGACCTGGGTATCTGCCGAAAGTCCATGGCCGTTGGCGACCTGGAGTTCGTGCCATACCGGCAGGATCACCTGGCCGTGGTGGTCGGCGCCGATCACCCGTTGGCCGAGTGCGGCAGCATCGCGTTCGAAGAGACGCTGGATTACGAGCACCTGGGCTTGTCGGCATTCGCCACGCTCAATGCTTTCATGCGCAACAGCGCCGAGGCGGCCGGCAAGGAACTGCGCTTTCGTTCCTACGTGTCGTCGTTCGACGCGGCCTATCGCCTGGTGCAGTTCGGCCTGGGTCTGGCGGTGTTCCCCCAGGAAGCGGTGGCGCGCTATGCGCAGCTGTTCGACCTGCGGGTGATCCCGCTGACCGATGACTGGGCGCTGGGCGAGTTCGTCATTTGCATGCGCGACCGCCATGCCTTGAGCCTTTCTGCACGCCGCCTGCTTGACCACCTGCTGCTGCGGGCACCGGTTTGGCAAACACGGGATTGATCCATCGCGGCTGGCGATGGATCAGCCCGTGAAACACGTCTTTTCTGCCTGTCGTCCTGCTCTTAGTCTGGCTCCACGCTTCAGACAGAGAGACCCCGATGACAACAATAACAATCAATGAAGTCGGCATGCGTGATGGGCTGCAAAGCCTGCACACGGTGATGCCGACCGCCGCCAAGCTGCGCTGGATCGACAGCGCCTATGCCGCTGGCGTGCGCCACATGGAAGTCGCCTCGTTCGTGCCGGCCCGGCTGCTGCCGCAGATGGCCGATGCCAGGCAGGTGGTGGCCCACGCCCTGACGTATCCCGACTTGCTGGTAACGGTGCTGGCACCCAATCTGCGCGGTGCGCAGGATGCACTGGAATCCGGTGCCCAGCGCATTGTTGCGCCGGTATCGGTCAGCACGGCCCACAGCCTGGCCAATGTGCGCCGCACGCCGCAGGAGATGGTTGAGGAGCTGGGGCGCATGTGCCAGCTGCGCAGCGAACTGGGGCGGCATGAGGTGCAGATGATCGCCGGCATGTCGGTGGCCTTTGGCTGCACCCGCCAGGGTGAGGTACCACTGGGCGACCTCTGCGCGCTGACCCGTCAGGTGATCGAGGCCGGCTGCGACCTGGTTTCGCTGGGCGACACCACGGGCTATGCCAACCCCGGGCAGGTGGCGACGGTGATCCAGGCCGTGCGCGCCATTGCCGGCGAGCGCCTGCGCGCCGCGCACTTCCACGACACCCGTGGCCTGGCCCTGGCCAACAGCCTGGTGGCGGTGCAGCAGGGCATTCGCGAGCTGGATGCGTCGCTTGCCGGCCTGGGCGGTTGCCCGTTTGCACCGGGCGCGTCAGGCAACACGGTGACCGAAGACCTGGTGTTCATGCTGCAAAGCATGGGCTTCGACACCGGCATCGACCTGCCGGCGCTGATCGCCACGCGCCAGCAGCTACACGAGGCCTTGCCCGATGAACCACTCTACGGCGCCATCGCCCGTGCCGGCCTGCCGCTCAACTACCCAGGAAACGCGTAATGTCCAGACTCCCCTTGGACGGCATTCGTGTCGTCGAAATTTCGCACATGGTCATGGGCCCGACCTGCGGCATGATCCTTGGCGACCTGGGTGCCGAAGTGATCAAGATCGAGCCCACCCGTGGTGACGGCACACGCCGCTTGCTCGGGGCGGGAGCGGGGTTCTTCCGCACCTTCAACCGCAACAAGCAGTGCATCGCCGTCGACCTCGACACGCCCCAGGGCCGTGAGGCGGTGCTGGCGCTGATCGACAGCGCCGACGTGTTCATCGAGAACTTCAAGCCCGGGCGCATGCGTACGCTGGGCTTCGACCAGGCCACGCTGCGCCAGCGCAACCCGCGGCTGATCTATGCCTCGCACAAGGGCTTCCTCAGCGGCCCGTACGACAACCGCCTGGCCCTGGACGAAGTGGTGCAGATGATGGCCGGCCTGGCCTACATGACCGGGCCGGTGGGCCGCCCGCTGCGCGCCGGCAGTTCGGTGAACGACATCATGGGCGGCATGTTCGGCGCCATCGGCGTGCTGGCCGCGCTCAACGAGCGCAATACCACGGGCGTCGGTCGGGAGGTGCAGAGCGCGCTGTACGAGAACTGCGTACTGCTCGCGGCCCAGCACATGCAGCAGTACGTGGTGACCGGCCAGGCGGCGGCACCGATGCCCAATCGCATCAGCGCCTGGGCCATCTATGACGTGTTCACCTTCGCCGGCGGCGAGCAGATGTTCGTCGCGGCCACGGGTGAAGGCCAGTGGCGGGCCCTGTGCCAGCTGCTGGGCCAGACAGCCTTGCTCGATGACCCGGCGTTGGCGACCAACAATGACCGGGTAGTGCAGCGGCCGCGGCTGCTGGCGCACCTGGCTGAGGTGTTCGCCACGCGCGATGCCCGGCAATTGGCGGTGGAACTGGAGGCCAACAGCATTCCTTTTGCGCCGATCCGCCGCCCGGAAGAGCTGTTCGACGACCCGCACCTGACCCAGAGCGGCGGCATGGCGGACCTGCAGCTGGAAGATGGCAGCAGCACGCCGATGCCCTTGCTGCCGCTGTCCCTGGACGGCCAGCGCCTGCAGCCGCGCCGGCCGATCCCGCGGATTGGCGAACACACGCACAAAGTCATGCGCGAGCTGGGCTACAGCGATGAACACATCGCCGAGCTGTGTGCAGCCGGCGTGCTGAAAACCGACGACCAGGCCCAGGGAGTGCACTGAATGGCGATCTACCGATACGACACGCTGACACCGACCCTTCATCCGGAAACGTTCGTTGCCGAGGACGCCACGGTGATCGGCGATGTCACCCTGGAGCAGGGCGCAAGCGTGTGGCCGCAGGCGGTGCTGCGCGGTGACAACGAACCGATCCGCATCGGCCAGCACAGCAATGTGCAGGAAGGGGCGGTGCTGCATGCCGACCCGGGCTTCGCCCTGACCGTGGGCCGCAACGTCACCATCGGCCACCAGGCCATGCTGCACGGCTGCAGCATCGGCGATGGCGCGCTGATCGGGATCCAGGCCGTGGTGCTCAATGGCGCGGTGATCGGCCGCAACTGCCTGGTCGGCGCCGGCGCCATCGTGACCGAAGGCAAGGTGTTCCCCGACAATTCGCTGATCCTCGGGGCACCGGCCAAGGTGGTGCGTGAACTGAGCCCTGACGCCATTGCCGGCATGCAGGCCAATGCCGCCGGGTATGTGCGCAAGGGCCAGGCTTTCAAGGACAAGCTCGTGCGCATTGCCTGACCCGTTGCACGCGGTGCCCACAACGGGCGCCGTCGCTCTCCGATAATTACAAGAATGGAGATCCACCATGGTTGCCTTGACCGGCGAAGTGGCGCGCGAGCGCGCCGACAGCCACATCGATGAACTGCTGCTGTACCGCCGCGTGGCCTGGCGCATCATGCCGCTGGCCATCATCTGCTTTCTGTTTTCCTACTTCGACCGCATCAACATCAGCTTCGCCAAGACCCAGATGCAGGCTGAACTGGGCCTGAGCGACGCCGCCTATGGCCTCGCCGCGAGCATGTTCTTCATCGGCTACGTGCTGTTCGAGGTGCCCAGCAGCCTGGGCCTCAAGCGCTACGGGGCGCCGGCGTGGATCTGCCGGATCATGGTGTCCTGGGGCCTGGCCACGGCGGCGCTGGTGTTTGCCTACACCCAGTACACGCTGTATTTCCTGCGTTTTCTGATCGGGGTGATGGAGGCTGGTTTCGGCCCGGCGATCCTGTTCTACCTGGCCTGCTGGTTCCCCAGGAAACACCTGGCGAAGATGAACGGCCTGTGGTTCCTCGCCGTGCCCCTGGCCGGTGCGGTGGGCGGGCCGGCGGCGGGCTTCCTGCTGGGGACCATGGACGGCGTGCTGGGCCTGGCCGGCTGGCATTGGCTGTTCCTGATGTCGGGGTTGCCGTGTGTGCTGCTGGGCGTGCTGGTGGTGTGCAAGCTGGACCGCGATATCGAGTCGGCCCGCTGGCTGAGCCGCCAGGAAAAAGACCTGCTGGCAGAGAACCTGGCCCAGGACCGGCGCGTGCAGAAGCCGGTGCTAGGGTCGATCTGGCGGGTGCTGCTGACCCGTGAAGTGGCGATCATGGCGTTCATCTACTACGTGGTGAAAACCGCTTCCTACGGCCTGAACTTCTGGATGCCGCACCTGATCAAGTCGTCCGGTGTGCAGGACATGCTCTGGGTCGGCGTGTTGTCGGCGCTGCCATACGCAGTGGCTTGCATCGGCATGGTGCTGTTGACCCGGCGCTCCGACCGCACCGGGGAGCGCAAGCGTTATCTGGTGTACTGCCTGCTGGCGTCGGCGCTGGGTTACCTGCTGGCCTGCCTGTACGCGGACTCGTCCTGGGCAATGATGGCCGCGCTGGTGCTGGCCACGGCGGGTACCTTCATCGCCATCCCGATCTTCTGGACCATCCCGCAGTCGACCTTCTCGGGCCTGGCCATCGCCACCGGCACGGCGGCGATCAACTCGGTCGGCCAATTGAGCGGCATCGTCGCACCGGTGATGGTCGGCAAGATCAACGACCTCACCGGTAGCAGCTACATGGGCATGCTGTCGATTGCCCCGCTGATCCTGATCGCCTGCCTGGTGGTGATGCACTACGTCAGAAACCCCAAAGCCTGAACAGCAACGCTTTCCAACAAGAACAACAACAAGGCGTAACCATGAACATTTCCCTCTCCCGGCGGGCATCGCTGATGCTCGCGGCGCTTGGCTGCGCGTGCCAGGCGGCCCAGGCAAGCTTTGTCGACGATGGCAAGGGCAGCCTGGAGCTGCGCAACTTCTACTTCGACCGCGATTTCCATGGCGCTACCGCCACCCAGTCGCGGCGCGGCGAGTGGGCCCAGGGCTTCATGCTCAAGTGGCAGTCCGGCTATACCGACGGGGTCGTCGGCCTTGGCCTGGATGCGGCCGGCATGCTGGGTATCAAGCTTGATTCTTCGCCCGACCGCAGCGGCACCGGGTTGTTGCCGCGGGGCAGCGACAAGCGCGCGGCGGACGAGTATGCCAAGGCGGTTGCCACGCTCAAGGCGAAACTGTCGCGGACCGAGCTGCAGGTGGGTGGGTTGAGCCCGCAGTTGCCGCTGCTGGCATCGAACTATAGTCGCCTGTTCCCGCAGTGGTTCAACGGGGCACAGTTGGTCAGCAAGGATCTGGACGATTTCACCTTCACCGTGCTGCAGGTGGATGTGACCAAACTGCGAGATTCCACCGATTTCGAAGACCTGACGGCGATGGCGCAACAGGGCGCCTACTCAGCGACGGTGAGCAGTGACCGGCTGTATTACGCCGGGGCCGATTACCAGCCGCTGAAGAACCTGTCTGTGAGCCTGCACACCAGCGAGCTCGAAGATCTGTTCCGGCGTGATTTCGCCGGTTTCAAGTACCGCGTTGCCCTGGGGCCGGGTGAGGTATTCACCGAATGGCGCTGGTTCAACGCCCGGGAACAGGGCAGGGCGTTGCTGGGGGCGGTCGACAACCGCACCTTGAGCACCAACTTTGGCTACAGCCTGCACGGCCATACTTTCAGTGGTGGCTACCAGAAGGTCAGCGGCGCTACCGCCTACGCCTATGTGGGCGGCACCGATACCTACCTGTTCAGCGAGCAGCAGATCAGCACCTTCGCCCTGGCCAACGAGCGTGCGTGGATGCTGCGCTATGACTATAACTTTGCCGCTTTGGGCATCCCCGGGCTGACCTTCAATGTGCGCTACGTGAAGGGTGACCAGGTCGACCCGCAGCGTATCGCCACGAGCAAGGGCAGGGCGCTCGAGGCTCGGGGTGGCGAGGGCAAGGAGTGGGAGCGGACCACGGACATCACCTATGTGGTGCAGTCGGGGCCATTCAGGAACGTGTCGCTGCGCTGGCGCAATGCGAGCATGCGCTCGAACTTTGCCGATGCGGCGGACGAGAACCGGGTGATTGTGGGCTACACCTTCGATTTTTAACGTGCTGCAGGTCTCCTGTGGGAGAGTGTCAAGGCTCAGGATGTCGCAGGGTTTGAAACCGGTTTCAAAACATTTCCAAACCAGCTAGATTACGCGGCTTTGCCGGCCCTGGCCGGACACCAGATGGCGCAACCCAAGGCCGCCCTAATGCTGATGAGGACCCGAAATGCCTGAGCATGCCCCCGACAACCCGCGCCGGGACTTCCTGCGCAAGACCCTGACCCTGATCCCGGTGGTCACCATGGCCAGTACCGGCCTCGGTGCCAGTCAGTTGCTCGCCGAACCCGTGCGCGAACCCAAGGTGCCGGCCACGCCGCCAGCGGGCAACTATCAGCCAACCTTCTTCACCGCCGAAGAGTGGGCCTTCGTGCAAGCGGCCGTGTCACGCATCATCCCCGCCGACGAGCTCGGCCCGGGTGCGCTGGAGGCGGGCGCCGCCGAGTTCATCGACCGCCAGATGAACACGCCTTATGCCACCGGCGCCCAGTGGTACATGCAAGGCCCGTTCAAGGCCGATGCCGCCCCGGAGCTCGGTTACCAGCTGCAACTCAGCCCGCAACAGATCTACCGACTGGGCATCGCCGCCACGGAGGCATGGAGCAGAAACGCCAGTGGTAAAACCTTTGCCGAGCAAGATAGCGCTACCCGAGACAAGATTCTCGGCAAGATCGAAGCCGGTGAGATCGTTTTCGAGCAGTTGCCGGCCAAGGTGTTCTTCAGCCTGCTGGTGCAGAACACCCGCGAGGGCTTCTTCTGCGACCCGATTCACGGCGGCAACAAAGGCATGGTCGGCTGGACGCAGATCGGCTTCCCGGGCGCCCGGGCAGATTTCATGGACTGGGTCGAGCGCAACGAGCCGTACCCGTTCCCGGCCGTTTCGATTCGCGGCGAGAGGGCATAAGGCATGGCCAATGCAATGAAGAAGGCTGACGTGGTGATCGTCGGTTTCGGCTGGGCCGGCGCGATCATGGCCAAGGAACTCACCGAAGCCGGCCTGCAGGTGGTGGCGCTGGAGCGCGGGCCGATGCAGGACACTTACCCGGATGGCAGCTACCCGCAGGTGATCGACGAACTGACCTACAGCGTGCGCAAGAAGCTGTTCGTTGATGTGTCGAAAGAGACCGTGACCATCCGCCACAGCGTCAACGATGTCGCGCTGCCCAACCGCCAGCTCGGCGCCTTCCTGCCGGGCAAGGGCGTCGGCGGTGCGGGCCTGCACTGGTCGGGTGTGCACTTTCGGGTCGACCCGATGGAGCTGCGCATGCGCAGCCACTACGAGGAACGCTACGGCAAGCGCTTCATCCCGGAAGACATGACCATCCAGGACTTTGGCGTCAGCTACGAGGATCTCGAGCCGCATTTCGACTTTGCCGAGAAGGTCTTCGGCACCTCCGGCCAGGCCTGGACCGTCAACGGCAAGCGGGTTGGCGAAGGGAAGGGCGGCAACCCCTATGCACCCGACCGTTCCAGCCCGTTCCCGCTCGAAGCGCAGAAGAACGTGGTGTCGGCCAAGCTGTTCGAAAAGGCCGCCGCCAGCCTCGGCTACAAGCCCTACAACCTGCCGTCGGCCAACACCTCCGGGCCTTACACCAACCCGTATGGCGCGCAGATGGGGCCGTGCAACTTCTGCGGCTTCTGCAGCGGCTACGTCTGCTACATGTACTCCAAGGCCTCGCCGAACGTGAACATCCTGCCGGCGTTGCGCCAGGTGCCGAATTTCGAGCTGCGCGCCAACGCCCATGTGCTGCGGGTGAACCTGGACGACAGCAAGCGCAAGGCCACCGGCGTGACTTACATCGACGCCCAGGGCCGCGAAGTGGAGCAGCCGGCGGACATCGTCATCCTCGCCGCCTTCCAGTTCAACAACGTGCGCCTGATGCTGCTGTCCGGCATCGGCAAGCCGTATGACCCGGTCAAGAACGAAGGCGTGGTCGGGCGCAACTTCGCCTACCAGAACATGGGCACGGTCAAGGCGTTCTTCGACAAGGACACCTACACCAACAACTTCATCGGTGCCGGTGGCAACGGCGTGGCCATTGACGATTTCAACGCCGACAACTTCGACCATGGCCCGCATGGCTTCGTCGGCGGCTCGCCGATGTGGGTCAACCAGGCCGGCAGCCGGCCGATCGCCGGGGTCGCCAACCCGCCCGGCACCCCGGCCTGGGGCAGCGCCTGGAAGAAGGCCACCGCCGACTACTACACCCACCAGGTGTCGATGGACGCCCACGGCGCGCACCAGTCGTACCGCGGCAACTACCTCGACCTCGACCCGACCTACCGCGATGCCTACGGCCAGCCGCTGTTGCGCATGACCTTCGACTGGCAGGAAAACGACATCAGGATGAACCAGTTCATGGTCGACAAGCTGAGCAAGATCGCCCAGGCGATGAACCCCAAGTCCATCGCCATCCTCGGCAAGAAGGTCAAGGAACACTTCAACACTGCCAGCTACCAGACCACCCACCTCAACGGTGGCGCGATCATGGGCAGCGACCCCAAGACCAGCGCGCTGAACCGCTATTTGCAGAGCTGGGACGTGCACAACGTGTTCGTCCCCGGTGCTTCGGCATTCCCCCAGGGCCTGGGCTACAACCCCACCGGCCTGGTGGCGGCGCTGACCTACTGGTCGGCCCGGGCGATCCGCGAGCAGTACCTGAAGAACCCCGGCCCGCTGGTCCAGGCTTGAGGAGCGATGAACATGAAGAACCTGTTGATCGCAACCCTGCTGCTGGGCGCCACGGCGGCGGCCCAGGCCGATGATGCCCTGGTGAAGAAGGGCGAGTACCTGGCCCGCGCGGGTGACTGCGTGGCCTGCCATACCGCCAAGGGCGGCAAACCCTTTGCCGGCGGGCTGCCGATGGAAACCCCGATCGGTACGGTGTATTCCACCAACATCACCCCGGACGCCAGCGGCATCGGCCAGTACAGCTTCGCCGACTTCGACCAGGCCGTGCGCAAAGGCATCGCCAGGGACGGCAGCACCTTGTATCCGGCGATGCCGTACCCGTCCTACGCGCGAGTCAGCGACGACGATATGCAGGCGCTGTATGCGTACTTCATGCAAGGCGTCGAGCCGGTTGCGCAGCCCAACAAGCCGACCGATATCCCGTGGCCCCTGAGCATGCGCTGGCCGCTGTCGATCTGGCGTGGGCTGTTCGCCCCCGAGGTGCAGGCCTGGCAGGCGCCCGCCGGCGCAGACCCGGTGGTCAGCCGTGGCGCCTACCTGGTCGAAGGCCTGGGGCACTGTGGCGCCTGCCACACTCCGCGCGCCCTGACCATGCAGGAAAAGGCCCTGAGCCCGGCGGATGGCAAGCAGTTCCTGGCTGGCAGTGCGCCGCTCGAAGGCTGGATCGCCAAGAACCTGCGTGGCGACCACAAGGACGGCCTGGGCAGCTGGAGCGAAGAGCAACTGGTGCAGTTCCTCAAGACCGGGCGCAGTGACCGCAGCGCGGTGTTCGGTGGCATGAGCGATGTGGTCGAGCACAGCATGCAGCACCTGAGCGATGCCGACCTGACCGCCATCGCCCGTTACCTGAAGACCTTGCCGCCGAGCGATCCGAACGACCAGCCGCACGTGTATGACCAGCAGGTGGCCGATGCCTTGTGGCAAGGCGACGACAGCAAGCCGGGGGCGTCGGTGTACATCGACAACTGCGGGGCCTGCCACCGTACCGATGGCCACGGCTATACCCGGGTGTTCCCGGCACTGGCGGGCAACCCGGTGGTGCAGACGGCGGATGCCACCTCGTTGATCCATGTGGTGCTGGCGGGCGGGACCGTGCCGGCGACGCACACGGCGCCGTCGAATTTCACCATGCCGGCATTCGGCTGGCGCCTGAGTGACCAGGAAGTGGCGGATGTAGTCAATTTCATTCGCACCAGCTGGGGTAACCAGGGCAGCCCAGTCAGCGCCGCCGAGGTGAAACACCTCCGCTAAGTCCAGCGGATAACTTTGTAGGAGCGGCCTTGTGTCGCGAAAGGGGCGCGAAGCGGCCCCAACTATCAGCATCTTCGGTGAAGTTGGGGGCTGCTGCGCAGCCCTTTCGCGACACAAGGCCGCTCCTGCAGCAAAAGGGAGGTTGACGAACGCGCAAGGTTTTGCTGTATTGAAACCGGTTTCATTCGCCGTCACCGACAACAATCACAAGGGACCCGCAATGACCGATTCACCCTCCAATCCCCGCGAGCGGGTGACCATCAGCGAAGTGGCACGTGTGGCCGGTGTGTCCAAGGCCACGGTCTCGCGCTACATCGGCGGCGATCGCCAGCTGCTGGCCGACGCCACCGCCAAGCGCCTGGAAGCGGTCATCGAGCGCCTGGGCTACCGGCCCAACCAGATGGCCCGCGGCCTCAAGCGTGGCCAGACGCGCCTGATCGGCATGCTCGTGGCCGATATTCTCAACCCCTATTCAGTGGCCGTGATGCATGGCGTGGAAACCGCCTGCCGCCAGCACGGCTACAGCCTGGTGGTGTGCAACACCAACCGCGACGACGAGCAGGAGCGCCACCACCTGACGGCCCTGCAGTCCTACAACGTCGAAGGGCTGATCGTGAACACCCTCGGCCGTCACCCCGGCGAACTGCTCAACCTGCAGCGCGACATCCCCATGGTGCTGGTCGACCGGCAACTGCCGGAGCTCAAGGTGGACCTGGTCGGCCTGGACAATGCCGATGCCATCGAGCAGGCCCTGGACCACCTGCAGGCACAAGGCTACCGCGACATTCTCGCGGTCACCGAACCGCTGGATGGCACCAGCTCGCGCCTGGAGCGGGTGCAGGCCTTTACTGCGTCGATCAGCAACCGCAATGGCATGCGCCAGCAGCTGCTGGAAGTCGATGCGGGTTTGCCGGCCAAGCTCGGCGCCTTCCTGGCCAGCAAGGGCCATGGCCCGCAGGCGATCTTCACTTTCAACGGCGTGGCCACATTGGCGGTCACCCGCGTGTTGCATGATACGGGCTGCAAACTGTTCAGCGAAGTGGGCCTGATCGCCCTCGACGAACTGGACTGGTACCCCCTGGTCGGCAGCGGCATCACCGCACTGGCCCAGCCCACCGAGCGCATCGGCGTGGCGGCGTTCGAGTGCCTGCTCGAACGCCTGCGCGGCAGCCATGACGCGCCGCGACGCATCGATTTCAAGGCACAGCTGATCACCCGAGGCTCCACTCAAGCACTTGAATAAATGGCGGGCAGCAGGGCTGCCCGCCTTGTTGCAAGTAAAAATGAAACCGGTTTCATCAGGACAATAACAATGCACGCGAACCCCGTTTCCATCAGTCTCTCCAGCTACGGCGCCAGCCTTGTGCGGCAACGTGGCCAGATGAGCTTTATCGAACTGCTGGCGGCAGCTGGCGTCAGTCGCATCGAACTGCGCGAAGAGTTGTTCGACGAAGCGCCCGACACGGCTGCGCTTTCGGCCGCGATCGCCGCCTCAGGTCTGGAGTGCCTGTATTCCTCGCCGCTGGAGCTGTGGACGGCGCAAGGCGAGCCAGACCCGCAACTGCCGACGAAGCTGGCACTGGCCAAGGCCCTGGGCGCCGTGGCGCTGAAGGTTTCACTGGGGCATTACCCTGAGCAATGCGACGTTGGTGCCTTGCAGGCACTGCTGCGCGAAGGTGATCCTGTGTTGCTGGTGGAGAATGACCAGACCCCGCACGGCGGGCGCATCGAGCCGCTGCTGCGGTTCTTCCAGCATGCCCAGGACTGGGCGCTGCCACTGGGCATGACCTTCGACATCGGCAACTGGCAATGGCAGGGCGAGTCCACATTGCAGGCCGCTCGCCAGCTCGGCCGCTGGGTGCGCTACGTGCACTGCAAGGCCGTGCAGCCAGGTGCAGATGGCCGCTTGCACGCCGTACCGCCTAAAGCAGCCGATCTGCTGGCCTGGGAAGCGCTGTTCGACGAGTTCGACCCTGGGCTGGTGCGTGCGGTCGAATACCCGCTGGTAGGCGATGACCTGTTGGCGCTGACCCGTGCCCAGGTACATAACCTGGCGCGGCTGGGCCTGGGCGAGGAGGTGAGCCATGCTTGAGCATGACGTGCTGTGTTTCGGTGAAACCATGGCCATGTTCGTCGCCGAGCACAGCGGTGACCTGGCCTGCGTCGGCACCTTCGGCAAACGCATTGCCGGCGCCGACAGCAACGTGGCCATCGGCCTGGCCCGGCTGGGTTTTCGCGTGCGCTGGCTGAGCCGGGTCGGTGATGACTCGCTGGGGCGTTTCGTGCTCGCCAGCCTGCGCCAGGAAGGCCTGGATTGCAGCTGCGTCGAGGTCGATGGCAGCCGCCCGACCGGCTTTCAGCTGAAAAGCCGTTGCGATGATGGCAGCGACCCGGTGGTGGAGTACTTTCGCAGCGACTCCGCCGCCAGCCGCCTTTCCACCGCGCTGCTCGACCCGGCGCTGCTGCAGGCCCGCCACCTGCATGCCACGGGCATTCCGCCGGCGCTGTCGGCCAGCTGCCGGGCACTGTCCCATGCCCTGATCGACGGCATGCGCGCGGCCGGGCGGAGTATTTCCTTCGACCCGAACCTGCGCCCGTCGCTGTGGCCCGACCGCGCGACCATGGTCCGTGAAATCAACGCCCTGGCCGTGAAGGCCCACTGGGTCTTGCCTGGCCTGGAAGAAGGCCGATTGCTCACCGGCCAGCACACGCCCGCCGACATCGCGGCCTTCTACCTCGACCAGGGGGTGGAGCACGTGGTGATCAAGCTGGGCGATGCGGGGGCCTACTACCGCAATAGCCATGGCGCGGGGCAGGTCGCCCCGGTGCCGGTGGCCCAGGTGGTGGACACCGTAGGCGCCGGCGATGCCTTCGCCGTCGGCGTGGTCAGTGCGCTGCTCGAAGGCCGCCCGCTGGCCGACGCGGTGGCGCGCGGCAACTGGTGCGGCAGCCGCGCCGTGCAATCGCGTGGCGACATGGAAGGCCTGCCACACCGTCACCAACTGCAAGCGCACGAACTGCGCAGAAGTGCCTGAACCGCTGAACGCCGGCATGCCGGCCCTGTTGCGACAAGAACAACAAGCTCAGGAGAACGTTTCATGCAATCGACTCGCCTCGCACCACGCCGCTGGTGGTACATCATCCCGATCGTCTTCATCACTTACAGCCTGGCCTACCTGGACCGCGCCAACTACGGCTTTGCCGCGGCCTCGGGCATGGCCGACGACCTGAAGATCACGCCCGTGCTGTCCTCGCTGCTGGGGGCGCTGTTCTTCCTCGGCTACTTCTTCTTCCAGGTGCCCGGCGCGATCTACGCCGAAAAGCGCAGCGTGAAGAAGCTGATCTTCGTCAGCCTGATCCTTTGGGGCGGCCTGGCGACCCTGACCGGGATGATCAGCAACGTCTACCTGCTGATCGCCATCCGCTTCCTGCTCGGCGTGGTGGAAGCCGCGGTGATGCCAGCCATGCTGGTGTACCTGTGCCACTGGTTCACCCGCGCCGAACGCTCGCGGGCCAACACCTTCCTGATGCTCGGCAACCCGGTGACCATCCTGTGGATGTCGGTGGTGTCGGGCTACCTGATCAAGCACTTCGACTGGCGCTGGATGTTCATCATCGAGGGCCTGCCGGCGGTGCTCTGGGCCTTCATCTGGTGGCGCCTGGTGGATGACCGGCCAGCCCAGGTGACGTGGCTCAGCGAACAGGAAAAGGCCAGCCTGCAGCAGGCCCTGGTGGCCGAGCAGCAAGGCATCAAGCCGGTGAAGAACTACCGCGAAGCGTTTCGCTCGCCACAGGTGGTCGTGCTGTCGCTGCAGTACTTTTGCTGGAGCATCGGTGTGTATGGCTTCGTGCTGTGGCTGCCGTCGATCCTCAAGCAGGCGGCCAATGTCGACATCGTCGAGGCCGGCTGGCTGGCGTCGGTGCCGTACCTGGCTGCGGTGCTGGGCATGATCGGTGTGTCCTGGGCCTCGGACCGGCTACAGAAGCGCAAGCGCTTCGTCTGGCCACCGCTGTTGATCGCCGCCGTGGCGTTCTATGGCTCCTACGCACTGGGTACCGAGCATTTCTGGCTGTCCTACACGCTGCTGGTGATTGCCGGTGCGTGCATGTACGCACCTTATGGCCCGTTCTTCGCCATCGTCCCGGAGATCTTGCCGAGCAACGTGGCCGGTGGCGCCATGGCGCTGATCAACAGCATGGGCGCGCTGGGTTCGTTCGGTGGCTCGTGGCTGGTGGGCTATCTCAATGGCGCCACCGGCGGCCCGGGCGCCTCGTACCTGTTCATGTCGGGGGCGCTGCTGACGGCAGTGGCGCTGACCGCCGTACTGAAAACCTCACAGACCTCAGGCCGCGCCAAGCGCGGCGGCCCACGCCTGGCCATGAGCCAATAGGAAGCTGCAATGAACAAACGCATCGTCTTGTACAAACGCCTGTCCGACGCCTTGCTGGCCAGGCTGCAGGAGCAGGTCGAGGTGACCTGGGTGGACACCGCCGGCGCAGATGGCCTGGCGCGTCTGCGCGACGCCTTGCCAGGCGCCCATGGCCTGCTGGGCGCCAGCCTGCGCCTGGACAGCGAGCTGCTCGACCTGGCGCCGCAGCTGGAGGTGATTTCCAGCGTCTCGGTAGGGGTCGACAACTACGACATTGCCGACCTGACACGACGTGGGGTGATGCTGACCAACACCCCCGATGTGCTGACCGAAACCACTGCCGATACCGGCTTTGCCCTGATCCTGGCCACCGCGCGGCGGGTGGTGGAGCTGGCCGGCTGGGTGCGTGAGGGGCAATGGCAGACGAGCCTGGGGCCAGCGCATTTCGGTACCGATGTGCATGGCAAGACCCTGGGCATCGTCGGCATGGGGCGTATTGGTGAAGCGTTGGCCCGGCGCGGCGCGGCCGGGTTCGGCATGCGTGTGCTGTACCACAGTTCGCGGGCCAAGCCAGACGTGGAGGCGCGTTATGCGGCGCGTTACTGCAGCCTGGATGTGTTGCTGGCCGAGGCGGATTATGTGTGCCTGACGGTACCGCTCAGTGCCAGCACCGAGGGGCTGATCGGCGCCCGCGAGCTGGGGTTGATGAAGCCCGAAGCGATACTGGTGAACATTGCCCGTGGGCGGGTGGTGGATGAAGCCGCGTTGATCGAGGCGCTGCAGCAGAAGCGGATTCGCGGGGCTGGGCTGGATGTGTTCGTCCAGGAGCCATTGGCGGTTGATTCGCCACTGTTGCAGCTCGATAACGTGGTGGCGACGCCGCATATCGGCTCGGCGACCCATGAAACGCGGGAGGCCATGGCACGCTGTGCGGTGGACAACCTGCTAAGCGCGCTGGCAGGCCAACGTCCGCCGAACCTGGTCAACCCGATCTGAAAGCAAGCAAAAGGTAATGTGGGAGCCGGCAAGCGCGGCTCCCACTGGGTTCTGTGTGCACCTGAAGCGCTTACTTGAAGTCCCACTGCATCTGGGTCGCGATACTGACCCCGCTGGACGACTTCACGCACACATCCAGGTAATCGGTGAACCGCGGCGGCACTGCGATGCCTTCTTCGAGCAGGCGGCTGTTGTCGAACAGGTAGTTGAGGTCGGCAAAGCCGCTGTACAGGCGCAGGGCGCGCAGTACCAGGCGCGGGTTGGCCGGGCCGATGCGCGCTTCAAAGTCCTGCGCCAGGCTTTTCAGGTCATCGACATCGACCTTGCGGTAGCGCTCGCCCACCGGCTGCGCGCCGTTGGCGTGGGCGAAGGCCTGGTCGATCTCGCCAAAGGTGCAGGCCGCCTGATGGCCGGCCGAGATGTGGTACAGGTTGTGCTCAAGGCGCGGCTTGAGGGTGAGGCCGATCAGCGCTTCGGCGCAGTAGTCGACCGGGATCACGTCGATCTGCTCGTCCAGCTCGCAGGTGAAGCTCTCCAGTGCAAAGCCCATGCGGAACACCCAGAAGATGCTCGCCGACGCCTGGCAACCAAGGGTGCGGTGGCCCACCACGATGGACGGGCGCGCCACCACCAGCGGCAGTTGCGGCAGCTGCTCGCTCATACGCCGTTCGATCTCGGCCTTGGACGCGGTGTAGTCGACCAGTTGTTGCTCGGCGGCCGGGAACTCCCACGACTCGCTGATCGGCGACTCGCGCTGCGGCCCGCAGCTCATTGCCGTGCCCACGTGCAGGAAGCGCTTGAGGCGCGTCGAGCGGCTCATCACTTCGGCGAAGGCATAGGTGCCTTCGACATTGACCGGCCAGATGTTCGGGTTCTTCGAGAACGAGGCCACCGCCGCACAGTTGATCACCCGGTCGATCTGCATCAGCCGTGGCGTGGCCTCGGCCAGCCAGCGGGTATCGAGGAAGTCGCCGCACAGGATCTGGTCGGCGCGCAAGGCCAGGCAGTCCTGCTCGTCAACGCCGTGCTGGCGCAGGTTGTCGCGCAGGCGTTCGAGGCCTTGCTGCTGGCTGTCGGCGCGCACCAGGAAACACAGGTTGGCGCTGCGACCATTGGCAATCAATTGGGCCGTTACCGAACCACCGAGAAAACCGGTGGCGCCAGTCAGCAGCATATGTTCGTGCAGGTCGAAGTTGATGTGTGGGGCAGGCGCGTTCATAAACTTCCTCTGAAAAGTTTATTGGCGGGGATCGAGGTTTGAGCTCGTGCCTGGAGCGCGCAGGGACTGGCGTTCAGCTCGGAGCGGGGCGATTGTCAGGGCGTTGGGAGGGAAGTTGCAATTAACGAAATGCGGGTTTCATATGAAACAAAAGTTAATGAAAGTTTTGGCCTTCATTAATTAAAAGATGCGCATTGCAAGGATGCCAGAGTCTTTGTTATCAGTAAGTGAGACAAATGTGAAAAATCCCTTTGGCTTCTGAGGGAGCAGGTTTACCTGCTCCCCAGAGAGACATTTAGCCTGTGGTCAGTTCGCTGACCAAGGGTTCAGGCGCGATGGCTGGCGCAAACACCTGCTCATTGCTGCGCAAGCTGCGCATCAGGCTGTACCCGGTCAGCAGCATGTAGATAGCAATCGGCAGGCCGACCACGATGCTGGCCATCTGGATTGCCAGCAAGCCACCGGCAATCACCAGGCTGGCCGCAATCGCACCTTCCAGCACGCACCACAGCACGCGTATCCAGTTGGGTGGGTCGATGCTGCCCAGCGAATTGAGCATGCACAGCACCTGGGTGCCGGCATCGGCTGCGGTCACGAAATGCACCGCCAGCAGCAGGCAGATGATCACGCTCAGCACGGCACCCAGGGTCGGGCCGTCGAGGCGGTCGAGCAGGGTGAACATCGCCGTGGTGGTTTCCTTGCGCGTGGCTTCGAGTATCGGCCCGCCCTGGAAGGCACCGGCAGCGGCCTGTTCGGCGACCGGCAGTTTTTCGTAGGCGTGGCGCACCTGTTGTTCATCCTTGAGCGCAGTGCCGCCGAACACCGCCATCCACAGGATGGTCACCACGGTCGGCACCAGCAACGCGCCGAACACCAGTTCGCGAATGGTCCGGCCACGGGAAATACGCGCGATGAACAGGCCCACGAACGGCCCCCAGGTCATCCACCACGGCCAGTAGAAGGCGGTCCAGCTCTTTTGCCAGGCGCTGTCGGCCTGGGCATCGGTCCAGAAGCTCATGCCAATGATGTTCTGCGCGTAATCGCCGGCCGATTCGAACAGCAGGTTCATGATGTAGTGAGTCGGGCCCAGGCCAAGCACCACCAGCATCAGGCCCAGGGAAATCCACATGTTCAGGGTCGACAGGCGCTTCATGCCCTTGGACACGCCGGCCACCAGCGAGATCGAGGCAATCACCGTGACCACGGCGATGATGCTCAGCTTGAACGACAGGCTGACCGGGGTGCCGAACACCTGGTGCATGCCCATGTTGATCTGCTCGACGCCCAACCCCAACGACTGCGAAACCCCGAACGCGGTCACCGCGCCGCCGATGATGTCGACGGTATGGCCGATCGGTCCGTAGATGCGGTTGCCGATGATCGGGTAGAGGATCGAGCGCAGCGCCAGCGGCAGGCCTTCGCGGTAGGCGAAGTAGGCCAGGCCCAGGCCGATCACGGTGAAGATTGCCCAGGGGTGCAGGCCCCAGTGCAGCAAGGTGATGCGCATGGCCATCGATGCTGCCTGGTCGGTCAGGCCCGGGCTGAACGGGTTGCTGGCATAGTGCAGCACCGGTTCTGCAACCGACCAGAAGATCAGCCCCACGCCCATGCCGGCACTGAACAGCATGGCGATCCAGGCGGCGAAACTGAACTCTGGTTTTTCGTCAGGGCGGCCCAGTTTCAAGGTGCCGTGGCGGCTGAAGGCGATGTACACCAGCACCCCGAGGATGCCGCTGACCAGCGCCAGGTAGAACCACTTGAGGTTGTCGAGAATGGCATCGGAGGCGCTTTTGAACACCCCAGCGGCCTGGTCGCCGTGGGTGGCGCAGAGCACCACGAAGGCCACGACAATGGAGAGGGAACCTACCGTCACGGTAGGGTTGAGGCCCTTGAAAAGGCCTTGTTTTGCACGCATCGGCTCTATCCTTCTTATTGTTGCAGGCGGGCGCTGGAGCGGCCCGCCTGGCTGCGTCGCGGGTGTTGCGGTGGGCGATGGATTCAGAGGTCGATCACCAGGTCCGACGTGGGGCGGCTGCAGCACAGCAGGCGCAGGCCCTTGTCGATCTCGCGCTGGCGGATGCCGCCGTTGTGGTTCATCTCGACGCTGCCTTCGAGCACGGCGGTCTTGCAGGTACCGCATACCCCCTGGCTGCAGGAGGAAGGGACCACTGCACCGGCCTTCTTGGCTGCGGCCAGGACGGTCTGGTCGGCGCCCATGGTGAAGGTCTTGCCGGAGCGCGCCAGGCGCACGGTGAAGGTATCCAGGGCCTGGCCGGGGGCAGCGGGCGCTGGCTGCAGCTCGGTGCTGATGTCGAAGCTTTCCTGGTGATAGCGCGCCAGGTCGAAGCCTGCGCCGGCCAGCAGGCCCTTGGCCGCATCCATGTAGCCTTTGGGCCCGCAGGTGAACACCGCGCGCTCCATGAAGTCGGGGATCTGCTGCTGCAGCACCGCCAGCGACAGGCGCCCGAGTGGCCCGGTCCAGTCCGGCTCGTCACCCAGGCTCTCGCAGAAGAACAGCGTGCGCAGGCGCGGCATGCTGCGCTCTAGGCGTGCCAGTTCGTCGCGGAAGATGATGTCCTTGGGCGTGCGCGCACTGTGCACGAAGACGATGTCGAGGTCCGCGTGCAGGTCGGCGGCGGCGCGGGTCATGGCCATCAACGGGGTGATGCCGGAGCCGGCCGACAGGTACAAAAGCTTGCGCGCCGGGCCGGCCACCGGGGTGAAAATGCCCGCCGGGCCGGAGGCAGCGAGGGCGCTGCCCGGCTGCAGGTTGTCGTGCAGCCAGTTCGACACCACGCCGCCCGGTACCCGCTTGACCGTGATCGAGAAGGTGAACGGCCGGGTCGGCGTCGACGACAAGGTGTAGCAGCGCGAAACGCTGTTGCCGTCGATCACCGGTGACACGGTGAGGAACTGCCCGGGCTCGTAGGCCACGGCGTGGTGGTTCGGGCTGTGGAAGGTGAAGGTCTTGACGTCGTGGGTCTCGTCGACGACGTTCAGACACTCGATGCGCTGGCTTTCGCCGCTGGGCCACAGGGCGCCGTGGGCGGCCCAGTGGTCGGTGTCGGCGAAACGCTGGTCGGCGCACAGGCTGGCGATGTTGGCGGTGATGTTCTGCAGCATGCTCATGGCCTCACACTCCGTGCGCGGCAAGGCGCGAGGTGTACCAGCGGGCGAACTGGTCGACGTAGGGCTCGGTGAAGGTGGAGTAGGGGCCGGGGACGAAGGCCGGGTCCTGGGTGCCGCTGTGGGTGATGGCGACCAGCGCGGCGTCCTGCTGGGTGGTGGCGACCCAGACTTCGGTCAGGCGCTGAAGGTCGTAGTCGACACCTTCCACGGCATCGCGGTGCACCAGCCACTTGGTGCGCACCAGGGTGCGGTCTGGCGACAGCGGGATGATCCAGCTGATCATGGCGTGGTCGCTCATCACGTGGGCCCAGGCGTTGTTGCCCCACAGGTGGGTGTCGCCGAGGTCGCGACGGGTCAGGTTGCCCAGCAGCTTGCTGCAGGCGACCTTGGTGTCGAGGGTTTGCGATTCGCCGCTGCCGGCGATGATCATGCGCTGGGTGCGGAACTGGGTGGGCGAGCTGTCCTGCAGGTGCTCGACGGTTTCATACAGCAGGCCGTCGTTGGCCCAGTCGGCCTCGATGCCGGCCTTGCGGATCTGGTAGGCATCGTAGGAGGCGCGGGCTTCCTCGCTCATTTCTTCGAGGCTGACACCGAGGTCCTCGGACTGGTACGAGACGATCAGTTCCGGGTGGGTGCCGGCGCAGTGGTAGCACTCGCGGTTGTTTTCCATCACCAGCTTCCAGTTGCCGTTCTCGATGTAGTCGAGTTCGTAGGCAATGCGGGTGTTGGTCAGGTCGAAGGGGGCAAAGCGCGGGCCCATGACTTCTTCGAGGTCGCTGATGTCTTCCGGCGGGTTGTCGGCCAGGCAGATCAGCACGTGGCTGCCGATCACCTTGCAGTGCACCGGGATCAGGCTGCGGCACTTGGGATCGAAGCCCTTGCCCATGTGGCTGGCGTGTCTGAGGCTGCCGTCCAGGTCATAGGTCCACTGGTGGTAAGGGCAGACCAGCATGCCGACGGTGGACTTGCCCGGTTCCTTGAGGCGCGCACCGCGGTGGCGGCAGACGTTGCGGTAGGCGCGGATCTGCTCGTCATCGTCGCGCAGGATCAGCACCGAGGCCTTGCCGATGTCCACGGTGAAGACGTCACCCGGCTCGTCGACATCCGCGGTGACGGCAACCTGGATCCAGTGCTTGTTAAAGAAGATATCCATATCCGTTTCAAAGATATCCTGGCGACTGTACAACTCGCCATTCATGCCAAAACCGGATTGGCGTGATTCAACAAGTTCGCGATGGGATTTGATTATCGGGCGGCTCATAGTTGACCTCGGGCACTCTTGTTCTTTAATGACCAAACTGCTGGCGGCGATTATCGAAGTGCCCCACTAGAGCGTCAATGCGCTTAATTTTCCACTTTGCATTACTTCAGGTTATTCAAAAACTGCCACGTTGCAGCCATTGCACCAGTGCGGCCATGTGCGGGTTTTTCGGCCGGCCATGGGGCGCTACCAGGTAGTAGGCCTGTTCCGGGCGCACCGAGAAGGGTTGCAGGCGAACCAGCGCGCCGCTGGCCAGCAGGTGCTCGACCAGCCGGCCCCAGCCCAGGGCAATGCCATAACCCTGCAGTGCCGCGTTGATGGCATCGGTGTACAGGCTGCAGCGCAGGTTGTATTGCAGTGCGCCAGGGGCGCCGCCTTTCTCGCGGAACCAGCTCGGCCAGGCGACCCAGCCTTCGGAGGTGGAGTCCGCATCCAGCAGCCCGGCGCCCGCCAGTTCTTCCAGGCTGGTGGGCATTGGGTTGCGCGCCAGCCAGGCGGGCGAGCACACCGGGAAGACTTCTTCATCAAACAGCAAGGTGGCCGCGCCGTCGTCCCATTGGCCATCGCCAAAACGCACGTCGAAGTCGCAGTTGCGGGTGCGCAGGTCGCCGGTGAACATCTGCGTGGCCAGGCGCAGTTGCACCTGCGGCAGGGTGCTGGCCAGCTGATTCAGGCGCGGCATGATGCGCAGCTGGGAAAAGGGCGCGGTCGAGCCCAGCACGATTTCCTGGCGGTTGCAGCCCTGGTTGATCTGGTCAAAGGCACTGGCCACCCGTTGCAGCGACTCGGAAATGCTGGCGAACAGGATATCGCCGGCATCGGTCAGGCTGATGTTGCGGTGCGCACGGTGAAACAGCAGCGCGCCAAGGTTCTCTTCGAGCACCTTGACCTGCTTGCTGACTGCCGCCTGGGTCACGCCCAGCTCGGTGGCGGCCAGGGTGAAGCTGTTGAGCCGGGCCACGGCCTCGAACTGCAGCAAGGCTGTCATCGACGGGATGATCCGGCGGTAGCCCTTGTGTTTCTGGGCGCCTGATGGGTTGTTCATGTTGGTCCGAATCTTGTTGTTGTATGCAGCGCACGGGCAGGGCGCCCCTGAGCCAGATGATGAGCAGGGTCAGGGGCTGCGGATATTACGGATATGACAATAAATAGAATGCCGTGGCGCGACGGGCTGCCAGGGGCGGGGCTTTATAATACAAATTGACACGGATATACAATGCGCCGACCGAGGGGCGCGTTACATTGCCAAAAAAGAAGTTTGCCTCGCTCGCCATTGCGGGCCGCCTGCCAATTATTGGTCATAAATATAATAATGAGGGTCGTATGTACCAAGGCGATGAAATACTTTCGGTAAACCATATCTTCAAAGTGTTCGGCAATAACCCGGACATGGCCATGGAGATGCTGCGCAACGGTGCCGACAAGCACGAAATCTTCAGCAAGACCGGCCACGTCGTCGGCGTGTACGATGCCAGCTTTTCCGTCAAGCGTGGCGAGATCTTCGTCATCATGGGGCTGTCCGGTTCGGGCAAGTCGACCATGGTGCGGCTGTTCAACCGCCTGATCGA
>NZ_JBIVHW010000021.1:0-15014 GCF_044749405.1 Pseudomonas sp. NPDC089422
CCCGCGCGGCCTACGACTTGCTGCGCAAGTCTACATCTCGCGCCTTCGGCTACGCCGAAGGGGTGCTGCGCACCCTGGCCCTCCAGACGCCTGCGTTCGGCCTCCTGAAGTCGCACTCTGCGTCGCCTGGACTATCGCGCGCTTAGAAGCAAAATCAAAAGCCAGAGCCAGAGCCAGAGCCAGAGCCAGAGCCAGGGCCGGGCGGCTGGTGCCGGGCAAAAAAAACCCGGGTTCTGGGGGGGGAATCCGGGTTAAGACCATTAGGAGTAAAACAAAGGTACGCGGTCCCTGAGCACCTTTATCGGCGCGCCACTTGGGGGGGATGCGCCGCGCCAACACTTCAAGTATTGGTCAGGTTTGGCGCAGTGCCAGTGCTTCTCTGTTCGTTTTTTAAACAGATTTGGAATACGGCCGCCGTCCCTTCCTCCCTCAGCGCATGGCCAGGTCTCGTACTTGCCGGACAGCTTCGTCGATCAGCTGCTCACTGGTGTAGAAATGTGGCGAAAATCGTATACCTGGCCCTCTTAGTGCACAGATCGTCTGCTCCGCCAGCAGGCTTCGATAGATCGCCGCACTGTCATGCCCTTGAAGGCTGAAAGTAACGATGCCCGCCCGTTTTTCCGGGGATGCGGGGCTATGCAGGCGTACCCCGGGGATACCGGCCAGGCCCCGAAGCAGTTGCTCGACCCGCAGCTGCAATTGCCGGCCGACCTCGTTCATGCCGATTTCCTCCAGCAATGACAGGCTGGCCTCCAGGGCGCATGCGCCCAGCATGTTCGGGCTGCCGCATTCAAAGCGCCTTGCGCTGTGAGCCGGCCGCCACTCGCGGCGATCAAAGTCGCCCAGGCGCTCCAGCATATGCCAGCCATAGGCATGCAGCTTCAGCTGCGGGCGCAACGCCGCGCGGCAATAGAACAAACCCAGCCCCTCGGGCCCAAGCATCCACTTGTGGCCGTCTGCCATGGCGAAATCGCACTGATAGCCCTGCACGTCGAAGGGCAGGGCGCCAATCTGCTGGATGGCATCGACGCAGAACAGGACATGGCGGGCCCGGCAGCCTTCACCGAGGCGGGGCAGGTCCAGGCGCAGGCCGCTGGCAAACTGCACGGCGCTCACGGCCAGCAGGCGCGTACGCGGGCCACAGGCCGCGAGCAGCGCTGCTTCCGGTTCAGGCCCGGCCAGACTCACCTCGGTCACTCCGACGCCACGCTCGCGCAACGCTTCCCACACGATACGGTTGGAGGGAAATTCCTCGTCGCTGATCACCACCTGGTCGCCGTCTTGCCAGTCGAGACCGAAAGCGACCAGTGACAACGCCTCCGAGGTGTTCTTCACCAGCGCGATATCTGCCCAGGAGGGGGCGTTGACCAGGCGCGCCAGCCGTTCGCGCAGCCTGCGTTCGGTGGCCAGCCATGTCGGGTAGTCGCTCGCGCCCAGGCGTACGTTGTCACGGGCAAAGCGCGCCACGGCCTCGCTGGCCCGGCGCGGCCAGGGAGCGATGGCCGCATGGTTCAGGTATCGCAGCCCCGGCGCTTGTTCGAACTCATCGTGAAACATAGACATGGTTGGATGATCCGTGCAATTTGCTGCAAGTTAGGCATAATAAACCGCTTCAATGTCATCCAGTCCTTCCTATGCAGAAAGAACCTCGTAAGGTCCGTGAGTTTCGCCGTCGCGAACAGGAAATCCTCGATACAGCGCTCAAGCTGTTCCTCGAACAGGGTGAAGACAGCGTCACCGTCGAGATGATCGCCGACGCCGTGGGTATCGGCAAAGGCACGATCTACAAGCACTTCAAGTCCAAGGCGGAGATCTACCTGCGCCTGATGCTCGATTATGAGCGTGACTTGAATGCGCTGTTGCATTCGGCCGATGTCGATCGCGACAAGGAGGCGCTGTCGCGCGCCTACTTCGAGTTCCGCATGCGCGACCCGCAGCGCTACCGCCTGTTCGACCGGCTGGAAGAGAAGGTGGTCAAGGGCAACCAGGTACCGGAAATGGTCGAGCAGCTGCACAGCATCCGCGCCTCCAACTTCGATCGCCTGACCCAGCTGATCAAGGGTCGCATCAGCGAAGGCAAGCTCGAAGACGTGCCGCCGTACTTCCACTACTGCGCCGCCTGGGCGTTGGTGCATGGTGCCGTGGCGCTGTACCACTCGCCGTTCTGGAGCAATGTGCTGGAGGATCAGGAAGGCTTCTTCCAGTTCCTCATGGATATCGGCGTGCGCATGGGCAACAAGCGCAAGCGGGACCCGGAAGCTGCCAACTGAAGGCCTTCGTCGTCACCGGGTGAGCCTGGCGTGAAATGGGGACTTGCAAAAACTTGAACCATGAGTCAAGTTTCGCCAGCCCCGATTCATCCATGCCGGAGTCATCCATGATCGTCGATCGTCAAGGCAGGCGTTTTCGCAACCTGCGCGTCAGCCTGACGGCTGCCTGCAACTACGCCTGCAGCTACTGCGTGCCGGACGGCAAGCGCCTGGTCGCGGCCCAGGATGAGCTGTCGGCGGAAACCCTGGCACGGGGTGTGGCCTACCTCATTGAAGCTGCGGGGATCGAACGTTTACGCATCACCGGTGGCGAGCCGCTGGTCAGTCCTCGGCTGGATGCCTTTCTGGCGGAGGTGGCGAAGCTCGACCTCGACGACATCACGCTGACCACCAACGGGCAGTTGCTTGCCCGCAAGCTGCCGCTACTGCAGGCGGCTGGCATTCGCCGCTTGAACGTTTCTCTCGACACCCTCGACCCCCAGGCATTTCGCCGCATCGCCCGTGGCGGTGATCTGGCCAGCGTGTTGGCGGGCATGGACCAGGCCAGTGCCATGGGCATGCGGATCAAGGTCAACATGGTGCCGATGCGTGGGCAGAATCTCGATCAGGTGCTACCGATGCTCGACTACTGCCTGGCGCGTGGTTTCGAGCTGCGCTTCATCGAATTGATGCGCATGGGGCACCTGGCCCGGGACAACAATGCGTTCCTGCAGCAGTTTGTCGGGCTCGATGCATTGCTCGACGTGATCGGCGGCCGGTATGGCTATCAGCAGGTCGACGCACCGCTGGATGCCACGGCGCTGCGCTACCAGATCCCGGGGCATGGCCATTTCGGCGTCATCGCCAATGAAAGCGTGCCGTTCTGCCGTACCTGTTCGCGCCTGCGGCTGTCCTCTACCGGCTGGCTGCACGGTTGCCTGTCTTCCAGCAATCGTCACTTTGTCGGCGACCTGCTGGAAAAACCCCGACATCAGGCGCTGCCAGGCTTGCAGCGGCTGCTGGTGAAGGCCTTGGCAGACAAGCAGGAACTGGCGTTTTCCGGGGGGGTGACGGTGATGAAGGTGATTGGCGGCTGAAGCTGGCGCAAAAGCTGCATCCGCCGGCTATTCGCCGGTTTTTCGTCACCGGCCACTGGAGGAAAGATGCGTAGCCTGGTCTTGCTGCTGACGCTGATGGCGTTGGGCGGTTGCATGAATGTCAGCGATATGGGCGAGGGCGTCCGTTACCACATGAGCGATGCCGGCTTGCTGGACCACAGCGATACCCGTCGTACCCTGTCGATTCGCCTGCAGCCTGATTCGTTCATCTTCATCGGCCAGGGCGCGTTCATGCCGCCAGGCAAGGGCCCGCTGCCGAAGCAGAATGCGGTGGCCGATGAGGCATTCAAAAGTTTCGTCGAGTATTTCCCGCTGGTGCGTCGTGCCCAAGGGCCGCTGGGCCTTGAGGAGGCCATTGCCCAGGCCCGCTCGGTAGGCGCCGACTATGTGCTGTATACCCGCTTCGCCCGCACGGATGACCGTATTGGTAATGGCGACGAATGGTATGACGAGCAGGCCGTCGACCGCTTGGGTTGGGATACCGGTGTGGTGCAGATGATGCTGATCGAGACCAACACCCGCTACCTGATCGACACCGCGCGGATCAAGAGCCGCGGCGGTTTGTTGACGTTCCACGACCAGTCGCCGCAGGATTTGCTTGGCGCACCGATGCGCGAGTACGCTCGTAGCCTCCTGGGCATGAGCGAGTGAGGGCAGGGTGATGACGGATTCGGCCAAGGCCAACGATCTGCTGGCGCAGATCCCCAAGCACAAGGGGTTGCCGCCGGTGCATCTGTGGAATCCGGATTTTTGCGGCGACATCGACATGCGGATCGCCCGGGACGGCACCTGGTATTACCTGGGTACGCCCATCGGGCGCAAGCCGATGGTTCGGCTGTTTTCCACGATCATTCGCCGCGATGGCGATGACTACTTCCTGATCACCCCGGTGGAGAAGGTCGGCATTCGCGTCGATGATGCACCATTCGTGGCGGTGACGCTGGATGTGCTGGGCAGTGGCGAGGCGCAGGTGCTGCGCTTTACCAGCAATGTCGAGGATCAGGCCGAAGCGGGGCCGCAGAACCCGTTGCGGGTCGAGATCGATCCCGATACCCAGGAGCCGTCGCCTTATGTGCTGATGCGCAGCAATCTCGAGGCGTTGATCCATCGCAATGTGTTCTATCAATTGGTCGAGCTGGCGGTGCCGCGGGTGATCGATGGCGAGGAATGGCTCGGGGTATGGAGCCATGGCGTGTTCTATCCGATCGGGCGCAATGGCTGAAGAGCACTCCCGACTGGCCCCCTGCTTTTTCTCCTGATTGGCCGTTTGCGCCTTGCGCCAGTGGGCCTAACCTGCAGGCACTTGCCAATCAGGAGAAACCCCGTGAAATCTGCCAATTTTTCGCATGCCTTGCTCATTGCCGCTGGATTGCTGGGTGGTCAGGCCGCTGCCTGGGCGCACGGCGACGCCGCCGACCAGGTAAAAGTCCTGCAGCAGCAACAGCCTTCGAATGCCCCGGGCAAGAGCGCCGTCATGCTTACGGTCAGTTATGCCCCAGGGCAAGCTTCGCCCGCCCACCAGCATCCGGGTGCGGTCATGGCCTATGTGCTGGAAGGGGCGGTGGTATCGAAACTCAACGACGAGCAGGAAAAGACCTATAAGGCCGGTGAATACTGGTACGAAGCGCCCGGCACCGTGCACAGCGTATCGCGCAATGCCAGCAAGACCCGGCCTGCCAAATTGCTGGTGTGGAGCCTGGTGGATGAGGGTAAACCGGTCACCTTGCCCTACTCCGCGGCGGATACTGCGCGCTGAGGTGGGGCTGGCCTGCTCGATACCGCTCGCACCAGTTCTTCGTCATGGACCTGGCTTGGTGACACCTGCACGTTATGGGTATAGAAGGGCGGCAGATTCTGTGCGAGTTCAGCGATCTCTCGGCGGGTGCGGCCTGCTGGCAGCAAGACGTATTGCAGGCTGGGAGGGAAGGAGGGCGCGGTGTTGCGCTCCACGGTGGAGCCATAGGCGCCAAGGGTCATGACCGCTTCGCTGCCAGTCGGGTCTGGAAAGACGAGCATGACGAACGTGCAGTGACGGGGATGCGTCAGATGCTCCAGCGCTTCGTTGCGCACCCGCGGGTCGGCATGGTTCATCAGGGACCAGCGCAGGGCGGCGTAGCTTCGGGTGGTTTCCATGAACGCGTTGCAAATGGGCGAGCGCTTTTCGTTGCCGCCCAGGCATGCCAGCAAGTTGCCGAATGGGTCTAGTAACGCCACCGCATTGAAGGTGTCCGCCTGGCTGGCTGTTTCGAGCAGAGGTTGCGCCAGTTCTGATCCGGGAATGCGGGGGTTGTCACTCTTGCTGCGCAGGCTCCATGGGCTCAGGTTGGCCAAGGCCTGGCGCACCGTGCTGTTAAGGGGCAGGCTGGCAGGATCCTTTAGCACGGCTGGCAGCAGGCCGGCAGCGCTGCTTTCATCGTGGACACTGTTCACGCTGGTTTCGAACAGCGAACGGGTCAGGCTGGCGGTCGCGGCTTCGATGTGATCGCCTGGGTAGATCGGACCTTCCAGAGAACCCGCGTATTCGCGCTCCAGGGGCGCTCCTATGGCGTAGTAGCCCCAGGTAGCTTGCGCGAGCTCGCGTGGTGCCGTGGGAAGGCCGGGGAAGTTGAAGCAGGCGTCATGGTTGATGCCGGCAAAGGTGTCGAGTGCACTTACCGCGACGTTGAAGCCAGCGGTCAGCAGGGCGCCAGCGCACATGGCGCAGGGGTCGAGCGTGGTTACCACGGTCAGCAGGTGGGTGGCGGGCAAGGCAAGGCGTTGCTGATTGTCGAAATACCAGTCGATCAGGCGCCGTTCGCCATGGGCGGTCGGGTCGTGGAGCCTGAAGGCAGGCTGCGCCTCGCTGTTCGGGAACGACTTGAGCACGCTGTTGTGCAGGGCGACCAGCACCTTGCCGGTGGCGTTCTCGATGATGCAGCCGCCCACTGCGAAGGTTGCCTGCCGGCTTGCCAGTATTGCCTGGTCTGCTGCGATCGCTACCGCTTGTTGGGCACTTCGAGTGACATCGTTCACCTTGATCAAGCCTCTGTAGTCGTCCAGTGAACTCGGACGATACAGCAGCGTCAGGCCGGCAAGGGTGGAAAGATGTGCAACAAAAAACCTCCAGTGCTTGCGCAACTGGAGGTTTTTCAGTGTTTGGCTCCGCGACCTGGACTCGAACCAGGGACCCAATGATTAACAGTCATTTGCTCTACCGACTGAGCTATCGCGGAATCTGTGCGTATCTTACCGATTGCCAGGGGGAAGTCAAGCCACCCCCTGACAAATCAATCAGTTACAGCACCTCAACGATAGCCTTGGTGACCACGTGGATGTTGCTCTGGTTCAGCGCGGCGACGGCGATGCGACCGGTGTCCAGGGCGTAGATGCCGAAGTCGTTCTTCAGGCGGGCAACCTGGTCAACGGTCAGGCCCGAGTAGGAGAACATGCCCACCTGGCGGCCGACGAAGCTGAAGTCGCGGTTGGCGCCGTATTCGGCCAGCAGCGATACCATCTGCTTGCGCATGCCGTGGATGCGTTCGCGCATCTCGCCCAGCTCGGCTTCCCACATCTGGCGCAGTTCGGCACTGTTCAGCACGGTGGCGACGATGGTCGCGCCGTGGGTCGGCGGGTTGGAGTAGGTGGTGCGGATAACGCGCTTGACCTGCGACAGCACGCGGGTGCTTTCGTCCTTCGAGGCGGTGACGATGGACAGCGCGCCGACGCGCTCGCCGTACAGCGAGAACGACTTGGAGAACGAGCTGGAAACGAAGAACTCCATGCCCGACTCGGCGAACAGGCGCACGGCGAAGGCGTCTTCGCCGATGCCGTCACCAAAGCCCTGGTAGGCCATGTCGAGGAATGGCACGTGGCCCTTGGCCTTGACCACTTCCAGGACGTTTTTCCAGTCGTCCAGGGTCAGGTCGACGCCGGTCGGGTTGTGGCAGCAGGCGTGCAGCACCACGATCGAGCCGGACGGCAGGGCGTTGAGGTCTTCGAGCATGCCGGTACGGTTGACGTCGTTGCTCGGAGCATCGTAGTAGCGGTAGTTCTGTACCGGGAAACCGGCGCTTTCGAACAGCGCACGGTGGTTTTCCCAGCTCGGGTCGCTGATGGCCACCACGGCGTTCGGCGAAATGCGCTTGAGGAAGTCGGCGCCGATCTTCAGAGCGCCCGTGCCGCCAACGGCCTGCACGGTGACCACGCGACCAGCGGCCAGCAGTGGCGACTCGGCACCGAACAGCAGTTTCTGCACGGCCTGGTCGTAGGTGGCGATACCATCGATCGGCAGGTAGCCGCGCGAGGCGTGCTGGGCGGCACGCTGGGTCTCGGCTTCGATCACGGCGCGCAGCAGCGGAATGCGGCCTTCCTCATTGCAGTAGACGCCTACGCCCAGGTTGACCTTGTCGGTACGTGGGTCGGCGTTGAATGCTTCGTTGAGGCCCAGGATAGGGTCGCGGGGTGCCAGCTCGACAGCGGAAAACAGGCTCATTGTTACTTCGGCTCTGATTGGAGAGTGATAGGGCGTACACGCTCCAGCCGAATGCACTGAAGCGGTGCACAAACGGGGAGTCAGTATAGTGATACCGACCGGTCACTGCGACAGCCTGGCGCAGGTTTTCCGGCGATTTGCGCAAATATTTTTCGACCATTGGTCGAATTGCCGGGTCCACCGTAATGCGCGCTCACAGCTTGGCCTTGATTGCGGCCCCTGGCGGGCGCATTTGGGTATAGACTACTGGCTAAATTTACAGTTGCTGCGTTACCGCGAGGTCCGTCATGTCCGAGTTCCAGCTCGTCACCCGTTTCCAGCCGGCCGGCGACCAGCCAGAGGCCATTCGCCAGATGGTCGAGGGCATCGACGCGGGTCTGTCGCACCAGACCCTGCTCGGGGTGACCGGTTCGGGCAAGACCTTCAGCATCGCCAACGTCATCCAGCAGGTGCAGCGGCCAACCCTGGTACTGGCGCCGAACAAGACCCTGGCGGCGCAGCTGTATGGCGAGTTCAAGGCGTTCTTCCCGAACAACGCGGTGGAGTACTTCGTTTCCTACTACGACTACTACCAGCCAGAGGCCTACGTGCCGTCGTCCGACACCTTCATCGAGAAGGATGCCTCGATCAACGACCACATCGAACAGATGCGCCTGTCGGCGACCAAGGCGCTGCTGGAACGGCGCGATGCGATCATCGTTACCACCGTGTCCTGCATCTACGGCCTGGGCAGCCCCGAGACCTACCTGAAAATGGTCCTGCACGTCGACCGCGGCGACAAGCTCGACCAGCGCGCGCTGCTGCGCCGGCTGGCCGACCTGCAATACACCCGCAACGAAATGGACTTCGCCCGTGCCACGTTCCGTGTACGTGGCGACGTGATCGACATCTTCCCGGCCGAATCCGACCTGGAGGCCATCCGCATCGAGCTGTTCGACGACGAGGTCGAGAATATCGCCGCCTTCGACCCGCTGACCGGCGAGGTCTTCCGCAAGCTGCCACGCTTCACCTTCTACCCCAAGAGCCACTACGTGACCCCGCGGGAAACCCTGCTGGAGGCGGTGGAGGGCATCAAGGAAGAACTGAAAGACCGGCTCGAGTACCTGCACAAGGCCAACAAGCTGGTCGAAGCCCAGCGCCTGGAGCAACGCACGCGCTTCGATCTGGAGATGATCCTTGAGCTGGGTTACTGCAACGGTATCGAGAACTACTCGCGCTACCTGTCCGGGCGTCCGGCCGGGGCGCCGCCGCCCACGCTCTATGACTACCTGCCGCCCGATGCACTGCTGGTGATCGACGAGTCCCACGTCAGCGTTCCGCAGGTCGGCGCCATGTACAAGGGCGACCGTTCGCGCAAGGAAACCCTGGTCGAATACGGCTTCCGCCTGCCGTCGGCACTGGACAACCGGCCGATGCGCTTTGACGAGTGGGAGGATGTCAGCCCGCAGACCATCTTCGTCTCCGCCACCCCTGGCCCTTACGAAGCCGAACATGCAGGCCGCGTGGTCGAGCAGGTGGTACGCCCGACCGGCCTGGTCGATCCGCAGGTGGAAGTGCGTCCGGCGCTGACCCAGGTCGACGACCTGCTGTCGGAGATCCGCAAGCGCGTCGCACAGGGCGATCGGATACTGGCCACCACGCTGACCAAGCGCATGGCCGAAGACCTCACCGATTACCTGGCTGATCACGACGTGCGGGTGCGTTACCTGCACTCGGACATCGACACGGTGGAGCGCGTCGAGATCATCCGCGACCTGCGCTTGGGCACCTTCGATGTGCTGGTGGGTATCAACCTGCTGCGCGAGGGCCTGGACATGCCCGAGGTGTCGCTGGTGGCGATTCTCGATGCCGACAAGGAAGGCTTCCTGCGTTCCGAGCGCTCGCTGATCCAGACCATCGGCCGCGCGGCGCGCAACCTCAATGGTCGGGCGATCCTGTATGCCGACAACATCACCGGATCCATGCAGCGTGCCATCGACGAGACCGAACGGCGCCGCGAGAAGCAGATCGCCTTCAACCAGGCCAATGGCATCGTGCCCAAGGGTGTGGTCAAGGACATCACCGACATCATGGAAGGCGCCACCGTGCCTGGCGCGCGCAGCAAGAAGCGCAAGGGCATGGCCAAGGCAGCGGAGGAGAGCGCCCGTTATGAGGCCGAGCTGCGTACGCCGGGCGAGATCACCAAACGCATCAAGCAGTTGGAAGAGAAGATGATGCAGTTTGCCCGCGACCTGGAGTTCGAGGCGGCCGCCCAGCTGCGTGACGAGATTACCCAGCTGCGCGAGCGCCTGATCACCAGCTAAGGCCCTGCAAGGCCGCTCCCACAATGACTGTGCATACTCCGGAAGTGGCTCAGTGGGCTTCTCCGGCCTTCAATCCCTCCGGCAGCTTTTTGGTCAACAGCACCGCCACCATGCTCACCGCCAGCCCGATCCCGACAAAGTGGAACGCATCGTTGTAGGCCATGATCAGCGCCTGCTGGTGGGCAATCTCGCTCAACTTGCCCAGCGCCGCATTGTCATTGCCCAACCGCTCCGTCAGCTGTGCCAACCGTTCGGCCACCTGCGGGTTGCTCGGCACCACCGACTCCCTCAGGTAATCGAAGTACACCTTGGTCCGCGCATCCAGCAAGGTCGCCAGCAAGGCAATGCCGATCGCACCGCCCAGATTACGCAGAATGTTGAACAGGCTCGAAGCCGACCCGGCATCCTGGGGCTGGATATACGCCGTGGCGATCAGCGAAATGGTCACCATGATCATCGGCTGGCCAAGGGCGCGAATGATCTGGATATGGTTGAACTGCGGCCCGGCAAAGTCCGGGTTCAGCACCCCCGAACCAAAGCTGGCGACACCGAACAGGCAGAATCCGAGGGCACACAACACCTTGGGCGACACCACCTTCATCAGCTGCGGCACCAGCGGAATCAGGAACAACTGCGGAATGCCCATCCACATGATCACCTCACCGATCTGCAGGGCGTTGTAGCCCTGGATCTGTGCCAGGTACAGCGGCAGCAGGTAGATCGACCCATAAAGCCCCACGCCCATACCCAGGCTGGCAATGCTCGACAGGCCGAAATTGCGGTTGCCAAGGATGCGCAGGTTGATCAAGGGGTGCGGCTTGGAAAGCTGCAGGATGACGAAGGTGATCAGGCTGATCAGGGCAATAGTCGCAAGGCCGACGATCAGGTTGGACTCCAGCCAGTCCTTGCGGTGGCCCTCCTCAAGGAAGACCTGCAGGCAGCCCAGGCCCACGCCGAGGGTGACAATGCCGGCATAGTCGGTGCTTTTCAGCAGTTCCCAGTGCGCTTCCTTCTTTTCCAGCCCGTAGAGCAGGCCGGCGATCATCACCAGTCCGGGCGGAATGTTGATGTAGAAGATGTATTCCCAGCCCCAGTTCTCGGTCAGCCAGCCGCCTAGGGTCGGGCCGATAGAGGGGGCGAATGTGGCGGTCATTGCGAACATGGCCATGCCTTTGGCGCGGTGGTGCTCGGGCAACTTGATCAGGGTCAGGGTGAACGCCAGCGGAATCAGTGCGCCGCCGGTAAAACCCTGCAGGGCGCGGAACAGGATCATGCTCTCGAGGTTCCAGGCCATCGAGCACAGCAACGAGGACAGCAGAAAGCCGCCTGACACCCACACTGCCAGGCGCCGTGCCGAGAGCAACTGGACCAGCCAGGCGGTCAGCGGAATCATGATGATCTCCGCCACCAGGTACGAGGTGGAAATCCACGAGCCTTCCTCCAGGGTCGCTGACAGCGCGCCCTGGATGTCCTTGAGTGAGGAGTTGGTGATCTGGATGTCCAGCACCGCCATGAAGGCACCGAGCATCACGCTCATCACCGCGATCCAGTCGCGCCGGCTTGGCTCCGCAGTAGGGCGCAGCAGTTGATCACCGGCCATCGTGGCCTTCGTCTTGGCGGCGCAGGTCGACGGTGGCGGTGACCGACATGCCAGGGCGAATACGCCCATGCAGCGGATTGTCGGCGGCGAAGGTCAGTTTCACCGGAATGCGCTGCACCACCTTGGTGAAGTTGCCGGTGGCATTGTCCGGCGGCAGCAGGCTGAACTGCGCGCCGGAAGCGGCGAACAGGCTGTCGACGCGGCCTTCGATCGGGGTGTCGGGGTAGCTGTCGAACAGCAGCTCGGCGCGCTGGCCGGGTTGCATCTTGCCGATCTGGGTTTCCTTGAAGTTGGCCTGCACCCAGATGTTTTCATCAGGCACGATCGACAACAGGTAGGCGCCGGCCTGCACCACTTGGCCATTGCGGGCATTGCGCTGGCCGATGGTGCCGCTGAGCGGTGCGCGGATCTCGCAGCGGGTCAGGTTCAGTTCGGCCTGGGCCAGGTCGGCGCGGGCATTGGCAATCTGCGCGTCGAGGCGCTTGAGGTCGGCATTCAGGGCGTTGACCTGCTGGCGTTGGCTTTGCAGGTCGGCACGGGCCTTGTCGACCTGGGAGCCGGCCACATGGCTGTCTGCCGACAGGGTCGTCACCCGTTCTTCGGAAACGAAGCCGGGCTTGCGCAGCTTTTCGGCACGGCTCAGGTCCAGGCGCGAGCGGTCGAAGGTGGCCTGGTTGGCCGCCACCTGGGCCTGGCTGGAGGCGATCAGGCTGCCCTGCTGGGTCAGGCGGCTCTGGGCCTGGGCATATTCGGCCTCGCGGGTGGCCAGGGCGGCGCGGGCGCGCTCCACGGCCAGTTCGAAGTCGGCGGCCTCCAGGCGCACCAGCAGGTCGCCTTTGTTCACGTGCTGGTTGTCGTCGACCCGGACTTCGTCGATGCGTGCGCCGAGCTGGCTGGATATGCGGGTGATTTCGCCCTGTACGTAGGCGTTGTCGGTGCGCTCAAAGAAGCGGCCCTTGAAATACCACTCGGCCAGGAAGGCGAGGGCGATGATGGCCACCAGGGTGAAGAAGATCGCCAGGCGGCGTTTGAGTTGGGCAGGCATGAGGACTATCGTTCCAGAAATGTAAGTAAATTTAACAGCGGCAGATGGCCAGCCGACAAGTGACGTTCGCGCCATTGCTGGAGCCCGGTGCCTGCTCCCTGCTAACATCCCGCCTTTGTTTCATCTTTCGCTCGAGACTCTCCATGACCACCGTTCGCACGCGTATCGCGCCATCGCCCACCGGCGACCCCCATGTCGGCACCGCCTACATCGCCCTGTTCAACTACTGCTTTGCCAAGCAGCATGGCGGTGAGTTCATCCTGCGCATCGAAGACACCGACCAGCTGCGCTCCACGCGCGAGTCGGAACAGCAGATCTTCGACGCCTTGCGCTGGCTTGGCATCGAATGGAACGAAGGCCCGGATGTCGGTGGCCCACACGGCCCGTACCGGCAGAGCGAGCGTGGCGAGATCTACGCCAGGTACGCCAAGGAACTGGTCGATGCCGGCCACGCCTTCTATTGCTTCTGTACCGCCGAAGAGCTGGAGCAGATGCGCGCCGAGCAGATGGCCCGTGGTGAAACCCCGCGCTACGACGGCCGTGCCCTGCTGCTGAGCGCCGAAGAAGTCCAGCGCCGCCTGGCCGCTGGCGAGCCGCACGTGATCCGCATGAAGGTGCCGAGCGAAGGCATCTGCGTGGTTCCGGACATGCTCCGTGGCGACGTCGAAATTCCATGGGACCGCATGGACATGCAGGTGCTGATGAAGAACGACGGCCTGCCGACCTATTTCCTGGCCAACGTGGTCGACGACCACCTGATGGGCATCACCCACGTCCTGCGTGGCGAAGAGTGGCTGCCGTCGGCGCCGAAGCTGATCAAGCTGTACGAGTACTTCGGTTGGGAGCAGCCGAAGCTGTGCTACATGCCGCTGCTGCGTAACCCGGACAAGTCCAAGCTGTCCAAGCGCAAGAACCCGACCTCGGTGACCTTCTACGAGCGCATGGGCTTCATGCCCGAGGCCATGCTCAACTACCTCGGCCGCATGGGCTGGTCGATGCCGGACGAGCGCGAGAAGTTCTCGCTGGCCGAGATGGTCGAGCACTTCGACCTGTCGCGTATTTCCCTGGGTGGCCCGATCTTCGACATCGAGAAGCTGTCCTGGCTCAACGGCCAGTGGCTGCGCGAGCTGCCGGTGCAAGAGTTCGCCGCACGCGTGCAGCAGTGGGCGTTCAACAGCGACTACATGATGAAGATCGCCCCGCATGTGCAGGGCCGGGTCGAAACCTTCAGCCAGATCGCCCCGTTGGGTGGTTTCTTCTTCGAGGGCGCGCTCAAGCTCGACGCCAAGCTGTTCGAGAGCAAGAAGCTGTCCGCCGACCAGGTGCGCCAGGTGATGCAGTTGATCCTGTGGAAACTGGAAAGCCTGCGTCAGTGGGAGAAAGAGCGCATCACTGGCTGCATCCAGGCCGTGGTCGAAGCGCTGGAGCTGAAGCTGCGTGATGCCATGCCGCTGATGTTCGCCGCCATTACCGGCCAGGCCAGCTCGGTGTCGGTGCTCGACGCCATGGAAATTCTTGGTCCCGACCTGACCCGTTACCGCCTGCGCCAGGCCCTGGACCTGCTCGGTGGCGTGTCGAAGAAAGAAAACAAGGAATGGGAAAAGCTGCTGGCCAACATCGCCTGACAGCCTTTCGCCGGCCTGTAGGAGCGGCCTCGTGTCGCGAAAGGGCCGCAAAGCGGCCCCGGCGATTTATGCGTTGGCGCTGATTATGAGGGACCGCTTTGCGGTCCTTTCGCGACACGAGGCCGCTCCTACAAGGGCGCGGCGTTCCGATTCAGCGGGGCAGGGCGGTAAGTGATTGTTATCTGTGAAAAAAATTTTGATTATTTTCAAAATTTAGTTTGACAGCCCTGCAATCGGATCTTAATATGCGCCCCGTCCACAGCGATGAACGAAAACGAAACGCCAGGCACCCAGCCAGCGCTTCTGTTCAAAGCGACATTGTGGGGCTATAGCTCAGCTGGGAGAGCGCCTGCATGGCATGCAGGAGGTCAGCGGTTCGATCCCGCTTAGCTCCACCAAATTCCGCTTGGCAGCCAAGGCTGACAAGCAAGACCGGGTCCAGCAACCGGGTCTTGAAGGTAAGAAGGTTCGTCCCCTTCGTCTAGTGGCCTAGGACACCGCCCTTTCACGGCGGTAACAGGGGTTCGAGTCCCCTAGGGGACGCCAGTTTTGCACAAGCGATGTTTCACGACGTCGCTGGGCCGAGAGGCTAGAAATCCGGGG
>NZ_JBIVHW010000021.1:15112-68865 GCF_044749405.1 Pseudomonas sp. NPDC089422
GGCTATAGCTCAGCTGGGAGAGCGCCTGCATGGCATGCAGGAGGTCAGCGGTTCGATCCCGCTTAGCTCCACCAATTCTGCCAGGGTTCGATTCATCGAATCTTCGCGAAGGTTACGTCCCCTTCGTCTAGTGGCCTAGGACACCGCCCTTTCACGGCGGTAACAGGGGTTCGAGTCCCCTAGGGGACGCCACTTTTACCCGCGTTTTGCGGGATTTAAAAAGGCTCGTTCGCATATTGAATGAGTCTTTTGTTTCGGGGCTATAGCTCAGCTGGGAGAGCGCCTGCATGGCATGCAGGAGGTCAGCGGTTCGATCCCGCTTAGCTCCACCAATTCTGCCAGGGTTCGATTCATTGAATCTTTGCGAAGGTTACGTCCCCTTCGTCTAGTGGCCTAGGACACCGCCCTTTCACGGCGGTAACAGGGGTTCGAGTCCCCTAGGGGACGCCATTTTTACCCGCGTTTTGCGGGACTTTAAAGGCTCATTCGCTTATTGAATGGGCCTTTTGTTTTTCTCCCTCCCCAAAAATGTTGGCGCCGACAAGCGGTGGCAAATTCTGCTTGCCAAAAAATATGATGAGAATAATATTTCGATCATCATATTTGAGGCGAGCCAGCGCATGAGCGACAAGAAGAGCAAGACCCGCGAACGCATTCTCGAAGCGGCCCGCAGCGCGTTGATCCAGTATGGCCCGGCCGAGCCCAGCGTCAGCCAGGTAATGGGCGCGGCAGGCCTGACCGTTGGCGGTTTCTACGCGCACTTCGAGAGCAAGGACGAGCTCATGCTCGAGGCCTTCCGCCAGTTGTTGAACGAGCGCCGTGCCTTGCTTGCCCAGGTCGACCCGAACCTGGATGGGGAAGGGCGCCGGGCCCTGGTGAGCGCCTTCTACCTGTCGCGCAAGCACCGTGACGCCGAAGTGCATGCCTGCCCGCTGCCCAATTCGCTCGGCGAGATGCAGCGCCTGCCCGAGGCCTTCCGTGAAGTGCTGGCCGAGCATATCGAGCTGATGACGGCGGCCATGGTCGACCGCCCGGAAGACGCCGACAAAGCCTTGGCTGATCTGGCCCTGATGATCGGTGGCCTGGCCCTGGCGCGGGCCTTGGGCCCGGGTGAGTTGTCTGATCGCATTCTGCGTGCCGCCAAGTCGGCAGTTCTCTGATACCCCTGATCCTGGAGCAAGGCGATGACTACCCTGAGCTGGATTCGTGGCGTGAATGGCACCCTGGGTCGACTGGCCCCCGAACACATTGCCGGCAAGATGCGCCGTGCCTTCATGACCCCGCGCAACCTGCCGCCCCGGCAATGGGAGCTGCCGCTGCTGGCCAGTGCCGAGCGCATCACCTTGCGCTTCGGTCTGTCGGCCTTGCGTTGGGGCAAGGGGCCGACGGTGTTGCTGATGCATGGCTGGGAAGGCCGCCCAACCCAGTTCGCGGCTCTGATCGAAACCCTGGTGCAGGCGGGGCACACGGTGGTGTCGCTGGAGGGCCCGGCCCATGGCCGCTCGCCCGGCCAGCAGGCGCATGTGGTGCTGTTTGCCCGGGCGCTGCTGGAAGCGGCCGCCGAACTGCCGCCGCTGCGTGCCGTGATCGGTCATTCCATGGGCGGCGCCAGTGTGATGCTGGCCCTGCAGATGGGGCTGCGTGCCGAGGCTGCAGTGAGCATTGCGGCGCCAGCGCAGTTGCTTGGTGTGCTGCGTGGGTTTGCCCATCGTCTGGGCTTGCCTGCGCGGGCCAGGGCGGCGTTCATTCGTCAGGTTGAACAGGATGTCGGCATGCAGATCGCCCGCCTCGATGTCAGCGGTTACCAACTGGAACTGCCCGGTCTGGTAGTGCATGCCGCGGATGACCCGCTGGTGCCTGCCGGTGAGGCGCAGGTCATCCACAAGGCCTGGTTCGATAGCCGGCTGATGCTGCTGGAGGAAGGTGGGCACCAGCGCGTGCTGGCTGACCCGCGCCTGGGCGAGGCGGTATTGGAGCTGCTGGCCCGTGAACCTTCGCGGCAGAGCGCTTGAACTTCCGTTACACTCCGCCCGTTCACTGATAGTGGGAGCGGGCATGAGCTGGGACCTGGAAACGCCATTCATCATCGACCTGCGCGTCGGCAGCGAGGACATCGACGGCCTCGGCCACGCCAACAACGCGGTCTACGTGACCTGGCTGGAGCGCTGCGCCTGGCGCCACTCCCAGCGCCTGGGCCTGGACCTGGCCGAATACCGGCGCCTGGACCGCGCCATGGCAGTGGTACGTCACGAAATCGACTACCTCGCAGCAGGCTACGAGGATGATGAGCTGCAACTGGCCACCTGGATCATCGACTGGGACCAGCGCCTGCGCATGACCCGGCGCTTCCAGCTCAAGCGCCCACGCGATGGTGTGACCTTGCTGCGCGCGCAGACCACCTTCGCTTGCATCGAGCTGTCCAGCGGCAAGCCCAAGCGCATGCCGGCGGAGTTCCTCGACGGTTACGGGCCGGCGCTGATCGGCAGCTGAAGCGGCAGCATTTTTTGCTAGACTGCCGCCTTTTTCCGCCGAGACCCAGACATGCAAATTGCCCTGGCCCCCATGGAGGGGCTGGTCGACAACATCCTGCGCGACGTCCTGACCCGAGTGGGCGGCATCGATTGGTGCGTCACCGAGTTCATCCGCGTGTGCGACCGCCTGCTGCCGGCTTCCTCGTTCGACAAGCTCGCCCCTGAGCTGCGTCAGGGTGCCCGCACGGCTGCTGGCGTGCCGATGCGTGTGCAGTTGCTGGGTTCGGACCCAGTATGCCTGGCGGAGAATGCCGCGTTGGCCTGCGAACTGGGCGCGCCGGTAATCGACCTGAACTTCGGTTGCCCGGCCAAGACCGTGAACAAGTCGCGTGGTGGTGCGGTGCTGCTCAAGGAGCCTGAACTGCTGCATGCCATCGTCCGTGAAGTGCGTCGCGCGGTGCCGGCGCACATCCCGGTCACGTCCAAGATGCGCCTGGGTTTCGACAGCCCGGACGGGGCGCTGGACTGTGCCACGGCCTTGGCCGAGGGTGGCTCGGCGCACCTGGTGGTGCATGCGCGGACCAAGGTTGAAGGCTACAAGCCACCCGCTCACTGGGAGTGGGTGGCGCGGGTGCAGGATGTGGTCCGGGTGCCGGTATTCGCCAACGGTGAAATCTGGACCGTCGACGACTGGCGGCGGTGCCGCGAAGTCAGTGGTGCCGAAGACATCATGCTGGGGCGCGGGCTGGTGTCGCGCCCGGACCTGGCCCTGCAGATCACGGCGGCACGGGATGGGCACGACTACCAGCCGATGAGCTGGGATGGGCTGCTGCCGTTGTTGCGCGAGTTCTGGCGCCAGGCCCAGGCCAAGCTGTCGCCGCGCTATGCGCCGGGGCGGATGAAGCAGTGGCTGGCGATGCTGACCCGCAGTTATCCCGAGGCGGTGGTGCTGTTTGCCGAGCTGCGGCGTGAGGATGATTGCGCTCGGATCAGTCGGTTGCTTGGGGTTGATGCGATCTCCTTCGAGGCTTGTGTTGCCTGATCTGGCCCTTTCGCGGGCTTGTCCCGCGAAAGGGCCATCAGCTTCGAACAGATTTTTCAGCTCGCCCCTTGAAAGCTTTCCCGCCGACCCTATCTCTTGAGTACGCGATGCCGAAGTCGGGTCGCGTAGTGACTTTACTTGCTGAATCTCAGGAGTTCATGACCATGACTACCGCTTTCTCTCTCGCTCCACTGTTCCGCCATTCCGTTGGCTTCGACCGTTTCAATGACCTGTTCGAGTCCGCAGCACGCAACGAGGCGGGTAGCAGCTACCCTCCCTACAACGTGGAAAAACATGGCGATGACCACTATCGCATCGTGGTTGCCGCAGCCGGTTTCCAGGAGCAGGACCTCGACCTTCAAGTCGAAAAGGGTGTCCTGACCGTTATCGGTGGCAAGCGCGAAAACGGCGCCGCTGAAGTGACCTACCTGCATCAGGGGATTGCCCAGCGCGCCTTCAAGCTGTCGTTCCGTCTGGCTGACCATATCGAGGTCAAGTCGGCGGGCCTGGCCAATGGCCTGCTCAGCATCGACCTGCTGCGCATCGTGCCGGAAGAGGCCAAGGCCAAGCGCATCCCGATCAATGGCGACAAGCCAGCCTTGAACTGAGTTCGGCGGGATGAAAGAAAGGGCACCTTCGGGTGCCCTTTTTTTGTTTCAGTAATCCGCCGGTGCTTCCAGCAACATCTGCCTGAACTCCGGCAGCGGCAGCGGTCGGCTGTGCAGGTAGCCCTGATACAGGTGGCAACCCAGGCGTTCGAGAAACGCCAGTTGCTCGGTCAGCTCCACCCCTTCGGCAATCACCGCCAGGTCAAGGCTGCGGGCCATGGCCACGATGGCGCGGACAATCTCGGCATCGTTGGGGTCTTCCGGCGCGTCGCGGACGAACGTCTGGTCGATTTTCAGCGCATCCACCGGCAGGCGCTTGAGGTAGGTCAACGAGGAATAGCCAGTGCCGAAGTCGTCCATGGCAAAGCTCACGCCGTAGCGCTTGAGTTCACGCATCTTGCTGATGGTGTCTTCCAGGTTCTGGATGACGATGCCTTCGGTGATCTCCAGCTTCAGCATCTGCCGCGGCAGGCGGTAGTCGTCCAGGCTGCGCAGCACACGCTCGACGAAATCGTTCTGGCGGAACTGCCGCGGGCTGATGTTCACGCACAGGCTGAAGTCATTGGCGTCGATCAGGCCGTCTTCCAGCATGTGTGCGCAAGCGTCGCAGGCTTCGTCGAGGATCCAGCTGCCAACTTCCAGAATCAGGCCGCTTTCTTCGAGTACCTGGATGAATTGCGCGGGCGGTTGCTGGCCCAGCTGTGGATGGTGCCAGCGCAGCAGCACTTCGGCACCGACGATGCGATTGTCGCGGGCGTCGACCTGGGGTTGGAAATGCAAGGCCAGCTCGCCGCGGGCCAGGGCCAGGCGCAGGTCGCTTTCCATGCGCAGGCGCTCGCTGGCGGCCTTTTGCATGGTGGTGTGGAATAGCTGGGTGGTGTTGCGCCCCGAATCCTTGGCCCGGTACAGGGCAATGTCGGCGCGCTTGAGCAGGTCGGCCGGGGTTGCGCCATGGTCGGGGATCAGCGCCACGCCGATGCTCGGCGTCACCTGCAGGCGCTGGCCGTCCAGCGACATCGGCTCGGCCAGCAGTTCGCGCAAGGTGTCGGCAAGCTCGCGGACCTTGTTTTCCACGGCCTCGCGGCTGCCTTCCAGGCCGCTGAGCAGCACCACGAACTCATCGCCACCCAGGCGCGCCACCGTGTCCTCCAGGCGGACGCTGGCCTCCAGGCGTGCGGTGATGATCTTCAGCACCGTGTCGCCCACCGGGTGGCCGAGCGAGTCGTTGATGTGCTTGAAGTGGTCAAGGTCGAGGAACAGCAGCGCGCCACGCAGGTTGTGGCGGCGCAGCAGGGCGATCTGCTGGCTCAGGCGGTCCATCAGCAGGGCGCGGTTGGGCAGGTTGGTCAGCGGGTCGTGGTAGGCGAGGTGGCGGATCTGCGCCTGGGCGTTCTTCAGCTGGCTGACATCGCGGGCGGTCAGCAGCAGGCAGTCGACCTCATTGAGGCTGATCGGCTCCACCGACACCTCCACGGTGAGGATGTCGCCGCGCTTGTTGCGCCCGAGCATCTCCCGGTGGTGCACCCGGCCGCGCTCCTTGAGTTCGGTGAGCAGGGCGCTGCGTTGCTTGTCGTCGGCCCAGATGCCGACTTCGTAGACGCTGCGGCCGATCACTTCGTCAGCGCTGTAGCCGGTCAGCCGGCAGAAGCCGTCGTTGACTTCCAGGTAGCGGCCGCTGCGGCGCTCGGTGATGGTGATGGCGTCGGGGCTGGAGTGGAAGGCCTTGGCGAACTTCTCTTCGCTGGATTTGAGCGCCGCCTCGGCGCGTTGCTGCTGGGTGATGTCGCGTAGGGTGGTGACGCTGCACGGCTGGTCATCGACGCTGATCAGGCGGCTGGCGATGACACAGGTCAGCGGCGCGCCGTTGCGGTGGTTGACCACCACAGCCACATTGCTCAGTGCCTGTTCGCGGATCACCCGTTCGATGCGCTGGGCGCGTTCGGTCGATTCGGCCCACAGGCCGATCTCTTCGGCGGTACGGCCGATCACCTGTTCGGCACTCCAGCCAAAGGTCTGGGTGAAGGCCGGGTTGATCTCGATGAACTGGCCAGTGTCCTGGCGGGTCACGCAGATCGGGTCGGGGCTGACCTGAAACAGGCTGGCGAATTTTTCTTCCGAGGCGCTCAGGCGCTGTTCACGCTCCACCTGCTCGGTGATATCGAGCAGGGTGCCCGCCATGCGCAACGGGTTGCCCTGGTCGTCGCGATACAGGCGTGCACGGCTTTCGATGTAGCGCGAGGTGCCGTTTTCCAGTTGCACGCGGTAGGTGATCTGGTAGTTGCCGGCCGGGCCTTCGCGCAGGCTGCGGTAAGCCTGGCGCATGCTGGCGCGTTCGTGTTCCGGTACGCCCTCGAAGAACGCGTCGTACGACTCATGGAACGGCACCGGGTCCAGCCCGTGCAATTGCGCGGCGCGGGCCGAGCCGTAGAGCATGCCGCTGGGGATGTGCCAGTCCCAGGTGCCCAGCTGTGCCGAGTCCAGCGCCAGGTCGAGGCGCTCCTGGCTGTCCTTGAGGGCCTGTTCGGCGCGTTTGCGCTCGGTGGTGTCGACGAAGGTGCTGATCAGGTAGGTGACGCCCTCCATCTCGATGCTCTGGGTGCACAGGATGCCGTCGTGGAGCTTGCCGGTGCTGGCACGGAACTGCACTTCCATGATCGCCGGGCCGTGGTTGCCGCGGGTGGCCTCGATGACCTGGTGGCGTTGCTCGGGGTTGACCCACAGGCCCAGTTCGAGGCTGGTCTTGCCGATGACCTGGCCGCCGGGCCAGCCGAACATGTCCTCGAAGTGCTGGTTGACCTCGATGATCATGCCGTCCTGGCGGCGGCTCAGCAAAATGGCGTTGGGGCTCAGGTGGAACAACGTGGCGAAGCGCTTTTCCGAGTTGATCAGCGCGGTTTCCCGTTCGCGCTGGCGGGTGATTTCGCGGATCACCCCGATCATCTGGCGTCGTCCATGGCGATCGTGGGTCAGGCTGCCGTTGATTTCCAGCCAGTGCAGGCTGCCGTCCGGCCAGCGGATGCGATGGCGCATGGCCTGTTCCACCGGCTCGCCATTGACCACCGCGTGGAACAGCTGGCGGGTGCGGGCGCGGTCTTCTTCCGGCAGCAGGTCGAGGTAGTCGATGTCATTGGGCAGCGGGCGTTGCGGGTCGAAGCCGAACAGCGCCTGGGTACCCCGTGACCAGCTGATCCGGCCGGTGTCGATATCCCACAGCCAGGCGCCCAGGCGTGCGCCATTGAGTGCGGCCAGCAGCTGCGGGGCATTCTGCCAGGCCTGTTCCGATTCCTGAGGGTCGGCCGCAGGGATGCGCGGCAGGCGCGGAAAGCGATTTGCTGATTTGGGCATTGGTACCAGACCTTTGGCGTGTGACGCGTCCATGAGTTGGAAATGCCGAGCTGACGACCGGTCAGGCGGACCCTGCGTGGCTGTCGAGCAGGGCCATGAAGGCCCTTGCAGCGTTCGATAGCGTGCGCTCCGTGTGCAGAATGTAGCCTAGCTGGCGCGACAGCTGTATGCCGGGCAAGGCGATGGGTGCAACCTGATCATCCAGCATAGTCCGGGGCAGCACGCTCCACGCCAGGCCGATCGACACCATCATCTTGATGGTTTCCAGGTAGTTGGTGCTCATGGCGATGTTCGGCGTCAGGCCCTGGCTTTCGAACAGGCGCTGGACGATGTGGTGGGTGAAGGTGTTGCCGCCGGGGAATACCGCCGGGTGGCGGGCGACATCGGCCAGGCTGACTGCCTGGTTGCTGGCCAGTGGATGCTCGGGTGCCGCCACGAAATCCAGGGCGTCGTCCCATACCGGTACGGCCCTGACCAGGTGATGAGGCTCGGGGGCGAGGGTAATGACGGCAATTTCAGCGCGGCCATGGAGGATTTCATCGTAGGCCTGTTCTGAATCCATGAACTGAATATCCAACGCCACCGCAGGGTGCTGGCGGGTGAATGCCCGCAACAGCGGCGGCAGGCGGTGCAGGCCGATATGGTGGCTGGTGGCCAGGGTCAGGCGACCGCTCACCTCGCCGTTGAGGTTGGTCAGCGCCCGTCGGGTATCATCGAGGACGTTGAGGATCTGATAGGCGCGGGGCAGCAGGGCACGGCCGGCTTCGGTCAGGGTCACCTCGCGGCCCAGGCGATCGAACAGGCGCACATCCAGTTGCTGCTCCAGGCCGGCGATACGTTTGCTGATGGCAGGCTGGGTCAGGAACAGGCGTTCGCCAGCGCCGGAGAAGCTGCCGGTCTCGGCAATGGCAATGAAGGCGCTCAGGTTGGCCAGGTCCACGATTCAGGATTCCTTTTGGTTATCCAAAGCATAAAAAATATGAATTTGAGTTATTCAATCTAACCCCATAGCATCGTCCGTACAAGCCAAGGGGTCTTTGGCATAGAAAGACGCTGATGAGGAACAGTCTGATGGCTGGCAAAACGCTCTACGACAAACTCTGGGAAGCCCATGAGGTCAAGCGCCGTGATGACGGCTCGTCCTTGATCTACATCGACCGCCATATTATTCACGAAGTGACGTCGCCCCAGGCCTTCGAAGGCCTGCGCCTGGCCAACCGCAAGCCGTGGCGCATCGATGCCAACATCGCCACCCCGGACCACAACGTGCCGACCACGCCAGAGCGCAAGGGCGGCATCGAAGCCATCGTCGACCAGGTGTCGCGCCTGCAGGTGCAGACCCTCGATGAGAACTGTGACGAATATGGCATCGTCGAATTCAAGATGAACGACGAACGCCAGGGCATCGTCCACGTCATCAGCCCGGAGCAGGGCGCCACCTTGCCAGGCATGACCGTGGTCTGCGGCGACTCGCACACCTCCACCCACGGCGCTTTCGGTGCCTTGGCCCATGGCATCGGCACGTCCGAGGTCGAGCACGTGCTCGCCACCCAGTGCCTGGTCGCCAAGAAGATGAAGAACATGCTGGTGCGTGTCGAAGGCCAGTTGCCGGCCGGCGTCACTGCCAAGGACATCGTCCTTGCCGTTATCGGCAAGATCGGCACCGCCGGTGGTAACGGTCATGCCATGGAATTCGCTGGTAGCGCCATCCGCGAATTGTCGATGGAAGGCCGCATGACCATCTGCAACATGTCCATCGAAGCCGGTGCCCGTGTTGGCCTGGTAGCAACGGATGCCACCACCGTCGCCTACGTCGAAGGCCGTCCGTACGCGCCGAAGGGCGAGGACTGGAAGCGTGCCGTTGAAGCGTGGAAGGACCTGGTTTCCGACGACGACGCCGTGTTCGACACCGTGGTCGAGCTGGACGCTGCGCAGATCAAGCCGCAAGTCAGCTGGGGTACTTCGCCGGAGATGGTGTTGGCCGTTGACCAGCGTGTCCCGGACCCGGCCGCCGAGCCAGACCTGATCAAGCGTGGTTCGATCGAGCGTGCCCTCAAGTACATGGGCCTTGCCGCCAACCAGGCGATCACCGACATCAAGCTCGACCGCGTATTCATCGGCTCGTGCACCAACTCGCGCATCGAAGACCTGCGCGCCGCCGCCGAGATCGCCAAGGGCCGCAAGGTCGCCGCGACGGTCAAGCAGGCGCTGGTGGTACCGGGTTCGGGCCTGGTCAAGGCCCAGGCCGAGCGTGAAGGCCTGGACAAGATCTTCCTCGAAGCCGGCTTCGAATGGCGTGAGCCGGGCTGCTCGATGTGCCTGGCGATGAACCCGGACCGCCTGGAAAGTGGCGAGCACTGCGCGTCCACCTCCAACCGCAACTTCGAAGGCCGTCAGGGCGCCGGTGGCCGTACCCACCTGGTCAGCCCGGCCATGGCCGCCGCCGCCGCGGTGACCGGCCACTTCATCGATGTCCGCGAGTTGATCCAAGGGAGCGCAGCATGAAAGCCTTTACCCAGCACACCGGTCTCGTTGCGCCGTTGGATCGTGCCAACGTCGACACCGACCAGATCATCCCCAAGCAGTTCCTCAAGTCGATCAAGCGCACCGGCTTCGGCCCCAACCTGTTCGACGAGTGGCGTTACCTGGATGTCGGCCAGCCGTACCAGGACAACAGCAAGCGCCCGCTGAACCAGGAATTCGTGCTCAACCACGCACGTTACCAGGGGGCCAGCGTGCTGCTGGCGCGGGAGAACTTCGGTTGCGGTTCGAGCCGTGAGCACGCGCCGTGGGCGCTGGACGAATACGGCTTCCGCAGCGTGATCGCGCCGAGCTTCGCTGACATCTTCTTCAACAACAGCTTCAAGAACGGCTTGCTGCCGATCATCCTCAGCGACGAAGAGGTCGACGAGCTGTTCAAGCAGGTCGAAGCCAACCCTGGCTACCAGCTGACCATCGACCTGCAGGCGCAGGCGGTGACCCGTCCGGATGGCAAGGTGCTGCACTTCGAGATCGACGCGTTCCGCAAGCACTGCCTGCTCAATGGCCTGGACGACATCGGCCTGACCTTGCAGGACAGCGACGCGATCAAGGCATTCGAAGGCAAGCACCGCGTCGGCCAGCCTTGGCTGTTCCGTGATGCCTGATTGTTTGTAGGTGGCAGTACTGGCCCTTTCGCAGGCAAGCCCGCGAAAGGGCCAGAACAGGCAACAAAAAACCAAAAGGATTTAACCATGACCAGTACCACCCACACCGATGTGGTCCAACGCCAGTTCGGCGAACAGGCCAGCGCCTACCTCAGCAGCGCCGTGCACGCCCAGGGCAGCGAATTTGCCCTGCTGCAGGCAGCACTGGCAGGGCGTGGCAATGCCCGCGTGCTGGACCTGGGTTGCGGTGCCGGTCATGTCAGTTTTCATGTCGCGCCCCTGGTCGCCGAAGTGGTCGCCTACGACCTCTCGCAATCGATGCTCGACGTGGTCGCCAGCGCCGCCAGCGAGCGCGGCCTGGGCAATATCACCACTGAACGCGGTGCCGCCGAACGTTTGCCGTTCGCCGACGCTTCGTTCGATTTCGTCTTCAGCCGCTATTCGGCTCATCACTGGAGCGACCTCGGCCTGGCCCTGCGCGAAGTGCGCCGGGTGCTCAAGCCGGGTGGCGTGGCTGCGTTCATCGACGTGATGTCGCCGGGCAGCCCGCTGCTCGACACCTACCTGCAGACTGTGGAAGTGCTGCGCGACACCAGTCACGTGCGCGACTACTCTGCCGCCGAATGGCAGCGCCAGGTCAGCGAAGCCGGCCTGCACGTGCGCAGCCACACGCGCCAGCCATTGCGCCTGGAGTTCAGCAGCTGGGTCGAGCGCATGCGCACCCCGCAGCCGATGCGCGTTGCCATCCTCCAATTGCAGCAAGCCATGGGCGAAGAAGTACGGCAGTATTACCAGATCGAGGCCGATGGCTCGTTCAGCACCGATGTGCTGGTGTTGTGGGCCGAGCGATAAGAATTTTTCGGTGGGGCCCGTTTGGCCGCACCGCGTGAATGGATAGAGGAAAGCATGAGCAAGCAGATTCTGATTCTCCCAGGTGATGGCATCGGCCCGGAAATCATGGCCGAGGCGGTCAAGGTGCTGGAGCTGGCCAACGACAAGTTCCAGCTCGGTTTCAGCCTTGAGCACGACGTGATCGGCGGCGCCGCCATCGACAAGCACGGCGTACCGCTGGCCGATGAAACCCTGGAACGTGCGCGCAAGGCCGACGCCGTGCTGCTGGGCGCCGTGGGCGGCCCGAAATGGGACAAGATCGAGCGTGACATCCGCCCGGAACGCGGCCTGCTGAAAATCCGTTCGCAACTGGGCCTGTTCGCCAACCTGCGCCCGGCCATCCTCTACCCGCAACTGGCCGACGCTTCCTCGCTGAAGCCGGAAATCGTCTCGGGCCTGGATATCCTCATCGTCCGTGAGCTGACCGGTGGCATCTACTTCGGTGCCCCGCGTGGCCAGCGCGAGCTGGAAGGCGGCGAGCGCCAGGCCTACGACACCCTGCCGTACAGCGAAAGCGAAGTGCGCCGTATTGCCCGTGTCGGCTTCGACATGGCCCGCGTGCGCGGCAAGAAGCTGTGCTCGGTGGACAAGGCCAACGTCCTGGCTTCCAGCCAGCTGTGGCGTGAAGTGGTCGAAGACGTGGCCAAGGACTACCCGGACGTCGAACTGAGCCACATGTACGTCGACAACGCTGCCATGCAGCTGGTCCGCGCCCCGAAACAGTTTGACGTGGTAGTGACCGACAACATGTTCGGTGACATCCTGTCGGATGAAGCTTCCATGCTGACCGGTTCCATCGGCATGCTGCCTTCGGCATCCCTGGACGCCGACAACAAGGGCATGTACGAGCCTTGCCATGGTTCGGCTCCGGACATCGCCGGGCAGGGCATCGCCAACCCGCTGGCGACCATCTTGTCGGTGTCGATGATGCTGCGTTACAGCTTCAACCAGCAGGCAGCAGCCGAGGCGATCGAGAAGGCTGTCAGCGTTGTGCTGGACCAGGGCCTGCGTACCGGTGACATCTGGTCGGCCGGCTGCGACAAAGTAGGCACGCAGGAAATGGGCGACGCAGTAGTCGCAGCGCTGCGGAATCTGTAATCTCTCTGGCCCGCCACCAAAAACTCGAGGTGGCGGCCCACTTTTAGCAAAGGTGTAGTTGCGATGAAACGTGTAGGTCTGATCGGTTGGCGCGGCATGGTCGGTTCCGTGCTCATGCAGCGGATGCTGGAGGAGCAGGATTTCGACCTTATCGAGCCAGTGTTCTTCACCACGTCCAACGTGGGTGGCCAGGGCCCGAACGTGGGCAAGGATATTGCTCCGCTCAAGGACGCTTATTCGATTGAAGAACTCAAGACCCTCGACGTGATCCTGACCTGCCAGGGCGGCGACTACACCAACGAGGTGTTCCCCAAGCTGCGTGAAGCCGGCTGGCAGGGTTACTGGATCGATGCCGCTTCGTCGCTGCGCATGCAGGATGACGCGGTCATCGTGCTCGACCCGGTCAACCGCAAGGTCATCGACCAGCAGCTCGACGCCGGTACCAAGAACTACATCGGCGGCAACTGCACCGTCAGCCTGATGCTGATGGGCCTGGGCGGCCTGTTCGAGGCCGGCCTGGTCGAGTGGATGAGCGCCATGACCTACCAGGCGGCCTCTGGTGCGGGCGCGCAGAACATGCGCGAGCTGATCAAGCAGATGGGCGCTACCCATGCGGCCGTTGCCGATGACCTGGCCAACCCGGCCAGCGCCATCCTCGACATCGACCGCAAGGTGGCCGAGACCATGCGTGGCGAAGCGTTCCCGACCGAGAACTTCGGCGTGCCGCTGGCCGGCAGCCTCATCCCGTGGATCGACAAGGAGCTGCCGAACGGGCAGAGCCGCGAAGAGTGGAAGGCCCAGGCCGAGACCAACAAGATCCTCGGCCGCTTCAAGAGCCCGATTCCGGTCGATGGCATCTGCGTGCGCATCGGCGCCATGCGCTGCCACAGCCAGGCGCTGACCATCAAGCTGAACAAGGACGTGCCACTGGCCGACATCGAAGGCATGATCAGCCAGCACAACCCGTGGGTGAAACTGGTGCCGAACCAGCGCGAGATCAGCATGCAAGAGCTGACCCCGACCAAGGTCACCGGCACCTTGAACATCCCGGTTGGTCGCCTGCGCAAGCTGAACATGGGCTCCCAGTACCTGGGCGCTTTCACCGTGGGTGACCAGCTGCTGTGGGGCGCCGCCGAACCGCTGCGCCGCATGCTGCGGATCCTGCTGGAGCGTTGATCGCTGCTGCTGCACCGAAAACCCGCGCTGGTGACAGCGCGGGTTTTTTTATGCCTGTGCCGGCCTCATCAAGGCGTCGAACCGCCGCGAAAAGGCCAGCAAAGACAAAACACTACAATCCAAGTAAAGTGCCGCCCCCCGCCGTTTCAGCAAAAGGATCTCTACCATGACCATCCCCCTGGACATCGCCGTCGTCGGCGCCACCGGCAGCGTCGGTGAAACCCTCGTGCAGATCCTCGAAGAACTGGCCTTCCCGGTCGGCACCCTGCACCTGCTGGCCAGCATGGAGTCGGCGGGCAGCAGCGTGATGTTCGCCGGCAAGAAGCTCAAGGTGCGTGAAGTCGACAGCTTCGACTTCGCCCAGGTCAAGCTGGCCTTCTTCGCCGCCAGCCCGGCCGTCAGCCGCAGCTTTGCCAGCAAGGCCGAGCAGGCCGGCTGCACGGTCATCGACCTTTCCGGTGGCCTGGAAAATGCCCTGGCCGTGGTCCCGGAGGCCAATGGCGACAGCATTGCCACACTGACCCTGCCAGCACGCATTACCAGCCCCAGCTGCGCAGCCGTTGCCGTGGCGGTTGCCCTGGCACCGCTCAAGGGTCAGCTGGATATCGAACGGGTGCAGGTCATGGCCGCCCTGGCGGTGTCCGCGCAAGGTCGCGAAGCGGTCAGCGAACTGGCCCGGCAAACCGCCGAGCTGCTCAATGCCCGCCCGCTGGAGCCACGCTTCTTCGATCGGCAGATGGCCTTCAACGTGCTGGCCCAGGTCGGTGCCGTCGACGAGCAGGGTCATACCGCCGTGGAACGCCGCCTGGTTGGCGAACTGCGCGTGCTGTTGGGTCTGCCGGAGCTGAAGATTTCGGTGAGCTGCATTCAAGTCCCGGTGTTTTTCGGCGATAGCTTCAGTGTGGCGGTGCAGAGTGGTCGCGCGGTCGATCTGGCACAGGTCAACCAGGCATTGGAACAGGCCGAAAGTGTCGAGCTGGTGGAAAACGATGATTATCCGACCCCGGTCGGTGACGCAGTCGGCCAAGACGTGGTCTATGTTGGTCGTGTACGCCATGGAATTGACGAAAACCAGCAGCTCAACCTCTGGTTAACCACCGACAATGTGCGCAAGGGCGCTGCTTTGAACGCCGTGCAGGTGGCGCAATTGTTGATTAAACACATGGCGTAAAAGATACTGGCAAGCACTTTTGTCCCGCGCCGCATGCAGGTTTTTGGGACGATTCATACAAGGGAAGAGGTCATGCTTCGAATTCGCAAACTGGTTCTGGCCATGGCGGCAGCGTCTGCGCTGACGTCGGGCATGGCGAATGCCCTGGGGTTGGGTGAACTGACATTGAAGTCGGCACAGAACCAGCCTCTGGACGCCGAGATCGAACTGCTCGACGTGCGCGACCTCACCGCAGCCGAAGTGGCGCCGAGCCTGGCGCCACCGGAAGAGTTCAGCAAGGCCGGGGTGGCGTTTCCTAGCTACCTCGAAGACCTGACCTTCACCCCGGTGATCAACCCCAACGGCAAGAGCGTGCTGCGGGTTACCTCCAGCCAGCCACTGCCCGGTACGGTGGTCAAGTTCCTGGTTCAGGTCATGTGGCCCCAGGGTCGCCTGCTGCGCGACTACAGCGTGCTGCTCGACCAGGCCAAGGCCCAGGGCCAGCAGCCCGCAGCGGCCAATGTCAACCCGGCTACCAGCAGCGCAGGCAGCTACACCACCAAGCGCCGCGATACCCTATGGCAGATCGCCGCCCGCAATACTCAGAGCGGTGGCTCGGTGCAGCAGACCATGATCGCCATCCAGGCGCTCAACCCGGATGCCTTCATCGGCAACAACATCAACCAGCTGAAGATTGGCCAGGTCTTGCGCCTGCCCGACCAGCAGCAGGTCCAGAGCATTCCCCAGGGTGAAGCCAATCGCGAAGTGGCCGAGCAGTACGCGGCCTGGCGTGAGGGCCGGCGCCTGGGGCCGCGTGCGCGGCAGCTGGATGCCACCCGTCGCGGTGCCGCCGATGCCGCGCCCGAGCGTATAGCCCAGGGCGACAACCTGCGCCTGGTCAGCCCCGGCAAGCAGGCTGGCGGCAACAGCGCCAAGGCCATCAACGACAAGCTGGCGGTGGCCCAGGAAAGCCTGGATACCAGCCGTCGTGACAACGACGAGCTGAAGAGCCGGGTGAGCGACCTGCAGAGCCAGATGGACAAGCTGCAGAAGCTGATCCAGCTGAAGAATGACCAGTTGGCGCGCCTGGAAGCCCAGGGCGCGGCAGCTGAAGCACCGCCTGCGGGCGCCTTGCCGGGTGAGCCGGCCCTTGCGCAGCCCGCTGCGGTAGAGGCGGCCCCGGCCGAGCCTGTGGTCGCGCCGGCGCCGGCCGCTGTCGATACGGCCCCGGCTGCAGCCCCCGCCGACGAGGCTGCGCCTGCGCAGCCAGGCGCAATCGACGAGATGCTGGCCAACCCTGTGGTGCTCGGCCTGATCGCCGGCTCCGCGTTCCTGGTGCTGTTGCTCCTGCTGTTGCTGTTGGCGCGCAAGCGCAAGGCCCAGCAAGAAGCGGAAAAACACCTGCGCATGGCCCGCGCGCTGGCCGAGGAGGGCGAGCGCAGCCCGGATCTCGACCTGCCACCAAGCAGCTTCGATGAGCTGGAAGTGTCCGCGCCGAGCGTGACCTTGTCGCCTGCCGTGGTGGCGGCTTCCGCTGCTGCTGCCGTGGCTGCGGAAAAACCGCCTGCCCCCGCGACCGTGGCCGCGGTTGCCGAGCCCGCGCCGGTACAGGACCCGAATGCCGAACTGCTGGCTGAGGTTGATCTGAGCTTGTCGCGTGGTCGCCTGAATCACGCGGCTGACCTGCTGGAAGCAGCCGTGGCGGCGCAGCCGGAAAATGACACCCTGCGCCTCAAGCTGATGGACGTCTACGCGCGCCAGGGCGATCACAGCGCCTTCGTTGAACAGGAACGCAAGCTGCCTGGCAGCGAAGCGAACACTGCGCAGGTCAACAGCCTCAAGGAGCGCTACCCGGCCATGCTGGGGCTCGCTGCTGCTGCCGCCGCTGGCGTGGGTGCTGCGGCACTGGCCGCCGAAATGGACGAGCAGTATGTGCAGGAGTTGCTTCAGGAAGAGCCGCAGGCGCCAGCAGAAGCAGAGCCTGAGCCGCAGGCGGTCGTCGAGCCAGAGCCGGCACCTGAGCCAGCACCTGAACCTGAGCTTGAAGCCGCCGCCGAGGCTTTCACCGAGACCTCGGTGCTCGATGACAACGACCTGGACAGCGCCTTCGACCTGAGCCTGGGTGATGATCTGCCGGTGGATGATCAACTCGAGCCGCCAATGCTGGATGAGGCGCCGCTGGCCGAAGCACAGGTGGAAGCCGAGCCGGCAGCTGTTGCCTCGGAAACCGATGCCGATGCCGATTTCGAAGCCTTGTTGGCCCAGGCCCAGGCCGAGCCGCAGAGCGTTGATGATCTGGCTGATTTCGACCTGGCCGATTTCGATCTGGACAGTGGCGAAACGGCTGCCCCGGTTGCGACAGAAGAAGAACCGGTGGATGTTGCCGCCGAACTGGCAGCCTTCGACGCCATCCCGGAATTCGACCCGATTTCCGAGCTGGAACTGCCGGAAGACTTCGACCTGTCGCTATCGCTGGATGACGACTCGCCGGCAGCCAAGAGCTTTGCTTCGGAACTGAGCGACGTCAACGCCGAGCTCGACAAGCTGTCGCAGAGCCTGGAATCGCCATCGCTGGAGCCGCACTTCACCGCCGAAGACGCCGCCGCCGAGCCCGAGCCGCTAGACGACCTCGACTTCGACTTCTTCTCCGGTGCCGACGAAGTCGCGACCAAGCTCGACCTGGCTCGCGCCTACATCGACATGGGCGACCACCAGGGCGCCCGCGACATCCTCGACGAAGTGGTCAAGGATGGTGATGACGGCCAGCGTCAGGAAGCCGAAGAGATGCTCTCGCGCCTGGTCTGATTCCGCTTCAGGCAGCAACAACCACGACGGCAGCCCTACAGGGCTGCCGTTGTCGTTATAATCCCCGCCACTCCGTATCACCCACAGGTTTCACGCTCTTGGACATCATCGACACCGCCGCCACCGAATCGGCCGCCGAAGGCTTCACCCGCATTGCCCTGGGTGTGGAATACAAGGGCTCGCGCTACCGCGGCTGGCAGCGCCAGGCTAGCGGTGTACCCAGCGTCCAGCAGGCCCTCGAACAGGCGCTGTCGAAGGTGGCCGACGAGCCGATCAGCGTCATCTGCGCCGGGCGCACCGATGCCGGCGTGCACGGCTGCGGGCAGATCGTGCATTTCGACACCCGCGCCGTGCGTGACGAGCGTGCCTGGACCCTGGGCACCAACTTCAACCTGCCCCACGACATCAGCGTGGTCTGGTCGCGGCCGATGCCGGCCGACTTCCATGCGCGCTTCAAGGCCTGTGCCCGGCGCTACCGCTACGTGATCTACAACGACCCGATCCGCCCCGCTCACCTGGCCGAGGAAGTGACCTGGAACCACCGCCCGCTGGACGTCGAGCGCATGGCCCAGGCGGCCCGGTACCTGCTCGGTACCCATGACTTCAGCGCCTTCCGTGCCAGCCAGTGCCAGGCCAAGTCGCCTATCAAGCACATTCATCACCTGCGCGTGACCCGCCACGGTCAGATGATCGTGCTGGACGTGCGTGCCACCGCCTTCCTGCACCACATGGTGCGCAACATTGCCGGCGTACTGATGACCATCGGTGCCGGTGAGCGCCCGGTCGAATGGGCGCGCGAGGTGCTGGAAGGGCGCAACCGCCGCGAGGGCGGAGTTACCGCGCACCCTTACGGCTTGTACCTGGTGCAAGTGGAGTACCCGGAGGAGTTCCAGCTGCCGCAGCGTTACATCGGCCCACACTTTTTGAGCGGTTACGAGGCGTTGGCCGACTGACGCGTCAAAAGTCATTTGCTAACATCGGGCCCTTCACAAGTTCACTCAGGGTTTGCAGTCCATGAGCAACGTTCGCAGCAAGATCTGCGGGATTACCCGCATCGAGGACGCGCTTGCCGCCGCCGAGGCGGGGGCCGATGCCATCGGTTTCGTCTTCTATGCCAAGAGCCCGCGTGCCGTGGACGTGCGCCAGGCGCGGGCGATCATTGCCGAGCTGCCGCCGTTCGTGACCACGGTCGGGCTGTTCGTCAACGCCTCGCGTTGCGAGCTGAACGAGATTCTCGAGGTGGTGCCGCTGGACCTGCTACAGTTCCACGGCGACGAAACCCCGGCCGATTGCGAAGGCTATCATCGCCCTTGGATCAAGGCCCTGCGCGTGCGCCCGGGCGATGACCTGGAAGCCGCCTGCCAGCACTATGCCGGCGCCCGCGGCATTCTCCTCGACACCTACGTGGCCGGTGTGCCTGGCGGTACCGGCGAGGCCTTCGACTGGTCGCTGGTGCCGGCGCGGCTGAGCAAGCCGATCATCCTCGCGGGCGGGCTGTCGGCCGATAACGTCGGCCAGGCGATCGCCCAGGTGCGGCCGTATGCGGTGGATGTCAGTGGTGGCGTGGAGCAGGCCAAGGGCATCAAGGATGCGGCGAAGATCGAAGCCTTCATGCGTGCGGTGAAACAGGCGTGACGGCAGATGTGACGGCTGGCGGCGCGCCATCGTCCATAGGTTTCGCAGCCCTGCGGGGCGGCCGGCGGCATGCCGCATGGCCACAACACAGATTGAAGACGGCGCGGTACGCAGGCAGCCCCTGCGGCCGGGCCGTCATCGTTTCATAGAAGAATTTGAGCTCAAGGGCAGGGCATGGCCGGCCAGTCCGGTCCCCGTCCGCCAATACTGGAGAAAGAAAGCATGAGCAACTGGTTAGTCGACAAACTGATCCCATCGATCATGCGTTCCGAGGTGAAGAAGAGCTCGGTGCCGGAAGGCCTGTGGCACAAGTGCCCGGCCTGCGAGGCCGTGCTGTATCGTCCGGAGCTGGAAAAGACCCTCGATGTCTGCCCCAAGTGCAACCACCACATGCGCATCGGCGCACGTGCGCGCATCGACATCTTCCTCGACCCGGAAGGCCGCGCCGAGCTGGGTGCCGAGCTGGAGCCGGTCGACCGCCTGAAGTTCCGTGACGGCAAGAAGTACAAGGACCGCCTGACCGGTGCGCAGAAGCAGACCGGCGAAAAGGACGCCCTGATCTCCATGAGCGGTACCCTGATGGGCATGCCGATCGTGGTCAGCGCCTTCGAGTTCTCGTTCATGGGCGGTTCCATGGGTGCCATCGTCGGTGAGCGTTTCGTGCGTGCCGCCAATTACGCCCTGGAAAACCGCTGCCCGATGGTCTGCTTCTCCGCCTCCGGCGGTGCGCGCATGCAGGAAGCACTGATCTCGCTGATGCAGATGGCCAAGACCTCGGCCGTGCTGGCGCGCCTGCGCGAAGAAGGCATCCCGTTCATCTCGGTACTGACCGACCCGGTCTACGGCGGCGTTTCCGCCAGCCTGGCGATGCTCGGCGACGTCATCGTCGGTGAGCCGAAGGCCCTGATCGGCTTCGCCGGCCCGCGGGTGATCGAGCAGACCGTGCGCGAAAAACTGCCGGAAGGCTTCCAGCGCAGCGAGTTCCTGCTGGAGCACGGCGCCATCGACCTGATCATTTCCCGTGGCGACCTGCGTCCGCGTCTGGCTCGCCTGCTGGCGCAGATGACCGGCCAGCAGACCCCGGAGCAGGCCCGCGAGGTCGCTGCAGTCGCGTGATGAAACAACGATCCCTGGGCGAGTGGCTCGCCTACCTCGAGCAGTTGCACCCTTCGGCCATCGACATGGGCCTGGAGCGGTCGCAGAAGGTGCTTGCCCGGCTGGCGCTGGGCAAGCTGGCGCCACGTGTGGTCACGGTGACCGGCACCAACGGCAAGGGCTCGACCTGCGCCTTCGTGGCGTCGCTGTTGCGAGCCCAGGGGCTGAAGGTGGGCGTGTACAGCTCGCCCCACCTGCTGCGCTACAACGAACGGGTGCTGATCGATGGCCAGGAAGCCAGCGATGAGCGCCTGTGCGAAGCCTTCGCCGCCGTCGAGGCGGCGCGGGGCGAAATTTCCCTGACCTACTTCGAGATGGGCACGCTGGCGGCGTTCTGGTTGTTCTGCCAGTCGCAGCTGGATGCCGTGGTGCTCGAAGTGGGCCTCGGTGGCCGCCTGGACACCGTGAACGTGGTGGATGCCGACCTGGCGCTGGTGACCAGCATCGGCGTCGACCATGTCGACTACCTGGGCGATACCCGCGAGCTGGTGGCCTTCGAGAAGGCCGGCATCTTCCGCCAGGGCAAGCCGGCGCTGTGTGGCGACCTCGATCCGCCGCAGCCGTTGCTGGACAAGGCCGCCGAACTGGCGGCGCCGCTGTTCCTGCGCGGCCGTGATTTCGATCTGGCAGACAGTGAAGGTGGCTGGGACTGGCGCGGGGTCACTGCGGGCGGCAAGCCGGTAACGTTGCACGGTCTGCCGCTGCTCGACCTGCCCATGGAGAACGCTGCCCTGGCCCTGCAGGCTTACCTGCTGATGGGCTTGCCGTGGGAGGCCGGGCAGATCCGTCAGGCCTTGCTCGACACCCGCATCACCGGTCGTCTCGATCGCCGCCAGCTGGCCTGGCAGGGCAGGGCTGTGGAGCTGCTGCTGGATGTCGGGCATAACCCGCACGCTGCGGAGTATCTGGCCCGGCGACTGGCTGCGCGTCCGCTGAAGGGGCGGCGCCTGGCAGTGTTCGGCCTGCTCGCCGACAAGGACCTGCAGGGTGTCATCGCGCCGCTGCACGGCTTGGTCGACGACTGGGCGGTAGCGCCATTGCATACGCCACGTAGCCGTCCGGCTGCCGAGTTGGCTGCTGCCTTGACGAACCATGGCGCTGCGGTGAAGTCTTACGCCAGCGTCGACGCCGCCCTTGAAGGGCAATGCGCGCAGGCGACGGCGGATGATCAGATTCTGCTGTTCGGTTCGTTTTTCTGTGTCGCCGAGGCCCTGGAATGGCTGGAGCGGCAGGCCCTGGAGGGGTGACTAGATGGCAGTGCTGGACAAAGGGATGAAACAGCGCATGGTGGGTGCGTTGGTGCTGGTGGCGCTGGCGGTGATCTTCCTGCCGATGCTGTTCACCCGCCAGGACGAGATGCGCCAGGTGCGTGTCGACGCCCCGCAGGCGCCGGCCATGCCGACCCTGCCGGAGGTCAAGGTGGAGCCGGTGACGGTGCCTGAGCCGCAGCCGTTGCCAGAGGCACCCGAGCAGCCGCCGGTGGTGGTCAACGAATCGACGGCGCCGGTGAAGACGCCGAGCCAACCGATCACGCCGTCGCCGCAGACCCAGCCGCAGACCCAGCCGCAGCTTCAGGTGCAAGCGCAGCCCAAACCGCAGACGCCAGTGCCAACGCCGGCGCCTGCTGCCAAGCCGGCCGCACCGGTGGCAACTGCGCCAGCGCCTGCGCCGTCGAAGATCGACGTCAATGGCCTGCCGGTGAGCTGGTCGATCCAGCTGGCCAGCCTGTCCAGTCGGGCCGGCGCCGAGAACTTGCAGAAGACCCTGCGCAGCCAGGGTTACAACGCCTACATCCGCTCGGCCGGTGGCATGAACCGGGTTTATGTCGGGCCGTTGATCGAGCGCGCCGAGGCTGACAAGCTGCGCGAAACGATCAATCGCCAGCAGAAGCTCAATGGCTTCGTGGTGCGCTTCCAGCCCGAAAAAGGCTGAAGCAACGGCGCTCCCTCAAAGGGTCGGCGCAGGCCTGAAAACCTGACCCGCCGATCCACCTGACATTCCGCTTACTCCCGGCCTTTCGCTCTGGTAAAATGCGCCGCCTCAAATGTCTGCAGGCAGCACCGTGGCCTTTACTCTGGTTGACTGGGCGATCATCGCGATCATCGCCGTCTCCGCACTGATCAGTCTCAAGCGCGGCTTCGTCAAGGAAGCCTTGTCCCTGCTCATCTGGATCGTTGCAGGGGCGGTCGCCTGGATGTTCGGTGGGTCGCTTTCGGTGTACCTTGAAAGCTATATCCAGACGCCGTCGATGCGCACCATCGCCGGCTGCGCCATTCTTTTCGTCGCCACCCTGCTGGTGGGGGCCATGCTCAATTTCCTCATCGGCGAGCTGATCCGCGTGACCGGGCTGTCGGGCACCGATCGCTTCCTCGGCATGGCTTTTGGTGCCGCGCGCGGGGGCTTGCTGGTGGTGGTAGCAGTCGGCCTGCTCAGCCTGGGGCCGGTGCAACAAGACACCTGGTGGCAGGAATCACGCCTGATACCACAGTTTCTATTGGTCGCTGACTGGTCGAAAAACCTGATCCTGGGTTTCACCGGTCAGTGGACTCCCAGTGGGCTGATCAGCGCTCCGGCTGATCTTCCATTCAAGGAGCAGTTGCTCGGGCCGGCAAAGCCCTGAGTGCTGTTCGTTCAAGTTTCATCAAAGTAGGGGTTGCGTCGCATGTGTGGCATCGTCGGTATCGTCGGTAAGTCGAACGTCAATCAGGCGCTGTATGACGCGCTTACGGTCCTCCAGCACCGCGGCCAGGACGCTGCCGGTATCGTGACCAGCCACGACGGCCGGTTGTTCCTGCGCAAGGATAATGGCCTGGTGCGCGACGTCTTCCAGCAGCGCCACATGCAGCGCCTGGTCGGCAGCATCGGCATCGGCCATGTGCGCTACCCGACCGCGGGCAGCTCGACTTCGGCCGAAGCCCAGCCGTTCTACGTCAACTCGCCGTACGGCATCACCCTGGCGCACAACGGCAACCTGACCAACGTCGAGCAGCTGGCCAAAGAGATCTACGAGTCCGACCTGCGCCACGTCAACACCAATTCCGACTCGGAAGTGCTGCTGAACGTGTTCGCCCATGAGCTGGCCGTGCGTGGCAAGCTGCAGCCGACCGAAGAAGACGTGTTCGCCGCGGTTTCCCACGTGCACAGCCGTTGCGTCGGTGGTTACGCAGTGGTCGCGATGATCACCGGCTACGGCATCGTCGGCTTCCGTGACCCGAACGGTATCCGCCCGGTGGTGTTCGGCCAGCGTCACACCGACGAAGGCGTGGAATACATGATCGCCTCGGAAAGCGTGGCCCTGGACGTGCTCGGTTTCACCCTGATCCGCGACCTGGCGCCGGGCGAAGCGGTGTACATCACCGAGGAAGGCCAGCTGTTCACCAAGCAGTGTGCCGATGCACCGAAGCTGCAGCCGTGCATTTTCGAACACGTCTACCTGGCCCGCCCGGACTCGATCATCGACGGTATCTCGGTGTACAAGGCCCGCCTGCGCATGGGTGAAAAGCTCGCCGACAAGATCATGCGCGAGCGCCCCGAGCACGATATCGACGTGGTCATTCCGATCCCGGACACCAGCCGCACTGCCGCGCTGGAGCTGGCCAACCGTCTGGGCGTGAAGTTCCGCGAAGGCTTCGTCAAGAACCGCTACATCGGCCGTACCTTCATCATGCCGGGCCAGGCCGCACGCAAGAAGTCGGTGCGCCAGAAGCTCAACGCCATCGAGCTGGAATTCCGCGGCAAGAACGTGATGCTGGTGGACGACTCGATCGTGCGCGGCACCACCTGCAAGCAGATCATCCAGATGGCCCGCGAAGCCGGCGCCAAGAACGTCTACTTCTGCTCCGCAGCCCCTGCGGTGCGCTACCCCAACGTCTACGGCATCGACATGCCGAGTGTGCACGAACTGATCGCCCACAACCGTACCACCGAACAGGTGGCCGAGTTGATCGGCGCCGACTGGCTGGTCTACCAGGACCTGCCGGACCTGATCGACTCGGTCGGTGGCGGCAAGATCAAGATCGATCACTTCGATTGCGCGGTGTTCAACGGTGAATACGTCACCGGCGACATCGACGAAGCCTACCTTGACCGTATCGAGCAGGCCCGTAACGACCTGGCCAAGGTCAAGAACCAGGCGGTCAGCGCGATCATCGACCTCTACAACAACTGATTTGGGAGCGACGGCATGACGGATCAATGGGATGCCGGACGACTGGACAGTGACCTCGAGGGTGTCGGTTTCGACACCCTGGCGGTGCGCGCCGGTCAAAACCGTACGCCGGAGGCCGAGCACAGCGAAGCGCTGTTCCTGACCTCCAGCTATGTATTCCGCACGGCGGCCGATGCCGCTGCGCGCTTTGCCGGCGAAACGCCGGGCAACGTCTACTCGCGTTACACCAACCCGTCCGTGCGTGCGTTCGAAGAGCGTCTGGCGGCCATGGAAGGTGCCGAGCAGGCTGTGGGCACCTCCACCGGCATGGCGGCGATCCTCGCCGTGGTCATGTCGTTGTGCAGTGCCGGCGACCACGTGCTGGTGTCGCAGAGCGTGTTCGGCTCGACCATCAGCCTGTTCGAGAAGTACTTCAAGCGCTTCGGTGTGCAGGTTGACTACGTGCCACTGGTCAATCTCGCTGGCTGGGAAAAGGCCATCAAGGACAACACCAAGCTGCTGATCGTCGAGTCCCCGTCCAACCCGCTGGCCGAGTTGGTCGACATTCCTGCGCTGGCTGAAATTGCGCACGCCCGAGGCGCCATGCTGGTAGTGGACAACTGCTTCAGCACTCCGGCCTTGCAGCAGCCGCTCAAGCTGGGTGCCGACATCGTGTTCCACTCGGCCACCAAGTTCATCGACGGCCAGGGCCGTTGCATGGGGGGCGTGGTCGCCGGCCGTGCCGAGCAGATGAAAGAAGTGGTGGGCTTCCTGCGTACTGCCGGGCCGACCCTCAGCCCGTTCAACGCCTGGATCTTCACCAAGGGCCTGGAGACCCTCAAGCTGCGCATGCGTGCGCACTGCGAGAGCGCCCAGATCCTGGCTGAATGGCTGGAGCAGCAGGAGGGCGTGGAGAAGGTGCATTACGCCGGCTTGCCGAGCCACCCGCAGCACGAACTGGCCAAGCGCCAGATGAGCGGCTTCGGTGCGGTGGTCAGCTTCGAGGTCAAAGGTGGCAAAGAGGGGGCCTGGCGCTTCATCGACGCGACCCGGGTGATCTCGATCACCACCAACCTCGGCGACAGCAAGACCACCATCGCCCATCCGGCCACTACCTCCCACGGCCGCCTGACGCCGCAGGAGCGTGAGGCCGCGGGCATCCGCGACAGCCTGATCCGGGTTGCCGTAGGTCTGGAAGACGTGGCTGACTTGCAGGCGGATCTCGCCCGTGGACTGGCGGCGCTGTGATGGAAATCCGCGGCGGTGTACCAGGCCATAACGGTCGGGTTGCCCTGGTCACCGGTGCCGCTCGCGGCATCGGCCTGGGCATTGCCGCCTGGCTGATCTGCGAAGGTTGGCAAGTGGTGCTCAGCGACCTCGACCGCCAGCGCGGTGCCAAGGTAGCCAAAGCCCTGGGCGAAAACGCCTGGTTCATCACCATGGACGTGGCCGACGAGGCCCAGGTCAGTGCCGGGGTATCGGAAGTGCTCGGCCAGTTCGGGCGCCTCGATGCACTGGTGTGCAACGCGGCAATCGCCAACCCGCACAACCAGACGCTGGAAAGCCTGAGCCTGGCGCAGTGGAACCGGGTACTGGCGGTCAACCTCAATGGCCCCATGTTGCTGGCCAAGCATTGTGCGCCGTACCTGCGCGCGCACAATGGTGCGATCGTCAACCTGACTTCGACCCGTGCCCGGCAGTCCGAACCGGACACCGAGGCCTACGCGGCGAGCAAGGGTGGCCTGGTGGCCTTGACCCATGCCCTGGCCATGAGCCTGGGCCCGGAGATCCGCGTCAATGCGGTGAGCCCGGGCTGGATCGATGCCCGTGACCCGGCCCAGCGCCGTGCCGAGCCCTTGACCGAGGCCGACCATGCCCAACACCCGACGGGCAGGGTAGGGACGGTGGAGGATGTGGCGGCCATGGTCGCCTGGCTGCTGTCGCGCCAGGCCGGGTTCGTCACCGGCCAGGAGTTCGTGGTCGACGGCGGCATGAGCCGCAAGATGATCTACACCTGAGCAGGCAGCTGTAAGGGAAGGGGACCGAAAGGTCCCTTTTCCGTTTTTGCTTTTTTTAAAAAAATTCAACGGGGCTATTGACTTAGCATCGGTACCTGCGTAAATTTCGCGGCCTCAGCGAAGCAAACGCAACAAGCAACATCGCGAGGGTGATTAGCTCAGCCGGGAGAGCATCTGCCTTACAAGCAGAGGGTCGGCGGTTCGATCCCGTCATCACCCACCACTTCCTGAGAGTGTTTCTAGCGCTGGACGCTTCTGATGAAGCCAATAGCCGGAGAGAAACGCACTGCGCAGCGGTAGTTCAGTCGGTTAGAATACCGGCCTGTCACGCCGGGGGTCGCGGGTTCGAGTCCCGTCCGCTGCGCCATTTTTCAGTAACAGATGGGTGCCTGGCACCGGTCTGAAGTCGAAGGCAAAATGCCTGAGGCTGATCCCAGTTTCAATCGGGCGCAAGCCTGAACGATACGCAGCGGTAGTTCAGTCGGTTAGAATACCGGCCTGTCACGCCGGGGGTCGCGGGTTCGAGTCCCGTCCGCTGCGCCATCTTCGTTTCGAGGTCCCTAGAACACCTTGAAGCAAACACAAATGAAGCGATCAGATTTCGCTTTTTTTGTGCCTGCCCTGAGGCCATCGCGCCGGAAGGGTAGACCCAGGTTTCAATCGGGCGCAAGCCTGAATGATACGCAGCGGTAGTTCAGTCGGTTAGAATACCGGCCTGTCACGCCGGGGGTCGCGGGTTCGAGTCCCGTCCGCTGCGCCATCTTCGCCTCAAGGCCCCTTGAACGCCTTGAAGCAACGAGAAAGCGACCTTCGGGTCGCTTTTTTCGTATCTGGGCCATGCCGGCGACCAGATTTACACGATCCTGACAGACTCTTCACCGATCAACGGTTCCTGTGCTTGCCTGCAGTGATGCACAATAGGCATCTTTTGACTTACCCGGAATTCGCAATGACCAGATCATCCGTCTTTGGTGCGCTCGGGCTGGCCCTGGTGCTGGCGGGCGTGACCGGTTGCTCTTCGAAGAAAGCCGCCATCTACGAGCACGAGAACTTCGACGACTCGGGAACCTACTCGCGCAGCTTCCCGGTGACCGATGCCGGCTCCTGCGAAGCGGCTCGCCGTGCATTGCTCAGCCAGGGCTACATTATCACCAGCAGTGGCGCCAACCAGGTGATGGGCAACAAGAGCTTCCAGCAGAACAGCGAAAACCACCTGCAGATCAGCTTCAACGTGACCTGTGCGCCAGACGTCAACGATGACAAGCGTTCGACCATGTTCGCCAACGCGCTGCAGGACCGTTACAGCCTCAAGAAGTCCAACAGCTCGGCCAGCCTGGGTGTCGGCGTGCTCGGCTCGGTATCCATGCCGATCGGCTCCAGCGACGATTCGATGGTCAAGGTCGCCAGCGAGACGGTGACGGCGGCGCAATTCTACGACCGCTACTTCGCCCTGGTCGAAAGTTACCTGCCGAAACCGAAGAAGGTCGCCAAGGCCAAGGTCGAAGCGCCTGTGACCAAGCCCGAGAAGCCAGCGCCTGACCTGGGCTTGCCGGAGCAGGCCTCGGCGGCGCCGGCCGTTGCAGCACCAGCGGCTGCGCCACTGGTTGACGCCACGCTGGCACCGGCGGCGGTTGCACCTGCCAATGAAGCCGCAGCCAAGCCGGTGGTCGATGACAGCCAGAGCTCGCAACCGGTGGCACCGCCAGCGGAAGCCGCACCGATTCAAGTGCAGCAGGATACGCAGCCTGCACCGTCGTCGCTTTAATGTGCTGTAACAGATAAGCGGCGATAACTTCCTGAACACCTGCTACGTTTACCACTCATAAGCTTGTCATCATTCCTTCACCCGGCCCGCTTAGGTTGAAGACATGACCAACCAAGACAGATGAGAAGAGGACGCAGGGCGATGGATGACTATCAGGAAGAGCTGCTCGAATTTCAGGCTTACGAACTGGATCCGCCAGAACCGGCAGACGACGCTACAGAGCTTTAACCTGCCCGCCGCTGGCTGCGGCGAAACTCCCCCGGCGTAACGCCCGTCCAGCGCTTGAATGCGCGCTGGAAGGCTTCTGCCGATGCAAACCCCAACAGATAGGCGATCTCACCAAAGGCCAACTCCGTATCGCGGATGTAGGCTTCGGCGAGGTCGCGTCGCGTGTCGTTGAGCAGGTCGCGAAAGCGTGTGCCTTCTTCAGCCAGTTTGCGCCGCAGTGTCCAGGTGGGCAGTTGCAGGTGCAATGCCACTTCTTCCAGGTCAGGCTCGCGGCCGCCATTGAGCAACGGCCCGAGCAAGTGGGTAATGCGCTCGCCCAGGCTGCGCACCCGGGTACGCTGGAGCATTTCCGCTTCGCACAACTGCAGCAGGTGGCCGAAGGTACTCGGGCAGTGCTGTGGGTTGGCCTGTTCGAGCGTGCTGTGGCTCAGCCGCACGCGGTTGGCGCTGGCGCCGAATTGCACGGGTGTGGTGCAAAGGGGCTGGTACCCGTCGGCGTACTCGGGCGCATCGAACTCGACTTCCAGACGCTCGGCCTGCAAGGGGGCGCCAGCCAAGGCGGCAAGCTGCGCCAGCCAGCCGGCCAGCAGCGAATCGACCACAAAGCGGTTGTAGTCGTTGTAGGGGCTGATCGAGTAGAAACGCAGCCACGCGCCCTGGGCGTCTTCCTGATAGCTGGACTGGCCTCGGTAGTTGGCGGCGTACAGTGGCTCGAAGCGCAGCAGCGTACGTGCCGCCTCGCCCAGGGTAGGGGCCTGGGCTGCCGTGACACCGGCCAGCCCGGCCTGGGCCAGGCGACTGAGGCGCCCCATGCGCAGGCCCAGCGCGGGCTCGCCACACAGTGCGATGGCCGCATGCCCAAGGTGCATGTAGCGCGGAATCGACAGGCGCGCGCCAGCTTCGGCCAGGCGTGCGCTATCGAGCCCGTAGCGCTGAAGCAACGGCAGCGGATCATGACCTTGCTCGCGCAGGGCTTCGGCCAGTGGCTGAACGAAACCTACCGAAAGGTCACCCAGGCGCACGCGAGCACGGCTCATGTGTCTACAGCCACAGGTTCAGCAGGCGCGCACCGTGGCTGGGAGGCCCCGCCAGCAACTCACCTGACTGATGAGCGAAGCCCTGGCCGTCGCTGGCCTGTTCCCAGAACTGCCCACGCATGAACACGCTCATGCTGCTGACGCCGTCACCTGCGGCCTGGGTCAGACGTTGCCAGGCGGTTTGCTCGCTGACTTCGCCGCGTTGCAGGGGCAGCACGGCAGCAGCCTCCTGGTGGCGATTGCCGCGCCAGGGTTCATCCCAACTGCCTTTGCCGCTGAGGAACACCGGGTTGGCGATCAACTGGACCTGCTGTTGCTGCAATTGACGCTGGTTCTCTGGGTACCAGCTGTCGCTGCCGATCAGCACGCCGAGGCGCCCGGCGGGGGTCTGCAGCACTTGCAGCGGGAAATGCCGACCGTGGTGAATGTAGCGCCGCGTTTCACTGTCGGGGTATTGCTGATGTTGCGGTTGGCCAAGCGGCGAGCCATCTGCGGCGAATACCAGGCTGCTGTTGAACAGCGGCCCTTGCCCGATGTGCAGCACGCCTTGTTCGACGTACGGGGCGGGCAGCACGATCGAGCCTGCCACCAGGGTCACGCCGAACTCCTTGGCCAGGCCACCGAAGAGTTGCTGGTAATCGCTGGCCATTTGCTGGGCCTTCATGCGCAGGTGGGCATCGGCGCGCCGATCGTCGCCATTGGCGCTCAGCATCGCCAGGCCGTAGCGCAGCGGGTTGCTCAGCTCCAGCCACTGCTCGGCGTCGCGGTTGCGGGTGACCTGGTACAGCTCGTTCTTCTCGCCACGTGCCCACAGCCAGGTGCCGATGTGTTCTGGCAGCACCACGACCGTGCGCGGGCCAACCAGTCCCTTGGCGCGTGCCTGTTCCAGGTAGGCTGAAAGCTTGCGGTGCAGGCGTTGCAGGTTCTGGTAGTCACTGGGGAACAGCAACGGCTCGACGCCGAGCAGGTTGCCATGTTCGCCGGGCACGCCATGGTTCAGCGCCAGTTCGATGCGCAGGTCGGAGAGGTAGTGGCCTTCCGGGCGCTGTTGGGTCCAGAAACCATAGCCGCATAGAGCGGTGATCATTACCAGCGCCAGGGCGCCTGCCAGGAGTTTTCGCATCAAGCGGTACAGCGCCTTGGGAATCGAGGGTTCCCTAGGGTAGTCCGGCTGCGCGGGAGGATCAATAAGTTGTCAGTTTCGATCATTGAGCGCGTTCAAACGGCTGTTTAATGTCGCAGTCAGATAAACGACGGGGCCCGCAGAGGTACCCGCACTCCGTGATCACGCCACCTGGGGAACCGTACCATGGCTGCCGACCGCTACCCGCATTTGCTGGCCCCGCTCGATCTGGGCTTCACCACCTTGCGCAACCGAACCCTGATGGGCTCGATGCACACCGGCCTCGAGGAGCGCCCGGGTGGTTTCGAGCGCATGGCGGCGTATTTTGCCGAGCGCGCCCGGGGTGGCGTCGGCCTGATGGTCACGGGCGGCATTGCGCCGAACGACGAAGGAGGCGTGTATTCCGGCGCCGCCAAGCTCTCCACCGAGGAAGAAGCTGACAAGCACCGCATCGTCACCGAAGCCGTGCATGAAGCCGGGGGCAAGATCTGCCTGCAGATCCTGCATGCCGGGCGCTACGCCTACAGCCCGCGCCAGGTGGCACCCAGTGCGATCCAGGCGCCGATCAACCCGTTCAAGCCCAAGGAACTGGATGAAGCAGGCATCGAGAAGCAGATCGCCGACTTCGTCAATTGCGCCGAACTGGCCCAGCGTGCCGGCTACGATGGCGTCGAGATCATGGGTTCCGAAGGCTACTTCATCAATCAGTTCCTCGCCGCCCACACCAACCACCGCACCGACCGCTGGGGCGGCAGCTACGAGAACCGCATGCGCCTGGCGGTGCAGATCGTCACCCGTGTGCGCGACGCGGTAGGGCCGAACTTCATCATCATCTTCCGCCTGTCGATGCTCGACCTGGTCGAGGGCGGCAGCACCTGGGACGAAATCGAGCTGCTGGCCAAGGCCATCGAGCAGGCCGGCGCGACGCTGATCAACACCGGCATCGGCTGGCACGAGGCGCGCATCCCGACCATCGCCACCAAGGTGCCGCGTGCGGCGTTCAGCAAGGTCACCGCCAAGCTGCGCGGTGCTGTGAGCATTCCGCTGATCACCACCAACCGCATCAATACACCGGAAGTGGCCGAAGCCGTGCTGGCCGAGGGCGATGCCGACATGGTCTCCATGGCCCGGCCGTTCCTCGCCGACGCTGACTTCGTCAACAAGGCAGCCGAAGGGCGCGCCGACGCGATCAACACCTGCATCGGTTGCAACCAGGCCTGTCTGGACCACACCTTCGGTGGCAAGCTGACCAGTTGCCTGGTCAACCCCCGCGCCTGCCACGAGACCGAGCTCAACTACCTGCCGGTGCGCGCGGTGAAGCGTATCGCGGTGGTGGGTGCCGGCCCGGCGGGCCTGGCAGCGGCCACCGTGGCGGCCGAGCGTGGCCATGAGGTGACGCTGTTCGATGCCGCCAGCGAAATTGGCGGGCAGTTCAACGTGGCCAAGCGGGTGCCGGGCAAGGAGGAATTCCACGAGACCCTGCGCTATTTCCGCAACAAGGTGAAAAGTACCGGCGTCGATCTGCGCCTGAATACCCGGGTCGATGTGCAGGCGCTGGTCGGTGGCGGTTACGACGAGATCATCCTGGCCACCGGTATCGCGCCGCGTACCCCGGCCATCCCGGGTGTCAGGCATGCCAAGGTGCTCAGCTATCTGGACGTGCTGCTCGAGCGCAAGCCGGTGGGCAAGTCGGTCGCGGTGATTGGAGCCGGCGGCATCGGTTTCGACGTGTCCGAGTACCTGGTGCATCAGGGCGTGGCCAGCAGCCAGGACCGCGAGGCGTTCTGGAAAGAGTGGGGGATCGATACCCAGCTGGAGGCACGCGGTGGCGTTGCCGGGATCACGGCCGAGCCGCATGCGCCAGCGCGGCAGGTGTACCTGTTGCAGCGCAAGAAGTCCAAGGTGGGTGACGGGCTGGGCAAGACCACCGGCTGGATTCACCGTACCGGGCTGAAGAACAAGCAGGTGCAGATGCTCAACAGCGTCGAATACCTGCAGATCGACGACGCTGGCCTGCACATTCGCGTCGGCGAAGGCGAGCCGCAGGTGCTGGCCGTGGACAACGTGGTGATCTGTGCCGGGCAGGAGCCGTTGCGCGAGCTGCATGAGGGGCTGGTGGCGGCGGGGCAGTCGGTGCACCTGATCGGCGGTGCCGATGTGGCGGCCGAACTGGATGCCAAGCGGGCAATCAACCAGGGCTCTCGATTGGCGGCTGAACTCTGAGATCGCCGGAGCCGCTGTGCGCCCCTTTCGCGACACAAGGCAGCTCCTACAGGCACCGCGATCCCTTGTAGGAGCGGCCTTGTGTCGCGAAAGGGGCGCACAGCGCCCCCGGCGATTTCACTGATAAACTCCGCTCCATGCATTTACCTCAAGCTCCACTACAGCGTCTGAATCTACCTTGGCTGACAAAAGCCAAAGTTGAAGCCGCCATCCTGCGCCTGGACCTGATCGACCCCCTGATCAGCGGCAACAAATGGTTCAAGCTCCGCCACCACGTGCAGCATGCCCATGCCGCAGGCGCCCCCGGCCTGATCAGCCTGGGCGGCAACCATTCCAACCACCTCCATGCCCTGGCCGCCGCCGGCAAGCGCTTCGGCTTCGCCACCGCCGGCCTGCTGCGCGGCCACCCGCAAGACACCCCCACAGTGCGCGACCTGCAAGCCTTGGGCATGGAATTGCACTGGCTCGGCTACGGCGCCTATCGGGCACGCCATGAACCGGGCTTCTGGGAGCCCTGGCAGGCCCGTTATCCGGGCTGGTGCTGCATTCCCGAGGGTGGTGGCGGGGCGGCGGGTGCCGAGGGGTGTGCGCTGATCGTCGAGCAGGCCCGTTCGCAGCTGGCGGCGCTGGGATGGTCGGGTTATGACGCCTGGTGGCTGGCTGCAGGTACCGGCACGACATTGGCCGGCCTGGTACTTGCCGAAGCAGGGGAGCACGCCGTGCATGGTGCCTTGGCGGTGCCGATGGATCACGGCGTGCCGGAAGCAGTCGCTGCACTGGCCGGCTCGCAGGGCTACCGGCTGTACGACGCTTGCCGCGGCGGCTTCGGCAGGTTCGATGATGCGTTGCTGGCGTTCATCGCCGAGTGCGAGCGGCACAGTGGCGTGCCGCTGGAGGCCCTGTACACCGGCAAGGCCTTGCTGGCCCTGCGCGATCAGGCCGAGGCCGGGCTGTTCGCGCCCGGTACCCGCCTGATCTTCGTCCACACCGGCGGCCTGCAGGGCCGGCGCGGTTACTTGTAGGGCAGCATGCGCAGCAGCGTGTTGTCGCGCTGCACGTAGTGGTGATACAGCCCGGCCAGGGCATGCAGGCCGATCAGCCAGTAGCCCCAGGTTGCCACCCGCTCATGCCAGCCCTTGATGAACTTGGCCTGGTCCGGGTTCGGGCCGATCAGGTGCGGCAGTTCCAGGCCGAAGAATGGCACCGGCTTGTCGGCGGCACTGAGGATCAGCCAGCCGGCCAGGGGCAGACCGATCATCAGCAGGTACAGCGCCAGGTGCATCAGGTGCGCAAGGCCGGTCTGCCAGGCCGGTGGCTTGGGTACGATCGGCGGGGTCGGGCGGACCAGGCGCACGGCCAGGCGCAGCCAGACCAGCACGAACACACTCAGGCCGAGCATGAAGTGCAGGTCTTTCATCAGGTTGCGTTCGGCACTGTCCTTGGGGAACAGCCCGCGAAATTCAATACAGGCGTACACGGCGGCCAGCAACACCAGCATCAGCCAATGCAGGGCGATGGACAGGCGTGCGTAATGGGGCGCGGGGGTGGATGAAACCATGATCGGTCCTCGTCATCAGGTAGGAATGGCGCTCTTGCTGGCGCTCAGATAGCACTCTAATGGCTATTTGAAACAAATCTTTGCGCTGGATCTGTGAAAATTCTGTTGTCTGGCAAATGTGGCCAACTGTCCGCCACCAGAAACACGCGTTCGACTTCCTGCCAGGCTCCCTCGCCATCCGGCTCCAGCCTGGCCAGCAACTGCGCGGGTGCATGCTCGTCCAACCGAGCCAGCCAAGCCTGGAACTGCGACACGCTCCAGCACTCGTCTGGCTCTGCCCGTGCCGGCGCCAGCCAGGCATGCCGTGGCAGCGGTTGCCAGCGTTCGTCTGCTGCCGCTGCCCAGTTCTGCCGGCGTATCCAGCGCCCGCGCAAATGCCGGGGGTTGGCACCCGCAGGCGGCTCGGCGTGCCCCGGCCACGGATAGAACAGGTAGCCGCCCAGCCACAGGTGCGCCTGCACCTGGTCGGCGCCCAGGGCGGCCAGCGCTTCGCGACTCTGCGAATCTGCCGACATGGGCAGCTGATGCCCGGCAAGGTGTGCCAGTTTGCTGCCGAGCCGATCATGGCACCCGGGCCCGAGCCAGTGCGCCGGGTCGTGCCCGTCGTCCTCGGTCGGCCCCAGGTACAGCTTGATGGCCAGCTCCAGGTGATGGGTGCCTTGGCCATCACGCAGCAAAATGTCCAGCTCGCCCAGGGTCCGCCCACCCGCACGAATGGCCAGGTTGGACGCCAGCAGCTCGACCCCGGGCGCATGCTTCAGGGCAAACTGCCACAGGCCTTCGTAGTACAGCCCCAGGCGCCGACTGGTGATCCTTGCCAACCAGTCGCGCAAGGGCAGGTCATGCGCATCCAGTGCGCGCAACCAGTCGTGCAGGCGTTGCGGGTCGCCCGCCCAGGCGCTGCCCGCCAGCGGATGGCGCTGGGGGCAGGGCGGGGCGCTCAGCAGCGCAGGCGACAGCAGGGTCCAGGCCAGGTCGCGCACGGCGGGGCGGCGCAAGCGGCGGGGCAGCTCATGGAGCTCGGCAAATGGCATCATGCTGCGAGCATAGCCGGTTTGCCGCTGCCCGGTCGTTTCGCCCATAATCGCGACATCGTCACCCCGCCGCAGAGCCTCGCAGGAGCCCCATGGAGCAATTTCGCAATATCGGTATCATCGGCCGCCTTGGCAGCTCGCAGGTGCTCGACACCATTCGCCGACTGAAAAAATTCCTCCTCGAGCGCCACCTGCACGTGATCCTCGAGGACACCATCGCCGAAGTGCTGCCCGGCCACGGCCTGCAAACGTCCACGCGCAAGCTGCTCGGCGAGGTCTGTGACCTGGTCATCGTGGTCGGTGGCGACGGCAGCCTGCTCGGCGCCGCCCGTGCCCTGGCCCGGCACAATGTGCCGGTGCTGGGCATCAACCGCGGCAACCTGGGCTTCCTGACCGATATCCGCCCGGACGAGCTGGAGCAGAAAGTCGCCGAAGTGCTCGACGGCCACTACCTGGTGGAAAACCGCTTCCTGCTGCAGGCCGAGGTGCGCCGCCATCACGAGGCCATCGGCCAGGGCGACGCGCTCAACGACGTGGTCCTGCACCCCGGCAAGTCGACACGGATGATCGAGTTCGAGATCTACATCGACGGCCAGTTTGTCTGCAGCCAGAAGGCCGACGGCCTGATCGTCGCCACCCCGACCGGCTCCACCGCCTACGCGCTGTCGGCCGGCGGCCCGATCATGCACCCCAAGCTCGACGCCATCGTCATCGTGCCGATGTACCCGCATACCCTGTCGGGCCGGCCGATCGTGGTTGACGGCAACAGCGAGCTGAAGATCGTGGTGTCCAAGGACCTGCAGATCTACCCGCAGGTGTCGTGTGACGGCCAGAACCACTTCACCTGCGCCCCGGGCGACACCATTACGGTGAGCAAGAAGCCGCAGAAGCTGCGCCTGATCCACCCGCTCGACCACAACTACTATGAGGTGTGCCGCACCAAACTCGGCTGGGGCAGCCGCCTGGGAGGCAGGGACGACTGATGCTCGATCCGGCGCGCAGTTTCGACATCATCGGCGACGTGCACGGTTGTGCACTGACCCTCGAACGCCTGCTCGACGCCCTCGGCTACAAACGTGTCGGCGGCGTCTGGCGTCACCCGCGGCGCCAGGCCCTGTTCCTTGGCGACATCGTCGACCGTGGCCCGCGCATCCGCGAGGCGCTGCACATCGTTCACGACATGGTCGAGGCCGGCCAGGCGTTCTGCATCATGGGCAACCACGAGTACAACGCCCTGGGCTGGGTGACTCCGGCACTGCCCGGCAGCGGCAAGGCGTTCGTGCGCGAACACACCCCGCGCCACGCCCGGCTGATCGACGAAACCCTGACCCAGTTCGCCCACCATCCCGGCGATTGGCACGACTTCGTGCAATGGTTCTACGACATGCCACTGTTCGTCGACGCCGGGCGCTTCCGCCTGGTGCACGCCTGCTGGGACCCGCGGCTGATCGAACCGCTGCGCCAGCAGTACCCGGGCGGGCGCATCGACGAGCATTTCATCCAGGCGTCGGCGGTGTCCGGCAGCTTTGCCGCCACCGTGTGCAACCGCCTGCTGCGCGGCACCGACATGCGCCTGCCGGACGGCCTGACCCTGACCGGCGGCGACGGCCTGACCCGTGCCTTCTTCCGCACCAAGTTCTGGGAAGAAGACCCGCAAACCTATGGCGACATCGTCTTCCAGCCTGATGCGCTGCCCGAGGACGTTGCCCGTACGCCACTGAGCCATACCGAAAAAAATGCCCTGCTGCGCTACGCCGAAGACGAACCGCTGCTGTTCGTCGGCCACTACTGGCGCAGCGGCCGCCCGGCGCCAATCCGCGCCAACCTGGCTTGCCTGGACTACAGCGCAGTGCTGTACGGCAAGCTCGCGGCCTACCGGCTGGATGATGAAACCCGCATCGACCCGCACAAGTTCGTCTGGGTCGACGTCGAACGCCCGCAGGCCAATCAATGAAAATCATCGAAGTGATGCGCCTGCCGCTGTCGGTCGACCTCAGCGGCTTCGTCCACCTGCTGCAGCGCCTGCAGGTACCGCACCGGGTCAGCGAGGAGGGCGAGGAGCAAGTACTCTGGGCCCCCGACACCCTGGTTGGCGACGTGCGCGAACTCTACCAGCGCTTCCCCGACGGTAACGCCGATGTAGGAGCGGATTTATCCGCGATGGCCCCGGCACAGCCCTCCCTGGCCGACCAGGCCAAAGCCTGCAAGGTCACCGCCACCGTCCTCGTCCTGTGCCTGGTCGTCGCCGGCCTGACCAGCCTGGGCGACAACCTCAACGCCATCAGCTGGTTCACCTTCCTCGACTTCCGCGTCCAGGGTGAATACCTGCATTTCACCCCGCTGGCCCAGGGTCTCGCCGAAGGCCAGTGGTGGCGCTTGGTCTCGCCCATGCTGCTGCACTTTGGCGTGCTGCACCTGGCCATGAACGGCCTGTGGTACTGGGAGCTGGGCAAGCGCATCGAACTGCGCCAGGGCCCTTGGCTGCTGCTGGGCCTGACCCTGCTGTTCAGCCTGGTGTCCAACCTGGCCCAGCACTACACCAGTGGCCCGAGCCTGTTCGGCGGCCTGTCCGGCGTGCTCTACGGCTTGCTTGGCCACGTCTGGTTGTACCAGTGGCTGGCGCCCAACCCTCACTTCAACCTGCCCAAGGGTGTGCTGGTGATGATGCTGATCTGGCTGGTGATCTGCCTGACCGGCGTGGTCGGCCAGCTCGGCTTCGGCCAGATCGCCAACGCCGCCCATGTCGGCGGGTTGCTCATCGGATGCCTGACCGGGCTCTTGGGCGGGGCGCTGGCCCGGCGTAAACTGTCGGCTTGAATCAGGAGACACTATGTCCACTTTCGCGCAAATGATCGAAAACATTACCCCGGAAATCTACGAGAGCCTGAAACTGGCCGTGGAAATCGGCAAATGGTCGGACGGGCGCAAGCTCACCGCCGAGCAGAAAGAGCTGTCGCTGCAGGCGGTGATCGCCTGGGAGATGAAAAACCTGCCCGAAGAGCAGCGCACCGGTTACATGGGCCCGCAGGAATGCGCGTCGAAGTCGGCACCCATCGCCAACATTCTGTTCAAGTCGGACTCGGTACATTGATCGAACTCGCTCGTGGCTCTTTGAGCAAGATGGCGGTCAGCCTGCAGGCACCGGTGGTGCAATACAGCTTCCGCCTGGATGACACCCAGGTGCCGGTCAACCCGCTGATCGGCCAACGCCTGCGCCTGGAATACCTCGGCGCCATTCACTGCAGCCATTGCGGCAAGCGCACCAAGACCAGCTTCAGCCAGGGTTACTGCTACCCGTGCATGACCAAGCTGGCCCAGTGCGACGTGTGCATCATGGCCCCGGAAAAATGCCACTACGACGCCGGCACCTGCCGCGAACCGTCCTGGGGCGAGCAGTTCTGCATGACCGACCATGTGGTGTACCTGGCCAACTCGTCGGGGATCAAGGTCGGCATCACCCGTGCCACCCAGCTGCCCACCCGCTGGCTCGACCAGGGCGCCAGCCAGGCGCTGCCGATCATGCGCGTGGCCACTCGCCAGCAATCGGGCCTGGTCGAAGACATCCTGCGTAGCCAGGTGCCGGACCGCACCAACTGGCGCACGCTGCTCAAGGGCGACGCCGAAGTGCTCGACCTGCCGGCCATTCGCGAGCAGATCTTCGACGCCTGCGCCGACGGCCTGCGCGAGCTGCAGGGCCGCTTCGGCCTGCAGGCGATCCAGCCGCTGCCTGACGCCGAAGTGGTGGAAATGCGCTACCCGGTCGAGGCCTATCCGAAGAAGATCGTCAGCTTCAACCTCGACAAGGACCCGGTGGCCGAAGGCACGCTGCTGGGCATCAAGGGCCAGTACCTGATCTTCGACACCGGCGTGATCAATATTCGCAAGTACACGGCCTACCAGTTGGCCGTGCTCCAGTAAAAAGGACCTGCACATGCGTACCGAACAACCGCAAGTGATCTACCTCAAGGATTACCAGGCGCCCGAGTACCTGATCGACGAGACGCACCTGACCTTCGAGCTGTTCGAGGACCACACCCTGGTCCACGCGCAACTGGTCATGCGCCGCAACCCGGCACGCGGTGCCGGCCTGCCGCCACTGGAACTGGACGGCCAGCAGCTGGAGCTGCTGGGCGCCTCGCTGGACGATGTAGAACTTCAGGCAAGCGACTACCAGCTCGAAGCCGACAGCCTGACGGTCCATCCAAAGGCCGAGCGCTTCACCCTCGACACCAGCGTGAAGATCCACCCGGAGAGCAACACCGCGCTGGAAGGCCTGTACAAGTCCGGCAAGATGTTCTGCACCCAGTGCGAGGCCGAGGGCTTCCGCAAGATCACCTATTACCTCGACCGCCCGGACGTGATGAGCAAATTCACCACCACGGTGATCGCCGAGCAGCATCGCTACCCGATACTGCTGAGCAACGGCAACCCGATCGGCAGCGGGCCGGCTGAAGACGGCCGTCACTGGGCGACCTGGGAAGACCCGTTCATGAAACCGGCGTACCTGTTCGCGCTGGTGGCCGGTGACCTCTGGTGCGTCGAGGACAACTTCGTGCGCCAGTCCGGCCGCGACGTGACCCTGCGCATCTACGTCGAACCCGAGAACATCGACAAGTGCGACCACGCCATGGTCAGCCTGAAGAAGTCCATGCGCTGGGACGAGGAAGTCTACGGCCGTGAGTACGACCTGGACATCTTCATGATCGTCGCGGTCAACGACTTCAACATGGGCGCCATGGAAAACAAGGGCCTGAACATCTTCAACTCGAGCTGCGTGCTGGCCCGCGCCGAAACCGCCACCGATGCCGCCCACCAGCGCGTCGAGGGTGTGGTCGCCCACGAGTACTTCCACAACTGGTCGGGCAACCGCGTGACCTGCCGTGACTGGTTCCAGCTGTCGCTCAAGGAAGGCTTCACGGTGTTCCGCGATGCCGAATTCAGTGCCGACATGAACTCGCGTACGGTCAAGCGCATCGAGGACGTCGCCTACCTGCGCACCCACCAGTTTGCCGAAGATGCCGGCCCCATGGCCCACCCGGTGCGCCCGGACAGCTTCATCGAAATCTCCAACTTCTATACCCTGACCGTGTACGAGAAGGGCGCCGAAGTGGTGCGCATGGTGCGCACCTTGCTGGGTGCAGATGGCTTCCGCAAAGGCAGCGACCTGTACTTCGAACGCCACGATGGCCAGGCCGTGACCACCGATGATTTCATCAAGGCCATGGAAGACGCCAACGGCGTCGAACTGACGCAGTTCAAGCGTTGGTACAGCCAGGCCGGCACCCCGCGCCTGGACGTCAGCGAAGCCTATGACGCCGCTGCGCAGACCTACTGCCTGACCTTCCGCCAGAGCTGCCCGCAGACCCCGGACAAGGCGCAGAAGTTGCCGTTCGTGATCCCGGTCGAACTGGGCCTGCTCGATGCCGAAGGCAACGACCTGCCGCTGCAACTGGCTGGCGAAGCTGCCGCCGCAGGCACCTCGCGTGTGCTGTCGGTAACCGAAGCCGAGCAGACCTTCACCTTCCAGGGCATCCAGGCCAAACCGCTGCCGTCGCTGCTGCGCGGTTTCAGCGCACCGGTCAAGCTGAGCTTCCCGTATGACCGCGACCAGCTGATGTTCCTCATGCAGCACGACAGCGATGGTTTCAACCGCTGGGAAGCGGGCCAGCAGCTGTCGGTGCAGGTGCTGCAGGAACTGATCGGTCAGCATCAGCGCGGCGAAGCGCTGAAACTCGACCAGCGCCTGATCACCGCCCTGGGTACTGTGCTGGGCAACGAATCGCTGGACCCCGCCATGGTCGCCGAAATGCTGTCGCTGCCAGGTGAAGCCTACCTGACCGAGATCAGCCAGGTGGCCGACGTGGATGCCATCCACGCCGCCCGCGAGTTCGCCCGCCAGCAGATCGCCGAGCAGCTGTTCGACGCCCTGTGGGCGCGCTACCAGGCCAACCGCGAGGTGTCGCGCAACACGGCCTACGTGGCCGCGGCCGAACATTTCGCCCGCCGTAGCCTGCAGAACATCGCCCTGTCGTACCTGATGCAGAGCGGCAAACCGCAGGTGCTGGAAGCGACCCTGGAGCAGTTCGACAAGTGCGACAACATGACCGAGCGCCTCACCGCGCTGGCCGTGCTGGTCAACTCGCCGTTCGAAGCGGAGCGCGCCAAGGCCCTGGAAACCTTCGCCAAGCACTTCAAGGACAACCCGCTGGTCATGGACCAGTGGTTCAGCGTGCAGGCAGCCAGCACGCTGCCGGGCGGGCTGGCGCGGGTCAAGGCGCTGATGCAGCACCCGGCGTTCACCCTGAAGAATCCGAACAAGGTGCGGGCGTTGATCGGTGCCTTTGCCGGGCAGAACCTGGTCAACTTCCATGCCGCCGATGGTTCGGGTTATCGCTTCCTGGCGGACCTGGTGATCGAGCTGAATGCGCTGAACCCGCAGATCGCGTCGCGCCAACTGGCACCGCTGACCCGCTGGCGCAAGTATGACGATGCGCGGCAAGTGCTGATGAAGGGCGAGCTGGAGCGGATTCTCGCGTCCGGCGCGCTGTCCAGCGATGTGTATGAAGTGGTGAGCAAGAGCCTGGCGTAAGCCTGGTAGATCCTGGGGCTGCTGTGCAGCCCATCGCAGGCAAGCCAGCTCCCACAGGATGATCACAGGCCCTGAAGGCGGTGATATCCCTGTGGGAGCTGGCTTGCCTGCGATGGGCCGCACAGCGGCCCCAGCTTTTTTGGCGGTTAACAAAACATAACGTCCCGTTCGTTGTAATCGCGCAACCTTCCCCGATACGATCCCCCCAAGCCTCTAACACAGGCTTTTCACAGCACAGACCCACCAAGAAGAACACAACAGGGGATGGTCATGAAGGAGCGGGTGATGACGCAGGCCAGGCGTGGTGCCTGGCCGTTGGCGGCCGGCGCGATGCTGGCGCTGGCACTGGGGATGTGGGCCGACAGCGCGCAGGCCGCTGCCGCCGACGAATACTCGACCGAATCAGCCAAGGCCAGCCAGAGCCTGCTGATTGGTGCCGCCCATGCCGGCAAGCGCCTGGTGGTGGTGGGTGATCGCGGCCACATTCTGTTCTCCGACGACCAGGGCAGCACCTGGACCCAGGCCCGGGTGCCCACCCGGCAGTTGCTCACCGCCGTGTTCTTCCTCGACGACAAGCGTGGCTGGGCGGTCGGCCACGATGCGCAGATCCTCGCCAGCAGCGACGGTGGCGCCACCTGGAGCAAACAGTTCGAAGACCTTTCCCGTGAAGCGCCGCTGCTGGACGTCACCTTCCTCGACGCCCAGCACGGTTTTGCCGTGGGCGCCTACGGCGCGTTGCTGGAAACCCGCGACGGCGGCCAGCACTGGCAGGACATCGCCGAACGCCTGGACAACCCCGACCAACTCCACCTCAACGGCATCACCCGGGTGCGCGACGCCGGCCTGTTCATCGTCGGCGAGCAGGGCGGCATGTACCGCTCCAGCGACGACGGCCAGACCTGGGCCAAGGTCCAGGGCCCTTACGAGGGCTCGCTGTTCGGCGTGATCGGTACCGCCAAAGCGAATACGCTGCTGGCTTACGGGCTGCGCGGCAACCTGTTCCGCTCCACCGATTTCGGTGACAGCTGGCAGTCGATCGTGCTCAAGGCCGCGCGCGGCGAGCTCGAATTCGGCCTGGCAGGCGCTACGCTTGTCGAGGATGGCAGCCTGGTGCTGGTCGGCAATGGCGGCAGCGTGCTGCGCAGCACCGATGATGGCCAGACCTTCAGCGTCTACAACCGCAGCGACCGCATCGCCCTGGCCGGTGTCAGTGGCCTGGCCAATGGCGGATTGCTGCTGGTGGGGCAGGGGGGCGTGCACCTGGCCAACGCCGAAGGTGCAGAGCCGGCGGCCAAGGAGGTGCGTCCATGACCAGCAGGGAGAGCATTACCATGCACCCGCACCATCAGGACAAGGCCACGCTGCTCGAACGCCTGATCTTCAACAACCGCCCGGTGGTCATCGCCCTGTGTCTGCTGGTCAGCATCTTCCTGTTCTGGCAGGCCACGCAGATCCGCCCCTCGACCAGTTTCGAGAAGATGATCCCGCTGCAGCACCCGTTCATCGAACAGATGATGGAGCACCGCAACGACCTGGCCAACCTCGGCAATACCGTGCGCATCTCGGTCGAGGCGGTCAACGGCGACATCTTCGACAAGGACTACATGGAGACGCTGCGGCAGATCCATGACGAGGTGTTCTACATCCCCGGTGTCGACCGCGCCGGCCTCAAGTCGCTGTGGAGCCCCAGCGTGCGTTGGAGCGAGGTCACCGAAGAGGGCTTCTCCGGCGGCGAAGTCATCCCCAACACCTACAACGGCTCCCAGGACAGCCTCGACACCCTGCGCGACAACGTGCTCAAGTCCGGCCAGGTCGGGCGCCTGGTGGGCAACAACTTCAAGTCCAGCATCGTCGATGTGCCACTGCTGGAAAGCTTCCCTGACCCGCAGGACCCCGGCAAGCAGGTCAAACTGGATTACCAGCAGTTCTCGCACCAGCTCGAAGAGAAGATCCGCGACAAGTTCCAGGCGCAGAACCCCAACGTGAAGATCCACATCATCGGCTTCGCCAAGAAGGTCGGCGACCTGATCGACGGCCTGGTGATGGTGGCGATGTTCTTCGGCGTGGCCCTGGTGATCACTTGGGTCCTGTTGTACTGGTTCACCTGGTGCATTCGCAGCACCATCGCCGTGCTCATCACCACCCTGGTGGCGGTGGTGTGGCAGCTGGGCCTGATGCACGCGGTGGGCTTCGGCCTGGACCCGTACTCGATGCTGGTACCGTTCCTGATCTTCGCCATCGGCATTTCCCACGGCGTGCAGAAGATCAACGGCATCGCCTTGCAGTCCAGTGACGCCGACAATGCCCTGACCGCAGCCCGGCGCACCTTCCGCCAGCTGTTCCTGCCGGGGATGATCGCCATCCTCGCCGACGCCGTGGGCTTCATCACCCTGTTGATCATCGACATTGGCGTGATCCGCGAGCTGGCCATCGGCGCGTCCATCGGCGTGGCAGTGATCGTGTTCACCAACCTGATCCTGCTGCCGGTGGCGATCTCCTACGTCGGTATCAGCAAGAAGGCCATCGAGCGCAGCAAGAAAGACGCGACCCGTGAGCACCCGTTCTGGCGCCTGCTGTCGAACTTCGCCAGCGCCAAGGTGGCCCCGGTGTCCATCACCCTGGCACTGATCGCCTTTGCCGGCGGCCTGTGGTACAGCCAGAACCTGAAGATCGGCGACCTTGACCAGGGCGCGCCGGAGCTGCGCCCGGACTCGCGCTACAACCAGGACAACAACTTCATCATCAGCAACTATTCGACCAGTTCCGACGTGCTGGTGATCATGGTCAAGACGCCGCCGGAAAGCTGCTCGATCCACTCGACCATGGCGCCGATCGACGAGCTGATGTGGACCATGCAGAACACCCTCGGCGTGCAGTCGGCGATCTCCCTGGTGACCGTGTCCAAACAGGTGATCAAGGGCATGAACGAGGGCAGCCTGAAGTGGGAGACCCTGTCGCGCAACCCGGACATCCTCAACAACTCCATCGCCCGCGCCGACGGCCTGTACAACGCCGACTGCTCGTTGGCGCCGGTGCTGGTGTTCCTCAACGACCACAAGGCCGAGACCCTGGAACGTGTCACCGCTGTGGCCAAGGCGTTTGCCGACAGCCACGACAAGGAGGGCCTGCAGTTCCTGCTGGCGGCCGGTAACGCCGGTATCGAGGCGGCCACCAACGAGGTGATCAAGTCGGCCGAGCTGACCATCCTGATCCTGGTCTACCTCTGCGTGGCCGTGATGTGCATGATCACCTTCCGCTCGTTCGCCGCGACCCTGTGCATCGTCCTGCCGCTGGTGCTGACCTCGGTGCTGGGTAATGCGCTGATGGCGTTCATGGGGATCGGCGTCAAGGTCGCCACTTTGCCGGTGGTGGCCCTGGGCGTGGGTATCGGCGTGGATTACGGCATCTACATCTACAGCCGCCTGGAAAGCTTCCTGCGTGCCGGCCTGCCGTTGCAGGAGGCTTACTACCAGACCCTGCGCTCGACCGGTAAAGCGGTGCTGTTCACCGGCCTGTGCCTGGCGATTGGCGTGTGTACCTGGATCTTCTCGGCGATCAAGTTCCAGGCCGACATGGGGCTGATGCTGACCTTCATGTTGCTGTGGAACATGTTCGGCGCGCTGTGGCTGCTGCCGGCGTTGGCGCGATTCCTGATCAAGCCGGAGAAGATGGTGGGCAAGGAAGGGGGCTCGATCTTCGCCCATTGATCTAACCCCGAGGGCCGCAACGCGGCCCTCGGGTTATACTGCCGGCTCATTTTTCATCGGTATTCCCATGTCCCCCCTCGCCACCGCCCTCGCATCCTGCGACATGCTCCTGATCGACGGCCTGCACGCCTTCGATTTCACCTGCGACGATTCCGGCCTCACCGTCGAATGTATGGACGGCCGCCAGCACCGCCGCTGGTCCTTCACCCCCGAGCAGCTCGCTGCCGCCGTTGGTGCCAATGATGAATGGCAACTCAACGATGCCCAGGGCGAGCATCGTCTAGTCTGTATGAGTGCCTTTCGCGCCCCGGATGAAGACGACGATGAACCGGATCTGGACGAGCCTGCTGACCGCTAGCCTGATGAGCCTGACAATCACCGCCCACGCCGCCACGTTGCTGGTGGGCAGCTACACCGATGGCCAGAGCCTGGGCATCTACCGCTACGCATTCGACAGCAAGACCGGGCAGATCGACCCGACGCCGCAACAGGTGGTCAAGAGCGTCAGCCCGTCGTGGCTGGTGCTGTCAGCCGACCAGCGCCAGTTGTTCGCGGTCAATGAAACCCCGAATGGCCAGGTCAGCAGCTTCAGTGTCAGCGCCAAGGGCGAGATCAAGCCGCTGAACCAGGTGGCCAGCCGTGGTGACGAACCGACCCACGCCAGCCTGAGCCGTGACCAGCGTTACCTGTTCGTTGCCAACTACGCCGTTGCCCCCGACCCGGGCGGCAGCCTGGTGGTGATCCCGGTGGCCAAGGATGGCAAGCTCAAGGACGTGGTGCAGCAGCTGCGGCACAAGCCCAGTGGCGTCAACCCCGAGCGCCAGGCCGGGGCCCATGTGCATTCGCTGGTGCTGTCACCGGATGGCCTGCATGTGTATGCCTGCGACCTGGGCGCCGACAAGGTCTTCATCTATCGCTACGACGGCGCCAGCGTCGATCACCCGCTGAGCCCGGCGATCCCGGCGTCGGTGGACCTGCCGCCCGGCAGCGGGCCGCGTCATCTGCTGTTCGATGCCAAGGGCCGGCATGCCTACCTGACGCTGGAAATGAGCGGCGAAGTGGTGATGTTCGACGTCAAGGATGCTGCCTTGCTTGAGCGTCAGCGCCTGCCGCTGACCGAGCAGCAGGCTGCCGCCGCCAAGGCCTCGGGTGGCCTGCACCTGTCGGCGGACGGGCGCTTCCTGTATGTCAGCAACCGCGGCACGGCCAACGAGATCGTGGTGTTCAGCGTGGGCAAGGACGATGGCCAGCTGACCTTCCTGCAGCGCCGCTCGGTCGAAGGCGACCACCCGCGGGAGTTCGCCCTGGACCCGAGCGACAACTTCCTGCTGGTGGCCAACCAGAAGAGCAACCAGATCGTGGTCATGCGTCGCGACCCGCGCAGCGGCAGGCTTGGCGAGACGGTGCAGACCTTCACCCAGGATGCGCCTTCGGACCTCAAGTTCTTCAAGTGACTATCGATACCGGTGATAACGCTTACCAGCGCAATGAATTTCTGCGGGCGACCTCAGCGGCGTAAGTTTGACCCAAGGCCCAAGCGGCTGAACGTCAAACCACACACGTCGAGGTCAGCCACCATGAACTTCAATCTCTTCCCCGTGATTGCCGCATCCGCCATTTCCGCGTCCGTCGTGCTGCCGGCCCATGCCCATGCCGACAGCAGCAAGACCACGGCCACCCACAGCTACACCGAGCAGTACCTGCGCCAGAGCGCGAACTTTCATGCAGCCTTGAGTGGCAAGCACAGCCACTGAACCATGCCTGACGCGGACCTTGTGGGAGCGGCCTTGCGTCGCGAAAGGGCCGCTCTCACAGGGTTCACTTGGCCATTACTGACTTGAACAGGTCCGAAGCCAACCACCCCTCCAGCCAGCTCCGCACCCGCGGATAAGCCGCCTCGGCGAACCACTGCGGTTCGACCCCGGCAAACTGGCGCATCAGGGGCAACAGGGCGGCATCGGCCAGGCTCGGGTGATCGGCCAGCAGGTGCGGCCGGTCTTCAAGCAACCCTTCAAGCTCTGCCAGCCAGGCCTCGGCCTGTTGGCGATAGTGCTCGCGCGAGTGCTCCGGATAGCGCTCGGCGTACTTGTACAGGTTCACCTGCGCCTTGAACGTGCTGTCGTTGCGGGCAATCAATGCCTCGGCGTGCTGCGCGGCGCCAGGGTCTGCGTGCAGGCGCCAGTCCTGCGGGTCATTCTGCTGCAGTGCCCAGCGCATGATGTCCAGGCTCTCTTCCAGTACGCCGGCACCGGTATCCAGCACCGGCACCGTGCCCTTGGGCGACAAGGCCAAGAGCGCTGACGGCTTGTTCTTCATCGCCACCTCGACGATCTCCACCGCGCAGCCGGCATAGCGCAGCGCCAGGCGCGCACGCATCGCCCACGGGCAGCGACGGAACGAGTAGAGGATCACCCGCACACCTCCACGTCGCTCAGGCCATTGCCCTGGCGGCGCACCTGGATCTGCACCGGAATGCGCTCGTGCATCTCCTGCACGTGGGAGATCACCGCGACCTTGCGCCCCTGCGCCTGCAGGCCGTCGAGAGCGTCCATGGCCAATTGCAGCGATTCCGGGTCGAGGCTGCCGAAGCCTTCGTCGATGAACAGCGACTCGATGCGCAGGGTGCTCGAGGCCATCGACGCCAGGCCCAGGGCCAGGGCCAGCGAGACCAGGAAGGTTTCACCGCCGGACAGCGAGTGCACCGAACGCAGCTCGTCGCCCATCTCGGTGTCCAGCACCAGCAGGCCCAGGGCGCTGCCACCGCGTTTGAGGCGGTAACGGCGCGCCAGCTGGCGCAGCTGGGCGTTGGCGTGGTGCAGCAGCAGGTCGAGGTTGTAGCCTTGGGCGATCTTGCGGAACACGTCGCCTGAGGCCGAGCCGATCAGCGCATTCAGCCGCGCCCAGCGCTGCCATTGCTGGTAGGCCTGCTCGATTTCCCCGGCCAGGGCCTGGCTCGCCTGTTGGCGGCGCTGGTCGTCGGCCTGCTGCGCGCGCAGTTCGGCGCATTGCTGTTCATGGCCGGCCAGCCGCTCGCGCAGCTCGCCCAACGCTTGTTCCAGGTCTTCGACCGACGCATCGACGCTCATCTGCGCGGCGTGTTGCTGCAGGCGCTGTGCGCGTTCCTGAAGCAGCACGCGGCTCTGCTCGATGGCCTTCTCGGCGCCTTGCAGGCGCTGGCGCAGCTCGCCCAGCTGGGCGTCGTCGATGGCCAGCAGGCGATCCAGCCCGGCGTCGTCCAGCTCCGGATGCTCGGCGCGCCACTGGGCGATTTCGCCCTGCAGCTGCTGGCATTCGCTTTCCAGCGCCTGTTGCTGCTGGGTGTTGGCCTTCAGCTCGCTGGCCAGCTGCACGCCCTGGGTACGCAGGTCTTGCAGGCGCTGGGCGGTGTCTGCCTCATTGATGCGGGCCTGCTCCAGCTGGCTGTCCATGTGCTGCTGCCAGGCTTCGGCGCTGGCCTGCTCGCCAAGCAGCTCGGCCAGCGCGGCCTGGGCCTGCTGACGTTGGGTGTCGAGTGCGGCGAGCTGTTGCTGCACCTGCGCCAGGGCTTGCACGCGGGCTTGCTGCTGGTCGCGCAGCTTGTCCAGCTGCACCTGGCGTGCCTGCTGTTCTTCTTGCTCATCCTTGCGCTGCTCCAGCTGTTGCAGGCGCTGGGCAATTTGCTGGTCGAGGGCGAGGAAGGCATTGGCCGGGTCATCGCTCAGGGCGCTGAGTACATCGCCCGGGAGCACGTTGGCCAAGTCCTTGAGACCCTGTTCCAGCTGCTGTTCATCGCTGGCCAGGGCCTGGTGCTGCTGGTCGAGATGGCGCTGGGCCTGTTGCTGGGCTTGCTGCGCTGCCTGCAGCTGCTGATTGAGGCGGGCGGCATCCTTCTGCAGGGCGAGCAGGGCGCTCTGGCGCTTCTCGTCCTTGCCGATTTCTTCGTCCAGGCGCCGCAGCTGGCTGTCGAGCCAGGCGCTGCGGGCCTTGTCGTCCTGCGGGGCGAGGGCAGGCCAAAGGCTGTGTGCCTGCAGCTGCGCCACCAGCGGCTGCAACTGCTCGCCAAGCTGCTGCTGTTGCTGCTGATAGTCCTTGAGCTGGGCGTTGACCACGCCGAGCTGGGTGCGCAGTTCGACCAACTTGCCGTTGAGGGCTTCGACCTGTTTCTGCGCGGCTTCTTCTTCAACCTGGTCATGGCGACCGAGGCTCTGCAGCAGGGCTTCAGGCTGATGGAACGGGTGTTCGGCACTGCCACACACCGGGCAGGGCTCGCCATCGCGCAACTGGCCGCGCAGTTCCTCGACGCTGGTATTGCGCGCCAGGCGCTGGCGCTCCAGCAACTGACGGGTGAGGTTGAGCGCCTGTTCGGCGGCTTCCAGTTCGGCCTTGGCTGCCGTGCCTTCGCCGATCAGTTGCTGGCGTTGCTGCATGGCCTGCTGCTGACGCTCACGCAGGGCATCGAGCTGCTGGCGCAGTTCCTGTTCACGGCCATGCAGGCGCGACAACTCCTCGACGGCGCGTTGCTGCTTGCGGTTGTCCTGTAGCATGTTGCCAAGCAGGTCGATCTGTTCGGCCAGGGCCTGAGGTTCGGCCTTGGCTTCGCGGAACAGCAGCTCGAAATGGTCGCGCTGGGTCTGCAGCTGGACATTGGCCTGGCTGGCCTGGGCCTGCAGGCCGGGCAGTTCTTCGCGGCCCTTGGCCAGGCGGCCACCGATCAGCATCACCTGCCTGAGTTGCGGCAGGTAGGCCTGCCAGGCATTGGCCAGGCCGGCCAGGTGCTGGCTGTCGGCCAGGGCGGTGTCGATCTGGGCCAGTTGCTGCTGGCTGCGCTGCTGGTGCTCTTCCGTTTGCTGCAGTTGCTGCTGGCCTTCGGTAACCTGCTGCGCTGCCTGATCGCAGGCGGTGCGTTGCCCCGCCAGTGCCTGGTCAAGACGTGCCAGGTTGTCCTGGCCGGCGAAGGCCTGGCGCAGGCGTGTGGCATTTTCGCTGTGCAGGGTCTGGCTTTGCGCCAGGGCCTCGCGAGACGCCAGCAGTGCCTGTTCCAGCTGTGTGGTGCGCGTTTGCAATTCGCCTTGCTGGCGCTGTTGCTCGGCGATCTGCGCCGCAACGGGGGCCAGTTGCTCGCCGAGCATCTGCTGGCGGTGGAACTGGTGGCGCTGAGGCGCCAGGCGCTCCAGGCGTTGCAGGTCGAGGCGCTGCTCAGCCAGCTGCTGCCAGCCCTGTTCGGCGGCTTGCAGGGTGGCATCGGCCTCGGCGTGCTGGGCCTGCAGCTGGCGTTGTTCATTGAGCCAGTTGCGTTGCTGCTCCAGCTGGCGCTCGCCGGCTTGGTCGGCCTTGAACTGCTGCAACGCCTGCTCCAGGCGCTGGTCGAGTTCGGCGCGGGCTTCGGCGGCCATCGGCAGCAGGTGGCTGGCCCGCTCCTTGAGGGCGTTGTGGGTTTCGGCGGTTTCCCGCGCCTTGCTGAAGGCACGCTGGCCCAGGCGGGTGTAGATGGCGGTGTTGGTGAGCTTTTCCAGCAGCTCGCTGCGTTCTTTGTCGTCGGCCTTGAGGAAGGCGCCGAATTCGCTTTGCGCCAGCATTACCGCGCGGGTGAACTGTTCGAAATTCAGGCCCAGGCGGGCTTCGATCAGTTGCTTGTATTCGTTCTTGCCGCTGCCCAGCACCTGTTCGCTGTCCAGGTCATAGAGGCTCTGGCGGCTGAGCTGCAGTTTGCCGCTGGCCTTGTCGCGGGCGCGGTTGGCTTCCCAGCGGGCGCGATAGCGGTGGCCGTCGATGCCGACGAAATCGACTTCGGCAAAGCCGCTGCCGGTGCCACGGCGCAGCAGGTTGCGCGGGTCGGACGTGGGGATTTCGCCGTCGGCGTCCGGCACCTTGGCTTCGCGGCCGATGTCGTTCAGGCGCGGCACGGTGCCGAACAGGGCCAGGCACAGGGCATCGAGCAAGGTGCTCTTGCCGGCGCCGGTCGGCCCGGTGATGGCGAACAGGCCGGCGCTGGCCAGGGGCTCGGCGGTGAAGTCGATGTCGACCGGGCCGGCCAGGGATGCCAGGTTCTTCAGGCGGATGGCGAGAATCTTCATGGCTGTTCCTCTTCCTGCTGGACGTCCTGTAGCAGCAGGGCGAAATCGGCCAGGGCCTGCTCGTCGACGGGGTTGCCGTAGGCCTGCTCCCAGGCGCGGCTGAACAGGTCCTGCGGGGTCATCTGGGCCAGTTCGACGAATGCCAGTTCATCGTCTGCGCTATTGTTACGGCCGGCGTATTCGGCGCTGATGCGGATCAACCGCACGGCCTTGCCCTCAAGCGCGGTTTCGATCTGCTGGCGCAGATCGGGTTGCGGCTCGTCCAGAATCACGCGTACCTCCAGCCAGGGCTGGCGGTTGGGGTCCTCGAGCAGGTCGATCACCGGCAGCTCGGCCAGTTGTTCGAGCAGTTCGCCCAGCGGCGCCGGGCCGACCCGCTGCAGGGCTACCGCGCGCGGAACCGGGCGCGGCTCGACACTGACCAGCTCGCTGCCCTCCAGTTCGACTTCCAGCACCTGGTGCGGGTAGTTGATTTCGGCGAACGACAGCGGGATCGGCGAGCCGCTGTAGCGGATGCGGCTTTCGCGGTTGACCTTCTGCGGCTTGTGCAGGTGGCCGAGCGCCACGTAGCTGATCGACTTGTCGAACAGCTTGGCCGGCAAGGCCTCGGCATTGCCGATGATCAGGCTGCGCTCGGAGTCTTCGGACACCGCGCCACCGGCCATGTGCGCATGGCTGATGGCGATCAGCGCCTGGTCCTTCTTGCGCTTTTTCTGCGCCGCGCCAATCAGCTGCTGGTGCACCTGGGTGATGCCTTGCAGGTAGTCGTCGCCCAGCTGCGGGCCGGTCACTTCGGCCGGGCGCAGGAAGGGCAGGGCCAGGCACCAGGCCGCGACCTTGCCGCGGCCGTTGGTCAGCGGAATCAGCAGGCGCTCGGCATCCAGCTGGCCCTCGTCGAGCCAGTGCACCCGGCCCAGCGCGTGGGTGCGCAGGCGGCGCATGAGCGCGGCGGGCAGCTCGATGCGCGAGCCGGAGTCGTGGTTGCCGGCGATCATCACGATGTCCAGCTTCGGCTGCTGCTCGTGGGCCTGGACGATGAAGTCGTAGAGCCGCTCCTGGGCTTTGACCGGCGGGTTGACCGTGTCGAAGATGTCGCCGGCGATCAGCAGCGCGTCCGGCTGGCGCAGGCGCAGCTGGCCGAGCAGCCAGTCGAGGAAGCAGGCGTGTTCGAAGTCGCGTTCCTGGCCGTGCAGGCTTTGGCCCAGGTGCCAGTCGGAGGTGTGAAACAGACGCATGAATGACCTGTCGGTGTCGTGTCAGCAAGCCGGGGGCTTGGCGTGAATGAGGGGCTTCGCGGAGCCGGGTATGGTAACCCAAGCCGGGGCGGCAGGGCAGGTAAGTGCATGCGCCGGCAATCGGTGTTGCCGGGTTCGGGCGACCCTGGGTGCGATGTGGATCACGTCCTACAAGTGTGCCTTCGCATTGAACATTTGGTCTATTGACGGTCTATATCCGATGTCCTAGTTTCCGATTTTCGAACAAAATTTCTAAACCCATGGAAGGGCGTATCGTACTTGGCATTGGCACAGCCTTGGCTGCCTTCGGGGTGGGCTGCCAGTAAACGGAGTTTTTTTCAATGGACCTGACCTTCGGTACCCCGCTCTCGCAAAGCGGCCGTCTGCTGCAACTGACCACCCCGTTGGGTGCCGATCAACTGCAGGCCCTGCGCGCCCACGGCGTCGAGCGCATCGGCCGCACCCCGCGCTACACCCTCGACGTGCTGGTGCAGGACACCGAGTTCGACCCGGA
>NZ_JBIVHW010000022.1:0-52037 GCF_044749405.1 Pseudomonas sp. NPDC089422
GGCTCTGAAAAACAAAACGCCCGATGCGGTGCATCGGGCGTTTTGAGGCCTGTCGGCCTACCTGAACAGGTGTAAACCTATTTCAGGACTAGACAGGCACGCGCAAATTTTTCAAAAAGCCATGGAGGTGCTCGGCACAGAAGAACTGGCGAAGCGCTGGATGATCAAGCCTGCGCTTGGTCTTGGCAGCAACACTCCATGCACCCTACTTTGGCATCATGAAAGCTATGCTCAGGTATGGTCGTTCCTCTACCGTCTTGAGTACGACGTTTACACGTGAGCGTCTAATGCTGCTGAGCGGGCTAGGAGTTAGCCTGGCTCCGCGTGCGCATCTGCCTGGTAGTGATATTCCTGCGGCGAAAAGCGACCAGCCGGACCGAACAGCAAGTGGGTGACATACATTTCCAAGAATGCAATCGCCTCGGGTTGAGCGTACTGCGCATAAAAGTCGCGGTGCGCGAGTGGTAGTGTGCCGCGGCTCTGCAGGCAAAGCGTGACCATCTGTGCCAAAACGTAACCTCGAATATCGTATCGGGCGTCTACCTTTCTGAGCACTGTGTCGTAGCAGGAGTGTAAAACGAATCCCTCCGAAAGGGCACTCAGGGGGGCTTTTTGATCGCTCATGGGTTGCCTTCTGTAAAAGCTCTGAACCGCAGGGACACTGTCAAAATCACAGGTACGCGGCTTGAGGTACGTCTCGTGGGCTACAAGCGGATGAATAAAAACTGTAGAAAAAACTCCAAATTGAAGATTTTCTTTGCCAAGTGAAAAAATCATTCTGGATACGGTGATCGTAACAAAAAAACACGACCTCGACCTCATAAGCCTAGAGCTCTCAAGCGTGGCGCCCGACGCCGCACTAGGCTGTGCACTGTCGGTAGGTGCCCATGGCAAATTCACCTGTGCACACACCAGAGCAAATCATGCAGCTCCACAAGGACATTGCTTTTGCCCCCACCCATCTGTAGTACGTCTGGCACAGAAAGCTACCAGCTAGTTAGGTGGATTAGAATAACTGCCGATCGTGACAAACGGATCAGTATGGACACAGCCCCGTTCTGCTTCCAGCGGTCCCGCCCAAGTGACTATCGCAGCGAAGCTTTCCGCCAGCTTGCAATAGCGTGTACCAGCCGAAAGCTCCTTGGTATCCTGAGTCTCGAAATCGATGATAGATCGTCGACCAAGGCCCGAATCGTTCAGGCATGTCCCCCCCCGGTCGCACCGGAGCACAGTTCCCATAAAAATCCGTTGAGCGTCACGCGATCGTCGACCCTGGGAAGTCCCGGAAACCTATAAGTGATTAAGAGATCCGCGACTATTACCCATTCTGCATCGGAAATTTGTATCGCTTGGATACGGAAAATCCTTCGCCTGAAAGCAAACATTCTAAGGGAAATCTGGCAGACAGAGGCTTCAGCAGGGTTTAAAATGTTTCATACAGAGCCTAGCAACCAAACCGCAAGGAGCTGTTGAAAATACGCGCCCCAACAGTTTTTTCAAAACGAAGAAACAACTCATCAATTTTACTACCTTTCCTTCTTGAAAACTTCCCCAACAAACGATGCAAATAACAGTAGTCGTCTACTGTTGCACAGCTAAAGCGAATCATTGGTATAATCTCTTCAATTTCAGGATGCTTTACACCATGAATCAAACAGCGACGCCTAAAAACGGACAACTCCTGCGCGCGAATACCACCAAGGACATAAGCAGTAAGTATCTGACTAGCAAACCTGGCTTGTACATCGCTCAACTCCACTCCATAACGGATAGCATCTTGTAGGGTAATAATTTGACAAAATCTTCTAGCGGATTTTCTTCCATAAAAAGAATGTGCGACACCGGCATCATGATTATACGTTGGCGCCGACAGGAACAACTCGTACAAATTCCCAAACAACCTTAGATCTTTCGTGCTTAGCAAAACTTTCCAGCGCTGAATTTTATGTATTAATATCATGCGTAGCCTCTGAAGATCGGATCGCAACCATACATCCGAAACGATAGTAGGCTGAGCAGTTTGCGCAAAGGCGTCCCAACTTTTTTGAAAAGTAGGAATTGATAGCAGTCGTGTTAAGTCCACATTGTGGCAAGTGCACATAACAGCGTCTCTAGCGCACCATTGTTTTCGCCAGCCTGGCATTTGACCACTAGCCACATCTTCACGTACGCAATGCCGGCAAAAAAGGGTTCTCCCACTTGGACTGACAGGCGTTATACCCCTCAAATCAAAATAACATTTAATCAGATTCGCATCTAGAGATAGTGACATCGCAGCCGTCTTAAAATATGCCAACGCAAAATTAAAATCTAGATCCTCAGCGATAGCATTCACACCCACCCAAGATCTCTGAGGGTCAGCCAATAGTAAATCTGGTTTTTTCAGAATAATTCCACTTCCCATGAAGATCCGATAAAACCAGGAGGTGAGTGTTTCATCACTAAATGCTGCTGGCAACCCAGATGAAAATTTCATCAGTAGAGCCATTCATTTTCAGCGGCTGCTTTAAGACATTCAATATCTATATGTTCTTTTCCGCTTTTTAGCGCATAGCAACCCGCACTTCGTATAAGGTTAATTACCTGATCCATACGACCGTGAGTGCTTTGCAATATCGTCCTTACCATATCTTTCTCATAAAGCTTCGAAGGCTCTCTTAGTGGTAGGTTTTCTTCAACAGCTAGTAGAAACCCCCTAAATTCTTCAGTCTCACGCCAATCGCTAAGCATAATTTCAGTAAACCTCCTTTTGGTTTCAGGTTTTGCACCTAAAACGGTTGCCGCCCCAAAGACCCCAAAGCCGAATAGGCATTGACCAAATCTTTCACCCATCAGCGTCTTTAAGATGGATCCATTTATTCGCTGCTCATCTTTTTTAACTAGTAGCAGTTCATGTATCTCATCTATAACTATCCCCCAGATCTCCCTAAGCTTTAATGTGTCACTCAGTTCGTGCGAAATCCAGTTTCCTTGTTTAGTTTTAAATGAGCCTTGCGGCGGAATTCCCAAAGCGCGACACAACTCCGAATTAAACGTCTTTTTTATTTGCGGATACTCTGGATCAACTGCCATGTCAAGAAATAGCAGACGATCACTATGCTCAACCCTCTTCGGTATCTGCTTTACAATCGCAGACTTCCCAGTCCCTCCTATGCCTGAAATTATAAGAGCGGGTGCAGTAATACGCTTAGGCACACGAGAAATATTATTAATCATCTTGAATATCTTTTCGCCTGGCCCGTAGTCAACCCAAAAATCCCCATTCATAAGAACAATTCTCTCGCGCGCATCAAGGCTCAACACTTCTTCAGGCACCTTAGTCATAAGCCCTCCTCAGCATCGAATTTTTTTGGCGGCTTAGAGTAGTCTGGCAAATCCTTTGACGCGTTTGATTTACTTCTTGGGTAAAAGACTTTTTCGTACTCTTCCTTAGCTGCTGCTTGCCGCCTGGCTTTTTTCGTCTCTCTTAGGCTTTTGACTTCGACTGCCTCTGCCTCCCTATGAGCAACGGGGCCCTCTTGGGTTGTGAAGCTTCCAGGAGTTTGACGCCCACTATAGAATGCCGCAGCTCGGTACTCTTCATAAGAATAGTCAGGGCTACTCATATCTGCGAAGGGGATAGGCACAAATCCGCTAGGAAATTTCACCCATATCTGCTTCAGCGACATAGGATCATATTTGATAGTAACCTTACCTATGCCTACCAAGGGTGAAAGAACATTATCCCAATAATACATATGTTTGAACTCTATACCCTTAGTTTGCACATGCCTTTCCTCAGATGGCATGAAATGCAATCTGAACTGCTGAGGATCAGTTGTAAACGGAGGATAAGGAGTTACCCCGGTCGGATCGTAGTACTCCGCCCAAGCTTGGGCCGGTGATTTACCGAGCTCAGCATGAACAGTATCGTGATACTCGCATACCTTCAGGAAAAACCAGTGACAGAATTCAGAGAATGTCATTGTCGGCACTCCTGACGTGTGTAGATTTTTACGAGCGACTGCATTGGACATAGTTCTCCCCGAAAGCAGATGCAAATCTCCCATGAACGTACCAATGATTCGTTCTACATGGCCGCCAAAGTGCTTTCTCCCGGGAGGTCGATGCTTATACTGAATTTGAGCCTTGTCCAGCTCCAAGAGAAAGCCAGCCCTTTTAAATTCTTTCGCATTGTCCATGCCAAGCAGTTGTGGAACGCCGAAAAACGGATAACTAAACTTATCAACCCCCATCCTTTCTAAAAAATTCCACTTAGGCAACACCGCGTGCGTGAGTGCAGATGCGACTGATATTGTATTAGGGACATGCAAACTCAGATAATACCCAAGGAGAACCCTTGTATATTTATCCATAACGAAGGTCGCCCACGGCCTTCCGATCGGATGGATTCGATCATTGGCCAGCAATACACAGTCACCCAAAGTATGGTCCATTTGCACCAACTCTAATGGGTAGGTTACAGGCTTTACTCCAGGCTTAGCCTTATGCTTCTGGGCTGCAACCTCTTTACCTTTCCTCAGGGATGTCACTTGATAGGGAGTTAAAGACGACATAATTCTCTGTGTAACCGTAGGCTTAGAAGGAGGTTTGAGGCCTCTTTCGAGGCATATTACTTCAACTTCTTTCCATACAGCTGAAAACGGGATAGCTTCCTTGTCCTTAAACTTTTTTATTGCAACGCCAACAACCTCTTCGATTTCTTGACTTAGTCGCAGTTCGCCACTCTTAACGCCTCTACTCGCCCTTGCAACCGAGACAGGACCCTTGGCTTGGTCAAAATCCCTGAGAATCTTGTAGATGTGATTTATGCTAACACCAATATCTATCGCTGCTTGTTTCTTTGAAATCTCTCCTCTACCAATCTTGACCAAAATATCAAACCTTCGCTTAGCCTCAACATATTCTTCGTCAGACACTAGAGAAATACCGGCTACTAAGTCATATAGTACAGGATCATTATCAAGTAAAAACTCTATCTCGCTGAGCTCTAACGTAATGCTTTCACCAGTCGAAGAAACACGTGCAGTCACATGATTCTGGTCGATGAACGAAGTAATAATCGCACCCTTTCCGCGTGCGATTACTTGCAGCCCTTTCTTTAGCTCTATATCCACGACAGCTCCCCAACTGCTTAACGCTCACTATATACACCATTTTTAAATTTAATTGGGCGAGCGAGGGCAGCACAAAAGCCCCAGTAACAGTAAGGTGCTGAGCAATAAGGATTTTATTTTCAATTCCTTGCGAAAAAAACGTGTATCCGTTACACGAAGAGTCAAAACCAACTGAGATTTAGATAAACTTAAAAAGGATAAAATCCTTCTTTAACGATGATTTTTATCCTTTTTAGATTGAAATCACGTCTAATCCATTGATTATATTGAGCTTCATTATTTATCATTTTTCACTAACAGCCACACGCCGACCGTGAGCTTCGAATGTTCCACCGAGCCCAGCTACGCGATGACCAGCGATCTCTACCACTCGAGCATGCAAACTTCGATCAGCGAGGCTGTTTCCATGGAGGTTGTGCCAGTAGGCTCGCCTGCCACTGTCGTGGTTTCCATGGATGAACCAGACCTCTGTCAGCAAATCAACCAAAACAAAAATTAGTCTCCAGAGCCAGGAATATGAATTCTAATTAGCCTCGACAGGTGACGAATCCAAAAAACGATGCACGCACCCCACATAACATATAAAGAGGAGGAAACTATGAACAAATGCTCGCAACTGGACGGAATGCTTTGATCAGCCTCAACACCTCTTATGCAGCCTATGTATTCTGCATTTGCGTAAGACCCCCCAATCAGAAATGTTGATGTAATCAAGCATATTTGAACAAAATTCTCTCCATCTACGCGCTCCTCAACATTGCTCCGCGCCCACGTATAAAGTAAAAAAACCATTATCTGAAGCACGCACGCTATATAGCTTACAAAAAATTGCACATCATACCCATCGACTTCCCTGGCTGTGTATACGAGCGCAAGCATTGCCACCGACACGCTAAAGCTACGAGCAAATCTGATCTGTTCACGACTCTCAAGTTCAGAAAATTCAGCCCTATCCCTGAGAGACAGCTTGAGTGCTATCCCCAAAACCACTATCAACGGGATGTAAACCATCCACCACCCGAGTTGACTTAGCTTATAACATGCAAAAATTATAGATGTTGTACCAAATGCGATGACGGCATAGAACGGCGACTTAGATGGGCTGAAATATTGGAATATAGTACTGACTATAGATACGACAGCTGACATAAAACCTCCGACTAGGCTACGCCGCCTGAGATTACGCTCAAAGAAAGCCATATTAACTATAGAAAAACCATCGAATCGCGACATTATTTGTATATACCTTTTCGCTATCACTCGCCAACATCAATATATTCGAAAAGCACAAGATCAGTAACAGCTCACAACTTATGTCGATCGAGACAAGCCCTTCACTGCCCGTCACGCCCGGGCTCAAAGGTCAAATAACTAAATGCGCCCTGCGTTGTAATCTTTAAGTTAGTCAGTAGCACCAATTACGGTACGCCGCGCTCCTGCATAGGTCATCGTGGGCTCGCATTGAAAGCGCAATGATGCCCTACCCTATCGCACCGCCTAGGCTCTTTCTGAAATCCCAAGAAACTGAAAAATGGCTACTTGCCGATAAGGGCTACGACGCCGAAGCGCTACGCCGCTACTGCGACCAATATCGAATGCAACCCGTCATCCCGTCACTTTGAAGCGATTCTGGCTCCAAAGCGGTCGTCAAGCCGATAATCTGGTCGCCCGAATCGGCACAAAGAAGTTTGACTCAAGTCAAATCAGTGCTCAGCTGGCTGTCTACACTGAAAAAGTCTAGGCACACCAGGCCCCCTGGAGCACGCCATGCAGTCGTTCCGTCATCATCACCGCGTTCTTTTTCGGCTCACCATTGTGATCTGGGTGTTGGCAATGATCGTGACGGCATTGCACGGCTGCTTGGTGCAGTCTGCGCATAACCCGGCTGCAGTCCACGAGCCGCACGCCACACTGCATCAGCCGGATGACCACACCTTACATGCCACTGGCTGCCTGAAGTATTGTTCCGATGCTGCTACGGCGATTAGCCCCGCCTCTCAGACTTCTCCTGCCGGCTTGACGGCCTTGGCGTTTTTCTTGCTGTTGCCTGGAATACTCCTGCTTGACCTCACTCGAAAAATCACGTTCGCCACAATTGCCTTTAGAAGCCCCCCGCCGCTATTCCCCCCAGCCCGATTGATATTCGTTCGATTCAACGATTAACCCCAACCTCAGGGCAGTCACCCGCTGGCCGGTGTGCTTCCTTGCATCGATCCGGCGTGCGCTTGTAAAACCTACTTGTATCTGTATACGCGGAGCTCACCATGCAAACTCAATCGAAATTGATTCTTGCTGTTGTTTTTGCCAGCAGTGCACTCATGGCTAATGCCGAAGAAAAACATCACTCTGGCGACGCCCCTGCTGGCGCAACAGCCGCCAGTACGCAGTCCGAGTCGGCGATGAATAAAGCGATGAGCGAACAAATGCACAAAATGCAGATTGCTCATGACAAAGCCGCTGCAGCGAAGACCCCTGCCGAGCGACAAACAGCTCTGCAGGAGGGTATGAAGACGATGAAGGAGAGCATGGCCATGATGAGCAAGCAACATGCTGCTGGCTGCATGGGTTCAGGCATGGAAATGCCTGGATACAAGAGCGGTATGGGAATGGGCGGCGCAATGATGGACATGATGATGAAGATGATGGATATGCAATCTTCAATGATGGATATGCCCTTGAAGCATAAATAACCACTGGCCAATCGTGTCAGCAGTGATTGCACCGCTGTCGATAAGCAGGGAATTAACTACAGCACTGTCAATGTAACGGCGATTTTTCCCATAGCTAAAATAGCGAAGGTTAAAATCGCCGTAGATTGAAATTAAGTCCAGACCGTGCTGCAGGCACGCAGCCCTACACCACCAGGATATTGCAAGGCACCTGGTACAACACATGCTCGGTAGTACTGCCGAACAGACGGTCGAGCCCCCGTGCAATGGGCCGGCCCATGACCAGCACGTCCACCGGCTGTGACTCGACGTATTCGCTGAGCACCGCGACCGGGCGGCCCAGCACGAAGTGGCAGCGTTCCGGTGGCGCGCCGAAGCGTTCGGCCAGTTTCCTGAAATCATCCTCCAGCGCTTGGCGCAAAGGCCCGGCAATGTCACCGATGGCCCAGGCGGCATAGCCCATGTCGCCCATGTAGGCCATCGACAGATCGCAGGCGTGCAGCAAGTCCAGTTGCGCCCCTGTCTGCAACGCCAAGGCACAGGCCTGCTGGACGATGCTGTCATTTCGGGCTTGCCCCTCTGCCGAGGTATCGGCCACGTCCACCGCCGCCACGACCTGGCGCGGCGACGCCGGCCGGCTGGCACCGAGCAGGTAGACCGGGACCGGGCAGTGGCGCAGCAGTTGCCAGTCAAGCGGCGTGAAGAAGGCGCGCTTGAGCGCGGGCTCATGCTCGACCTGCTTGAGCAGCAGGTCCGGTTGCATCTCCATGACGTGCTCCAGGATGTCATCCTGCAGGTCATTGCTCCAGGCCACCTCGGTCGTCACCTGCACGCCAGTGGCGCGCAGCGCGTTCACCTGGGTTTCCAGCTGTTGCTGCTGAGCGTACCGGTAAGCCTCCTGCTCCGTTTGATGCTTGCCGGACTCCAGCAGCCAGAGTTTGTCCAATGATTCGAGCAAGGCGACGATGTGCAAGCTGGCCGATGCGCATCTGGCCAGTGCAACGGCCTGCTCCAGGGCGGCCGCCTGATGCAGCATCGGGCGCATGATCAGCAACAGGCGTTGATAGTGGCTCATGATTGCCTCCAACGGTGGGCCGACCTGATCACTCAGGCATCGGGGGTTGCATCAGGGGTTCGGTCTTTTCCGGGCGATTGACGGGTGCTGCCAGCATCCGGCTCACACCCCCTTGGCGCTTGACTTTTATCAAGCATGCGAACGCCTGTTCGCCGAGTTTGACCTCTATCAATCGCGCTGAGGGGCACAAGGGTAGAAACAAGGACTCAGGGTATTTCAGCCCTTCCCTCAATCTGCTGCCGGAGCCGAGATGCTCACAGTCACGCTGATCAACATGCTGGTGGTGATCCTGGTGGTGATCATTCATTACGAATGCCTGCTGCGCCTGAATGACTGGCTCCCTCGGCTCAAGCTCTGGAGCCGCTTTCGCATCGTGGCAGGCGTATTCGGCGCACTGCTGGCCCACGCCGTGGAGGTGTGGTGCTTTGCCCTGGCCTACTACCTGATGGCCCATGCCCCCGGCTGGGGCACGCTCAGCGGCAATTTCGACGGGAGCTTCCTGGACTGCGTGTATTTCTCCTTCACCACCTATACCACGATAGGTTTCGGCGACATCGCGCCCACCGGCCATCTCAAGTACCTCACTGGCCTGCAGGCCTTGACGGGCCTGGTGCTTATCACCTGGACCGCGTCTTTCCTGTTTCTGGAAATGCAGAAGTACTGGAAGGCCAAGTAAGGCTGGGTCAGCACGTGGGGGAGTCTTCGGTACCGGGGAAATCACTCATGCCAGCCTCCTTTCGTCATCGCGCACGGGGCGCTCAAAGATCCTCGCCGCGAAGATCTTCTTCCCGCCGGCTCTGTTGACGGATCAGCAGTGACAGTTCGTGCAGGTGGTCCGACAGCAGGCCCACCAGATCGTCCGCCGTGGCAATTCCGACCAGCAGGCCGAAATCATCGACGACCGGAATGCGGCGGATATTGGCGCGCCGCATATTGAGGATGACATCGAACAGGTCCTCGTTCTGGTTCGCGGTGATCAGAGGCCGGGGCAGCACATCGACCGCTTGCAGGTCCTCTTGATCCGGGGGGTTGCGCGCAATGATCCGCAACGCCAGGTCGCGATCGGTGATCAGGCCGATGGGCCGACAACGCTCGTGGTCGACATGCTCGGCCAGCACCAGATCGCCGACATGGTACTGATTCATCATGCGCGCCGCGGCATAGACGGAGATACCGGGGGGTGCGGTGACCACGTCACGGTTGCAGTATTTGCCAATGGACATCATGTTGTACCTCCACAGGTGGAGCCTCCTTGCTCCTCGATGCAGTGAGGATGGGTGATCATTTACCGTTCTTGATAGGAATCACCTTTTCCGGGTGGATGGCTTCGGCGCGTTTGGGCAGGTGCACCAGCAGCACGCCCTTGTTGAACTGGGCGTTGATCTTCTCGGCGTCGACTTCGCGGGGCAGCTGGAAAACCCGTTCGAAGCTGCCGTAATGACGCTCGGACAGGTGATATTCCTTGCGTTTTTCGTCCACCTCTTCCTGTTTCTCGCCGCGGATCACCAGGTTGCCATTGACGAGCTTGATCTCGATGTCCTTGTCATCCACGCCGGGCAACTCGGCGCTGATGCGGTACTCCTCGGCCAGCTCGCTGATGTCCATGGCTGGCATGCCGTGGGTGAACAGGTCACGCCGCCAGAAAGGTTCGACATCGAACGGCGTGTGGCTGAACGGCATGCGCAACGGCCGCCGTCCGAAATCCTCGAACAGGCTGTCGATCTGCCGGCGCAATTGCTGGAAGGGCCGCCACAGCTCCGAAGGTTCGGCGCTGGGCGGCGAAGTTTTGGCGGGCTGGCTGGCGACCGGGGTAACAGGCACTTTCTTGGCAACGTCTGACATGGCGACCTCCTCGATTGAGTAATGCCTCCCAGGGAGACGCCACGAGCATGTGCCTTGGGGTAGCCACCCGTTTGACCTTTGTCAACCGCGCGGCGCACTGTCGCCAGCCGGTTTGATCCTGGTCAAAATGCCGCATTGGCCACGGCCTAAGCTGACATCAGCAACACATGATTACAGTGCGAGGCAGCCATGGATCAGGATGGCGGTGCCAGTGTCCGCTTGCTGCAAACGTTGCCGGGCCCAGGCATCCAGCAGTTCGTGCGCCTGGCTCTTTGCCGCCAGCCGAGCAGCGAGCCAATGGCAGGCCAGTACTGCATGCTAGGCCGTGGTAGCGAGTGCTGGCCATGCAGCTACGTGACCCTGCCTGGCGTCGACGGGCAATTTATCGTCAGCCTTCAGAATGCACAGCCATTGGGTCGCAGGGGAGAACTGTTCGACTATTCCGGGCCGCTTGGCAGCGCCTGGCCGCTGCCTTTGCAAAGCACACGGTTGCTGGCCATCAGCCGCGCCGACGGCCTGCTGCACTTGCTGGGTGCGCTGGATGAGATTCGCTGCTGGCTGCCCTGGGTACACGTACAGCTGTTACATGACGGCATTGCCGCCGAACTGCTGCCAGGCGAGTGTCAAGCCTGGCTGGCGGCGCTGTCGCCAGTGCCGCGTGACAGCAGCAGTGCCGGTTGGCAAACCCAGCGCTTGCTGACCACCTTTGACCCGGACACGGTGTACTGTTGCGCACCGCCACAGGTGGCGCGCCAGGTAGCCCGGCTGTGCTGGCAAACAGGCGTGGCCCCGCAGCGCATCTGGATACGGACGGACCATGTGCCACGCCCGATCGGGGTGGGGCACGCACCCGAACACTGGCCGGTGCAACGCTATGACCGGCTGCTTGTCGCGCTCAAGTGGGCTCCTCCAGGTGGGTCAGGTTGACCAGGCCTTGCATGTCGGTGAGCCTGACCTCACGCCCGGCGCACTGCATGAAACCTGCATGGACGAAGCGGCTGAACAGTCGGCTGACCGTTTCCAGCGTGAGGTCCAGGTAGTTGGCGATATCACCACGGGACATGGGCAGGTTGAACATATCTGCCCGCAGCCCTCGCGACTGGTAACGCGCCGACATGCCCAGCAAAAAGACTGCCAGCCGCTGATCGGCACGCCCGTGGCAGCAGCGCAGGTGCTCGTCCTTGCCTTGGATCCCGAGGCTGAGCATGTGCAGCAGCTGGTAGCGCAGCCCCGGAATCTGGCCGGACAGGTCCACCAGCTGGTCCAGCCTGATGGAGCAGATCACCGAGAGTTCCAGGGCAACGGCATAGCTTCGATAGTGACTGGCACCAATAGCGTCCAGCCCGAGCATTTCCCCCGGCAGGAGGAAGCCGGTCACCCGCTCGGTGCCCTCGGTATCGAGCAGAAAATTCTTGATCGCCCCGGAGCGCAAGGCAAACACGTGCTCCATGGGTTCATTGGCTTTGAACAGGTACTCACACCGCTTCAACGGCCGGTTACGGCGGACAATTCGTTCCAGCTTGTCCACTTCGTCGGCACTGAGGGTGGCGGGCAGGCAAAGCCGGCTCAACGAGCACGCAAGGCATTTCACATGGGGCCTTGCCCCCATCTCTGCAGAGCCTGACATGTCTATGCCTCCGCTTTTTCACAGGCGGGCATCTATTCAAGTTAGCGGTTCCACTGAACGTTAGCGCCCCGTCCGACCAAGGGTCGGACGCTACCCGAAGTTTGACAGCTCATGAGTGAAGCAATTGACAACGGTCAAGTCAGCGCAAGGCCTGTTGCCGAAACTGAACTTCCTTGTTCATTCGACATAGAGGACATTGCCATGGCGCCCGCCGAGACTTCCCGTGTGCACACAACGCCTTCGTTTCCCAAACCTTCGGGTGAATACTGGATCGAAGCCCTTGAAAACGGCGTTCACGTGTTGATCAGGCCCTTGCAAGCGCAGGACCGAGAACGCGAAAAAGCCTTTATCGAACGGCTGTCGCCCGAATCGCGGCATTTCCGCTTCCTGTGCCAGTTCAGGGAGCCCGGTGAAGCCATGCTCGACCAGCTGATGAAGGTCGACCAGGATCGCCAGGCGGCCTACGTCGCCCTCGCCCACGTGGATGGCGAATTGCAGGAAGTGGGCATTTCCCGCTACGCCACCGCCAGCGGCAAGGACGAGTGCGAATGCGCCATTACCGTCATGGACAGCTGGCAGCACCATGGCTTGGGTCGCCTGCTGCTCAAGCACCTGATCGACCATGCCCGGGCCAAGGGCTTGCGGCAGATGTACTCGGTCGACGCGGCAGCCAATCAGGCGATGCGCGACTTGGCCAAGGCGGCGGGGTTCACCACCGCCGCTGACCCGGATGACCCCAGCCAGGTCATCCACCGGCTCTCCCTGATCTGACCCTGGGCCGCCGCCCCCTGGCGGGTCAAGGCGCGGCGGCCCGACTACGGGAGTTTCCCCATGAACGGCCCTTCGAAGAAATTGATGGAAAAACTCTACGGCAAGCAGTATCAGGTCGACACTGCCGATATTGCCCCGGTGCTTCATCAGTACGCCGAACCTTTGCCGGACCTGGATACGCCGGCATTCGCAGCCCTGTTCGACCGCTACGCTGACGCGCGCGTCATCCTGCTAGGCGAAGCAAGCCACGGCAGCAGCGAGTTCTATCGCGCCCGAGCGGCGATCACCCGGCGCCTGATCGAACAGCATGGCTTCAACATCGTCGCCGTCGAGGCCGACTGGCCGGATGCCGGGCATGTCGATCAGTACGTCCGCGGCTTGGCGCACTCGGCCTGGAAACGCCATATCTTCAGCCGTTTTCCGACCTGGATGTGGCGCAATAGCGAAGTCAAAGCCTTCGCCCAATGGCTGCATGGGCACAACCGCCTGCTGCCCACCGACCACCGCGTGGAATTTCGCGGCCTGGATGTCTACAGCCTGCGCAACTCCATCCATGAAGTCCTGGCCTATCTGGACCGGGTCGATCCGCATCTGGCCCACGAAGCCCGCCGCCGCTACGGTTGCCTGACACCGTGGCAGGACGATCCCGCGTTGTACGGGCACTTTGTCGAGCGCGGTGGGGTCATGCCTTGCGAGCAACCGGTGATCCAGCAGTTGAATGTCATGCTCGCCGAGCAGCTGTCAGGGCTTATCCGCAATGATGAAGCTTTCTTCAACGCAACGCAGAACGCCCGAGTCATCATCGCTGCAGAACAGTATTACCGCGCCATCTACCGAGGTTCGACGGCTTCCTGGAACCTGCGCGACCGGCACATGTTCGATACCTTGCGCGCGCTGCTGGAACACCGTGGTCCCCACGCCAAGGCGGTGGTATGGGCGCACAACTCCCATATCGGCAATGCCGGCGCCACGGAAATGGGCTGGAAAGGCCAGTTCAACATCGGCCAGCTTTGCCGCAGCGCATTCGGGCATGACGCGGTGCTGATCGGCATGGCTACCGACCGCGGCCAGGTGGCCGCCGCCGATGACTGGGACGGCGACATGCAGATCAAGGAAATCCGACCTTCGCGCAGCGACAGCTGGGAGCACCAGTTCCGCCTCGCAGGCGTGCCCGCCTGCCTGAGCGACTGGCGCGATCCACAGCGCAAGGAGCTGCGCCATGTGTTATCCACGGCGCTACTCGAACGCGCCATCGGCGTCATCTATCGCCCCGAGAGCGAACGGCTGAGCCACTACTTCGAAGCGGTGCTGGCCGAGCAGTTCGATGCGCTGCTGTGGTTCGAGCAGACCCAGCCAGTGACTGCCCTGCCCTTGCCGAAACAACAGCATCTGGAGCCTGAGGACGAAACCTATCCATTTGGTGTATGAGCCTCAGTGAAGCCCCATCAGGCGTTTTGGCCGGCTCGCGCACGTCCGCCATGAATTCGACGCCTGCCAGCTTCATCGTCTGCGTGCGAACTTCGACCCTGTGCTCAGTCATGGGGGGCACTCCGGCAAAGCGCTTGCTGATCGGCCTGCCCCATGAGTGTCATGACTTCCTCGTCCGATGTCTGCGGGAAATCCTGATACCAATAGCCAACCGAAACCATCCGCTCAGGCACCAGCGGGCACACCAGCTCATCCACTTCACCGTACAGCGCTTCGAGCGTTTCTGGCGGTGCGACCGGGATGGCTACCACGATCCGCGCCGGTGACTGGGCCCGCACAGCCTGGATAGCCGCCCTCATCGTGGCGCCGGTCGCCAGGCCATCATCGATGAGAATCACCACCTGATCCTTGAGCTGCAGCGCTGGCCGCCCTCCCCGGTAGGCTCGCTCGCGCCGCGCCAGCTCCTCGGTTTCCCTGGCGACCACGGCGTCGAACAACGCCGGTTCTACCGGATAGGCCCGCAGCATGTCGTCATTGAGGAAAGTGACTGCGCCGCTGGCTATCGCACCCATGGCGAACTCGGGGTGAAACGGCATGCCGAGCTTGCGCACCACCAGCAGGTCCAGGCGGACGTTGAGGGCAGTCGCCACTTCGTAGGCCACCGGAACGCCACCACGCGGCAGTGCGAGCACGATCACATCGGGCCTGCCAGCATAGCGGGCCAGTGGCTCGACCAGGCATCGTCCAGCCTGGGTACGGTCGGCAAACAAGGTTGGCAAGGCAAGATCATGGGACATGGACACCTCCCGCGCCGCGATGGGCGCCTGTCATTGCAGCTTCCGATGAGACCTCTGATTGCCTCAAGGCGTGACTGCACGCCCCTCCTCGGGCAACAGGTCGAACTGCGCCGAGTGAGTGACCATGGCACACCTCTGCAGTTGGGAAGCGTGCCTCGATCATCTGCCACCGAAGTACCCGCGGCTTGATGTTTGTCAACTCACACACCTGTCTCCCTGGCCACCACATCCAGGTTCATGCCCTCACATTCTCATCGCGCAGGAGGAGGCATAGAAGACCTGACGCTGACCTTGGTCGATGGCACAGCATTGAAGTTATCCAGGCTGCACGTCAGCGCCATGCCTGACGAAAAGAGGCCCACCACTCGGTGAGCCCCTGGAGGGTTGGCGGCCGGCAGCTTGACCTGCCTGCAATGCGGGCTAGTTTCAATGGCAGCCGTGGCCAAGCCGATCAACTCTCCAGGACGCCTCCATGAGACCGAATGCTGCTCTGCCTGCACCCAGTTTCTGCTCGATCCTGCTTCTTGGCGCTGTCTGCAGCGGCAACGCCTGGGCCGGCGGTATCTTCATCTACGAGGCCGGCCAGGAAGGCAATGGCCTGGCCAATGCCGGCGCCGCCGCACTGGCCACCGACCCCAGCGTGCTGATGAGCAACCCTGCCGGGATCACCCAGCTTGCGGGCACCCAGATCAGCGCAAACGCCCAAGTGATTCTGGGTGACATCCGCTTTTCCCGGGGCAGCGCCAACCCGTTCGACGGCAACGAGGGCGGCAACGCACTGCAGTACCTGCCGGGCGCCAGCCTGTTCATCAGCCACCAGATCGACGATCGCGCGGCCGTCGGCTTCGGCATGTACGGCAACTTCGGCCTGGCGCTGAACTACGATGATGACTGGGCCGGGCGGTATTTCACCCAGGAAGCGGCGGTGATCGGCGTTTCCTTGCAACCTACCCTCGCCTACAAGTTCACCGACGACCTCTCGTTCGGTATCGGCCCGCGCATCATGTACGGCTACTACCGCACCGAAATGGCGATCAACAACAACCTGCTCGGCCTTGCCGACCGGCCCGATGGCCAGCTCGAGTACAAGGACACCGATGTCGGTGTCGGCGTCAACCTCGGCGTGCACTACCGCGTTTCGCCTGCCACCCAGGTGGGCCTGGCCTACACCAGCAAGGTCAAGCTGCAGTTCGAGGACAAACCGCACCTGCGCAACGTCAGCAATCCGCTGCTCAATACTGCGTTGCGGCGCCTGGATGTCGATTCACTGGCACTGGACATGAATGTGCCGCAAACGGTGCTGCTGAGCATCGCCCATGACCTCGACCCGCAATGGAAGCTGCTGGCCAGCCTTGGCTGGCAGGACTGGAGCGAGTTCGGCGATATCGCCGTGGAGGTCGACACCGATCCCGCCGGCAATGTCAGCCGTAGCGTCGACCGCAAGTACAAGGACACCTGGCATGCCTCGGTGGGTGCCCAGTACCAGGCCACACCGCGCCTGCGCTGGAGTGCCGGCGTGGGCTACGACAGCTCGGCCGTGGACGACAGTGACCGCACTGTCGATAATCCGATGGGCGATGCCTGGCGCCTGGCGGCCGGCGTCAACTACCAACTGCACGACGGGCTCGACGTGCACATGGCCTACACCCTGGTATGGCTGGGTGACATGGATGTCGATCAGACCAAGGCGCGCTCGGGCGATACCCTCTCCGGCACCTACCGCAACGCCGCCCTGCATATTCTGGGAGGCGGCGCAACCTGGCGGTTCTGATCAGCGCTGCGGGTTACCAAGGAACCAGCGGTAATACGGGTTGCCGCCATCAATGCGCGCCAGTGCCTGCGCCTCCTGCGCCCAGGCCTGCCGGTTACCGTTATAGGCATGCAAACTCAGGCTGTAGAACAGCTGCAGCGTACGCCACTGGTCATTCAGCGCCACGGTGAACCCCGGCTCGGCATTCAGCAGTCGAGGCGGCTGACGCAAGGCCAGCAAGGCTGGCAACACCCGGGTGATCTCCCGCGGCCGCACCCAGGCCGAATACTCGATGCGTGGCTGATCGTCGGTTACTGCGGGTGCTGCCCCGGCATAACGCGCCAGCCCATCGCGGTCAGTAACCCAGGTGGCAAGCAATGCCGCCGGTGAAGCGATGCCGACTTCGCCCAGCGCCGCCGCCACCGCCGGTTGCGCGAAACGTTGGCTGATACGTGCCACGTCCAGCTGTAGTGGTGCTGGCGAGCCAATCAGCAGCATCTCGTGGAACTCGGTGGTGAACAGCGCGGCATGGGGAAACACATCGATGAAACTGCGCACCAGCGAGCGGCTGTCTTCATCGTTCTGGGTCGGCAGTGGCAGCCATTGCGCGACCAGCCCATCGGCCTGCAGGCGGCTCGCGGCCAGCTGATAGAAATCCCTTGAATACAGGTTGACCACGCCAGCCGCCGACGGGGGGGGCGGCTCCAGGGTGATCAGGTCGTAGCGATCGGCGCTGCGCAGCAGTTCGCGGCGGCCATCGCGCAGGCGGATGTCCAGGCGCGGGTCGCTGACCGCGTTGTAGTTGCCCTTGAACAAGGGCGCCGCCTGCAGCACCTCGGGCAGCAGCTCGGCCACCACCGGGCGCTCCAGCCCCCCATAGCGCAGCATCGCGCCAGCGGTGATGCCGGTGCCGAAACCGATCACCAGGGCCGATCGCGGTTCACCTGTATGGATCAGCAGCGGCAACAGTGCCTGCAGGCGCATATAGCGCAGTGACGGCATGGCGTCACCGGTATTGGAAACACCCTGGATGTACAAGCGGTTGAACGCCTGCCCCTGGCGGTCCTGGCTGACCACGGCAACGGTACCGCCGCGGCCTTCACGGTAGTAGGCCAGCGTACCGTTGCGGGCCCCGGGCAGCAGATCGGCCAGGCGCTGGGGGGGCGTCAACGCCGCCGTCATGGCGCTGGCCACGGCCAGCCCGAGCACGGCAACCTGGGTGCGGCGCGCCACGCCCGGCCCTTGCCACACGGCCACCAGGCCAAGCGCGGCAGCGACCATGGCGAGCACGGCCAAGGTGCGCACCAGGCCGATACCCGGTACCAGCACGAAGCCGGTCAAGGCCACCCCGGCAATGCCTCCCAAGGTATTGAGGGCCACGATGGTGCCGACATCGCGGCCCACGTGCTCGCCATCGACGGCAAGCCTGACCGCCAGCGGGAATGCGGCCCCCAGCAACACGGTCGGCAGGAACACCATGCTCAGGGCCACCGTGGCGAAGCGCGCGCACATGCCCGCCAATTCGTTGCCGGTCAGTTGCATGGCCAGCCATTCCATCTGGGTCTGCGCCACGACCAGCCAACGCCCCAGGCCGGCCAGTTGCAGCAAGGCGAGCAGCCCGGCACAGGCGATCAGCACCGCGAACATTCCCCAGGGGTCCCGTAGCTTGTCGGCGTAACGGGCATGCACGGCACTGCCCACCACCAGGCCGCCCAGGTAGGTAGCCAGCACCAGGGCAAAGGCATAGGTCCGGGTGCTCATGAACTGCACGATCGATTGGCTCCACACCACCTCGTAGCCCAGCGCCACGCCACCGGCGATGCAGTACAGCGCGACGGCCAGGCGCGCGTGGCGCGTACGGGCGGGGCCAGTTTCCCGGTCCTTGTGCTGAGGCAAGGTGCGGTTGCCTTGCAGCTGCCAGGCCAGCGCCCCCGCCACCAGGTTCATCGCTGCGGCAGCCAGCGCACTGCCCGTCACGCCAAGGCGGGGCAACAGCACGAAGGCGCAGAGCAAGGTGCCGATGATGGCGCCCGCCGTGTTGGCAGCGTACAGCTGCCCGCCGGCCTTGGCGGTGGTGCCGTCGCCGGGTGCCAGAGCGCGCATCAGCACCGGCAAGGTGCCACCCATCAGCAGCGCTGGCAGCCCGACCAGGGCAAACGGCAGGCACCAGGCCAGCCAGCCCGAGCTGTCCTCCCAGCGGGCGAACAACGCCGCCGAATGCGCCAGCGCCAGGGTGGCGCAGATGCTCAGCCCCGCCACCGCAAGTTCCAATGCCGCGTACAGGCGCACCGGCCGCAGCAGCCGGTCGGCCCAGCGGCCAAACAGCAGCCCGCCGATCGCCAACCCGGCAAAGAAAGCACTGATGCCCGTGGTGACCGCGTGCACCTCCACGCCCACCACCAGTGACAATTGCTTGATCCACAGCACCTGGTAAACCAGCGCCGCAGCGCCCGACACCCCCAGCAAGGCGCACGCCATCCAGGTGTCCAGGCGCCCTCGCAAGGCCGCCTCCAGCGAAACCGTTTTGCCCGATGACCCCATACGTACACAGCCTCAGGACGCCAGCCGCGTCCGCCAAGAAAAGGTAGAGCAGGCGTGCGCCGGTCGCCCACGCCTGCCGGAACATCACTGGGCCTTCATTTTTTCATCGATCTTCTTGTCGACGTCCTTGCGCACCTGATCAATGCTGAAGCTCGCAGGCCGTTGGCTAGGTGGGTAATCAACGAAGGTCTGGAGGAACTTGGCCGCCTTCTGCGTGGCCTGGAACACCAGGTAGTCGTTCTTGGTCAGCCAGTCGTAGTACTGGTCGGAAACGATATCGGCTCGCTCGTAAGGGTCCTGACGCAGGTCGAACAGCTTCGGTACACGCAGGCAGGTGAACGGCTCGCTCCATACCTGCAGACCACCGGGTGCACGCTGTTCGCAGTAAACCACCTTGAGGTCCTTGAAGCGCATGCCGACCAGCTCGGCATCGTCGTTGAAGTAGTAGAACTCGTCACGCGGGCCCTTGTCGGCCTTGCCGGTCAGATAGTCCAGCTGGTTGAAGCCGTCCAGGTGCACCTCGAAGTTCTTGCCGCCCACGTCAGCGCCTTTGAGCAGCCGCTCCTTGATGTCCGTGTCCCCGGCTACCGCCAGCAGCGTCGGGAACCAGTCCAGCCCCGAGAACATCTGCGTGCTGACCGAGTCGGCCTTGATCTTGCCGGGCCAGCGGACCATCGCCGGCACCCGGTAGGCACCTTCCCAGTTGGAGTTCTTCTCGTTGCGGAACGGTGTGGTCGCGGCATCCGGCCAGGACCACTGGTTCGGCCCGTTGTCAGTGGTGTAGACGACAATGGTGTTGTCGGCGATCTTCAGGTCATCGAGGGTCTTGAGCAGCTTGCCGACATCGCCGTCATGCTCGAGCATGCCGTCGGCGTATTCATTGTCGATCATGCCGGCCTGCCCGCGCATGGATTCACGCACATGGGTAAAGGCATGCATGCGCGTGGTGTTCATCCAGACGAAGAACGGTTTGTCGGCCTTGGCCTGTTTCTCGATGAAGTTGATGGCCGCCTGGGTGGTCTCGTCGTCGATGGTTTCCATGCGCTTCTTGGTGAGCGCACCGGTGTCCTCGACCTTGCCGTCGGCACTGGCCTTGATCACCCCCCGCGGCGAAGTGGCCTTGGTGAACTCGGTGTCATCCTTGGGCCAGCGCGGACGCTCCGGTTCCTCTTCGGCATTGAGGTGATAGAGGTTGCCAAAGAACTCGTCGAAACCATGATTGGTGGGCAGGTACTCGTCACGGTCGCCCAGGTGGTTCTTGCCGAATTGCCCGGTGGCATAGCCATGGGCCTTGAGCGCCTGGGCGATGGTCACGTCACGCGCTTGCAGGCCCACCGGCACGCCCGGCATGCCGACTTTGGAAAGACCAGTACGCAGGGTCGCCTGCCCCGTTATGAACGTGGAGCGCCCAGCCGTGCAACTGTTTTCGGCATAGTAATCGGTGAACATCATGCCTTCCTTGGCAATCCGATCGATATTGGGGGTCTGATAGCCGACCACGCCTTTGCCATAAGCACTGATGTTGGTCTGGCCGATGTCGTCGCCAAAGATCACCAGGATGTTCGGCTTGTCTGCAGCACTGGCCAAGCCGGCTCCCCAGGTTGCCGACGTCGCGACAACGACCGCCGTCAACCATCTTCTACTGGACTTCATGATTACGTCCTCCGTATCACGCTAGTGTCGTAAGCCAACGACTACGTGCACGCATGAGGCCGACAGCTGACCGGCTCCTGAGCGCCTGCGGCTCTGTGCTGGTGTGGTCACTCCCTGTCATCGGGGTAGACCCGGCGCCACTCCTTCGCCATGTCCACCACCGTCCAACCTTGCTCGTGCGCCTCGGTCAGCGCCTTGTCCAGGCGCCCGACGTTGCTTTGCCGGTCGTATGCCCATTCCCGCTGGCCATCGGTGTGGTGCACCAGGCCGGCAAAACGCCTGCCCTGCCCGGCCATGGTCCACTGCAGCATCTGCAGGTCGCCGTCGGAGTTGCCGAACGCCAGGACCGGCCGCCGGCCTATCGCCGCTTCGATACTGACCGGCTTGCCAGGCCCATCGTCGTTGTGCAGCAGCGTGGGTAGCCGCTGGATGGTGATCTTGCCGCCCTCGTTGCGGTACTCGGCGCCCAGGGTGGTGCCGATCACCTGTTCCGGGGGGATGCCATAGACCCTTTCGGCAAACGCGCGCATGAAGGCCACCTCGCCACCCGAGACGATGTAGGTCTTGAAGCCGTTGCCGCGCAGGTAGTCGAGCAGTTCCAGCATCGGCTGGTAGACCATGCGGGTGTACAACCTGCCGGTTTTCGGGTGCCGGGCCTCGGCCAGCCAGGCCTGGCTGCGGGCCATGAAGGTCTCGGTGCTGATGCCACCGTGGGTGGCGGCAATGAGCTTGATCACGCCATCCATGCCCTGCTCGGCCAAGGCCTTCTGATCGTTTTCCAGCACGGCCTTGAAAGGTTGCTGGGTCTTCCATTCAGGGTGCTCAGGCGCCAGGCGCCTGACTTCATCGAGGGAGAACAACACTTCGAAATACAGCGGCTGCTCGCTCCACAAGGTGCCGTCGTTGTCGAACACTGCGATGCGTTGTGCTGGCTCGATGTAGTCTTTGCTGCCTTGGGTGGTCACCGCAGTGACGAAGGCTTCGATGCTCTTGCGCGACGGCCCGTCACGCCATGACCGCAAGGCATCCGCCGCCGTGGCCAATACCGGCAGCAGCAGTAACAGGTACAGCAACGCACGTAAGGTACCGACTTGCTGACGCATGAGACCGTCCTTCCCAGAGGGCGTGGGGCCTGCTTGGCGCAAATCACGGGTTGAGTGGTTTGAGGCCGTGCCGCTTGCCATCAAGCTGCGCATTTTGGTTGGCTGGTTGTTGGCTGGCCAGCGTGAACGCGGGTTGGCCTGCTTCCGGTGAAGCGCTGTAGCGGGCCCTGAAACAGGCTAGCAAATGGTTCCGCTTCACGCCGGGTATTTGTCCTTCGACGGTCGCCAGGGTGTACTGGCCGCTGCTGCGGCGCGCCCACAGGTACAGGGCGTCCAGGCGGGCGGGCGACTGGGCGCATTGCTGGCGGGCAAGCTTCCAGGCATAGGCCGGTGAGTCCAGCCACGCCTGCTGACGCCGTGCCCGCCAGGCCCGAAGCTGACGCCACGCCCGCATGCCCGGCGCGCGGCCCGTCCAGGCCAGCACCGCGAAGGCCAGCAGGCACGCGGCCAGCAGCAGGCCTTGGCTACCCACTCGTAACCTCGCCTGATGGCCCATGGCGCGCAGGTCATCACTGATGGAGAACGGTGCCTGATAACTGACGGCGCTGGCCTGCAGGGTCACTTCCGGCACCTGCACCTGGCGGACCTCGCCGGTGGTCGCATCGCGCCATGAATATTCGATGGCCGGTAATGTGTACTGGCCGGGGCTGGTGATGACATAGCTCGCGCTATCGTCCCGCTGCCCGCCAAGGATACCGCCACGCCCATCACTCAGCGGCTTGACCGCGGGCGGCTGAAGATAGCGCTTGAACCCTTGGACCTCTTCCAGCTCCGGCGGATGCAGGAGCATGGCTTGCGCCCCAGGCGCCTCGATGTGCAAGCGGCGGGTAATGCTGTCACCCACCCGCAACGGCGTATGCGATTGCTCGACCTGCTGGGTGAAGCTGAGCGACTGTGCAACCGGTTGCGCACTGCCCGCCTCGCCCGCCTGACCTTTTACCTCGAACGCCAACGGCTGACTGGTCAGCGTGACAGGGACACTGGCCGGCCCGGGTGTTACCTGGAACGCCAGCGTCGGGATCTGAAAGCGCTGCACGGCCTGCGGGGTGATCTGATAGGTGTAGCGCAAACCGAAGAACGGCTTGCCGTCAATCTGCCGGTTGAGGTGCTGCGCCTCGCCCGCCGGTGGCTGGACCACCGCGCCGGGCAGGTCCAGCACCGGCAGCACCGGTGCATCGGTGAACCAGGTGTCCACCAGCAGGTCGATCTCCAGGCTGACGGTAGCTCCCAGCATGATCGGCGTATCCGGTACCAGGCGCTGATCCACCCGCACCTCGGGGTCGGCCGCCAGTACCAGCGTAGGCAGGCAAGCCAGTAACCAGGCGCACAGACGCTTCATTGAATACCCTCCTCGACCGGCCTGCGCACGGCTTGCTGAAGCTGGAACTTGCGCTTTAGGAACTGCCCTGGCGAGGTGTTCAGGTTGTCCAGCCACAGCTGATCGGAGGCTGCCATGGCGGTCTTCTGCTGTTGCGCCTTGCCGCCTTCGACGGGGGTCTGGTCTTCAACCACCTTGTCAGGCTTCACCTCGGGGTTCACTTGCTGCTGGTCTTCGTAATCCTTTTGCAGTGCCTGGGCCAGGGCCAGGTTGGCACTGGCTTCAGGGAACGCGGGTTGCAGGGCCAGCGCCTGGCGGTAGGCAGCGATGGCTTGCGGGAACTTGAACAGCCTGACGTAGCTGTTGCCCTGGTAGAACCAGGCGTTGGCCCTGTTCAACGGAGCGAGGGCCGCCAGCGCAGCCTTGTAGTCGGAGGCCTGATAGGCTGCCACACCCTTCCAGTAAGGGTCCTTGAAGTGCTCGGCGGCCTGTGGGTAATGCCCCTGTTCGAAGGCCCACCGCCCCTGCTGGTCCGGAGTGAAGAACAGATCGGCCAAGGCGCCCGCACGGGCCGACTCGGGCAGGCCCGCCAGGCTGCTGGCAAACAGCAGCATGACCAGCCAGTTCACTCGCCAGCCGCGCCGCACGCACACCACCGCCAGCAATGCCAGCGGCCAGCACAGCCAGTAGCCGGCATCTTTCCAATGCAAGGTTTCGCCATCGCCCTTGGCGGCCTGGAAGTGTTGCTGGGCATGCAGCTCGACCCAGTCCAGGTCGTCGTTATCCAGAGTCAGGCTGCCCAGCGGGGCGTCAGTGGCCTCGGCCAGGCCTTTCAGGCCCTGGGCATCGAAGCTGCCTTGCACGGAGCGGCCTTCGGGATCGAGCCTGGGCATGCCCTTGGCATCGCGCAGCACCCCGGTATCCCGGCTACCGACCGCCAGCATCAGCACCTGCAGGTCACTTGCCGCCAGGCGTTTAGCCAGCGCATCGAACTGGCTGGCATCGGCGCCGTCAGTCAGCAACAGCAAGGTGCCCGGGCTGTTTTCGGCTTCCAGCAGTTTCTCGGCGATGTCCACCACGCCGAGCACATCCTTGCCGGGCTGGGCAATCAGGTCGGTGCTCAGGGCCTGAATGAAGGTGTCGAGTAGCGCCGGGTCGTCGGTGGCGGGCAGCACGAGGTGCGCACTGCCGGCAAAGGCGATGAGCGCGGTACGGGCACCGGCACGGCGTTGCACCAGGTCGTGCAGGGTGTGGCGGGCAGCGGCGAGGCGGCTGGGTGGCATGTCGTCGGCATCCATCGACGGCGACAGGTCCACGGCCAGGATCAGCGGGGCGCGGTTGTCGAGAAAGTCCGGAATGTCCTGGGTCCAGGTCGGCCCGGCCGCGGCCAGCCCGCCGGTCACCAGCAGCGCGCCCAGCAGGTGGACCGGCCGCAGACGCTGAGTCTCCCGGGGCCGAATGACCAGATGCTCGACCAGGTGCGGGGCGATGATGCCGGTCAGTTGCCGCCTGACGTCGTGCCGGCGTACCCAGAGCAGCGGCAGCAACACGCCTGGCAGCAGCGTCAGCAACCACCACGGGCGCAGGAAGTGCAAGGCCGTCAGGTCAATGTCCATGCTCAGGCCCCCGTCGCCAAGGCGCGCCGTGCGCCCAGCCAGGCCAGCGCCTGGGCCACCAGCAACAGCAGCAAGGCGGCGCCCAGCGGCCAGTAGAACAGGTCGCGTCGCGGTTGGTGGCTCAGGGTAGTGACCTTGTGCGGGGTCAAGCGGTCGAGGGTGTCATACACGCCTTGCAGGCTGCTGCTGTCATCGGCGCGGAAGAACCGTCCACCGGTGGTGCGGGCGATCATCTGCAGCGTCTGCAGGTCGACCTTGTTCTCGCCACTGGCCTGCGGGTCGCCGATGCCGATGGCATGGACCACGATGCCATGGGCGCGGGCCAGCCGGGCCGCATGCTCGGGGGTGATGGCGCTGCCGGTATCGTTGCCATCGGTCAGCAGGATCAGCACTTTCTCCTGCTCCTTGGCCGGTTGCAGCAGCTTGATGGTCAGGCCGATGGCATCGCCAAGGGCGGTGTTGGGCCCGGCCATGCCAACGCCTGCCTCGTCCAGCAGCAACAGCAGGCTGGTATGGTCGAGGGTCAACGGCGCTTGTGGGTAGGCGCCCGTGCCGAACAGGATCAGGCCGATGCGGTCATCCCCACGGCGCTTGATGAAGTCGCGCACCACCGCCTTGACGGCGCTGAGACGGTCGCTGCGTTGGCCGTCGCCCGTGGTGTAGTCGTTGGCGCGCATGGATTGCGAAATATCGATGGCCAGCATCAGGTCACGGGTCGGCTGCTGGTGACGGATCGGCTGCTCGACCAGCACCGGCCGAGCACAGGCCGCTACCAGCAGCACAAACACCAGCAGGTTCAGTGGCAGTTGCCAGCCGGCGCTCAGCCCTCCGCCAGGGGTCGGGCGTTTGCCCAGAGCATGGCTCATGGTACCGAAAAACGGCACGCGCAACGCACTGCGGCCTTCCTGGTAGGGCTTGAGCCAGTGATACGCGGCCCAGGCCAGCGGCAGCAGCACAAAGGCCCAGGGCAGGTCAAAGCGCCACATGGTGGGTCTCTATCCAGGCGCGGCTGGTGCTGAACAATGAAAGCCGCGTCGATTCGTCGAGCGCGTGCAGCTGGGCGTCCGGCGCATAGGCCAGTTGTTGCAGGGCGATACTGAACCCTTGCGGCAGCGCTTGTCGGGCATGCGCTGCCATGAATTGCTCCCAGGCATCGCCGCCGAGGCCCGCCACCGCAGGCGTACCGGGCATCGACAGGGCCACTCGCTTGAGCAGTTCGGGCAGTTCGCGCAAGGCCGCCAGGCGTTGTTCGGCGGGCGCCGCCGCCAGTTGATCGAGGCGTATCAGCGCTTCACGACGGTACAGGTCACGGCGCCAGCGCCACCAACGCCGGGCAGCCCAGGCCGAGAGCACGGCGAGCAGCAACACCAGCAACAGCGCCCAGGCCCAGGTCTGCGGCCAATAGCCGAACGGCGGTGTACCGGGCACCAGCTCGCGAAGCTGGTCGATCGCGGGCTGCGCGGGCGTGGTCATCTCGCCCCCTGGGCCAGGCGGCCCAGTTCCCGACGCAGTTGCGCCACGCAGTCTTCGCCGCTGCTGATCATCATCAAGGGCACCTGGCTGCGGCGCAGCAGTTCAGCCACATCGCGCAGGCGCCCGGAAAGGAACTCGCCCAATGGCCTGCTGACCTGGCGTCGCCCCACTTCCAGCTCGACCTGCAAGGCACCCTGGGTGATGACCAGGCGGCCTTTGTCTGGCACGTTGAGAGCAATCGGGTCGTAGACCTGGATGGCAATCACATCGTTGTGCTGCTGCAACTGGCGCAGCAACTGCAACGTTTGCGGGCTGACCCCGGCAAAATCACTGATGATGCACACCAGATGGTCGTGACCCGCTACGGCCGCGCAGGTGCGCAGGGCCTGATCGAGCTGATTGTCGCCTTCCCGGTCCTCGCCCTGTGCCGACAGGCCCTGGTTGGCCTTCGCCAGTTCCGCGCACAGGGCCTGCACCCGGGCACGACTGCGCAGCGGCCGCAGCTGGACGATGGCCTCACTGCCCAGCACCAGGCCACCCACGCGGTCACCGGCGTGGAACGCCATCCAGGCACACAGCGCACCCAGCTGTGCAGCGGTCACCGACTTGAAATAGCGCTGCGAACCGAAGTACATGCTCATGCGCTGGTCGACCAGCAGCAGCGTTGGCCGGTCGCGCTCTTCGTTGAAGGTGCGCACGAACGCCTTGCCGTAGCGCAGCGAAGCGCGCCAGTCGAGGTGACGCAGGTCATCGCCAGGCATGTAACGGCGCAGCTCGTCGAAGCTCAGCCCACGGCCACGCATGCGCGACGCGTGGTTGCCGGAAAGAATGCTTGCCAGGGGCTGCCGGGCGAGGAAGCTCAGGCCGCGGGCGCGGGGTTCCAGCGCCATCAGCTCGGCGAGCGAGGTGTAGACGAAGCCATCGGCGGTCACGGGTTGATTGGCCATGGGCAGCCCCTCAGGTCGCAATGGCGACGTTGTCCAGCAGCCGGTCGAGCACCTGGTCGGCCGCCACCCCGTCGCTGATGGCGTCGTAGGACAACTGCAGGCGGTGGCGCAACACCGGGTGCACGATGGCCCGGACGTTGTCCGGCGAGACGAAATCCTGGCCATTGAACCAGGCGTGGGCACGCGCCACACGGTCCAGGCTGATCCCGCCGCGAGGGCTGGCGCCGATATGAATCCAGCGCGCCAGGTCGGCGTCGTAGTCCGCGGGGTGGCGGGTGGCATTGACCAGGTCGACCAGATAGCGATCGATGGCAGGCGCCACGTGCACCAGGGCCACCTCGCGCCGTGCGGCGAAGATGATGTCCTGGGGCAGGCGCGCCGGTTCAGGGGCGCTACCCGCCTGTTGGTCTTCGCCGCGCACCAGGCGCAGCACCTGGGCTTCGTCCTCGGGGTGCGGGTAGTCCAGCTGCAGCTTCATGAGGAAGCGATCCATCTGCGCCTCGGGCAGCGGGTAGGTCCCCTCCTGTTCTATGGGGTTCTGGGTCGCCAGCACCATGAACAGGCCAGGCATCGGGTAGCTCCGCCCGGCCACGGTGATCTGGCGCTCCTCCATCGCCTCCAGCAAGGCCGCCTGGACCTTGGCCGGCGCGCGGTTGATCTCGTCGGCCAGGATCACGTTGCCGAACAGCGGCCCCGGTTGAAACTTGATGCTGTTGCCTTCCGGGGTCTGCTGCAGAATTTCGCCGCCGGTGATGTCCGAGGGCAGCAGGTCGGGGGTGAACTGGATGCGCCGCATCTGCGCGTCGAGGTGGGTGGACAGCGCCTTGACCGTGCGCGTCTTGGCCAGCCCCGGCAGGCTTTCGAGCAGCACGTGCCCGTTGGCCAGCAACGCCAGGACGATGTGGCGAATGGTGTCGGCCTGGCCAAGCACGCTTTCGGCGACCGACGCCTCGAGGCCCTGCACTTGCTGGAGAGTGTTCACCCTTGCGCCTCCTGTGCATTGCGTTTGAGTGTTAACTCTAGTCGTAATGAGTATTGTTGCCCGCCGACGCTTATTGGCCGTTGCGCCAATAAGGTTCGATCGCCTGCAGGCGCGGGTCGTCCGGCGCCACCTCGCGCATGTGCCGGACATAGCCGAACGCTTGCTGGCGTTCGCCGGCCAGGGCGTGCAGGTAGATCAGCGAGTACAGCAGGTCGGGGTCGTCCGGCGACTGCTGCAGGCCGCTGCGCAACGCCTCCAGCGCTTCAGGGCGGCGCTCCATGCGCGACAGCAGCAAGCCCTGGTTGTAGCGGATGCGCGGGTTGCCGGGCAGCGCCTGGGCGGCTTGTTCAATCCAGCCCAGTGCCTCTTCGGCCTTGCCCCGCTCGACCAGCAACAGGGCAAGCATGTAAGCCAGGTTGCCGCGGTCGGCCACGGGCGTCTTATCCAGCGCCACGCCGTCGCGCAGCAACCCTTCGGCTTCGTCCAGGCGCTGCGCACCGCTGGCCAGGGTCACCAGGTTGACCCGGGCCGGGGTGAAGTAAGGGTCCATGTGCAGTGCCTGGCGGTATTGCTCCATGGCCTGTTCGTCATGCCCCTGGCGTGACAGCAGCACCGCCAGGTTCAGACGCCCGCCCGGGAGGTCGGCATTGCCCCGCAGGCGCTGTTCGTAGTCCGCGGCCAGGGCCTTGAACAGCGCCTGGCTGGCCTGCGGCAATTGCGTTGGCGCAATATCGGCCATGGCCCGTACGGCTTCATCCCTGACCGCGAGGCTGGGGTCTTCGAGCAAAGGCAGCAGCGTTTTCAGGCGCTGTTCGGGCGGCACACTGCTGAACCCCGATACGGCATAGGCCCGGATCAACGGGTCCGGGTCCTGCAGGGCCCAGCGCAGGTTGCTGCTGGCCGCCGGGCCAAGGTCGGCCAGCTGGTCGGCTGCAGTGGCGCGCACGATCGCCGGGTTGGCCTTGTCGGCAAGCAGATAGCCCAGGCGGCTGAGGGTCGTGGAAGGGTCTGCCTGCACGGCATGGAAGGCCTGCCCGTAATGCTGGGGACGCTTGGGTGCGCCGAACCATTGTTCGATGGCCGCCGCTGCCCAGGCCGGCTTCTGGTCCTGGTGACAGGCCGTGCAGGCATCCGGGCTGTCGGTCTGCCCGGCCAGGTCAGGGCGTGGAATGCGCAGGCTGTGATCGCGGCGCGGGTCGACCACCATGTAGGTCTTGGTCGGCATGTGACAGTTCGCGCACTGGGCACCGGGCGAGCCCGCCGCGTGATGGTGGTGCGCCGGGCTGTCATAGTCCTTGGCCTGCAGACCGGCGAAACGCGCCGTGTTGGGCTGGGGGTTGTGGCATTGCTGGCACAGGCCGTTGCCTTCGATCCGCACCTTGGTGGTGTGCGGGTTGTGGCAATCGGTACAGGTGACGCCGGCAGCGTACATCTTGCTCTGAATGAACGAGCCGAACTCATATACCTCACCGTCTATCTGCCCGTCGGCATGGTACAGGCCGGCGCGCAGCGTAGCCGGCAGGCTCTGGTCGAGTTGCGGATGGCCAGGCAACTGGCCGGTACCGAGCCCCTGGCGACGGCTGTGGCAATACGCGCACTGCTCGACCACGCCCTTGCTGCCCAGGGCCTTGTAGTCCACCGCCAGGCCTTTGTTCGCCTGGCTGCCGGCGGGTTTCGCGGTGGCCCAGTCGACATGCGTCTGGCCTGGGCCATGGCAGCTCTGGCAACCGACTGCCTGCTCCTTCCAGGTGCTGGCGAAGCTGTCCTGCTTGTCGTCGTATTGTTTCAGCAAACGGGTGGAATGGCAGTCGGCGCACATGGCGTTCCAGTTCTGGTAGCGACCGGTCCAATGCAAGGGGTCGCCGGGTATGAAGCGCTGGCCCGGATACAGCGAGAACCAGCGCTGCCCGCCCTGCCCCTCAGGGCGGCTGTCCCAGGCGATGGTCAGCGCTTGCAGGCGCCCGCGTGACAGCGCCACCAGGTACTGCTGCAGCGGTTGATGGCCAAAGGTGTAGAGGATGCGAAAGTCGGCCGGCTTGCCGTCCTCACCCTCGATGTTGACGAAGTAGCCACCGTCCTTGCGGTAGAAATGCGCCTTGACCCCCGCCTCGTCGAAGCGGGTGTCGTCGAAGTTGCCCAGGACATTTTCGGCATTGGCGTCACGCAGCGCCCAGCCGTGGTCGGAGTGCTGCCATTGCCCGGACTGCTCGGCATGGCAGCCCAGGCAGGTCTGCTGGGGTGCATAGCCCTCGCCGGTGGTGGCGGCCGGCAACCGCCCCACCTCGTCGGCTGCCCTGGCAATGCCGTTGCTGCACAGGGTCAGGGCCAGCAACGCCACCAGCACGAAGTTGATCATCGCTGGCTGTCCGCGGGTGGCGACGCCGGGGCGCTGTACCAGCTCTCCCTGGGCACGACCTTGTCCTGCTCAGGGTCGCCCAGATAGTGAGGCGACATGATCTGCACGCCATACTCGTTGAACACGTCCTGGATATTGGCATGCAGCAGTGTCAGCAGCTCGGCCCGTGGGCGAGGCTCGCTCGGCACGGCCTGGGCCACCAGGCGATACTCGGGGTAGAAGTCCGACAAGGCAGTCTGGAATACCTGGGGCCGGGGGGGTGTGCAGGACCCCGTCCGTGCGCTTCGCTGCCTCCAGCAGCATCGCCTCGACCTGACGCCAGGGTGTGTCGTAGCCGATGGTGACCGTGGTATCGACCACGTACCCCTGCCCTTGCACCACACGTGAATAGTTCTTGGTCACCGCCCCGGTGATCATCGAGTTGGGCAACGTCAGCACCTCGCCCAGGCCGGTGCGAATGCTGGTGGTGAACATGCCAAGCTCGGTGACCGTGCCTTCATGCTCGCCAATGCGCACGTATTCGCCGGGCCGCAGGGTGCGCGTGTAGGTCAGGATCAGCCCGGCGGCGGCCTGGCCGACCACACTGGTCGCGCCGAGGGAAATCATCAGGCCGATCAGTACCGAAAGCCCCTTGAACGCATCGGTGCCGGCACCGGGCAGATAGGGGTAGGCCATGGCCACGGCGAACAGCCAGATGGCCAGGGCCGTCAGCCGGGTGGTCGGTTGCAGGGTTTCCTGGGTCAGCCAGCTGATCGTGCCGGGCCGCGCCAGGCGCTCGAGCAGACGCTTGCTGAAGGCACTGATGCCACGGGCGATGAAGAAGATCAGTAAGGCGATCAGCAGCCCGGGCACCGCATCGACGATAGCGGTCAGCACATGGCGCAACAAACCCAGCAGGTACAGGTTCAGGCTCTCGCCCCACGGCCGCGTATACGGGAACCGTTGCAGAACGAAGCTGAGCCATTCATAGGTCAGCAGCAGGATCAAGGTCCAGCGCAACAACACCAGCAGGCGCCGCAACAAGGGGTACAGGTTGCTCGAGTCGACCAGCTGGGTACGCCCGATGCGCAACGCGCTGGTGTGTTTGCGCACCCGCTGAGGCAACCACGACAGTGCCTTGCCGTGCAGCCACAGGCAGAGCCTGACCAGCGTCAGGTAGATCAAGGTCGCAGCGCCGCTCAAGCCGACCGCGACCAGCAGGAAGCGCAGGCTATGTGCCTGGCGGGCTTCTTCCACGACCTGGCTCAAGCGCTGGGCAGCCTGCTCGGCGCCCTGGCGAGCATCCAGGTCGGCGCCAGTCAGGTCCCTGGGCGAGACGATGAACGCCCGGCGATCACCCAGCAGCACCATGTAACTGTCCTGAATCGGGTCCACGCTGACCTGGCCCGCGAAGCCGTCGTCGAGCTGTTCATTGATGACCGCTTCGGCGCGCCGGACACGGGCAGCCGGCACTTCACCCAGCAGCGTGGCATGAAAGACGATGATCGAACGGTTGGCGATTTTCAGCTCGGCAGGCTCGGCGCTTGCCGCCGCCACCTCCTCGGCTGCCTGACTGCTGCCGCACAACAGTATTGTTGCCAATGCCAGGCACGCTGCCAGGCCGGCAAGCATCCGCCTAGCCATGAGCGCGCACTCCGAAAGTGGGCATAGGCAGCATCGGCCATCTCCTGGCAAGCGTGGGTACCAGCAGCGTAGTACACCGTCTGTGGCAAGCAAACGATGTACCCGGGGCGCTATCTGGCTTTTCCGCCTGTCCCTCCTGTTCCTCCGTTACAGCCGGAACAGATACGCAACCCTGAAAGATGACCCGACATGGGGTGCAGCAAACCCGAACATGGGTGCCATGGCCTGGCGCGCAGATACATGACGGTGGCCACTGCATCCACCACCAGCACGGCTATGGCGACCAGCAACATCAAGCAATGGTCTACAGGGAACATGGCCGGACTACCCGCTTTGTGGAGTTTTCCAGCTCGAAGCAATTCCTGTTCCAACGCTCGGGCAATCGCCACACCCGGCACCTCAAGCGGACAGCGTGATGCCTTGTTGCTCAAGGTATCGGCCCAACACGGCAGTGTCCCCCTCAGGGTCCGCCAGGGCGACATAGGTATCAGGCCGCAACAGATAAGTGGCATTTCTGGCAATGCCGGCCTTCTCGTACGCAGGCTGCCAAGGGAAAACCTGCAGTGCGATGCCGTGCGCCGCGCACCATCGGGCCAGGTCCGCCTTGGCTTCGCCGTACACATGCACGTGCCACGCAATGGCTGTCAGTGATGCGTAGTTGTCCGCAGTGGCGCCAGGCAACCAAGGCAGACGATCACCGCCCTGAATGTCACCTGCCTTGCCCTGGCTCAGCGGGCTGTCGCGGTAATCGAGGGTGGTCTGCGACACCACGCGGAACAGGTACTCACGGACACGCTCGCGCTTGTAGGCAACGCTGGCGATGAGCGGCGCAATGCGCGTGCGCACGAAATCAGCCAACCCGCCTTGCGCGGTCACCAACGTGAACAGCCTGTCGGTTGTTTCCACCAGCTTGCGGGCAAATGCCTGGCGTTCGAGCGGGTAGCTGTCGAGCAGCGTATCGGGCGCGTTGCCTTTGATCACCGCGGCCAACTTCCAGGCCAGGTTGTTCGCGTCCAGAATACCGGTGTTCATGCCCTGCCCGCCTGCCGGGCTGTGGACATGCGCAGCATCGCCAAGCAGAAACGCTCTGCCACGGCGAAAATGATCCGTGACACGGTGGTGAACGCGATAGGCGGAAAACCAGTTCACCTCGGTAATCTTCAGGTTCAAACCGTTGATGGCGTCATGCCCGACGTCGGCAAACGTCAGGTGCTCAGGATGCTCCGCACGCTCGTCTCGCACGGTGCCGATCAGACGGTACTGATCCTTTTCGCCGTAGCACAGCAGCAGCACAAAGTCGGATTTATCAAACGCGATGTGTGCCTCACCCGCAGGTTCGATGCCCGTTACCCTGACATCCGCTACATAGAAAAGCTGCTTATAGGTACCGCCCTCGAAACCACTGCCGAGCGCATGACGAACGAGCGAATGGGCACCATCACACCCCGCCAGGTATGCCGCAGTGCACGCCCCTTCCTGCCCATCAGCCTGCTTCAGGGTGGCCGTGACATGGCTTTGCCCCTCTTCGAAGGACAGCAGTTCGGTTTGCCATTCGACGTTCACGCCCAGCGCATGGAGCTGCTGCTCCAGCAAGCGCTCATGACGGTCCTGGGGATAGATCAACACGAAGGGGTAGGCAGAAATCGCTGCGCCGGCATCCTTCAAGGGGATGCGCGCTCTGCGGCGGCCACGGGCCCACAGGTTCATGGCCGGTGTCTTGTAGCCGGCATCGATCACCGCCTCGGCCAGGTCGAGCTGGCGATAGAGCTCCAGTGTCCGGGCCTGCACAGCCATGGCGCGCGACGCTTCGCCCGGGCCGCTGCTCTTGTCGATGATCCTTGTAGCGACGCCCTGCCGGGTCAGCCAAAGCGCCAGCGTCAGCCCGGTCGGGCCGGCACCGACAATGAGAACGTCGGTTTGCGCCATGATCCCACCTCGCAAACTAAAGGTTGTTCGAGGCCAGCACGCCTTGAATCTCGGCGACCACCTGCCGCGTCGCGTCTTCGACCGTTCCCTCATTGCGGCACAGCACCCAGCCATGGTCGGCAACTGCACGCTCGAACGCCTCGGTGCAGGCGATCTGCTCATCCAGCCGCTGGATCACCGTGCTGCCCAGCCCCCGCGTACGGGCCGCCGCCCTCGCCCACGAGGTATCAGGCGAGGTGACCACCCCGACATGCAGGTCCGGCACTTGCACGTTGCGCTCGCGGTTCATGCGCAGAATCTCGGCGAACGGGACTGCCCGGCGAAACGCGGCATCGGAGGGGTACCAGCGATCGATCAGGATGATGCTGTTCGCAGGTTGCCGAGGCAGCACGTTGCGGGTAATCCACGCACGGCTATCGGCCAGGCGCGCACAGACCTGCAACTCCAGCTCCCGACAGGGGTTTCTCACCAGCGTGTTGACGAGCGCCATGGTCTCGCCCCTGAAGGGGTCGCTTTTCTTCTCGCACAGCCGGACCACCTTCCTGTTGTCTGCCCTCAGGGCTTGGGTGACAGCCTCCAGCAAGGTGGTCTTGCCGGTGCCCTTCGGGCCATCGAGTGCGATGAATAGTGGACGATTCATTTTTCAGTACTGACGGGAAGCGGATCTGGATATCGAGATGACCATGATGCACCGAAAGATGGCCTTGGTCTTGGTTATCAGCTTGGTGGTGTTCGCCTTTAGGTTTTCGGCGCCTGTGAGATCGAGCGCCGCCCACGCGGCGCTCGGTCTCCCAGACGATGCAAGACTAACGGCGAACAGCTGGAGTACATTTGTACTCCACTCCGTAAACAACCATCTTGCCGCTCAGATCTGCGCCTGCCCACCGTCCACAAACAGTTCGGCCCCGTTGACAAAGCTGGCATCGTCGCTGGCCAGGAATACCGCCGCATTGGCGATCTCGACCGGCTCGCCTACCCGCCCCAGCGGCACCTGCGCCGCCAGGTAATCCAGCAGGCCCTGCTGTTGCCCGGCATCCGGCCCGGCGAGTTCGACCAGCCCGGGTGTACGCGTCGCGCCTGGGCTGAGCGTATTGACCCTGACTGCGCGATCCTTCAGGTCCAGGATCCAGCTACGGGCCAAGGCCCGTACGGCAGCCTTGGACGCCGAGTACACACTGAACGCTGCAGTACCGGAACTACCGGCCGTAGAGCCCGTGAGAATGACCGATGCGTTACGCGCAAGCAGCGGCAGCGCCTTTTGCACGGTGAACAGCACCCCTTTCACGTTACGGTCGAAGGTATCGTCATAGTGGGCCTCGGTAATCTCGCCCAGGGGCAGCATGGAACCGCCGCCAGCGTTGGCGAACAGCACATCCAGGCGCCCCTGTTCCTGACCGATGCGGGCATAGAGTTCATCCAGCTGTTCCAGCCGGGTGGAGTCGACCGCAATGCCGGTGGCATTGCCAACCAGCGCCACCGCCTTGTCCAGCTCCGCCTGACGGCGCCCGGTGATGTAGACATGGGCACCCTCCTCGGCAAAGCGTTTTGCCGTGGCCAGGCCAATGCCGGTGGTGCCGCCAGTGACCAAAGCGATCTTGCCTTCGAGTTTCTTGCTCATGGTGTTTCTCCCGTTGAGGTGGTGAGTTGCTGTGGGGAGAAGCGTATCGACTGGCAGATCATTTCAAAATAGAATCATTTGAAAGTCATCATTACAGAAATGAAATGCCAAGAATTCCGGATTTCGAAGGCCTGGCGATGTTTGCCAAAGTGGCCGAAGAAGGCTCTTACGCTGCCGCCTCACGCGCCATCGGCGTTTCGGTACCCACGGTATCGCGTGCGGTAGCGCGACTTGAAGAACGACTGGGTGCGCGCCTGTTCAACCGTACCTCGCGCCAGCTCTCACTGACGGAGTTCGGCCAGCGCATGGTCGAACAAGCCAGCGCGCTGTATCGCCAGGCCGAGGAAATGGAAAGCGAGGCCCAGGAGCTGTCGGTGCAACCGCGCGGGCTGGTGCGCCTGGCCGTGCCGATGTCCTTCGGCTTGCGCTGGGTCGCGCCGCTGCTGCCCGAGTTGCTGGCGCAATACCCAGGGCTTGAACTCGACCTGCATCTGTCCGACTCGACCGTCGACCTGGTCGCCGAGGGTTTCGACGCCGCCTTGCGCATCGCCGCCCTGCCCGACTCGTCACTGGTGGCGCGGCGTATCTGTGCAGTCAGCCAGTACCTGGTGGCGGCGCCGTCCTACCTTGCCCGCCATGGCCACCCCACGCACCCGCGCGAGCTGGCCGGCCACGCCTGCATGAGTTACGCCTATCGCGCCCGCAGCCAAGTCTGGCGCTTCAGCCACGCCGACGGCAGCGAGCACGACGTGACGCCCCGCGGCCCGCTGCGGGTGACCAACTCGGATGCCCTGATCGCCCCCTTGCTGGCGGGCATGGCGATTGCCGAACTCCCGGAATTCATCGCCGCCGAGTACCTGGCCGACGGCCGCCTGGAGCAGCTGCTGCCCGAATGGCGGATGACCCAGGGCGGCCTGTACTTCGTGACCCCGTCCGCACGCACCCGGCCGCGCAAGGTCCAGGCACTGGCCGACTTTTTCGTCGAACGGTTGTCGAACCCGCAGTGGCAATTGCCGCCGTCCGGGTAGCGTCCGGGGTTTCTGCTGTACTGTACGTCACGCGTTCCCCTCTTCTTTTCCAGGCATGGGCCCAATGACCTTTGACCCCCAAGTAAACCTGACCAACTGTGATCGCGAGCCGATCCAGGTTCCAGGCAGCATTCAACCCCACGGCTGCTTGCTCGCCTGCGACGCGACAGCGACGGTCGTGCTGCGCCATTCGCGGAACCTGCCGCAGATGCTTGGCGTAACGGGCGCAATCAATGGTCAGAAGCTGCATGAAGTACTGGGCGATGAAGTGGCCCACACCTTGCGCAATTCGCTTGCCCGCACCCGCGAAGGCACGCGGCCATCGCAGACCTTCAACGTGCAGTTGCCGTCAGGCCGGGCATTCGATGTCTCGGCCCATGTGTTCAAAGGCTCCGCGATCATCGAGTTCGAGCCCGCCGGCGCCAGCATTGCCGAGCCCATAGAACTGGCGCGCACGCTGATCGCCCAGCTGCGCGAAGTCGACCAGACCCACAAGCTGTTCCGCGACGCCGCCCGTTTCGTGCGGGCAGTGCTCGGGTATGACCGGGTGATGATCTACCAGCTGGGTACCGACGGCGCCGGCAAAGTTGTGGCGGAAGCCAAGCGTGGAGACCTCGAAAGCTTCCTTGGCCAGTACTTCCCGGCCTCCGACATCCCCCAGCAGGCCCGCGCCCTGTATCTGCGCAACCCGATCCGGATCATCTCCGACGCCTCGTTCAGGACAGTCGCCATCGACCCGATACTGGACCCGTCCGGCGAGCCCCTGGACCTCTCCTACGCGCACCTGCGCAGCGTTTCGCCGATCCACTGCGAATACCTGACCAACATGGGCGTGGGTGCCTCGATGTCGATCTCGGTGATCGTCAATGGCGCACTCTGGGGGCTGATCGCCTGCCACCATTACGCGCCGCGCACCCTGGCCATGGGGCAACGGGTGGCGGCGGAAATGTTCGGCGAGTTCTTCTCGCTGCACATCGAGACGCTGCGTACCCGGCAGAACCTCGAAGCGGCCGTAAACGTCCACAAGGCACTGGACGCGCTGCTGCGCGATGCCAACCATGCGCCCGACATCGAGGCGTTCTTCCATTCGCGCCTGGGCCAATTCCAGTCGCTGATCCCGTGCGACGGCATCGGCATGTCGATGCAGGGGCGCTGGAGTTCGACTGGCCTGACGCCCCCAAAGGCCGCCATTGCCGACTTGCTGGGCCTGGCCCAGGCGGTCAGCGAAGGCAAGACCTGGGCGTCCAACCGGCTGTCCATGGTGCACCCCGTGGCCCAGCAGTACTTCACGGAAGTCTCCGGCGTGCTGATCATCCCCATGTCGCAGCAACCCAGGGATTACCTCATGCTGTTCCGCAAGGAGGTGGTCGAGACGCTCGACTGGGCCGGCGACCCGAACAAGACCTATGAGAGCGGCGCACTGGGCGACCGCTTGACGCCGCGCAAGAGCTTCGCGATCTGGAAAGAAACAGTGCACCAGCAGTCACTGCCCTGGAGCGAGCAGGACCGGCAGTTTGGCGAGGCCATTCGCACGGCCATCGTCGAAGTGGCCTTGCACAACAGCGAGCTGCTGGCCAACGAACGCTCGAAGGCAGAAGTCCGCCAGCGCATTCTCAATGAAGAGCTCAATCACCGGGTCAAGAACATTCTTTCGCTGATCGGCGCGCTGGTGGCCCACCCGACGTCCGAGAGCCAGACCCTCAAGGACTACGTGGCGACACTCAAAGGCCGCATCCACGCGCTGTCCCTGGCCCACGACCAAGTCGTGCGCGGTGACGGCGGCGGGCGCCTGGCCACGTTGCTCGAAGCCGAGCTGTCGCCCTATCGGACATCGGCCGAAGCCATCGAGCTGAGCGGGCCCAATGTGATCCTCGACGCCCGCGCCTATTCGGTGATGGCCCTGGTGTTGCACGAACTGGCGACCAACGCGGCCAAGTACGGCGCGCTGTCCAGGGCTGGCGGCAGGCTCTGTATCAGCTGGGCGCTGGACGCAGGCAATGCCTGCGACATCACCTGGCGCGAGAGCAACGGCCCGATAGTTCGCCCGCCGAGCCGCAGTGGTTTCGGTACGGTGCTGATCGACCGCAGCATACCGTTCGACCTGGGCGGTACCAGCCGTGTCGAATACCTGCCCGAGGGGCTTCAGGGCTTTTTCCGAATCCCGGCCAGGCACCTCTCGGTGGCCGCCGAGCCCGAAGCCCTGCGCCCAGCCACACCACTGGCGCAACCCGGCACGGTGCTGGCTGCGCGCACGGATGCCTGTGTGCTGATTCTGGAGGATCAATTGGTCATTGCCGTGGGCCTGGAGCAGATACTCAACGATGCCCGGATCACCGATGTGATCACCGCCGGTTCCGTGGATGAAGCGATGAGGCTACTGGCCAACCGGGCACCGGATGCCGCCATTCTGGACATCAACCTGGGCACCGGCACATCGATCTGCGTTGCCGATGAACTGGTGCGGCGCGGCATTCCCTTCCTGTTTGCCACCGGCTATGGCGACGGTGTCAGCATTGCGCAGCATCTGCAGCAGGTGGCGGTGATACGCAAGCCCTACGATGCCAATGCCATTCTGGCCAGCCTGCAGAAGCTGCTGGAGCCCTGATCACTGGGCGCTGGCGTCCGCTTCGTGCTCGTCGGCAAAGGCCATGAACATCGGCAGGTCGAGTACATCCAGCCTGATCTGCGCGATAAAGGCCGAGAACGCCAGCGCGCGCAGCGCGACACGGCGCAGGCGGTTGATGTCCATGCTGCCGGTGAACAACTCGGCCAGCGTGGCAATGCCCTCCTGGGTCTGGGTGGTGCGCGGCGCGCCACTGGCTGAGGAACACCTGCTCGATGCCATCCGGCCAGGCCAGGGCATCGAGCACGCGGATCTTGCGGGTCAGGCCGGGTAGCGCAGCATCAAGTTCGGACAGGGCGGCGGTACGCATGACGAATTCCTTGGCAGGCCGGGTTGCAACGCAACAAAGAGAATTAAAGCAGAGCGCTCAAGCCTGCGTAGATATCCCCCTGACGCTTGATAGCAAAGTGCCACTGATCGATAATCGCGCTCTTTTCATGACACGCAAGGATCCGCCGTGAACAAGCTATACCTGGTCGCCCCTCTTGTCCTGCTGCTGCAAGGCTGCGGTGTGACAATGGCCCGCTACGAACCTGACTACCAGAACGTCCAGCAGTTGAAGCAGAACGCTCCTCTGCAAGCGGTGCGCGAAGCGCAGGTGCAAGCCGACGCCGGGCAAGGCTCGCTGATGGTGCGCCTGAACCCTATTTCTTCACCGGCAGGCAACATTCCGCTGCACATTCAGGCAGCCATCAATGATGAGCTTCGCCACGCAGGCCTGCTCGATCCCAAGGCTGATCGACAGCTGCAGGTGCAGTTGGTGAAGAGCCAGCTCAACTCAGGCGTGGCCAACGGGCATGGCGAGCTTGCGGCGCGGTTCACCCTGCGCCAGGGCGACCAGGTGCTTTACGAGTCGACCAAGGACGTGACCCGTGACTGGGACAGCAGTTTCTTCGGGCCGATTGCGATCCCGACAGCGGCCAATAACTACAACCCCATGCTGCAGGCGTTGCTCAAGTCGCTGTACAGCGACCCGCAATTTGTACAGGCGTTGAAGTAAGCAGAAAAAGAGCCGCGATTGCGGCTCTTTCTGTTTTGGCTCAGGCGCGTGGAATGCGTGTTTCGCCAGCCGAATATTTCAGGCGGTTGTTTTCCACCCAGTTCTTCAGCAATGCATTGACCTGGCGGTTGAAGGTGTCTGTGACGGCCGCTTTCGGGGTATTGCCTACCAGCGGCAGGAACCAGATGCCCATCCAGGTATTGATGGCATCGTGATTCTGGTTCTTGGTGAGCGATACGCCCTGCTCATCCAAGGTCTCCAGGCTCATGGTGTACTGGTCGGTGGCCATGGCGGGAATGACCGTGAAGGTCAGGCCACTGATGAAGGCGAGCACCATTTGCGCGCCACTCGGCGCATGGTTGTAGACCTTCAGGCGCAGGCTGTAGTCGCCTGGCTGCTTCTCGAATTCATCGAAGGTCACGCGGCCGAACAAGCCGGACTCGTTGAAAGCGCGTTTGAGTTCCGGCTTGAGCATGTCCCGGGCTTGCGGCATTTCATTGGCCTTGGCGCCTTCTGGGTCACCCTGGAAGAAGTCGAAGTCCACGTAGACATTGGGTTTGTTGGCATAGTGTGTCATCGATGGCAGGTCGACAGGTGCCACCTCGTCCTTGGTGAAACTCGCGCAACCACCGAGGCTCAGGGCGAGGGCCAAGCCTATGACTCTTGTAAATCGCATTTCGACTTCCTTGAAAATTGCAGGGCACCCTTCGAGCGAAAGGCGGCCTGCATTCTAAGGAACTTTGAATGATATCAAAAGGCCTTCACTCTGAGTCAGGCAGCCATTAGTGCACCACGGCCAGCATGCTCGCCGCGTCGCTGACCTCGAACTTGCCAGGCGCCTCCACCGCAATGTGCTTGACCACACCATCGTCCACCAGCATGGCGTAACGCTGCGAGCGCCGCCCCAGGCCCCGGGCCGAGAGGTCCTGGATCAGCCCCAGCGCCTCGCTGAACTCGCCGTTGCCGTCGCCGATCATCTTCACCGCCTCGCCAACCCGCAGGCTGTTGCCCCAGGCGTTCATGACGAAGGCATCGTTCACCGAAACACAGAGAATTTCATCAACGCCGGCCGCGAACAGATCCTGTGCCGCAGCGACATAGCCGGGGACGTGACGCTCGGAACAGGTGGGCGTGAACGCGCCGGGCAAAGCGAAAATCACTATTTTTTTCTGCTTGCAGCGCTCACGCACCGAGAACGCATTCGGGCCGATCGGGCAGGCGCCCTCGCCGTTGCTGTATTCGTAAAGCGTAATGTCAGGCAGTTGCTCGCCGGGCTTGATCATCGAAGTCTCCTGGGTCTGTGGATGGCCGAGCTTGCTATGATGCAGCAATCCATCAGGCCAGGTACATGATGCACACGCCAACGCCGCTCAGTGCCTGGGTTGAGATTTATTGCGCCAAGCCCCCAGAACCCCAAGCCCCCGTCAGCCGCGCAGCTGATACCAGGTGGTCTTCAACTGCGAGTACTTGTCGAACGAATGCAGCGACAGGTCGCGGCCGAACCCGGACTGCTTGCCACCGCCAAACGGCACCGTCACATCCAGCGCATCGACCGTATTCACCGATACCGTGCCCGCCTTGAGCGCACGCGCCACCCGGTGCGCACGGTTCAGGTCATCGCTCCACACCGACGCCGCCAGGCCGTAGATGCTGTCATTGGCCAGGCGGATGGCCTCTTCCTCGGTATCGAACGCGCTGACCGCCAGCACCGGCCCGAAGACCTCTTCCCGAGCCAGGCTCATGCGGTTGTCGACGCCAGCGAAAATGGTCGGCTCGATGAAGTTGTCCGAGCCCCCGATGGTCAAGCGTTGCCCGCCGCAGACCAGGCGCGCGCCCTCCTCGCTGGCCTGGCCGATGGCCCGGGCAATGCGCGTGGCCTGCTCGGCATCGACGATGGCGCCGGCACGGCTGACCGGGTCCAGCGGGTTGCCTGGCAGCCACTGGCGGGCCTTGGCCTGCAGGCGTTCGATGAACTCGTCATGAATCGAGCGCTGCACATACAGCCGCGAGTTGGCCGAGCACACTTCGCCCTGGTTGAAGAAGATGCCAAAGGCGGCCTTCTCGGCGGCCAGGTCCAGGTCCTGGCAATCGGCGAACACCAGGTTCGGGCTCTTGCCGCCACACTCCAGCCACACCTGCTTGAGGTTGGACTGCGCCGAGTACTGCATGAAGTACTTGCCGACCTGGGTGGAACCGGTGAACACCAGGCAGTCGACATCAGGGTGCAGGCCCAGCGCACGGCCCGCTGTTTCGCCAAGCCCCGGGACCACGTTGAGCACACCTTCCGGCAGGCCGGCTTGCAGTGCCAGCTCGGCCAGGCGCAGGGCCGAAAACGGCGACTGCTCGGCGGGCTTGAGGACCACGCTGTTGCCCGCCGCCAGTGCCGGGGCGAGCTTCCAGGCAGCCATGTCGAGCGGGAAGTTCCAGGGCACCACCGCTGCGACCACGCCCAGCGCTTCGCGGGTGATGGTGGCCAAGGCATTGGCCGCGGTCGGTGCCACCTGGTCGTAGAGCTTGTCGAGCGCCTCGCCATACCAGGCAAAGACGTGGGCCGAGCCCGGTACGTCGATGTTGTAGGCATCCATGACCGGCTTGCCCATGTTCAGCGAGTCCAGCAGCGCCAATTCTTCGCGGTGGGCCATGATCAGCTCGGCCAGGCGCAGCAGCACCTTCTTGCGCTCGACGGGCGCCATGCGCGGCCACGGACCTTGCTCGAAGGCCTTGCGCGCAGTGCTGACGGCGAGGTCGACTTCGGCCTGGTCGCATGCCGCGACACAGGCCAGGCGCTGATGGGTTGCCGGGTTGATGGCGTCGAACGTTGCACCACTGGCGGCACTGACCTGGCGGCCGCCGATCAAGGCCTTGTCTGGCAAGCTCAAGCCTGCTGCGCGCTGTTGCCAGTATCCGAGATCGTACATACACACTCCTGACGACCGTCCGTGCGGTCCGATTGTTATGGGTCTGGCAACATTCTTGGCGCAGCCATGGGCCCGGCGAAACCAGCTTTTTTCTGCCCCTTGAAGAGGAAAAAACTGCTCCCCCGAAAGGGTGATTTCGACGCCTGCCCGAGTGTGGGAGCATTCGAGCCGCCCCACCTGAGCCACACCTCTGATCAGACTTCCTCACCAGTAGCGAGCCCGCTCGCCTGCTGCGGCTTCCTGCATCCCATTTCAGGAGTTAGCAATGCATACAACAACAACTACAGCCCAACCCCAGCATCCTGCGTCGCCCAGCAACACCTCCGGCCGTTTCCGCAAATCCATGGGCATGACCGCGCTGGTGCTGTTCGGCCTTGCCTACATGGTCCCGCTCGCCGTCTTCACCACTTACGGGCTGGTCACCCAGATGACCAAGGGGCACCTGCCCATCGCCTACATCCTTACCCTCGCCGCCATGCTGCTGACCGCCTACAGCTACGGCCGCATGGTCCAGGCCCATCCTTACTCCGGTTCCGTCTACACCTATACGCGCAAGGCCTTCGGCAGCCACTTCGGCTTCATCGCTGGCTGGACCTTGCTGCTCGACTACATCTTCCTGCCGCTGCTCAGCTACCTGCTGATCGGTATCTACATGTCCGAGTACTTCCCGGCCATCCATGCCTGGGTGTGGGTTGCCGGGTCGATTGCCCTGGTGACCTTCCTCAACCTGATCGGCATCGAGTCGATCACCCGGGTCAATTGGATCCTGGTGGTGGCGCAACTGGTGTTCATCGTGGTGTTCGTCGCGCTGTCGGTACGCCACATGAGTGGGCAGGCCGAGCCGGTCTCGCTGCTGGCGCCGTTCCACCACGAAGGCTTCAGCGTGCCGTTGATCATGACCGGCGCGGCGGTGCTGTGCCTGTCGTTCCTCGGCTTCGATGCGGTATCGACCATGGCCGAGGAAACCAGCAACCCGACCCGGCGCATTCCACAGGCCATCATGGCGGTGTCGGTGATCGGTGGCCTGCTGTTCCTGGTGGTGTCGTACTGCGCGCAGATGGTCTTCCCCGACTGGGCCAGCTTCGCCGACCCCGATTCGGCCTCGGTGGATGTGATGCGCCGGGTCGGCGGCGAAATGCTGGTGACGGCCTTCACCGCCACCTACGTGGCCGGCTGCTTCGCTTCGGCGATGGTGTCCCAGGCCAGCGTGTCGCGGGTGCTGTTCGCCATGGGCCGCGATGGCGCGCTGCCCCGGGTGTTTGGCCAGCTGGTGACGAAGAAGCGCGTGCCGGCGACGGCGATCATGCTGGTCAGCCTGCTGTCGCTGGTGGCGCTGTTCATCACCCTGGATACCGTGGCCAACATGATCAGCTTCGGCGCCCTGTTCGCCTTCTCGGCGGTGAACCTGGCGGTGGTCAAGCACTACCTGGTCGACCAACAGTTGCGAGGGATGCGCAACTGCCTGCTGTACGGCGCCATTCCGGCACTCGGCTTCCTCAGCACGATCTGGCTGTGGACCAGCCTGTCGAGCATGTCCTTCACCATTGGCCTGTGCTGGATGGGCGTAGGCTTCATCTGCCTGTTCGGGTTGACCAAGGCATTCCGGGTGAAGTTGCCGGAACTGCAGATGGCCGAGTGACGCGCAGGGCCCAGCTCGGTGCCAGCCAGGTTTGTTGACGGCTCGGCACCGAAGCTGGCGCCTTGCCTGACCTCTCAACACGCTTCAAACCGTGCCTGGCACTTCAACCTCAGCTAATTTGAAAGCTCGGGAGCGCCGATTGTCCACTGCGGCTTCCTGAATACGCAGGGAGCTTGTTCAGGCTGCTTGTTGCACTCCCAAAACCTCAAACCAGAGCTTTGGAGGTACGACATCATGGCTGCACGATCGACATCCAGGCGTAAGAGCGGTCGCAATGAAGAGGTTCCTCCTTCATTTCGTTCCCGTGAAGAACGCTACGCGGCTGGCAAGCGCCTGCGTGAGCAGATTCCCCGCGAGCGCCATGCCAATTGGAAGTCCGGCCGCCAGCGCGACATGGTCGCCATCCTGGAGCAATCCAACCGTGATCGCCTGCAGGAGCTGGTGCCCATTCGCTATGGCCGCATGCTGAAGAGCCCCTTCACGTTTCTGCGTGGCTCGGCAGCGCTGATGGCCCACGACCTCTCGCAACTGCCCCACATAGGTGCCAGGGTGCAGGCTTGTGGTGACTGCCATCTGCTGAATTTTGGCTTGTTCGCGACACCGGAACGGAATCTGGTATTTGATCTGAATGACTTTGATGAGACCTTGCCCGCGCCGTGGGAATGGGATGTCAAACGGCTGGTCGCAAGCTTTGCCGTGGCGGCGCGGGACGGCGGCGCAACAGACGCTCAGGCGCATCAGGTGGCGTGCCGTTGTGCCCGTGCCTATCGAGAGCACCTGCGGCGCTTTTCGAAAATGAATCCCTTGGAAGTGTGGTACTCACGGCTAGACGCTCAAACGTTGCTGGATGAAGCTCCAGACGCCAAAGCACGCAAGTTTCGCAAGCAACTGTTTGATCGCGCTCGCGAGCGAGTGATGGAAAGCGTATTCCCAAAGATCACCGGCCAGGTCGCCGGACAACCTCGGATAGTCGATCAACCGCCCGTCATACAGCACGTTGCCGACCCGGATTTTTTTGCACGCGTGCAGAAAGCGATGCTTGCTTACCGCGAAAGCCTGTCCGACGAGCGTCGCGTCTTGCTGGACCGATACCGCCTGGTGGATGCCGCCTTGAAAGTGGTGGGTATCGGTAGCGTCGGAACACGCTGCTATATCGGCTTGCTCTTTTCAGAAGAGAACCACCCACTCATTCTGCAGTTCAAAGAATCCTGCCGCTCGGTGCTGGAGCCTTATGCCGGCAAAAGCCAATACGACAATCAAGGTCAGCGGGTGGTCATGGGGCAGCGTTTGATGCAGTCATCCAGTGATATTTTCCTTGGCTGGGTACGCGGAGGCGCCGGGCATGACTTTTTTGTCCGCCAGTTGCGCGACATGAAGATGTCCGTACCGCTGGAAAACATCGATGCAACCCAGCTTGAGCGCTACGCAGACTACTGCGGGCTTACGCTGGCTCGGGCTCATGCCAAGTCGGGTGACTCCGCAACCATTTCAGGTTATCTGGGCAAGGGCGAGATTTTCGATGAGGCGATGGGGCGTTTCGCGTTGGCCTATGCGGACCAGACTGAGCGAGACCATGAACAGTTGGTCAAGGCGCAGCGCAGAGGTCGGGTCAAGGTGCTTTACGAGGAGGACTGAGACCAGGCACAAGACGCCTGAGTCGAGCGCGGACCGTACTGAAAGGCTTGAAAGCGCTATCCGAACGCCTGCAGACCGCCCCCCAGGCGTTCGCAGCGCCCCTGAGCGAACCGGCCTGATTCGCCCACCCGCACCCATGCGGCAATCCTGAATGGTATGATCCCTGATTAAACGTTTCAGTATGTTTCAGCTTGTTTGAAAAGGGACCGCAATGTCTGTTCAGGAATTACCGCCGCTCGCCGTCTCCAAGGGCGGCGTCGGCAAGATGGAGGCTGCCATGGCGCTGGGCAGCTTCGCCATCGGCACCGGCGAATTCGCCATCATGGGCCTGATGCCCGATATCGCCAGCAATCTGCAATTGAGCGAGCCACAAGTCGGCCATGCCATCAGCGCCTACGCGCTGGGTGTGGTGGTCGGCGCCCCGACCCTGGCCATCCTCGGTGCCAAGCTGCTGCGCAAGCACATGTTGCTGTTGCTGATGGCGCTGTATGCCATCGGCAACCTGGCCACCGCCTTTGCCCCGTCGTTCAGCAGCATGGTTGCGTTCCGCTTCATCAGTGGCCTGCCCCATGGCGCCTACTTCGGCATCGCCGCCGTGGTGGCCTCGAGCATGGTGCCGAGCAACCAGCGCGCCGGCGCCGTGGCGCGGGTGATGATGGGCCTGACCCTGGCAATGCTGCTGGGCAACCCGGTGGCGACCTTCCTCGGCCAGTTCTTCGGCTGGCGTTCGGCGTTCATCCTGGTCGGGGCCATCGCCTTGTGCACCATTGCGCTGGTCTGGCGATACGTGCCGCAGCCCGTGGATGAGCCGCGCAGCGACCCGCGCAAGGAACTGCAAGCCTTTACCCTGCCCCAGGTGTGGATGGCGCTGGGCATTGCCGCGATCGGCTTTGCCGGCATGTTCTGCGTGTTCAGTTACCTGGCACCGACCATGCTGCAAGTGACCCAGGTGGCGCCGGAGTGGATCCCCTTCGGCCTGGCCGCCTTCGGCGCTGGCGGCATCGTTGGCAACATTGCCGGGGGCAAGCTGTTCGACCGCCTGCAGTTCCGCGCCGTGGGCATTGTCCTGGTGTGGTCGGCGGCCGTGCTGCTGTTCTTCAGCTTCGCCGCCCATGCGCTGTGGTCGGTGCTGCTGGGGATCGGCCTGGTCGGCACCATGATCGCCCTGGCCGCGCCGCTGCAGATCCGCCTGATGGACATCGCCCATGAAGCGCCAAGCCTGGCGGCCGCTTCGAACCATGCCGCGTTCAATTTGGCCAACGCCCTGGGGCCATGGTTTGGTGGCATGGCCATCAGTGCCGGTTTGGGCTGGACCAGTACGGGGTACATTGGTGCTGCGACAGCATTCGCGGGGTTGCTGATCTACCTGGTGGCTCGGCGGATGAAGGGCGGGCACTGATCCCCATCGCGGTGCCTGGCTTGGGATTTTCAGCGCCTGTGAGATCGAGCGCCGCCCGCGCGGCGCATCGCGGATAAATCCGCTCCTACATTTGTTGCAACGTGGCCATGCCTGTGAGGCCATGGTTGTCAGCGGTTTGCAAGACTCAAGACATGCACCAAGGCAGGCGACCATGGCATAACAGGTTTGGCACGTAGCAACAAATGTAGGAGCGGATTTATCCGCGATGCGCCGCGCGGGCGGCGCTCGATCTCGTAGGCGCCAAAAATACCAAGGCGAACACAGCATCAACCCCCTACCCAACCCTGATCTCACGATTACCACTCATGTAGTACTCCAGCCGCCCGCGCAGCCAACGCTCGGCCGGGTCGCTGTCGGTGGTACTCAACCAGACCATGGCCAACTCCAGCGGCACGGTGTCGAACGGCAGCGTCTCGGCCTGCAGGTTGCCCCAGCTGGCCATGGCCTCGGCGGCGTAGTCGGGGCAGCAGGCGAGCAGTTCGGTGTCGGCCAAAATCGCCGGCAATGAACTGAACTGGGGCACCGACAACACCACGTTGCGCGAATGGCCGATTTCCTTCAGCCAGTCATCGACCACGCCCTGGGTATTGGCCGTTGGCGAGACCTGCACGTGAGGACGTTGGCAGAACTCCTCCAGGGTCAGCGTTTGCGCGGATTTGTCGGCCCTGAGCACCCGCGCCTGCATGGTACGTAATACCTTACGTTTGGCATTGGCCGGCAGGCCGCGGGTCTGGCTGATGCCCACCGTGACCTCCCCCGACGCCAGCAGGTCAGGGATACGCCAGTAGTCGACATGTTGCACGACCACCACCACATGCGGCGCCTCGGTACGCAGCGCCCGCAGCAACGGCGGCAACAGCCCGGATTCGACATCGTCGGACAAGCCGATCCTGAAAGTCATCTTGCTGGTCGGCGGGTCGAAGTCATGGGTCAGGCTGAGCGCCGCCGACATCGCGTCCAGCGCCGGGGTGAGGTGCTTGATCACCTCCGCCGCCCGTGCAGACGGCTCCATGCGGTTGCCGACGCGGACCAGCAGCGGGTCGTTGAACATCGTGCGCAGCCTGGCCAGCGCCGCGCTGACCGTGGGCTGGGCGAGAAACAGCTTCTCGGCGGCGCGGGTGAGGTTGCGCTCTTGCATCAACGCCTCGAACACCACCATGAGGTTGATGTCGGCCTTGCGCAGCTCGTTTCGATTCATGCCTGCTCCTGATGGTCGTCCACTGCCAACAGGATAGGCGCCAGGTCAGTGCACCGCCCAGCCCCTGCTCATCGCCCGGTACTTGCGCGGTGGCATGGCGAAGAAGTTGTGAAAGCGCCGATAGAAGTACGAGAAGCTGGTGAAGCCGCTGGCAACGGCAATCTCCGACATCGGCTTGTCGGTGTGCTGCAGCAACTGGCGCGCATGCCCCAGGCGCAGCTCCAGGTAGAAGGTCAGCGGCGTCGACTGCACATGCTGGCGGAACGAGCGCTCCAGCTGACGGCGCGACAGTTTCACATGCCGGGCGATTTCGTCGATGGCAATCGGCTCTTCGATGTTGCTGCTCATCAGCTCGATGGCTTCGTTGAGGTTCTGCGGCAAGCCGACCCGAAACGGCGGCGCCACCTTGGGCAGCGCCGGCGCGGGCTTGTCGGCGGCGACGATCTGCTCCACACCGTCGCGCAGGCTCTTGCCGTAGCGGCCAGCCAGCAGTTCCAGCATCATTTCCAGCGCACTGCTGGCACCGGCGCAGCTCAGGCGTCGGCGGTCCAGCACGTGGCCGGCACGGCTGATGCGCACACCCGGGAACAGCTCGCCCATCATCGCCCGCCCCTCCACATGGCAGGCGCAGTCATGGTCTTCGAGCAGGCCCGCTTCGGCGATGAAATAGGCCCCATTCCACAAGCCACCCAGCAGGCAGCCGTGGCTGTCGGCCTCGCGCAGCTTGCCGCGCAGGCGCGGGTTGCGCTTGAGCGGCACGCGCAAACCGCCACAGACGAACAGAAAGTCCAGGCTGCGCGCCTCAAGGTCGGCGAGGGTCTGCTCGACGGCGATGACGATGCCCGAATCACTGCGCACCTGCGCGCCGTCACCGATCATCACGAACTCGAACAGCGGCTTGACGCTGACCTGGTTGGCGGCAGCCAGGGTGTCCATGGCACTGGTCAGCGTCATCATCGAGAACTGCTCCAGCAGCACGAAGCCGACCCGGCGCAAGGCCACGCCGGTGGCGAGGCGGTGATCCGGCGCCAGGTGGGCGAAGCTGCGGCTTTTGAGAGGACTGACGACTGACTGGCTCATGGTTCTGCTCTGCATGGGAGGTTAGTTACTGGCCTGCATCGCCGCGGCGCGTGCTGCCTGCAGCCAGCCATCGAAGGCTTGGCGGTGGGCGGCGATCCATTCCTGGGTGTGGCGCTGGATGTCGGCGTAGCTCTTCTCGCCGTGCTGCATCTTCAGGTTCTGCGCGCTCTCGTCGGCCGCCGGGATCTGCATCAGCGACAGGAACTTCACGGCTGCCGGGTTCTTTTCGGCGAAGTCGCGGTTGATCACGGCCTCGATCTTGTCCAGGGCAAACCCGAGGTTCTTGCCCTGGTACAGCGTGTCGACGCTGTTGTCGCCGCCCGGCAGATCGGTTTTCGGCACCTCCAGCCAGACCACGTCGCGCCCTTCGACCAGCACACCGGCCACCCACTGCGGCATCCAGGTGTAATAGAACACCGGCTTGCCTTCCTTGAAGCGGGTGATGGTGTCGGCCATCAGCGCGAAGTACGAGCCCTGGTTGACGTGGACGCTGTTTTCCAGGTCGTAGGCCTTCATCTGGTGGGCGATCACCAGCTCGCAGCCCCAGCCCGGGTTGCAGCCGGTCATGTCGGCCTTGCCGTCGCCGTCGGTGTCGAACAGCTTGGCGATCTCCGGCTTCTTCAGGTCGGTGATGTACTTGATGTGGTACTGGTCGGCGGTCTTCTTGTCGATCAGGTAGCCCTGCAGCACGCCGGGCAGGATGTCGCCGACCTTGACCATGTTCTGGTCGCCCCCGGCCTTCTGGTAGAAGCTGGCGTGCAGCTTGTCCCACAGGTTGACGCTGAAGTCGGCATCGCCGTAGCCGACCGCCAGGATCATCGTGGCGTATTCGGTTTCCTTGGGTTTCTGCACGTTGTAGCCCAGCTCGCGCAGGCCCTCGATGGCCACTTCGCCGCGGAAGCGCTCTTCATCCACGGTGGGGAATGCCGGGGTGATCTTCACCCCTTCGCCCGGTTTGTCAGCCGAGGCGCTGGCGTGCAGGCAGGCCAGGCCCAGCGCCACGGCGCAGGCGGTTTGCAGGAAACGGCGGGGGAACTTGAACTCGGACATCGTCGCGTACCTTTTTCTGGTTGTTGTTTCGGGATGCGGCAGATAGAACGGGGTTAAGTCAGGCGGTCTTGCGCCGCCCTTGGGGTTGCGCCGCGCCGCACAGGCGCAGCACCAGGCCCACGGGGCCGGTGTGGTACCAGCGCAGGCTCGGGTCGGCGCTGGTGCGGGCGCCCATGGCCTGGGTCAGGCGGTCGAGGAAGATCGCCAGCAGCAC
>NZ_JBIVHW010000023.1:0-27777 GCF_044749405.1 Pseudomonas sp. NPDC089422
GTAGTGTGGGGTTTCCCCATGTGAGAGTAGGTCATCGTCAAGATTCATTTCGCAAAACCCCTATCTGCGCATGCAGGTAGGGGTTTTGTCTTTTCAGTCCTCTGGGCCTCCCGCCATGCGGCGCTTTGGCGCTGCTGCCAAATGTCTTTTGTCTGTATCCTCCTATCTGCACCGTTTGTACGGTGCGACAATATTTCTCGCAAATTAACGTGACTTGTTTGCGCTTAAGCTGCGTCAAGACTTAAGTTCGGGGCAATCCTGGCCCCCGAACCGAGCGATGCCAGCGTACCGTGCTGCGCATTTCTGGACTTCCACCGTCCGATCACTTGAGGTTACAAGCAAGATGGCCAAGGCCGCCGATGTCGTTGTGCAATGCCTGGAAAACGAAGGTGTCGAGTATGTGTTCGGCATTCCTGGTGAGGAAAACCTCGACCTGCTGGAATCCCTGCGCAAGTCGAAGATCAAGCTGGTACTGACCCGCCACGAGCAGTCCGCGGGCTTCATGGCCGCCACCTATGGCCGCCTGACCGGCAAGACCGGCGTCAGCCTGTCGACCCTGGGCCCTGGCGCAACCAACCTGGTGACCGCCAGTGCGTACGCCTACCTGGGCGGCATGCCGATGATGATGATCACCGGCCAGAAGCCGATCAAGAAGTCCAAGCAGGGCCGCTTCCAGATCATCGACGTGTGCGGCATGATGGACCCCATCACCAAGTACACCCACCAGTTCGCCTCGGCCGACAATATCCCGGCCCGTATGCGCGAGGCATTCCGCCTGGCTGAAGAAGAAAAGCCGGGCGCCGTGCACCTGGAACTGCCGGAAGACATCGCCGCCGAGCAGACCGACGCCCTGCCGATCCCACGCAGCCTGCACCGTCGCCCGCTGGCCGAGCACGTGGCCATCGAAGCTGCCGTCGAGAAACTGCAGAAGGCCCGCAGCCCGATCCTGGTGATCGGCGCCGGTGCCAACCGCAAGATGACCGCCAAGGTCCTCAAGCAGCTGATCGACAAGACCGGCATCCCGTTCATCACCACCCAGATGGGTAAAGGTGTGGTCGACGAGCGTCACCCGCGCTTCCTGGGTAACGCTGCGCTGTCCTCCGGTGACTTCGTCCACCGTGCCATCGAAGCGGCCGACCTGATCATCAACATCGGCCACGACGTGATCGAGAAACCACCGTTCTTCATGGTCCGTGGTGGCACCGAAGTCATCCACATCAGCTTCCGTTCCGCCGAAGTCGATGCCGTGTACTTCCCGCAGGTGGAAGTGATCGGCGACATCGCCAACGCCGTATGGCAGATCAGCGAAGCGCTGAACGACACCGCGCACTGGGACTTCACCCGCCTGATGGCAATCCGTGAAGCGAACGAAGCGCAGATCGCCGAAGGCGCCGACGACAACCGCTTCCCGGTCTATCCCCAGCGCCTGGTCGCCGACATTCGTCGCGCGCTGCCGTCCGAAGGCATCGTGGCCCTGGACAACGGCATCTACAAGATCTGGTTCGCCCGTAACTACAAGGCGCACAAGCCGAACACCGTGCTGCTCGACAACGCCCTGGCGACCATGGGCGCCGGCCTGCCATCGGCAATGGCTTCGCACCTGGTCTACCCGGATCGCCCGGTCATCTCGGTGTGCGGCGACGGCGGCTTCATGATGAACAGCCAGGAGCTGGAAACCGCCGTTCGTCTGGGCATGCACATCACCGTGGTGATCCTGCGTGACGACGGCTACGGCATGATCCGCTGGAAGCAGGCCAACATGGGCTTCACCGATTTCGGCCTGGACTACGGCAACCCGGACTTCGTCAAATACGCCGAAGCCTACGGTGCCAATGGCCACCGCGTGGAAAGCGCCGAAGCCTTCCTGCCGCTGCTCGAGCACTGCATCAAGACCCCAGGCGTGCACGTGATCGACTGCCCGGTCGACTACAGCGAGAACGACCGCATCCTCAACAGCGAGCTGCGTGAGCGCGCGCTGGCGGTATAAGGCTTAACTGCCTAATCGCGGGGCAAGTCGGGTCGCCGTACCCGACTTGCCCCGCGAATGCTTTCTGCAGACGCAATCCCCCATGTGCTAGGGTGCACGCAAATCTTCACCCCAGGACACCCGCACATGCTCCCCGCCCTCAGCGAAAAAGAACTCGCCCGCCTCGAAGACCTGCTGATCACCTACGGCAACGACTATTCGGTGCTCAACCTGGCCGAGCTCAACGGCTTTTTCACCGCCCTGGCCAGCTCCCCGGTCGATGTGCTGCCAGAGCAATGGCTGCCCACCGTCGCGGGCGGCAAGGTACCGAAGTTCAAGAAACCCGCCTATGAGGAGGCCTACACCGCCTTGATGCTGCGCTATGCCTACCAGGTTGCCGAGCAATTGGCGGAGAACCTCGAAGGCTTCGAACCGCTGTTCGAAGAAAGCGAGGCCGAGGAAGGGCCGGCGATCATCATGGAAGAGTGGTGCTTCGGTTACATGCGTGGCACGCAGGTAGCGGCGTGGGGCGAGTTGCCGCCAGAGCAGGATCAGCTGCTCAAGGCGATTTCACTGCATGGGCTTGAAGACAACTTCGAGTTGCTCGATGCCATGAGTTTCGATGAGTTGCAGGCTTGTGTGCCGCACGTGGTCGAGGCTGCGCGGGGCCTGTATCGCTATCAGAAGCAGTCACGGCACTGATCAGCCGATTATTTCGCCAGTCGAAATTATGGTTTGTTCCTTGCACTGATTCTGCTGCCAGCCGAATCAGCGCAGGATGGGCTCCACCTGGCACCACCCCGGTGCCAAACCTGGAGCCCAGCCCATGATCACACTCTACAACTTCCCCAAGTCCGGCCACGCCCACCGTATCGAGCTGATGCTGTCGCTGCTCGGCCTGCCTGCCGAGCTGGTGTTCGTCGACCTCGCCAAAGGCGCGCACAAGCAGCCGGATTTCCTCGCCCTAAATCCGTTCGGCCAGGTGCCGGTGATTGATGACAACGGCACCGTGATCGCCGATTCCAACGCCATTCTTGTCTACCTGGCCAGCACCTACGACAAAGCGGGCAAGTGGCTCCCCCATGACCCGGTGAATGCCGCCCGCGTACAGCGCTGGCTGTCGGTTGCCGCCGGGCCACTGGCCTTTGGCCCTGCAGCCGCTCGCCTGGTGACGGTGTTCGGTGCTTCGTTCAACACCGACGAAGTCATCGGTCGCGCGCACACCTTGCTCAAGGTGATGGACGCCGAGCTGGCCAAGTCGGCGTTCCTCGTCGGCAATGAGCCGACTATCGCCGATGTCGCCAACTACTCGTACATCGCCCACGCCCCCGAGGGCAATGTCTCGCTGGAACCTTACCCCAACGTGCGCGCCTGGCTGGCGCGGATCGAAGCGTTGCCTGGCTTCGTCGCCATGCCACGCACTGCCGTCGGCCTGCAGACCACCGTCTGAACCGCCATCCCATGTGAGGAATGCCGCCATGGCGCAACTCCCCGATCATCGCACCTCACCCTGGCATGCCGGCGAGAAGCGCCTGCAGGAGCATGCAGGAGTGTCGGAGCGCATGGACGTGTTCGGGCAGAAGGTCATTCGTGACCACATGCCCGACCAGCACCGCACGTTCTACCAGCAGTTGCCGTTTATCGTCGCCGGCGCTGTGGATCAGGGCGGCGCGCCGTGGGCGACGCTGCTCGAAGGCCCGGAAGGCTTCGTCAGCTCGCCCGACCCTCGGCAACTGCTGATTGATATCCACCCGGCCAGCGACGATCCGGCAACCCCCGGACTGGCAACTGGCGGGGCCATCGGCCTGCTCGGCATCGAGCTGCACACACGTCGGCGCAACCGCATCAACGGGCTGATCGCACAGGCCGCTGACGGGCGGCTTGACGTGCAGGTGGAGCAGTCGTTCGGCAATTGCCCGCAGTACATCCAGCTGCGCGAATACACGCGCGTCGATGAACCGGCGCAAGGAAGAATCGATGCGCAAGGGCTGGATGCCACGACCGCCCGGATGATCGCGAACGCTGACACGTTGTTCGTCGCCAGTTATATCGATCACCCCGACGGCAGGCGCTCGGTAGACGTCTCGCACCGTGGTGGCCGCCCTGGCTTCGTCAGGGTCGAAGGCAACCGCCTGACCATTCCCGACTATGCCGGCAACCTGCATTTCAACACCCTTGGCAACCTGCTGGAGAACCCGGTGGCCGGGCTGTTGTTCGTCGATTTCAGCAGCGGCGACGTCCTGCAGGTGAGCGGGCGCACCGAGGTGATGCTCGACAGCCCGCTGATCACGGCGTTCGAGGGCGCCGAGCGGCTGTGGACGCTGGACATCGAGCAGGTGGTACTGCGCCGTGCGGCGGTGAGTTTGCGCTGGGCCTTTCAGGAATACGCGCCAACCAGCCTGATGACCGGCACCTGGGCCGAGGCGGAGCAGCGGCTGCAGCAGCGTGAGCGGCAGCGCCAATGGCTGGCCTGGCGGGTGGCGCGCGTGGAGCAGGAGAGTCGCGATATCCGCTCGTTCTATTTCGCTGCGGACGAGCCGGTGACGTTCTTGTCCGGCCAACACATACCCGTGCGCATCCCGCTGGGTAGCGATGCACCGCTGATTCGCACCTACAGCCTGTCCTGCGCGCCGTCCGATGGCTACCTGCGGATCAGCGTCAAGGCGCAGGGCCCGGCGTCGCGCTATCTGCATGAGCGTGTCAAGGCAGGGGACATGCTGGAGGTGCGTCTGCCCATGGGCAGCTTCACCCTCAATAGCGCCAGCGACCGGCCTGTCGTGCTGATCGGTGCGGGCGTGGGCATCACACCGCTGATCGCCATGCTGCGCGAGTTGTTGGCGAACGGGCAGGGGCGTCGCATTCATCTGTTCCAGGGGGCCCGCAGCCTCGGTGATCTGCCGTTTCAGCAGGAACTGGCCGAATTGCGTCAGCAAGCCGGTACAGCGTTGAGCGTGCATCGTTCGTTGAGCCAGCCAGAGGCCGAAGCCGTGCATGGGCGTGACTACGAGCACAGCGGGCGCTTGAGTATCGAGCAGATAAAGGCAACGCTGGCGCTGGATGATTACGACTTCTACCTGTGCGGTCCGGCCAGCTTCACCCAGGACCTGTATGAGGGACTGCTTGGCGTGCATGTGCCGGATGCCCGCATTCATGCCGAAACCTTCGGGCCATCGACCCTTCGGCGCCATGGCGACGACAACCGGCCCACGCTGCAGCAGCCACCGGCTGCCAGCGAGCCGGTGCCGGTGTACTTTGCCAGCTCTGCCAAGGAGGCGCGTTGGGCACCCGGTTCTGGCACCTTGCTGGAGCTGGCCGAGGCGCGTGGATTGTCGCCAGACTTCAGCTGTCGGGGGGGCTCGTGCGGAACCTGCAAGACCAAGGTGGTGAGTGGGCAGGTGCATTACCCGAATCCGCCCGCCGAGATGCCGGAGGATGGCACTGCGCTGATCTGTTGTGCCGTGCCAGCGCAGGCACTGGTGCTTGAACTTTGAGGTTGTCTTTTCCGGCCTCTTCACGGGCAAGCCCGCGAAGAGGCCGACACAGGTTACGCAAATAGCTGATAATTCCCGCACCCCCGATGCCCAGGAGCGCGCATGGACCAGATCCACCTGATGAAGGTGTTCGTCGCCGTCGGCGAGCTGGAAAGCTTCGCCGCTGCCGCCCGCCGCCTGGACATTTCGCCCGCCGCCGTCACCCGTGCCGTCAGCGCCCTCGAAGAGCAGATCGGGGTCAAGCTGCTCCTGCGCACCACCCGCAGTGTGCGCCTGACCGAGGCGGGCAGCCGCTACCTGGAAGACACCCGGCATATCCTTGCCAGCATCCATGAAGCCAACGAAGCCGCAGCCGGCATCAACGCCACGCCCAAAGGTGAACTGGCGATCACCGCGCCGATCCTGTTCGGCAAGAAGTTCGTCATGCCTTGTATCGTGCGTTACCTGCAGCAATACCCCGAGGTCGATGTGTCGGCGTACTTCCTCGACCGCGTGGTGAACATGGTCGAGGAGGGCATGGACGTGGCCGTGCGTATCGGGCCGTTACCTGACTCCGGCCTCAAGGCGCTGCGCGTGGGCCGGGTGCGGCGGATGCTGTGTGCATCGCCCGGCTACCTTGCGCGCATGGGCGAGCCGCAGCACCCATCGGACTTGCCGGACCATGCGGTGATCGCAACCACCAACCTCTCGCCACGTGCCGGCTGGCGCTTCGGCCTGGCCGACGAGCCGACCCTGGTGCGCATGAAACCGCGGCTGACGGTCACCAGCAACGACGGTGCGATCGCAGCCGCAGTGGGCGGGTTGGGCATCGCCCGGTTGCTGTCGTATCAGGTGGTCGATGAACTGGCCAGCGGGCAGTTGCAGGTCATTCTCGCCGAGTACGAAGAGGCGCCCTGGCCGATCCATGTCTTGCACCGCGAGAGCAAGTACGGCTCAGCCAAGGTGCGATCATTCATCGACATGCTGGCGCAGGACCTGCGAGCCCAGCAACTGGATTGATCTCTGAGGTCGTACAACGTAGCTGGGTTTTCTTCACTTTCAATGGACGGCTCCCGTTTTTCTGAGCATGAATAATTGTTGTTGTACGATGACCTATGACGTGGCACTCTTCACCTGAAACAATTTGTCTCATTTCGCCCTGCCGGCGCATGGGGCAGATCACCCGTCACTCTAAAAACAAGATTCAGGTGAACAATGAAGATCAAAGGCATCCGTTGGTGGATGGTCAGCCTTGTCACGGCCGGGCTCGTCGTCAATTACCTCGCCCGCAACACCCTCTCGGTGGCAGCCCCCACGCTGATGACCGACCTCTCCATCACCACCGAGCAATACGCCAAGATCGTCGCGACCTGGCAGATGTGCTATGCGCTCATGCAGCCGATCGCCGGTTGGCTCATCGATTTCATCGGCACCAAACTGGGCTTTGCCGTGTTCGCCCTGGCCTGGTCGCTGGCCTGTGCGGGCGCCGCCCTGGCCAGCGGTTGGCAGAGCATGGCGTTGCTGCGCGGGTTGCTGGGCATGACCGAAGCTGCCGGCTTGCCGGCCGGGGTCAAGGCCACCACTGAATGGTTCCCGGCCAAGGAACGCTCGGTCGCCATCGGCTGGTTCAACATCGGTTCGTCGCTCGGGGCATTGCTGGCGCCACCGCTGGTGGTCTGGGCGATCCTGCACAGTGGCTGGCAGCTGGCGTTCGTCATCGTCGGTGTGTCGGGTGTACTGTGGACCTTGCTGTGGATGCTGCTGTACAAGCATCCGCGCGATCAGAAGCGCCTGAGCGATGATGAGCGTGACTACATCCTGTCCGGCCAGGAAGCCCACTTCAAAGCCGAGCAGCGCGAGAAGGGCGCCTGGAAGCGCATCTTCAAAACCCGCAACTTCTACGCCATCGCCTCGGCACGCATTCTCTCCGAGCCTGCCTGGCAAACCTTCAATGCCTGGATTCCGCTGTACCTGATGACCGAACGGCACATGAACATCAAGGAAGTGGCGATGTTCGCCTGGTTGCCGTTCCTCGCTGCCGACATCGGCTGCGTGCTTGGTGGTTACCTGAGCCCGATGTTCCATCGTTACTTCAAGGTGTCGCTGTTCACCTCGCGCAAGCTGGTGCTGGTGTTCGGCGCCAGCTGCATGATCGGTCCGGCCTGCATCGGCCTGGTCGAGAGCCCGTACACGGCGATCCTGCTGCTGTGCATTGGCGGCTTTGCCCACCAGACCTTGTCGGGGGCGCTGTACTCGATCACCTCGGATTCCTTCAGCAAGGACCAGGTGGCGACGGCGACCGGCATGGGCGGGATGTGTGGTTACCTGGGCGCGGCGCTGTTCACCCTGGTGTTCGGCATCCTGGTCACGCAGATCGGTTACAGCCCGCTGTTCGTGGTGCTGGCGGCGTTCGATATCGTGGCGGCGGTGCTGGTATGGAAGGTCGCACGCGAGGTGACCGGGGCTGCTTCGCAAAGGCCGTTGGCAGCGTCGACCGAGGCATTGGCGTAAGGCTGGAAATCCTGGGGCTGCAAAGCAGCCCCACTATCTGGCAGTCACAATGCCTGGTATTGCATCCTGAATCCCAGGCTGGTCGATTCGCCCTCCTGCAACAATCTCAACCCTGGCCGCCCTGGCAAGTGATGCGCATTGATCGGGTGGCTCACCGGTTCAAAGCAGAAGAACGGCTGCTCTTGCGGGCAGAACAACAGAAAATGCTCGGCCCCGCTGGCGCTGCACACCAGTCGATAGCCCGCGCCCGGTTGCTCGATCACGCAGTTGCCGGGCCATTCGCTGAAGGTATGGTCGACCACCGTTGTCGGCAGCGTCCGCGCAGTGGCGAAATTCCAGTCTTCAGGTATCGCAGTTTGCCGAGAAGGCAAGCCTCCATCATCCGCCAACCACACGCTGCGCGCCTCTGCGCGTAGCCTTGTTTCGGGGTAGCGCGGGAAGTAGGGATGCAGCCCCAGCCCATACCAGGTGGCCGCCGAATCCAGATGCGTCACTTGCAGGTCGATGTTCAGGCAGCCCTCGTGCAGGTGCACAGCAAGCGTTGCCCGGTAGGCGAATGGCACTGTGCTGTCGAGGCTCAGGCGGGCGTGGTGCGCGCTGTGCTGCTCCACCTGCCAGGGCTGCTGCCAGGCGCTGCCGTGAATCGGGTAGGGGTCGTGCCCGGTGTTCGGTGCCAGGGCCAGCCAGCCATCAGGGCGCTGGAAGCCGCCCCCGGCGATGCGGTTGGACCACGGTGCCAGCGGGTAGCAGCCCAGGCGCCGCGGGCTGCCGCTGGCCAGGGCGGCTTCGTCGGCAGGGCGCAGCAGCGCCTGGCCAGTGCCGCTGGCCTGCCAGTTGACCAGGCTGCCCCCCAGGTCCGGGGCGATGCTCAGGCGGGTAAGGCGGTCTTGCAGGTGCAGCAGGGGGATGCTCATCAAGGCCTCCGGTAGGTCAACAGAACGATGCCGGCTACCACCACGGCACCGCCAAGCAATTGCATGCCACTGAGTTGCTGGCCGAGCAACGCCCAGCCCAGCAGCAGCGTGGCGATAGGTTCTACGTTCATTACCGGTGCGTTCTGCGCCATGTTCAGCTTGGGTACGCAGACGAACAGCAAGGTGAAGGCCACGCCATACAACACCACCAGGCTGGCCAGTGCCATCCAGCCGTTGGCGCTGCCCGGCAACGACAAGCCGGCTGGCATCACGCCGCTGATGCCGGCGACCAGCATGCTGGTGAACACGATCAGCAAGGTCAGCAGGCTGCGCACCGGGCCGCGTACGGCGGCCAGCTTGTGGTCGGTGATCCACAGGGCACAGGCGAACGCGCAGGCGGCGCAGAATGCCAGGCCCACTCCCAAGGACCCGCGCGGGTTGGCGTCGCCACCGTCGGCCAGCCGTGCCGGTACATCCAGCGCCAGCACCAGGCCACACAGGATCAGCCCCATGAACGACAGCGTGCGCCCACTCGGGCGTGTACCCCCCAGTGCCCAGGTCAGCAGCGCCAGGAGCATGGGGAAGGTGTTGCCCACCAGCAGCGCCAGGGCTACCGGAATACGTGCCACTGCCGAATACAGGCACAGGCTCTGGGTCGCGATCAGCAGGCCCAGCAGCAGCTGCCAGCGTCGAGTGCCAGCGGGCAGGCCCAGCGGCTGGCGTTGCCACAGCACCAGGGTGGCCAGCACCAGGAACGTGATGCCCGAGCGGCAGAGAATGGCCAGTAGCACGCCGGTGTCGTTGTCGAAGGCAATGCGTGCGGCGATGTGGTTGCCGGCGAACGAGCAGGCCAGCAGGGCCAGCAGGGCGATGGCCAGTTTGCGGGGGAAGAGGGTTGCAGCAGAAGAGGCGACAGCCATGTGCAGGATCCGTTTGCAGGGAGAACCTGGGGCTGCAAAGCAGCCCCAATACCAGAACTACAGCACCACGCTCGGTAGCCACAGCGAGATGGCCGGTATGTAGGTCACCGCCATCAGCACCAGGAACAGCGCCAGGTAGAACGGCAGCAGTGCCTTCACCGTGGCCTCGATGCTGACCTTGCCAATCGCCGAGCCCACGAACAGCACCGCACCCACCGGCGGCGTGATCAACCCGATCCCCAGGTTGACCAGCATGATCATGCCGAAGTGCACCGGGTCCACGCCGATACCGCTGATCACCGGCAGCAGGATCGGTGTGAGGATCAGGATCAGCGGCGCCATGTCCATCACCGTGCCCAGCAGCAGGAGCATGAAGTTGATGCACATCAGGATCACATAGCGGTTGTCCGACAGGGTCAGGAACGCCGTGGTGATCTTCGATGGGATCTGCATCAGGGTCATCACGTAGCCGAAGCTGGCGGCGAAGCCGATCAGGATCATCACGATCGAGATGGTCCGTACCGTGCGATGCATCAGCTTGGGCAGGTCGCGCCACTTGTAGTCGCGGTAGATGAACATGGTCACGAAGAACGACCACACCACGGCCACCGCAGCCGATTCGGTAGCCGTGAACACGCCGGAAAGAATGCCGCCAAGGATGATCACCATGGCCATCAGGCCCCACAGTGCTTCACCGGCAATCTTCAGCGCCTGGCGCAGCGGGATCACCTCGCCCTTGGGGTAGTCGCGCTTCTTCGCGAAGATCAGGCACAGGCCCATCATCACCGCGCTCAGCAGCAGCCCAGGCATCACCCCGGCCATGAACAACGAAGCGATCGACACCGTGCCGCCAGCCGCCAGCGAGTACAGCACCGAGTTGTGGCTGGGCGGGGTCAGCAGCGCCTGCACCGAGCCACTGACGGTCACTGCGGTGGAGAATTCACGCGGGTAGCCCTTGCGCTCCATTTCCGGAATCAGCACTGAGCCGACCGACGCGGTATCGGCCACCGACGAGCCCGAGATCGCGCCAAAGAAGGTCGAGGCCATGATGTTGACCAGCGACAGCCCGCCGCGCACGAAGCCCACCAGCACCCCGGCGAACGCCACCAGGCGCCGCGACATGCCGCCCTCGGCCATGATCGCGCCGGCCAGTACGAAGAACGGAATGGCCAGTAGCGAGAACTTGTTAACCCCACTGGCCACCTGGATCATCATGGCCTGCAGCGGGATGTCGATGTACCAGGCACCGATCAGCGCCGACAGGCCCAGGGCATAGGCCACCGGCATGCCCAGCAGGATCAGCGCAATGAAACTGCCCAACAGAATGATCGCATCCATTTACGCCGCCCCCTCGTTTTCGTCCACCAGGTCGAACCGCACCACCTTGCGCTGGCTCTGGTCGCCCAGCAGGAGTTTTTCCAGCACGAAGATCAGCGTCAGCACGCCGCCAACCGGGATCGGGGCATAGCTCATGCCCACCCGCACGCTGGGCAGCGAGGCCATGTACTGGTTCCAGGTGGTGACGCACAGCTTGAAGCCGTACCAGGTCATGAACACGCAGACACCCAGCATCAACAGTTGCGTGAACACCGCCACCAGCCGGCGCAGCGGTTGCGGCAGGCGGTCGGTGACCATCGCCACGGCCATGTGCGCGCCGGCGCGGTAGCTGGCGGCGGCGCCGATGAAGGTGAACAGCACCATCAGCAGGATCGCTACCGGCTCCGGCCAGCTGGCGCCAGTGCCGAGCACGTAGCGGGCAAAGATGCCCCAGGGGATGATCAGCGACATGGTCAGGATCGACAGCCCGGCGACCCAGATGCAGGCGCGGTACAGGGTGTCGTTGACGCTCAGGAAAAGCATTTTCATAGGCATCACCAAAGCGGCAGGGCGACGGGCGTCGCACTGCCGAGGTCATCTTGGGAGGAGGGCCGGGATTACTGGACCGCGTCGATACGCTTCATCAGGTCGGCATACTGCGCACCGTACTTCTCGCGCACCGGGGCGGTGGCGTCGTAGAACGGCTTGGTGTCGACGGCGATGAACTCGACGCCGGCGGCCTTGAGCTTTTCTTCACTGGCGGCGGACTTGGCATCCCACAGTGCGCGCTCTTCCATCTGCGCTTCGCGCGCGACTTTCTTCACCAGCGCCTGCTGCTCGGGGCTGAGCTTGTTCCAGGTGGTCTTGGACATCACCACCGGCTCCGGCAGGATCAGGTGGTTGGTCAGGGTGAAGTACTTGGCGCTCTGGTAGTGGTTGTGTTCGAGCAGGGTCGGCGGGTTGTTCTCGGCGCCGTCGATCACCCCGGTCTGCAGGGCGCTGAAGATCTCGCCGGTATCCATGGCGATGCCGTTGCCGCCCATGGCATTCATCATGTCGATGAACAGCGGGTTGCCCTGCACGCGAATCTTCATGCCCTTGAGGTCTTCAAGGCTGCGCACCGGTTTCTTGGTGTAGAGGCTACGCGAACCGCCGTCCATCCACGCCAGCGCCACCAGGTTGAATTCGGAGTTGGTGATCTTGTCGAGGATCTCCTGGCCGATCTCGCCGTCGATGATCTTGCGCATGTGCTCATGGTCACGGAACACGAACGGCATGTTGAACACGTTCACGTCCGGCACCACCGGGCCGACGATGCCGAGACTGACGCGGGTCATCTGCACCGCACCGATCTGTGCCTGCTCGATCACTTCCTTCTCCGAGCCGAGCACGCCGCCAGGGAACATCTTGAAAGTGATTTCGCCATTGCTGGCCTGTTCGAGCTTCTTGCCCATGTTCTGTTCGGCGACCACGGTCGGGTAGCCGGCCGGGTGGATTTCGGCGAACTTGATGTCGAGTGCCGAGGCGGGCATCGACAGGCTGAAGGCGAACGGGAGTACGGCAAGAAGCAGCTTGCGTTTGAAGGTCATGGTGAAACTCCGTGTTTTTTATTATCTGGTTTCGCGCGTGAGTGTTGGGTGCTGCGATGTTGCATGAGCCGTGTTCAGCCGCGCCAGGCAGGTTCCTCCAGGCCTTGGACGCCGGGGCACAGGGCGAACACGCCACCGGCCAAGGGCTGATCGCTGAGGTCGCTGCCGGCAGGGCGGATCGAAGTGACGAACAGGGTGTCGAGGTTGGCGCCGCCGAAGGCGCACATCGCCGGTTTCTTCACCGGCACGCTGAGCGAACGGTCGAGGCGCCCGTCGGGCGTGAAACGGTGAATCTGCCCGGCGTCGTTGCCGCAGATCCAGTAGCAGCCGTCTGCATCGATGGCGGCGCCGTCGGGGCGGCCGGGGAAGGCGCGCATGTCGACGAACAGCCGCTGGTTGTGCGGGGTGCCGCTGTCGATGTCGTAATCGAAGGTCCAGATCTTCTGCACGTTGGGGTGCGAGTCGGACAGGTACATGCGCGTGCCGTCCGGGCTGAAGGCCAGGCCGTTGGGCACGATCATGTCCTTGAGCTGCTGGTGCAGCCGGCCCTCGCCGTCGACCCGGTACAGCGCGCCGACGTGGGCGCCTTGCTGCATGTCCATGAACATGCTGCCGGCCCAGAAACGGCCCTGGCGGTCGCAGCGGCCATCGTTGAAGCGCATGCCTGGTTGCGGGTGTTCGACCGCGGCGAACAGGTGGCTGTCGAGGCTGCCATCGCCCCGGGCCTGCAGCTGGAAGATGCCGCTTTCCATGCCCGCGACCCAGCCACGTTCGGTGCGGGCGATGCAGGCGAGCATCTCGTCACCCTGCCAGGTCTGATGGGCGCCGTCCTGCCAGCGGTGCAGCTGGCGGGCCGGGATGTCGACCCAGTACAGGGCCTGTTCGCTGGGGTGCCACACCGGGCTTTCACCGGTGCCGTTGCGGGCGTCGACGATCAGTTCGCAGTGCATGTTGGAGCCTCCTGGCAGGGCGGTGTCAGCTGAATGGGCCGGCAGCGACGAAGGCGCCACCCTGGTAGACCATGCTCGGGTCGTCGGCGGCAGGTGCGGGTTTGGCCTCTACCGCAGCGCGGAACACTTCCGAGCTGTCCTTGGGTTGGTAGCCCAGGTGCGCGGCATGGCGGTTGTCCCACCAGACGGTGCGGTTGTCGGAAGCGCCGTAGACCACGGTGTGGCCGACATCGGCGGTGAACAGGCCGCGCTCGATCAGCTGGGTGAGGTCGTCGTAGCTCAGCCAGGTGCTGAGCATGCGTGGGTTCTGTGGCTCGTCGAACGACGAGCCGATACGGATGCTGACGGTCTCGATGCCGTAGCGGTCGAAGTAGAAGCTGGCGACATCCTCGCCATAGCACTTGGACAGGCCATAGTAGCTGTCGGGCCGGCGCAGGGCATGGGCGTCGATTGGCTGGTCCTGGCGGTAGAAGCCGATCACATGGTTGGAGCTGGCGAAGATGATGCGCTTGACCCCGTGCTTGCGCGCGGCTTCGTAGATGTGGAATACGCCGCAGATATTGGGGCCGAGGATGTCCTCGAAGGCATGTTCGGTGGACACGCCACCGAAGTGGACGATGGCGTCGACGCCTTCGACCAAGGCATGCACCGCAGCCTTGTCGGCCAGGTCACAGCGGATGACTTCTTCATGGGGGCCGGTGGCGGGGGCCATCGGCGCGATGTCGGAAAGGCGCAGGACTTCGGCGCAGCCGTTGAGGCGTTGGCGAAGCACCTTGCCCAGGCCGCCTGCGGCTCCGGTGAGCAGCAGGCGCTTGAAGGGGGTGGTGGTCATGGCGGCTCTACTTGTGATTGTTGTAAGTTGTCGTATGACTTTGCTGATTATCGGCAGCGGTTTCCGGGGTTGTCAATGTTGCTTGTGCGACTCTCTCGGGCCTCTTCGCGGCTAAAGCCGCTCCTACAGGTACAGAGCGTTGCCCTCAGTGCCGCGCGGTCCTTGTAGGAGCGGCTTTAGCCGCGAACACGGGCGAAGCCGGTGCCATACGATCACAGCAACGAAAGCGGGTAGTTGAAGATCACCCGGTTCTCATCGAACTCGTTGTTGCTGTAGTCCCGGCGAATGGTCGAGTTGCGCCATTTCACGCTCAAATCCTTGAACGGCCCGCTCTGGATCACATAGGCCAGTTCCGACTCGCGCACCCACTCCTTGCCATCGGTCACCGCCCCGGTGTGCACATCGCGGCCACTGATATAGCGGTTCATCAAGGTCAGCCCCGGCACACCGAGCGTCACGAAGTTGAAGTCATGGCGCACCTGCCATGAGCGCTCGTTGGCATTGTCGAAGCTGGAGTTGTAGCTGTCGTTGGCCAGGGTTCCGCCGCTGGTGCCGTTGACCCGCATCCAGGTATCGCCATCGACTTTCTGCAGCCCGACCCAGAAGGTGTTGCCGCCGTACCTGGCCGAGAACATGCCCGAGTAGGTCTTGTTGTCGAGCTTGCCGGCCCGCTCCGAGCCATCTTCGCCACCGTTGAAGTAGCCGAGGTTGGCGCCGAGGGTCCAGCTGCCAACTGGCTGGCTGTGGCTCAATTGCAGGTACTGCTGCTCGTAGACATCCTTGAGCACCGCGTTCCACAGCCCGACCAGGGTGCGGTCCTGGTTGAACTTGTATTCGCCGCCGACAAAATTGAAGCGGTCCGACACGCCGCCGCCGTAGCTCATGTCTTCCATGCTCGCGTCGTTGCGCGGGCTGTTGCCGCGGAACTGGCCGCCATACAAGGTCAGCCCGGCAATTTCGTTGGAGGTCACCTGGCCACCGCGGAAGGTCTGCGGCAGCGAGCGGCCATCGTCCGAACGCAGGATCGGCAGCACCGGCATCCACTCGCCGATCTTCAGCTCGGTCTTGGAGATACGAGCCTTGCCCGCCACCGCCAGGCGGCCGTAGTCATCCGCTGGTTTGCCATCGTCATGGCGTGGCAGGAGTGCCGTGCCATAGGTGCCGCCGCCGCCATCGAGCTTCACCGACCACAGCCCCAGCACATCCACGCCGAACCCCACCGGCCCCTCGGTGAAGCCGGAACGGGCATCGAGAATGAAGCTCTGGGTCCACTCTTCGGCCTTGCTCTGCGGGTTGCTGGGGTTGGTGAAGTTGCGGTTGATGTAGAAGTTGCGCAGGCCCAGCACGGCCTTGCTGTCTTCGACGAAGCCCTGGGCGAGGCTGATGCCCGGCATGCCGCCGAGCAAGCTGGCACCCAGCAGCGCAAAGGGGAGGGTTGTCTGGCAGATTTTCGACATGGGATGGGTCCGCTGATGTTGTTTTTGTTATGTGTTGTCGTACAACTGTGGCGTTTTTTATCAAGCGAAAAATCAGCTGTCAACGCTTTGGGACGCAATAAATTCGCACCGTCAAGTGAATAATCATCAGGGAAGGCTCTAGTTCAAGGACTAGGATGAATTCAAAGTCATACTATGACGCCGGGGCAGATGGGGGTGGGGCACTCAAACCTATCCGGGTCACCGCCTGAAGCCCTGGCACGATCCACTGTGGGAGCGGCCTTGCGCCGCGAAAGGGGCGCGACGCGCCTCCACCATCGTTCAGTCTTCGAGGCCGTTGCCTCGCCCTAGCTACCTTGTGTCACGGCCAGTTGTCGAGCGGTCTGCGCCAGTACCTCCAGCCCCTGTATCACGTCGGCCGTGATCACCCTCCCAAGGCAGAGCCGCAGCCCATTGCCGCACTGGCCGTCGGCATGGAACATCCCGCTCCCGGCAACATGGCACCCGCGTTCACCGGCAAGCCGCTGCAACGCGGCCATGTCCGTCCCGGCGGGAAACTCGATCCAGTGGATGAAGCCACCCTGTGGTGGGATGTAGCGCGTCCCCGCAGGAAACTGCGAGAGAACCCGTGTTGTCATCGTCGCGGTCTGCGCGGCCAGGCGTTCCCTGAGCTTCGCGCAGTGCGACTCCATGTAGCCCCGCCCGATGAATGCATCCAGCACCCGTTGCGCCAGGCTCGATACCGCGAGATTGCGCGAAAACATCTGGGCCAGGATCGCATCCCGATAGCGCCCTGGTACGCACCAGCCCAACCGATAGCCCGGTGCAACAGTCTTGGAAAACGATGAGCAATAGATGGTCTGCCCTGTCTTGTCATGGTGCTTGATGGCCAGCGGGCGCAGGTGTTCGGGCACCAGGTCGAAAAAGATGTCGTCCTCGATGATCGGCACCTGCGCCGCCTGAGCCAGTTTCGAAAGCCTCGCCCGTGCGGCGTTGGGCATGATGAAGCCGCGCGGGTTCTGTAGCGTCGGGTTGAGGAAGATCACATCGACTTTCTTCTGCGCCAGCGCGTGTTCCAGGTGATCGAGGTCCATGCCGCTGTCGGCATGGGTGTGAATCGGCAGGGCGCGCATCCCCAGGCGCTCGATGGTTTGCAGGATGCCGTAATAGGTGGGTGTCTCGATGGCCACGATGGCCCCCCTGCTTGCGACAGCCTCCAGGGCCAGTTCCAGCGCGACGGTGTCGCCAGAGGTCACCAGGATATCGTCCGGGCCGCAAGCCACGCCGCGGGTCAGCATCAGCCCGGCAATACGTCTGCGCAACGAAGGGAGGCCGGGTGGGGCGATCAGGCCGGCCAGCGCTGCATCGGGCTTGCTGGCCAGCGTCGCCAGGCATTTGTTCAGCAGCACCTCGGGTGTCAGCTCGCCGTGCAGAACGGCAGAACTCAACGACAGGCGAGTGTGGCCGGCCGCCTGGGAGAGCATGGCAACCACCGCGTGGTTGACGTTGACGGTGACACTGGTGAGATCGTACTGCTGAGCAGCCGTGGCGCCCTTGGCGACGAAGTAGCCGACTCTGGGCGTGGCCGATACGTAGGCATTGCTCTCCAGTTCCGCCAGTGCGCGTTGCACGGTGGCGATACTGCTGCCGAACATGCGTGCCAGTTCTCGCACCGAGGGCAGTTGTGTGCCGGGTGGCCAGCCGCCGCTGTCGATCTGGCGCAACAGCCAGTCCTTGAGGGTGTGCCAGCGTTTGTCGGGGCTGGGGTTCCGTTCCATGGGGGCTCGCGTCGGGTCAGGTGAAGGCTCCCGAAAGGTAGAGCAAAAGCCAACCGGATGCAGCAACCAACACGATGTTCAGCAGTACCAGGGCGAAGGCGAAGCGAATCAGCCTGTGTTCTTCGTCACGGCTGGCCCCCGCCAGCCCGGTGATCAGCGAGAGGATCGACAGCGACCCCAGGGCCCCGTGCCCGGCGGCACAGTTGACCATGGCCGCCAGCCATGGCCCGTGAGCGCTGGCCAAGGCTGCAATGGACGGCATCACCAGTGTGTTGCCGCCAACGTTCGACCCGGTGACATAGCCGGCCAGCCCCGCCAGGAGTGAGACCGTCGATACCTGCCATAGGCCCGACAGCGCGTGCAGGGCTCGCTGTGCCTCGATCAGGAAGCCTGCCTTGACCATCACCTGGGAGAGCAGCAGGAACAGGAAGATGGTCGCCACCGGAAAACGTGCCCGGGTGAACAATACCTTCCACGCGAATGCCGGCTGTTGCCGAGCGACCATCATCATGCTTACCAGCAGCAGCGCAAGCCCTGGCGACGCCAACGGCTTCCAGGACACCGACGCACCCTGGATCACCCACAGCCCGTCCCAGTCCGTGACCAGGAACAGCCCGCGCGAAGCGATGATCGTCCCCAGCAGTGCCAGGTATGGCCAGGCCGCCTGTGGCCAGCGCGCAAGCGTCCCTTGGCGTGCATACGAAATGCCCAGCCCCACGCAGGCCACCGTCAGACCAGCCAGCACCCCTGACGCTTCCGGCCCGAGCCAGCGGTTGCCTGCATACAACACCGCACTGAACAGCATTGCAATCACTGCCAGCCCTACCCAGGCCCGTGCGCTGCGAACGCCCGCCAGCCCCAGCGCCACGGCCGCCAGGCAGAGGAATACCGGCGCACTGACCAGTGCCGAATGGCTGCCGAGTTCCGCTGCAGGCACGTGCGCCAGCAGTGCCCCGATCACCGTGGCCAGCCCCAATGTGCCCCAGGGCATGATCACCATGCCCGCCAATGCCATCTTCATGCCGGTCTGCCGTGAAAACAGGCCCATCAGCAGCGGTACGGTGGCGATCAGCGATACCCCGAAGCCGGTCATCGCCTCCAGCAGCGGGGCCAGCCCCAGCAGGATGAAGATCACCTGCGCTGGCGGTGTCCAGCCAAGCTCGCGCACCCAGGCCCCGATCGCCTGCGGCGCACCCGCACGCTCGACCAGGATGACGAACGCCAGGCCAGGGATGATGACGCAGGCGGTGCTGAAGAAGAGGATCAGGGTGTCTTGCAGGATGCTCGCCGACACGGCTGTCGATAACGGCTGCGCGGCGCCCAGCCCCCACAGCAGCAACACCCCGGCGACCCCGGCCAGCGCCGCCTGCACGGGCGGGCGACGCAGCAGCAGGATCAGGGCGATTACCAGCCCTATGGGGGTCATCTGCAGCAGTAGAGCGGCCATGATGCGGGTTCCTTCAGCTAACCGGGGGAGTCGGCGATGGTGAAGGCCAGGATGGCGTGGCGACAGATACAGGGCTGGGGGCTTCTTCAATACAGCCCAGAATCAAGTGCGCAGCTTATCAGCGCCCATGGCAACCAATGCCTGCTCCAGTTCAGCGGGCTGCAGGTACTGCCGATAATGGGCCGCCAACTCATCTTCCCATCCAGCCACCTCATCAATGATGGATTCCGCCTGAGCGTGAGACAGGCCATAGTGGCCTACCTGGCTGAGCAGATTGCGCCGCGACAACTCCTTTCCGAAACTCCCGACGCCCATGGCCAGGCTGGAGGGCGCAGCCCCTTCGGTCGTTGGCAGCACGTCATACATGGGTGACAGCCGCCAACTGCCATTCAAGAAAAGCACTGCCACGTTTTTGGGATGGTCATCATCGTTGCCGACCAGAATGTTGAAGCAGATGCGTCTGAAAAGCTCCTGAAGGTCACTGTGAGGCACGCCGCGCCGGCTCATTTCGTCTGCCAGTAAGCCATAGTGCCATTCCTGTGCCCAGCCCAGCTGGTTGTTCCAGTCACTGTCGAGCAATGTCAAACCGCTCAACATGGGGACGCGGTAGAAATATCCGTCACCCGCTGGCGCCCGGTCGAAGCGTTCGACCAGCAATGTGTTGACCCGGCCACGATGCAACTGCACTCGCGCCACGTTCATGCCTTTGCTCGCAGCGAATGTCATGCATGCGTGTTCGAGTGCTGGAACATCGTAGACATCGTGGCGGTCTCGCGGCTTGGCCAGCAGCAGTCGGTTCTCATTCATCAGTGTGCATTTGGGACGAGCCCCGCCCAGTGACGAGCGCTGCTGCAGTGTTGCTTTGGTGGCTTTGTCAGTGTTGCGAGGAAATCCACCTTGCACGCCATCTGCAAATTGTATGAAGGCGTCCAGTTGGGTGATCTTGCCCAGGCCAGCCTGGCCGATACCGGCAGGTGGTTTACGGCCAGCGCCAGCCATGAGGTTGCCCGTACGGTCATGGTTTGGCGATTTCAGAATGAAGCCAATGGCATCCTTCTGTTCACCATGCTCTCGCGCAACCAGGCGTTCACCCCAGCCATCGGGGGCCGCATCCCGGATAAATCCGGGTATGCCTCGGTTCTTGGTGATGCGTTTATAAGGTTGCGTTCGAAGTGGGTAGCGCGAAGCATCAGGCACCCAACCACCTGCCTCGACATGGGCTGGGTTATAGACAAACTCGCCGACGTTGTTCTCTACGCTCAACCGCCCAATGGTGCGCACCTCCAGCGAGCCTGGCATCTGCATGTAAAGGTAGATGACAGTCATCAGAAGTCGTCCTCCGTCACGCTCTTGAGGCGTACCCTGTGCTCAGTGGCGAAGGAGGCCGGTGAAGACATCGGCACATCCTGGAATACCTCGTCCAGCAAACCTAGATGCCATAGCGCGATCATGTAGCTGCGCATCTCTACGGTAGGCGTACCTGATTCGATTTTGGCGAGGGTGGTAATGGACAATCCGGATTGAGCGGCCAGATCTTTTTGGCGAATTTTACGTTCAAGGCGCCTTGTTTTCGCCAGAAGCCCTATTTTCATTAGCCTGTCGGCACATGCCAAAGGAAAAATATTCATTTTAAGACCTGCTAAGACAGTGCTTATATTGTTTAAAAACCACTATAGCAGCTCTTATGATTTGAAGAGCTTCCGATTTTCGAGGTGGTGAATGAGTAGAGGCATCGCTGGTGGCGCGTGGCGTAATCGGCACATCCATGCCTTGGGCGATACGCAAAACCTGTGGGAGCGGGCTTGCCCGCGAACACCGGCATAGCCGGTGCCATGCAGGCCCATCATTCCTGGAGTTCTGAAAGACGGACAGCAGTTGCGCAATAGCTAAGATAAGTGCATTGTAATGACGAATGTCTTTACTGAGAGGGTCGTCCCATGGCGTCCATCAACATCCGCGTCGATGACGAGCTCAAAGCCCGCGCCTATCAGGAGCTCGAACGGCTTGGCGTAACGCCGTCCGAACTCATGCGTCAGGCACTGCAGTATGTGGCCGAACGAGGCAAGCTACCTTTTCGACCCGTCCTGATGACTGAGGAAGACGAAGACCTGATCGCGATTGTGAGAGAGCGACTTGCCTCCCCGCAGCGCGTGAGGGTCCAGCTGGATGACCTATAGCCTCGACTTCGATTCACGTGCGTTGAAAGAATGGAAGAAGCTGGGTGATACGGTTCGTCAGCAGTTCAAGAAGAAGCTGGCCGAGGTTCTGCTAAACCCGCGGGTGGAGGCCAATCGGCTCAGCTCGCTGCCCGATTGCTACAAGATAAAGCTTCGCAGCAGTGGCTACCGCTTGGTCTATCAGGTCATTGATCAAGAGGTGGTCGTGTTTGTGGTGGCCGTTGATCGCCGCGAGCGCGATCAGGTTTATCGGAAGGCGGCCGAGCGGCTTTAGTGACCCTTTCAACTGCTTTTCGCCTTTGAGTTCAGTGCGCTCAGACTCCTCTACTGCAAGCCTTTCGGGTTCGACTCAGCCGCCTTCATCAGAAGTCTTTCTCGGTCACCGATTTAAGACGCACCCTGTGTTCAGTTGCGAATGAAGCAGGGGATGGCATCGGCACGTCCTGGAATATTTCGTCGAGCAAGCCTAGGTGCCTAAGCGCGATCATATAGCTGCGCATCTCCACAGTCGGGGTGTATGCTTCTATTTTGGCGAGCATAGTGATGGACAAGCCGGATTGAGCGGCAAGGTCTTTTTGGCGAATTTTTCGTTCAAGGCGTCTGGTTTTGGCCAGAAGCCCTATTTTCATTAGCCTGTCGGCGCATGCCAAGGGAAAAACATTCATTTTAAGACCTGCTATAGCAGTGCTTATGAGAGATAAAAACTACTATAGCAAGCCTTATGATTGAGAGGGTTCGCATACCCGGCGGTTATACATGACCCACTGCTCACATCAAGCGGCGTGGTGCCAGGCACCGCGTTGTTTGCTAGACGGGGCAAGCCTGCTCCTGAAGTATCTGCGCAGCCCAGCTAGACCCCGTGTAGTCGGAGTGCCCGCTGAGCGCACTCCCGCCAGTTCATCCTGCGCTTCACCGCCGGCGTCATCGCCGCGTCTTCAGCCGCCATCACCACCGGCATATCCCGCATCCTCACCCAAGGCTCACTCTGCCAATACAACAACGTCGCCGTCCGCCCTCCAGGCCAGCACATCCGCCCCAGCCGCGGCGAATCCGCTTCTCCATCCACCTGGCCATCACGCAGCAGCGCCACCACCTCATGGGTCAGCCACCAGCGCAGAAGGCGGTTCTCAGGAACATGGTGATGCGCCAGCAAGGTATAGGCCCCGGACTCGCTGACCATCGTCGTCTCCTGGTACTGCCCGTAACGCAGTAGCTGCAGGTTGCGGTACTGGTCCGGGTCAAGCTTGCGAATGCAGTGTCCGTTGAAGAAACGAGCGCTCAGTCGGCCGAGTTCGTGGGCGCAGAACCAAGCTTGGGATTCGAGCCAGAGGGTGTGGAGGGGGCGGGGCCTGTTCTAATTTCGCAGGCAACAAAAAGGCTGCCATTCGGCAGCCTTCTCGATACTCAGCCCGGACAATCAGTCCCAGCTCAACGCCCCGCCAGTCTGATACTCGATCACACGCGTCTCGAAGAAGTTCTTCTCCTTCTTCAAGTCCATGATCTCGCTCATCCACGGGAACGGGTTGGTAGTCCCCGGGTATTCTTCCTTCAGACCAATCTGGGTCAGGCGACGGTTGGCGATGAACTTGAGGTAGTCCTCCATCATCGCTGCGTTCATGCCCAGCACGCCGCGTGGCATGGTGTCACGGGCGTATTCGATCTCCAGCTGGGTCCCTTGCAGGATCATCTGGGTCGCTTCTTCCTTCATCGCCGCGTCCCACAGGTGCGGGTTCTCGATCTTGATCTGGTTGATCACGTCGATACCGAAGTTCAGGTGCATCGACTCGTCACGCAGGATGTACTGGAACTGCTCGGCAACGCCGGTCATCTTGTTGCGGCGGCCCATCGACAGGATCTGGGTGAAGCCGCAGTAGAAGAAGATGCCTTCCAGTACGCAGTAGTAGGCGATCAGGTTGCGCAGCAGCTCTTTGTCGGTCTCGACGGTACCGGTGTTGAACTCCGGGTCGGAGATGGCGCGGGTGTACTTCAGGCCCCAGGCGGCTTTCTTCGCGACCGACGGGATCTCGTGGTACATGTTGAAGATCTCGCCTTCATCCATGCCCAGCGACTCGATGCAGTACTGATAGGCGTGGGTGTGGATCGCCTCTTCGTAGCCCTGGCGCAGGATGTACTGGCGGCACTCCGGGTTGGTGATCAGGCGGTACACGGCCAGGGCCAGGTTGTTGGCAACCAGGGAGTCGGCGGTGGAGAAGAAGCCGAGGTTGCGCATGACGATGCGGCGCTCGTCTTCGGTCAGGCCGTCCATGCTCTTCCACAGGGCGATGTCGGCGGTCATGTTGACCTCTTGCGGCATCCAGTGGTTGGCGCAGCCATCGAGGTACTTCTGCCAGGCCCAGTCGTACTTGAACGGTACCAGCTGGTTGAGGTCGGCGCGGCAGTTGATCATGCGCTTTTCGTCAACGGCGACGCGGGCCGAGGAGCCTTCCAGCTCGGCCAGGCCTTCGGCGATGTCGAGGGCGTCAAGGGCGGCCTTGGCACGTTTTACGGCATCGGAGTCGGCGGCGGTGGCGGCACGGGCTTCCAGGGCGGCGGCACCGCCGGCGCTGTCGAGCTTGTCGAGGGTAGCGGCGGCAGTGGCCTGCGCAGGGGTGTTGCCTTTGGCGGCGACTTCGCCGTCTTCTTTATCGAATTCGTCCCAGCTCAGCATGGTGAGATTCTCCTGCTCGAGGGCCATCTGTGAAGTATGGCCGGTGGATCTTGGTTGCGGTGCGGTGCACGCAAATCTGGAGTGCCCGGGGAGGGCTGGCCGGGGCCTTGCAGCCACGGCTTATTGTGTCTGGCTGTGGGGGGAGGGGCGCAAGGCCGGCCTCTTCGCGGGTGAACCCGCTCCCACAGGGTCCGCAGTGCTGCGGAAAACGCGTTGAGGCTTCCCGAAGGAAGCCTCGACCTGGCCTTACTGGCAGGCTTCGCAGTCCGGCTCGTCGATCGCGCAGGCCTTCGGCACTGGCGCTGGGCCGGCTGCCTGGACCGGGGCGCTGTCGCCGCCGCTGGAAACGGCGTTGAGCTTGCCGGTGTTGATGGTCGACTTCTCGGTGCTGGTCGCGGCCAGGGCACGGAGGTAGTAGGTGGTCTTCAGACCACGGTACCAGGCCATGCGGTAGGTCACGTCCAGCTTCTTGCCCGAGGCGCCGGCGATGTACAGGTTCAGCGACTGAGCCTGGTCGATCCACTTCTGGCGACGGGAGGCGGCGTCGACGATCCACTTGGTCTCGACTTCGAACGCGGTGGCGTACAGGTCTTTCAGCTCTTGCGGGATACGCTCGATCTGCTGCACCGAACCGTCGTAGTACTTCAGGTCGTTGATCATCACCGAGTCCCACAGGCCGCGGGCCTTCAGGTCGCGGACCAGGTACGGGTTGATCACGGTGAATTCGCCCGACAGGTTCGATTTCACATACAGGTTCTGGTAGGTCGGCTCGATCGACTGCGACACGCCAGTGATGTTGGCGATGGTCGCGGTTGGCGCGATGGCCATGATGTTCGAGTTACGAATGCCTTTCTGCACGCGGGCACGGATCGGCGCCCAGTCCAGCGACTCTTCCAGGTTGACGTCGATGTACTTCTGGCCACGGGCCTCGATCAGGATCTGTTGCGAATCCAGTGGCAGGATGCCCTTGGACCACAGCGAACCCTGGAAGGTCTCGTAGGCGCCACGCTCGTCGGCCAGGTCGCAGGAAGCCTGGATCGCGTAGTAGCTGACCGCTTCCATCGACTTGTCGGCGAACTCGACGGCAGCGTCGGAACCGTACGGGATGTGCTGCAGGTACAGCGCATCCTGGAAGCCCATGATGCCCAGGCCGACCGGGCGGTGCTTGAAGTTCGAGTTGCGCGCTTGCGGCACCGAGTAGTAGTTGATGTCGATTACGTTGTCGAGCATGCGCACGGCGGTGTTCACGGTGCGTTGCAGCTTGGCGGTGTCCAGCTTGCCGTCGACAATGTGGTTCGGCAGGTTGATCGAGCCCAGGTTGCAGACCGCGATCTCGTCCTTGTTGGTGTTCAGGGTGATCTCGGTGCACAGGTTCGAGCTGTGGACCACGCCCACGTGCTGCTGCGGCGAACGCAGGTTGCACGGGTCCTTGAAGGTCAGCCACGGGTGGCCGGTCTCGAACAGCATCGACAGCATCTTGCGCCACAGGTCTTTGGCCTGGATGGTCTTGAACACCTTGATCTTGTTGTACTCGGTCAGGGCTTCGTAGTACTCGTAGCGCTCTTCGAAGGCCTTGCCGGTCAGGTCGTGCAGATCCGGCACTTCCGATGGCGAGAACAGGGTCCACTTGCCGTCATCGAAGACACGCTTCATGAACAGGTCAGGGATCCAGTTGGCGGTGTTCATGTCGTGGGTACGACGACGGTCATCACCGGTGTTCTTGCGCAGCTCGATGAATTCTTCGATGTCCAGGTGCCAGGTTTCCAGGTAGGCACACACGGCGCCTTTGCGCTTGCCACCCTGGTTCACGGCGACGGCAGTGTCGTTGACCACTTTCAGGAACGGCACGACGCCCTGGGATTTGCCGTTGGTGCCCTTGATGTAGGAGCCCAGTGCACGCACAGGGGTCCAGTCGTTGCCCAGGCCACCGGCGAATTTCGACAGCATGGCGTTGTCGTGGATCGCGTGGTAGATGCCCGACAGGTCGTCCGGCACGGTGGTCAGGTAGCAGCTCGACAGCTGTGGACGCAGGGTACCGGCGTTGAACAGGGTCGGTGTCGAAGCCATGTAGTCGAACGACGAGAGCAGGTTGTAGAACTCGATCGCACGGGCTTCTTTGTCTTTCTCTTCCAGCGCCAGGCCCATGGCCACACGCATGAAGAACACCTGCGGCAGCTCGAAGCGCACGCCATCCTTGTGGATGAAGTAACGGTCGTACAGGGTCTGCAGGCCCAGGTAGGTGAACTGCTGGTCGCGCTCGTGGTTGATCGCCTTGCCCAGTTTTTCCAGGTCGAAGTCGGCCAGCGCCGGGTTCAGCAGCTCGAACTCGATACCTTTGGCGACATAGGCCGGCAGGGCCTTGGCGTACAGGTCGGCCATCTCGTGGTGGGTGGCGCTGTCGGCGACGTTGAGGAAGCCCAGGCCTTCGGCACGCAGGGTGTCCATCAGCAGGCGGGCGGTGACGAACGAGTAGTTCGGCTCACGCTCGACCAGGGTGCGGGCGGTCATCACCAGGGCGGTGTTGACGTCCTTGATGGCCACGCCGTCGTACAGGTTCTTCAGGGTTTCGCGCTGGATCAGGTCGCCATCGACTTCGGCCAGGCCTTCGCAGGCTTCGCTGATGATGGTGTTCAGGCGCGCCATGTCCAGCGGCGCCAGGCTGCCGTCGGCCAGGGTGATGCGGATGCTTGGGTGCGGTTCGACAGCAGCCTCGGTGTGGGCGCGGGTGGCACGCTCCTTGGCGCGCTGGTCGCGGTAGATCACGTAGTCACGGGCGACTTTCTGCTCGCCGGCACGCATCAGGGCCAGTTCGACCTGGTCCTGGATTTCTTCGATGTGGATGGTGCCACCCGATGGCATGCGACGCTTGAACGTGGCAGTGACCTGCTCGGTCAGGCGCGCGACGGTGTCGTGGATGCGCGACGAGGCAGCGGCGGTGCCGCCTTCAACTGCGAGGAACGCCTTGGTGATGGCCACGGTGATCTTGTCGTCGGTGTAGGGGACGACAGTGCCGTTGCGCTTGATCACGCGCAGTTGGCCCGGAGCGGTGGCGGCCAGATCCTGGTTGGAATCGGCGGCCTGCGGCGCCAAAGCCAGCGGGTTCTCGCGAGTTGTGTCGGTTTGCATGGGTGGGTGTCTCCACAGTTTCTATAGTGTTCAGGCGCCTTTTGGGCGCCCACCGTTCCGTCCACTTGCTCGATGGCCTTGGCGAGGATGCGTCATGCACGCGCATCCACCCGCTCGGGCGTACCGACTTCGGGACAGATCAGGAAATGGGGGCAAGAACCTTGCCGCTCCCTGGCCGAAGTCAAATGCCCTGGGGTGAGCCAGAGCAGGCTGTTCAGTATCCGCTAGGAGCGGTTGGATCGATGAAACCACCACGAGTTCTGCCAGAAAAATTGCTTGAATTTTTCTGCTGACTCATGCTTGGCGTTGGTGACTGAAACCCAACATCTAGTGGTTTGCTGTGCTGGGGATACAAGATAATGCGGTACAGGGGTCTTTGCAAGGCGATCGCCTGTGGATAACTTGTGCGTACTTTGTGAGTGAATAGTGGGTAATCGCTGTAGGCCTAGTGCCAAGTGGTGTGCACTATTTTTCTCTTGGTCGCTGCCCCATAGGCAGAATTTTTCGGGCGCGAACCCTACCACAAAAAACGGTTCAGTCGTGGGGGCGCGGGTGTAGGGCTTTAGAGGTGTATGTGCCATGAGATCGAGCGCCGCCCGCGCGGCGCATCGCAGGCAAGCCTGCTCCTACATCTGTTTCGGGCCAGTATCTCCTGCATCCATTGGCGCGCGGTCCC
>NZ_JBIVHW010000024.1:0-22462 GCF_044749405.1 Pseudomonas sp. NPDC089422
AGGGCCGCATGGATCTGGTCGTTCAGGCCACTCTGTTCGAGAAAGTCACGGTACGCCTGAGCCGTAGTGGCAAAGCCGCCCGGCACCGAAACGCCGGCACCAGCGAGGTTACTGATCATCTCGCCCAGGGATGCGTTCTTGCCCCCCACATGCTCCACATCGTGGACGCCGAGCTTATCGAGGGAAACTACGTACTCTACCAAGGTGATCTCTCCACTAACTGTATTGGAAAAGCTCAAGGGCGCCCGCCTGCCTTCGTTGACTGGGCCGGACGCTTGTGGCCTGTACCTGGAAAACAGGTTCGCAAAATATGGCAGAATGCTGACAGCCGCATTCGGCAAACCGAACTTATCATATCCAAGAAACGTCATCAGCTTAAGGCCCAGATCGCAAATGAAACGAACCGCGTTCTTCATCTCCGATGGCACCGGCATTACCGCCGAAACGCTGGGCCAGAGCCTGCTCGCTCAATTCGAAAGCATTCCGTTCAATAAATTCACCCGCCCGTACATCGACAGCCCGGAAAAAGCGCGGACCATGGTGCAGCAGATCAACGCTGCCGCCGAGCGCGACGGCATGCGGCCGATCATCTTCGACACCATCGTGAACCAGGACATCCGTGAGATCCTGGCAACGTCGAACGGCTTCATGATCGACATCTTTTCTTCGTTTTTATCCCCGCTCGAGCAGGAACTGACTGCCCATTCGTCGTATTCCGTGGGTAAATCGCACTCGATTGGTGGCAATTCCAACTACATGGAACGCATCGAGGCGGTGAACTTCGCCCTGGACAACGATGACGGCGCGCGCACCCACTACTACGACAAGGCCGACCTGATCCTGGTCGGCGTGTCGCGTTGCGGCAAGACCCCGACCTGCCTGTACATGGCCATGCAGTTCGGTATCCGCGCCGCCAACTACCCACTGACCGAGGACGACATGGAGCGCCTGCAGTTGCCGGCGGTGCTGAAAAAGCACCATAGCAAGCTGTTCGGCCTGACCATCGACCCCGACCGCCTGACCGCCATCCGCCACGAGCGCAAGCCCAACAGCCGCTATTCGAGCTTTGCCCAGTGCGAATTCGAGGTGCGCGAGGTGGAGAACCTGTTCCGCCGCGAGAACATTCCCAACATCAACTCCACGCATTTCTCGGTAGAAGAGATTTCGGCGAAGATCCTGGTCGAGAAAGGCGTGGAGCGCAGATTCAAGTAGACACCGCTCCCACAAGGGCCAGTACACATAAAAAAGCCCCGGCATCGCTGCCGGGGCTTTCTTTTACCTCAGTACCTGACTCAGGACGGCACCACCGCCGCCTGCCCACTCAGCGCCAGGTCGACCAGCTCGCGGTTGGCCACCGCGTACATCGCATAGTCGGTGCCGGTGGCGTTGCGCAAGTCGTCGAGCATGGCGCGCCAGCGCTCGACCATCACCCGGTGCTGCTCGGCCCACAGCGCCACACGGGCGTCCATGTCGTCCGGGGCATCAGCCATCTGCAGAACCGAGATGGTGATCGCCCGCTGCTGCAGGTCGATATCGTCGCGGAACGCCTCGCGGGCCAGGGCCTGCCAGTTGTTTTCCACCGGCAGGTTGCTGATTTCCTGCAGGTACCAGGTCAGGTCCAGCGCACTGCCCACGGCGAAGAACGCCTTGGCCACCTGCGCCGGGTCATGGCCGGTCACGTCCGAGGCCTCGATGATCGGCAGCAGGGTGTACAGGTGGGTGGTACCGGCAACCATGCGCGCCAGCAACTCCGGCACGCCAGCGTCGACGAAGCTCTGGTAGCGCACCATCCAGCGCTCGCGGGTCGGACCTTCCAGCAGCTCATCAAGCTTGAGCCCCAGCTGGGCGATCTTCGGCCCGAAGTGCGCGGTGTCACGCCCGGCATCCTGCTCGTTGCGCCGGCTGCGCAGGAACCAGCGGGTGGCGCGGCGGCCCAGGCGCATCAGCTCGTCCATCAGGGTGAGCTGGATTTCCGCCGACACCTGGTAGTCCAACGCCTCGATCTGGCGGAACCAGTGCGGCAGGTGGAAGATGTCGCGCACGATCACATAGGCACCGGCGACGTTGGCCGGGCTCATGCCGGTCGACTCCTTCAGGCGCTGGACGAAGGTGATGCCCATGTTGTTGACCAGATCGTTGGCGATCTGGGTGCTGACGATTTCGCGCTTGAGGCGGTGACGGCGCATGGCGTCGGCGAACTTGCTGACCAGCGACGGCGGGAAAGCGGTTTCCATGTCACGGGTCAGGTAGTCGTCGTCCGGCACCAGCGACTTGAGCAACTGCTCTTTGAGGTCGATCTTGCTGTACGAGATCAGCACCGACAGCTCGGCGCGGGTCAGGCCCTGGCCGGCGGCCAGGCGCTCGGCCAGCTGCTCCTCGGACGGCAGGAACTCGATGGCCCGGTCCAGCTTGCCACGGCCTTCGAGGTCGGCCATCAGGCGCTTGTATTCGGCGATCCGCTCGCGGGCGCGGCGGGCGGCCAGCGACAGCGCCTGGGTCTGCTTGTAGTTGTTGCCCAGCACCAGGCCGGCGACTTCGTCGGTCATGCTGCCGAGCAGCTGGTTGCGCTGCTTCTCGGTCATGTCGCCACCCTGCACCACTTCGTTGAGCAGGATCTTGATGTTGACCTCGTGGTCGGAGCAGTCAACGCCACCGGCGTTGTCGATGAAGTCGGTGTTGGTGGCGCCGCCGTGCAGGCCGAACTCGACACGGCCGAGCTGGGTCATGCCGAGGTTGCCGCCCTCGCCCACCACTTTGCAGCGCAGCTCGTTGCCGTTGACCCGCAGGGCGTCGTTGGCCTTGTCGCCGACATCGGCGTGGCTTTCGCTGCTGGCCTTGACGTAGGTGCCGATACCGCCGTTCCACAGCAGGTCGACCGGTGCCTTGAGCAGCGCATGCAGCAGCTCGGTCGGGGTCAGGCGATCGGCCTCGATGGCAAAGCGTTCCTTCATCTGCGGGCTGATGGCGATGCTCTTGGCACTGCGCGGGAAAATCCCGCCGCCTTCGGACATGATGCTGGTGTCGTAGTCGCTCCAGGCCGAACGCGGCAGGTCGAACAGGCGCTTGCGCTCGACGAAGCTGGTGGCCGGGTCCGGGTTCGGGTCGATGAAGATGTGCAGGTGGTTGAACGCTGCCACCAGTTGCAGCTTGTCGGACATCAGCAGGCCGTTGCCGAACACGTCGCCAGCCATGTCGCCGACGCCGATCACGGTGATCGGGTCCTGCTGCACATTGATGCCACGCTCGCGGAAGTGGCGTTGCACGCCGACCCAGGCGCCACGGGCGGTGATGCCCATCTTCTTGTGGTCGTAACCGGCCGAGCCACCCGAGGCGAACGCATCGCCGAGCCAGAAGCCGTAGTCGATGGCAATGCCGTTGGCGATGTCGGAGAAGGTCGCGGTGCCCTTGTCGGCCGCCACCACCAGGTATGGGTCGTCGTCATCGTGACGCACCACGTTGGCCGGCGGCACCACGCCACCGTCCTTGAGGTTGTCGGTGATGTCGAGCAGGCCGGAGATGAAGATGCGGTAGCAGGCCACGCCCTCGGCGGCGATCTCGTCGCGGGTGCCGCCCAACGGCAGCCGGCGCGGCAGGAAACCGCCCTTGGCGCCGACCGGCACGATCACCGAGTTCTTCACCTGCTGGGCTTTCACCAGGCCGAGTACTTCGGTGCGGAAGTCTTCCTCGCGGTCCGACCAGCGCAGGCCGCCGCGGGCGACATTGCCGAAACGCAGGTGCACGCCCTCGACACGTGGCGAATAGACGAAGATCTCGAACTTCGGCACCGGCTTGGGCAGCTCGGGAATCAGCTTGGGGTTGAACTTGAAGCTGAAGTACGACTTGTTCTGGCCGTTGGCATCCGGCTGGTAGAAGTTGGTGCGCAGGGTGGCCTTGATCAGGTCCAGGTAGCGGCGCAGGATGCGGTCCTCGTTGAGCACCTGGACCTCGTCCAGGGCCGTGAGGATCGCCTGTTCCAGGCGCTGCTGCTTGTCGTCGAGGTCTTCGTTGGTGAGTTTGCGCGCCAGGTAGAAGCGGGTCTTGAACAACCGGGTCAGCTCGCGGGCGATATCGGTGTGGTTGTTCAGGGTGCTGGCGATGTAGCCGAGGTCGAAGCCCAGGCGGATCTGCTTGAGGTAGCGGGCATAGGCACGCAGCAGCGCCACGTCACGCCATGGCAGGCCGGCAGTGAGCACCAGGCGGTTGAAGGCATCGTTCTCGGCGTCGCCCTTGACGATGTGGATGAAGGCATCCTGCAGCGTGTCGTTGAGCTGCTGGATGTCCAGGTTCAGGCCTTCGCTGTAGGTGAAGGCGAAGTCGTGGATCCAGAACTCACGGCCGCTGGCGTGGCGCAGGCGGTAAGGGAACTCGCCGAGCACGCGCAGGCCGAGGTTTTCCAGGATCGGCAGCACATCCGACAGCGCCAGCGGAGTGTCGGCGTGGTACAGCTTGCAATGCAGCAGGCGGTCGCCCAGGCGGGTCAGGGGCTGGTAGAAACTCATCGCCAGCGGCTTGCTCTCGGACAACGCCACCACGTGCTGCAGGTCGACCACCGCCGAATGCGCCGGGAAGCGCTCGCGGTAGCCCGCCGGGAAGCCTTTGGGGAAGTCGCCGAGGATGTTGGTGCCCTGGGCTTCGCCAAAGTTCTCGATGACCAGCGCCGAGTAGTCGTCATGCCACGAGCGGCAGGCCTGGATCACTTCGTTTTCCAGTTGCTGCGGGTCGATGTCGATGCGGTTCTTCGGGTCGACCCGCAGGATCAGCTGCACACGCGCCAGCACCGATTCGGAGAAGAAGGTCCAGAACTCGCAGTCGCTGGCCTTCAGGCGCTCCATCAGCACCTGCTGGATCTTCTGCCGCACTTCGGTGGAGTAGATCTCGCGCGGCACGTAGGCCAGGCCGTAGCAGAAGCGCCCGTACGGATCCTTGCGCAGGAACACGCGAATCTTGTTGCGCTCCTGGATCTGCACGATCGACATCACGGTGTTGAACAGCTCGTCGATCGGGGTCTGGAACAGGTCATCGCGCGGCAGCACTTCGAGTACCTGGGCCAGTTCCTTGCCCAGGTGCGCCTTCGGGTCGAAGCCGGAACGGCGCTCGACTTCGGCGACCTTCACGCGGATGTAAGGGATGGCATGCACGCTCTCGCCGTACACCGACGAGGTGTAAAGGCCCATGAAGCGGTGTTCCTTGATGACCTTGCCATCGGCATCCAGCTGGCGGATCGACACATAGTCCGGGTAGGCCGGGCGATGCACGCGACTGGGCAGCGCAGCCTTGGCGAACGACAGCAGCAGCGGCTCGTTGAGGTAGGCCACGGCGTAGTCTTCGATGCGCAGTTCTTCCGCCGTCAGGCCTACCCGCAGGCGGCGCGGCAGGCCAAGGAACGACTGTTCGTCGTAGACCATCTGGCCACCGTCGCTGTCGGCCTGGACGGTGAACTCTTCATAGCCGAGGAAGGTGAAGTGGTTGTCCAGCAGCCATTCGAGGAAGGCCTTGACCTCGCCCTTTTCATGCTGGGCCGGGCCGTAGGCGGTGTTCTCCACTTCGGCGACGACTTCGCGCAGCTTGGCTTTCATCGGCTCGAAATCGGCCACCGCCACGCGCACTTCGGCCAGTACCTGCTCGATCTCGCGCGTCAGCACGGTGAGTTCGGCGGCGTTGGCGCAGCGGTCAATCTCCAGGTACATCAGCGATTCGTGGCGCACGCCCTCGCCCTGGGTGCCCTTGGGCAGCAGTTCGAGCAGTTCGCCCTTGGCGCCCCGGCGCACGCTCAGCACCGTGGTCTGCAGGGTGTGGATGCTGTAGCCGCGGCGGTTGAGCTCGGTGCGCACCGAGTCGACCAGGAACGGCAGGTCGTGGTGCAGCACTTCGACCACGGTGTGGGTCGATTGCCAGCCATTGCGTTCGTAATCGGGGTTGTACACCCGCACTTGCGGGTACTCGGGGTCGAAGCGCTCGATGATGCGCCACGCCGACAGGGTGCAGCCGGCCAGGTCCGAAAGCCGGCGCTGGGTAAGTTCGTCCAGAGAGATGATGCCGAAGAACTGCTCGGCGAATAGCGCCACTTGTGGCAGGGACTGTTCGCTGATGTGCTGCGCCAGGGCCGCTTGCAGTTGATGCTGGAAGTCGGCTTTGCTGGCTGCGGTGAAGAACGCCATCTGTGGTACTCCGCTTGGGCTTTGTAATAGTTGAAGCGTCGCGCACGTCCGCCATGTTAGGGATCAACGATAGCCAACCCATGGCAAGCCGGACGGTAAAAACCAGACGTTGAACGTGGCAGGCACGTTCAGGGCTCGCCGAAGCTTAACGACTGAGCGGTCATTGCCGCTTGCGAGGCTGCGACAATTTCGGTCAAGGGCTGGCAACTTTACGTTTATGGATGTGTGCAAGGCTGTCAGAATTCCCTATCAATTCCCTTGACCCGAGTCGTAGCCATGCAAATCCACACCGCCGTGCTGTTCGCCACCCCTTGCGATGACGAGGAAGACAACATGGCGACCCTGTGCTGCCACAGCGACAAGGGGCAGATGTTTCTGCTGACCCGTTATCCGGATGAAGACACCGTCGACCTGACCCTGGATGACGAGCCGTCGACACTGGACGGGTTGAAGGTGACCTTGAGTGCACAGCGCCTGCTGATCGAGGTGGCGGCTGGGGACCGGGATGCGCTGAAAGGGGATGAGGCGCTGGAGATCGTGCTGACTTCGGCGGGGACCGACCTTGAGGAAGTGGCGCTGACTCTGAAAAACATACTCGATGGCACTGGCACCTTCGTCAGCGAGCTTTGAGTACTTTGTGGCTGCAGGGCGCATGCCGATGGATTTGCAGCGCCTGTGAGATCGAGCGCCGCCCGCGCGGCGCATCGCAGGCAAGCCTGCTCCTACATCTGTTTCGGGCCAGTTATTCCTGAGGTATTGGCGCGCGCGCCCTTGTTTGTAAGACGCGATATCGAGCCATACGCCAAGGGGTACGCGCGCCTGTGCCACAGGACTCACTGGCCCGAAACAGATGTAGGAGCAGGCTTGCCTGCGCCGCGCGGGCGGCGCTCGATCTCACAGGCGACACACCTCTTATCGGCAAACGCCACATTGACAACCCCATCTCAGAACAGGCATTGTCTGACAACCTGATAACTAGGCAACCGTTTCCATGCTAGAGCTCCAGCGCCCCGACACCCTGGTAGACCGGGTCGTCAGCGCCATCCGCGCCGAAATCGACTCCGGCCGCCTGGCCGCCGAATCGCGCCTGCCCACCGAACAGCAACTGGCCGAACAGCTGAACGTCAGCCGCTCGGTGGTACGTGAGGCCGTGGCGCAACTCAAGGCCGACGGCGTGCTGATTGCCCGTCGCGGGCTCGGTTCCTACATCTCGCAAACCCCCGCCGGCACCGTGTTCCGCTTCCCCGGCAGCAATGGCCGCAAGCCGGACCTGGTGCAGATGTTCGAAATGCGCCTGTGGATCGAGACCCAGGCCGCCGCCATCGCCGCCCGCCGCCGCGACGAGCAGGACCTGGCCCACATGGCCAAGGCCCTGCAGGAAATGCTCGACAAACGTAGCGACTTCGCCACTGCCTCGGCCGCCGACGTGGCCTTCCACCGGGCGATTGTCGAAGCCAGCAAGAACGATTACTTCGTGGCCTTCCACGACTTCCTCGGCGGCCAGCTTGCCAGCGCCCGGCGCACCGCCTGGGAAAACTCCGCCGCCCACTCGGTGGGCGGTTCGGCCGATGCCAGTCGCGAGCACCAGGCGCTGTACCAGGCCATCGCCGATGGCGACCGTCAGGCGGCGGCTGCCTGTGCCGAAGCCCACCTGCGCGCCTCGGCCAAGCGCCTGAAGATCGACCTCCCCACCCTCGACTGACCCCGGAGAAACCGACGCGGCCTGACGTGGGCCTTTTTACGCACTACTTAGTCTGACAACCTGATAAGCAGATCCACCGACAAGAACACCAAGGTACCCCTGCATGACCTACGACTACTGCATCATCGGCGGCGGCATCGTCGGCCTCGCCACTGCGATGGCCCTGCTCGAACAGCGCCCGGGCGCATCCCTGCTGATCCTGGAGAAGGAAGCCAGCCTCGGCCGCCACCAGACTGGCCACAACAGTGGCGTGATCCATGCGGGCATCTACTACGCACCGGGCAGCCTCAAGGCCGAACTGTGCAAGCGCGGCGCCCAGGCCACCAAGGACTTTTGCAGCGAGCACGGCATCGCCTTCGAGGTCTGCGGCAAACTGCTGGTGGCCTCCAACGACCTGGAAGTGCAGCGCATGCAGGCCCTGTACGAGCGCTCGCAGCAGAACGGCCTGAAGGTCGAGCGCCTGGACGCCGCCGCGCTGGCTGAGCGTGAACCGAACATCGTCGGCAAAGGCGCGCTGTTCCTCGATGCCACCGGCATCGTCGACTACACCCAGGTGTGCGACGCCATGGCCAAGGTGATCCGCCAGGCTGGCGGCGAGGTGCACCTGTCCACCAATGTGCGTGCCATCCAGGAACATGCCGACCATGTCGCCGTCGGCACCGACAGCCACACCTGGCGCGCGCGCCAGCTGGTGGCCTGCGCCGGCCTGCAGTCCGACCGCCTGGCGCGCCTGGCGGGGGTGAAGATCGACCACCAGATCATCCCCTTCCGCGGCGAGTACTACCGCCTGCCGGCCAGCAAGAACCAGATCGTCAACCACCTGATCTACCCGATTCCCGACCCGGAGCTGCCGTTCCTCGGCGTGCACCTGACGCGCATGATCGACGGCAGCGTCACTGTCGGCCCGAACGCCGTGCTCGGTTTCGGCCGCGAGAACTACCGCAAGTTCTCGGTCAACTGGCGCGACGTGGCCGCGTACGCCAGCTTCCCGGGCTTCTGGAGAACCATTTGGAACAACCTCGGCTCCGGCACCACCGAGATGAAGAACTCGCTGTTCAAGCGCGGTTACCTGGAGCAGTGCCGCAAGTACTGCCCATCACTGGAAGTGGCGGACCTGCTGCCTTATGAAGCAGGCATTCGCGCCCAGGCAGTGATGCGCGACGGCACCCTGGTGCATGACTTCCTGTTCGCCGAGACCCCGCGCATGGTGCATGTCTGCAATGCCCCGTCGCCGGCTGCCACCTCGGCCATTCCGATCGGCCAGATGATCGCCGAGAAGATCCTCAAGGCCCGCTGAAACCTGCTGCACCTATACAACTACAAGGACAATAAGGAACCCCCATGTCGGTACATGAGGCGGCCCCGGCCGCGCACGAGACCCCGCAACAGCAACGCAAGCGCCTGCGCAAGGTGGCGGCGGCGACCATCTTCGGCTCGATGCTGGAGTGGTACGACTTCTACCTCTACGCGACCATGGCAGCGATCGTGTTCTCGAAGATCTTCTTCGATGCCAGCAACCCGGCGGTGGCTTCGCTGCTGGCCTTCTCCACCTTCGCCATCGGCTTCATCGCGCGCCCTTTCGGCGGCATCCTGTTCGGTTACCTGGGCGACCGTTTCGGGCGCAAGCACGTGCTGGTGATCACCTTCTGCATGATGGGCGTGTGCACGGCGCTGATCGGGCTGATTCCAGGCTATGCCAGCATCGGCATCTGGGCACCGATCCTGCTGGTGGTGATCCGCATCATCCAGGGCCTGGGCGCCGGTGCCGAACTGTCCGGCGCAGCAGTCACTTCCTACGAACATGCCAGCGAAGGCAAGCGCGGCAGCCAGGGCGCCTGGCCCGCGCTGGGGCTCAACCTGGGGCTGCTGCTGTCGTCGCTGACGGTGTACCTGCTGACCATGAATGGCAACGAGTTCCTCCTGGCCGGCGGCTGGCGCATCCCGTTCATTGCCAGCATCGCCCTGGTGGCGATCGGCCTGTGGGTGCGCAAGAGCATCCCCGAGACACCGGACTTCAAGGAGCTGGACAAGGCCGACAAGGCACAGGTGTCGCCGCTGAAGCTGCTGTTCAGGAACGACCTCAAAGGCCTCGCCGTGGTGTTCTTCGTGGCCATCGGCTATAACGCCCTGAGCTACATCTTCAAGACCTTCTCGCTGGCCTACCTGACCCAGTTCAAGGGCGTGGAGGCGCATGTGACCTCGCTGTCGGTGACCATCGCCAGCCTCGTGGCGATCTTCACCGTGCCATTCTTCGGCTGGCTGTGCGACCGCTGGAGCAGCAAGACCGTGCTGATGCTCGGCGGGGTCCTGTCGGCACTGTTCGCCTACCCTTTCCTGCAACTGTTGAGCACCGGAGAACCCACGCAGATCTATATCGCCATCGCGATCGGTACTGGCATCCTCGCGCCCATGATGTTCGCCCCGCAGGGGTCGTTCCTCAGCCGCCAGTTCCCGACCCAGACACGCTCGTCGGGCTTTGGCACCGGCCGCGAGATCGGCACCGCGGTAGCCGGTGGCCTGGCGCCGCTGGGCGGCTTGGCCCTGGTGGCCGGATCGGCGACCCATTCCACCGATGGCGTGGCGCTGATCCTGGCGATTGCCGGGGTGCTGGTGGTGGTGTTCGCCCTGTGCGACCAGGGGCGCAAGCACTCTACCGCGAAGAACTGACCCGAAAAGCGCGCGGGCGTGCCCTGCAGCGACCGTGGCAGCGATAAAAATCCCGGCCTTCATTGGTCGGCGCCCCCCTGGATAGATTAAAGTATCACCCCCTGCCAGGTCGCTCGCGACCTGGCGCAAACCCAGGAACCGCCGCCGATGGAACACCGTGAAGCGCTGATCGCGCTACGCACCTTTCTTTCCTCCCAGATCCTAGGCCAGGAGAAGCTGGTCGAGCGGCTGTTGATCGTGTTGCTGGCCGACGGCCACATGCTGGTCGAAGGTGCGCCCGGCCTGGCCAAGACCAAGGCCATCAAAGAGCTGGCCGAAGGCATCGAGGCACAGTTCCATCGCATCCAGTTCACCCCCGACCTGCTCCCGGCCGACATCACCGGTACCGAGATCTATCGCCCGGAAACCGGCAGCTTCGTGTTCCAGCAGGGGCCGATCTTCCACAACCTGGTGCTGGCCGACGAAATCAACCGCGCCCCGGCCAAAGTGCAGTCGGCGCTGCTCGAAGCCATGGCCGAGCGCCAGGTCAGCGTAGGCCGCAGCACCTACGACCTGTCGCCGCTGTTCCTGGTGATGGCCACGCAAAACCCGATCGAGCAGGAAGGCACCTACCCGCTGCCCGAGGCCCAGCTCGACCGCTTCCTGATGCACGTGAAGATCGGCTTCCCCGATGCCGCCGTGGAACGCCGCATCCTCGCCCAGGCCCGTGGCGAAGCACTGGGCGGCGAAGTGAAGCCCGAGCGCCGGGTCAGCCAGCAGGCGATCTTTGCCGCGCGCAAGGAGATCCTCGGCCTGTACATGGCCGACGCGGTGGAGGAATACCTGGTGCAGCTGGTGATGGCCACCCGCACCCCGGCCAAGTTCGACGCCGAGCTGGCCGACTGGATCGCCTATGGCGCCAGCCCGCGTGGCTCGATCGCCCTCGACCGCTGCGCGCGTGCCCATGCCTGGCTGGCCGGGCGCGACTTCGTCAGCCCCGAAGACATCCAGGCGGTGCTGTTCGATGTGCTGCGCCACCGCATCATCCTGTCGTTCGAAGCCGAAGCGGCGGGGATCGACCAGGACCGCGTGGTCCAGCGCATCCTCGACGTCGTGGCCGTCGCCTGACCCATGCCCACCACGCAGCAGGCCGAACCCGGCATCCGCATCGGCCTCGCCGAACTGATCGACATGCGCCACCGGGTGCGCGAGATCCAGCTGTTTTCCCGCCCTGGCCAGCGCAGTCCGCTGGTCGGCCTGCACCATTCCAAGCTGCGCGGGCGCGGCGTGGACTTCGACCAGGTGCGCGTTTACCAGGCCGGTGACGATGTGCGCAACATCGACTGGCGCGTCACCGCACGCACCCAGGAGCCGCACACCAAACTGTTCCACGAAGAACGCGAACGGCCGATCTTCATCCTCGTTGAGCAGAGCCAGCGCCTGTTCTTCGGTTCGGGGCTGATGTTCAAGTCGGTGCTCGCCGCCGAGGCTGCCGCGCTGTTCGGCTGGGCCGCGCTGGGCCACAACGACCGCATCGGCGGGCTGGTGTTCGGCGACAACGAGCACCACGAAATCAAACCCCGGCGCAGCAAGCAGAGCCTGCTGCAGCTGCTCAACCGCCTGGCCAAGGTCAACCAGGCCCTGCACACCGAAGCCGCGCCGCAGGCCGACAGCCTCGGCCTGGCCCTGCGCCGTGCCCGTGAAGTGTTGCGCCCCGGCAGCCTGGCCATCGTCATCTGCGACGAACGCTCGCTCAGCGCCCAGGCCGAGCAACACCTGGCCATGCTCTCGCGCCATTGCGACCTGTTGCTGATGCCGGTGTCCGACCCGCTCGACCACGCCCTGCCCGCCGCCGGCCTGCTGCGCTTCGCCCAGCGCGGCTCACAGCTGGAGCTCGACACCCTGGACGCCAACCTGCGCCAGGCCTACCGTCAACAGGCCGAAGCGCGCATCGAGCGCTGGGAACTGATGGCGCAGAAGCTGCGCGTGCTGCTGATGCCGCTCAGCACGCAGAGTGAGATGATCGAACAACTGCGCGAGTACCTGAACGCCCAGCGACCTGGGAGTGCTCAATGAACCCGCTGGACCAGTTGCAACCGCTGATCGCACCGCCGGCAATCGGCCTGTGGCCACCGGCACCGGGCTGGTGGCTGTTGCTGGCGCTGCTGCCGCTGCTGGTCTGGGGCCTGTGGCGGTTGCGCCGGTGGCGCCCCGGCAAGCGCCCGGTGGTGCGCGCCGAACTGCCGCTCGACCCGGTGCGCCTGGAAGCCCTGGCCGAACTCGCCCGCCTGCCGCGCCCCTACGACGGCGCACCGGCCGGCGCCTGGCTGCAGCAGATCAACGCCCTGCTCAAGCGCCTGTGCCGCAACCACTACCCCGGCGCCAACAGCCATACCTTGAACGGCCGCCAGTGGCTGGCCTTTCTCGACAACCGCTGCCCGGCCGCCGGCCTGACCCGCTGGATGGTACTGGTCGAAGGCGCCTACAAGCCTGAGTGCAAGCTCGACGACAAGGCCATCGTCGGGCTCAGCCAGGCGGTCGAAACCTGGATTCGCAAGCATGTTTGAACTGGCCTGGCCGTGGATCTTCGTGCTGCTGCCGCTGCCGTGGCTGGCGCGCCTGCTGCTGCCCGCCGCCGACAGCGGCGAGCCGGTGCTCAAGGTCGGCTTCCTCGACGAGCTGGAAGGCCTGGCCGGGCGCCGCGCACGCCTGAACCTGCCGACCCTGCGTCAGCAGGCGCCCTATGTACTGATCTGGCTGTTGCTGCTGCTGGCCGCTGCGCGCCCGCAATGGCTCGGTGAGCCGGTGCCGGTGGCCGCCAGTGGTCGCGACCTGCTGGTGGCGGTGGATGTGTCAGGCTCGATGGACTTCCCCGACATGCAGTGGAAGGACGAAGACATCAGCCGCCTCGACCTGGTCAAGGCACTGCTCGGCGACTTCTTGCAGGATCGCGAAGGCGACCGGGTCGGCCTGATCCTGTTCGGCAGCCAAGCCTACCTGCAAGCCCCGCTGACGTTCGACCGGCGCACCGTGCGCACCTTCCTCGACGAGGCGCAGATCGGCATCGCCGGCAAGAACACCGCCATCGGTGACGCCATCGGCCTGGCGGTCAAGCGCCTGCGCCAGCGCCCGGCACAAAGCCGGGTGCTGGTACTGGTCACCGATGGCGCCAACAACGGCGGGCAGATCCACCCGCTGACCGCCGCCCGACTGGCCGCCCAGGAAGGCGTGCGCATCTACACCATCGGCATCGGCGCCAACCCTGAGGCCAGTGGCACCCCCGGCCTGCTTGGCCTGAACCCGAGCCTGGACCTCGACGAAGCGTCGCTCAAGGAAATAGCCGACATCACCCACGGTGCCTACTTCCGCGCCCATGACGGCAATGAGCTGAACGCCATCGGCGACACCCTCGACCAGCTCGAGCCGGTGGCCCAGCAACCGACCCAGGCGCGCACGGCCAAAGCCCTGTATGCCTGGCCGCTGGCCTTGGCCCTGCTGCTCAGCGTGTTGCTGGTGGTGGCGGTGCAATGGCCCGACAACCTGCTGCACAAGGTGCTGCGCAAACCGCGTTTCCTGCAGCCCCATCCGGAATGGCGCCAGCGCCTGAAACGCCTGCGCCTGAGGAAACGCCGATGATCGATCTCTGGCCACAATGGCTGCGCCCGCTCTGGCTGCTGGTCGTGCCCCTGCTCGGCTGGCTGCTGTTCAAGCTGTGGCATCGGCGCAAGCGCGCCGGGCGCTGGCAGATGATTCTGCCGCCGGCGTTCCAGCCGGTGCTGCTTGGCGGCGGCAGCGGCAGCAACAGCAAGCTGCCCTGGGTGGCCCTGGGCCTGGCCTGGCTGCTGGTGGTGCTGGCCCTGCTCGGGCCGAGCTGGCAGCGCCTGGAGGAAACCCGCCAGCGCCCGACCGACCCGCTGGTGATCCTGCTCGAACTGACCCCGCAGATGCTCGCCGAGGACGTTGCGCCCAACCGCCTGGAGCAGGCCCGGCGCAAGATCCTCGACCTGCTCGAGCACCGCAACGACAGCCAGACCGCGCTGGTCGTCTATGCCGGCAGTGCGCACACCCTGGTGCCGCTGTCGGATGACCTGGGCACCACGCGCAACCTGCTGGAAGCTATCGACCCATCAATCATGCCCAAGCCCGGCCAGCGCGCCGACCTGGCCGTACAAAAGGGCCTGGCCCTGCTGGCCCAGAGCGGCCTCGGCCAGGGTCGCCTGCTACTGGTCGGCTCGGCGCTGAGCGCGCCGGAGCGCCAGGGCATCACCCAGGCCCTCGGCCGCCAGGGCCCGAGCCTGCTGATGCTCGGCATCGGCACCGGCGACGGCGCGCCGGTGCGCCAGGCCAATGGCGAATTCCTCAAGGATGACCAGGGTGGCATCCTCCTGCCGCGGCTCGACAGCGCCAGCCTCAAGGCCTTCATCAGTGGCACCGGCGGGCGCTACCGCCATGCCCGCATCGACGACCTCGACCTGCGCGGCCTTGGTCTGTTCGACAACCCGCGCCGCCTGCACGATGCCGGCCAGACCCTGCAACTGGACAGCTGGGCCGACCAAGGCTACTGGCTGCTGCTGCCGCTGTTGCTGCTGGCCGCCTGTGCCGGGCGCCGCGGCTGGCTGTTCTGCCTGCCGCTGCTGCTGGCCCTGCCGCAACCCAGCCAGGCCTTCGAGTTCAACGACCTGTGGCTGCGCCCCGATCAACAGGGCCAGATGCTGCTGCGCAAACAGCGCCCGGCGGACGCCGCCCGGCACTTCCAGGACCCGCAATGGCGCGGCATGGCGCTGTACCAGGCCGGCGACTATGCCGGCGCCGCCGAGGCCTTCGCCCAGGGCGACAGCGCCGCAGCCCACTACAATCGAGGCAATGCCCTGGCCCACAGCGGCGAACTGGAAGCCGCCCTGGATGCCTACGAACAGGCCCTGGAGCGCCAGCCCGACCTGCAGCCGGCACTGGCCAACCAGGCGCTGGTGCAACAGTTGCTGCAGCAACGCGAGGCCCAGTCCGAAGAACAGCCGGCCAACAGCGATGCCCAAGGCACCCCCGGCAGCGAAACCGAAGGCAACAGCAGCTCGGCCAGCAGCCCCACCCAAGGCACGCCCGGCAGTGAAGAACAGGCCAACGCCGAACAACCCGGTGAAGGCAGCAACAACAGCCAGGCGGCGCCTGGCAACCAGGGCGGCGATGACGACAGCATCACCCAGCCGCCGCAGCGCCCGGTGTCGACCAGCCTCGATGCCGAACAACGCCAGGCCCTGGAACAATGGCTGCGCGAGATCCCCGACAACCCGGCGGAGCTGTTGCGGCGCAAATTCTGGTATGAACAGCAATTGCATCAGGAAAAATCACGATGAGTCGCTTCGGCGTCTTTCTACTCAGCCTGTTGTGGGCCGTCATGGCCCAGGCCCTACCCACGCTGCAGGCCAGCGTCGACCGCACGCGCCTGGAAGCCGGCGAAACCCTCGAACTGACCCTCGAAAGCCAGGACGTGACGCAGTTCGGCAAGCCCGACCTGCACGCCCTGGACAGCGACTTCGAAGTGCGCGGCACGCGCCAGCTGAACAGCCTGCACACCCTCGACGGCGAAACCCGCGCCAGCACCCGCTGGATCATCACCCTGCTGCCACGGCGCAGCGGCAGCTTGCGCATCCCCGAACTGCAGTTGGGCCAGTCGCACAGCCAGGCCATCGACCTGCAAGTGCTGCAGGCCGACGCTAGTCGCCCGGAGATCGCCTCGCAGGTGTTCGTCGAAGCCACCCTGGACAGCAACGAGGTGTACGTCCAGGCCCAGGCCGTGCTGACCCTGCGCATCTACCATTCGGTTTCGCTGTACGACGACAGCAGCCTGAGCCCGCTGCAGCTGGAAAACGCCAAGGTCGAGCCGCTGGGTGAGTCGCGCACCTACGAGAAAGAAATCAACGGTGTGCGCCACGGGGTGATCGAAACCCGCTACGCGGTGTACCCGCAGCAAAGCGGCGACCTGGACATCCCACCGCTGACCTTCACCGCCACCGCCGCCGACAACGCTCAGCAACCCGCCGGCACCACCCGGGCAGGCCGCCAGGTGCAGGTCAGTTCGTTGCCGCTGCGCCTGGCCGTACGCCCCATCCCCGCCGCCTGGCCGGCCGACGTGCCCTGGCTGCCGGCACGCAGCCTGACCCTGGAAGAACACTGGAATCCCGACCCGGCCAGCCAGCAGCCACAGATCGGCGACTCCCTCACGCGCAGCATCACCCTGCGCGCCGAGGGCCTGTCGAGCACCCAGCTGCCGCAGCTGCCCGCCACCGAAATCGTCGGCCTGCGCCGCTACCCCGACCAACCGGTGCTGCGCAACGAGATCAGCGAACGCGGCATGACGGCCAACCGCGAAGAACGCGAAGCCCTGGTGCCGACCCACAGCGGCAACCTGGCCTTGCCGGCACTGGAAGTCACCTGGTGGAACACCCGCGAAGACCATCTGGAACACAGCAGCCTGCCTGCCCGCACCCTGGACGTGCTGGACAACCCGGCGCTGAGCGCCGACTCCCCAGCCGGCGACAGCAGCGGCGCCAGCCACCTGCTCTGGCCCTGGCAGCTCGCCACCCTGCTGTTCGCCCTGACCACGGTGCTGGGCTTCGCCCTGTGGTGGCGCGCCCGCTCGCAACCGGCGGTGCTGCGTGCCGCGCAGAACGGCCCGAGCCCGCGCACCCTGCTGGACGACCTCAAACGCGCATGCCAGGCCAACGACCCCCAGGCCACCCGCCAGGCGCTCGATGCCTGGGCACGGCAGCAGCCGGAGACCCTGGCCGAAATGGCGGCGCGGTTCGTGCCGCTGTCGGATGCGCTGGATGGGTTGAATGGGGCGTTGTATAGCGAGAGTGGGCAGTATTGGCAGGGAGAGGATCTGTGGCGGGCGATTGGCACGATTCCACCGGCGGAGCAGGTGTTGTTGCCTGCGGGCGAGAGCGGCAGCCTGCCGCCGCTCTATCCCAAATGATCGGTAACCTCAGATGAAACGCATGCCCTCGAACGGGTTCCAACCTTGCTTGCCCGTGGTCTGCTTCAGGTAATAGGCATAATTGGTGAGGACACCGTACATCACGTTGAACATCACGTTGAGCCCGTTATCCAGCGCCCGCGGCATGACGATGCCGGTGACATTCTGGAAAATCTCGATCACCACGGTGATGGCCACGATGATACCCAGCAGGGAGAAGTTCTTTTTCCACAGGCCCAGCACAAACAAGTAGATCGGGCCGAAGAAGAAGGCGATGAAGTTCATTGCGATCAGTAGCCTTTTACCGACAGGCGCGGCTTTCAGGGCTGCCTTGTAGGCGGCGCTGCTCGGACTGCCGTGCCGATCGAAGAAGGCGAAACGCTCCTGCCATTTCGGCTTGAGGTTGCTGGAGGTGAATTGGGTTTGCGGGATGCCTTCCATGGGGAGCTCCGTGATGATCGTCCGTGGGGGTTGAATGGCCATGAATTTGGCCGGTACGGAGGCTAGTTCATGGTTGGCTTGGAGGCGAGCTTTGAAACCTGAGCAGAGTGAGACCCGCATCACGAAACGGTTGAGAAACAAATGTGAGCGAGCTTGCTCGCGATGCGCCGCGCGGGCGGCGCTCGATCTCACAGGCGCTGAGTTTCTTCGGCCAGGCACCTGACAGCCCGGACGCATTCATGATTTGGGTCAATGCGTCCTTCGACCTTTGCGCGCGACCGCTCTGACGCAGAGCACGATTTCGAGTGATAAAAAGGTGCATTATTGCGAGGGCGATGCCTTTGCTTTAAATGTAAACATAAGCATCAGACAGGCTTGCACAAACAAATAGATAGACAGATATAAACAGAATTCATATTTACCCTTACCAACAGCAAAGAAGACCATAGCATAATAGGCGCCAGGAAGCGACAGAACAAATGAAATAAGAAATTGATACTTAGGAATACAATCCAAAGGTCGTTTCCCGCTGAACAAGAATACGACCACCTTGAAAGGAGCGTAACAGGCCCCGGAAAGCGGGATCGCCAAAATTACAGCTATCAATATATAGAATAGAATGCCTGGCATTTTCTGCCCGCCTCTTTAATCCATGTTGATTCCGTCAACCCGAGTTACATTGCTCAGGTTTTCTGCGGAAGACCAGTTTCTGGATCAAGATGTTTCTCTGCACTTAGACGCTCAACCAAGTCCTGACTAGGCTTCACCGGATTTGTTTTCGACGCACGCTCTTTCTGCCATTGAAACGAACCATCCCAAGTAGGTAGCTCGGCAGGCGGAAGAGGTACGATAGCGTCTATATCTGGCAATTTTACCCCCAACTGCTCATTCTCTTCGAAAAATTTACTTATTTTGTGGTATCTCACCGAGCGCTCTTTATCGGGCTCCAGGGCCATATAATAAAGGTTGTCATCTGAAAGTGGACCATCAAAAGCGTTTCCAAGCCTTCTGGCTGAAGCAGCATCTCCTGCTTTAACGCCTTGCTGATAAGCCTGTACCGCTTCTTTGTACACAGCCCCTACACGTAGAAGACCTGCCAAATCTGCCGCAGCGCGCCCGTGCCCTTGAGACGCGGCGCAACGCCGCATCGCTACCATTACTTCATATCCTCCCGTAACACGACCTAGCAAATTGGCAACGTAGAACTGCGCATCTGGGTTTCCTAAGTCAGCCGCCTTTCGGAAATAAGCGTTCGCTTTATCGCGATCCTGTTCAACGCCATAACCCATCTCAAGGTAATGTCCCATATCATAATAGGCAGCAGGTATTCCTTGAGCGATAGAGGATTCAACGAGATCAATCGTTTCTCTTTGTGGCTCGGGAGAGCTAGCCAAGCCCTGAGAAATAAGCGCCTGCAAATTGGTAGAGGCTTTATAGTGACCGTGAGATGCGGCAATACGATAGTATTTAGCAATCTCATTAAAATTCTTGGGCCCCTCCTGTTGCTCTAGGAAAAGCCCGTACTTATAGAGTGCATCTGCGTCTCGATTCAATGGAGGAAGGACATCTGCCTCACGACGACACTCAAATGCCAGGTCGTTATAGATGTGTGACGTATCAGCCTGCGTTGGCATTGGACGCTCCTCGAAAGCCATAATTAAACCAATGAAAAGAACACACGCAAGATAGATATACTTATACATTTTAGTCCAAGTTTTTACGTGCCGAGCTGTCGCGATAAAACTCTATTAGCGAAGCACAAGGGGACTTTTTCTCACTGAGTGAGGGTTTTTTATTCAACTCATTCCGACGTTTATTTTCATCAATAATATCTTGCCAGTTACCAAAGGCTTCCGCTGCATCGTCTTGCGCACCCATCCCCTTCGTATGTATATCCCAAAGGTGCTTGCGAAGAGGTTTTGACAACGCAGGACTCTCATGACATATATTGAGCTCGCTGTCGACCTCCATGCTGCGTATGTTTATATTGGCGGAGCCTAACGTCGTGAATACATCATCGATTATCGCCAGCTTGCTATGAATATAAACGGGCATCCAGTTATCTGGCGGTGAATCAGGAGCGACCAATGTGCAGATGTGCACTTTGAGCCCCGGGATCTCTACTGGAACAATGGCTGCATCTTTTTTGGTCGCAATCGACGCCTCGAGTTCCTTCTGCCTGGCTTCTGCCGCTGCGACTTTGGCTTCACGCTCATTTCTCATCTTTTGCAAGAGGTTGGAGTCTACCAGGGGTTGCGCAACATAGTTCAGTGACATCAAGGATTGCCTGGCGCTTATCGTTTCTGAGCGTGCCAGCCTGAGTTGTTCATCTAGCTTTTCATTTCGCTCAAGCTTTGAGACGGTAGGCATAACATCTTGACGCCCCAGGCTGCGCAACATCCTGTGAGTGTTCATTGAGCCGTCACCCATTCCTTCGTCGCTTGAGTTAGTCACGACAAACAGGTAAATGGCTCCATGTTTCGCATGGTTCCTGCCCCATTCCAGCTGCTTTTGCGCCGCATTTTTTATTGCGGTCGCAACAGGCTCCCATCTGAAATACTGATTCTCCATGTATATGAAATTTGTGACGTTATTGGTCGCCTTCAGATAAAGCGCCTTGATATCATGCACACCTTCCTGCTGCTGCGTACGAAGCAGTTGCGCCATGACAGGTGTGCCTGCATCGGGTCGAACCTTTAAATTCGCTGCACTGTTTTTACGTTTCGACAGCAGATCAACGCCGGTTTCACGTTTCCAAGCCTGACAGAAGTTGTGATTGAGGTGCTCAAGGATCGGCCCTGTTACTTTGCTGGAGATATCCTGCCGCGGCGTTGCACCATTTCTACCAAAACGAGCGTGCATCCTCGCATAGCTGTGATCGTCCTTATCCCAGTATGCGTCTAACGTGTTGTGCCCCATGACAAAGCCTATAGCTCTATCAGGCTTTTCATAGTCAATGAGCACCATTTTTTGATGATGGGTAGGGGCAGCCGACATCGCCCCAGTGCTCAGGAATTTATTAAGTTTTGAACCGTTCTTATCCTCACCGTTCACGAGAAGCTGCCAAACAATCTCCACGCGCTCTATAGCCCCAAAGCCCCGCGTCGCAAACTCTACATTCTTCAGGTAGTAGGGTGAATCTTTCAGTATAGAGTTTCGATCAGCCACACCAGTGAGTCGGGCTTGCTCATACCACTTCAAATCATACTCTTCTTGCGCATCATTACGATTTTGCTTACCGGTAGAAGAATAACTTATTAAATTGTTGCCGGGCGTTGGGTTTTCCATGAATTGTGCTGGCGGTAGATACCAGCAAAGAATCCTGACCTTTACGCCCTCAGCCCCTTTTTTTACCAGCAAATCCCCTATACACAAATCGCCCGTATTGCCATTGCGCTTGAAATGCATCGAGGGCTGAAAGCCCCAGCAGATATAATCAATGCTTGTTGTAGCAGCCATGATCGCATCATACAGCGCACCAAACGCGCGCTCGCCATTCACCAACGGCTCAAAGGTTGCCGGGACGGGGTGATACTCTGTTTTTTGCAAAAACCACGGAAGATTCAATGTGGCTGACGTTGTTTTACCGGTGGCGATCGGAGAAGTAATTGAACTGGAGGCTGTCATTTAATTCCCCTCTGAATCTGGCTGGTTAAGCGATGCATAGCTGTCTCTGAAATCGCTACGCGTTCCGGGCTGATTGACATCCGGATGAGTCTTGCTTTCGTGACGATGAAACCCGCTGTTGGCCAGTTCGGCATTTTTATTCTCACCCTTGTACTGGCCGCCTACGGGTATGTCATAGCGGATGCCGTTTGCCAGCTCTACTGTATAGTCAGTTGTCGTGGGGTGGTGATCGACAGCTATCATTCCAGTCTTGTCCATCACGCCCTGCCCGATCATTGAGCCGCCAGCAAAAAGTTTGTAAGGCATACCAGCCCAAGCGCCAGAGCTGCCCGCATTTGTATTGCCGGCAAAAAATGACAGGCTCTGGGTCACAGACGATTCAGGCCATGCCGGGTTCTCTCGGTTGAGCTGCGCCGGCCCGCTGAACATCTTCTTCGCCCCCTTGATATCAATCGTCCCTGGCGCATGAATCTCGATGTTGCCGTCCTTGATCCGGATGTATCCGCCACCGCTGGTGAGCAGGATGCCTTCCTGTGCAGCTATTTCGATGCCTTCGGCGGTGGAAGTGATTTTCATGCCTTGTTTGGCTGTCAGCTCCATTGCATCGCTCTGCGCCTGCAATTCCACCTTGCCCTTGGCCGCAAACAGCTTGGCCCCGGCGCTCTGCGCAAACAGGCTGATGCTCTGCACCACGCTGGCCAGCAACGACTTGCCGCTGGCGATGCTGACATCCTCGCCGGTACTCACAGTCAGGTGCTTGCCGCTGTGCAGGTGGGTGTTCTGCGGCGTGGCGGTGGCGATGTCGGCCGGGGAGGAAGCGATCAGCAGTGGCTTCTGGTACCCCGGCGTCTTGCCGCGTCCGCCACTGCGGATCGCCCAGGCGGTGTCACCGCCGTTGCGTTGCTGTTCGCTCGG
>NZ_JBIVHW010000025.1:0-20506 GCF_044749405.1 Pseudomonas sp. NPDC089422
CACAGCAGCGCCATGCGCTTGCCCGCCAGCTGCCAGCCGAGCAGCGACGAGAGGATGATGCCGATGGTGGGCGGAATGCTCTGCAGGGTGAACTCAATGCCGTTGAGCACCTGGTCGATCGGCCAGCGAATGGCACGGAACACCTCGCGGAAGTTGTGCACGAGGAAGTTGAGGGTTGCGGTGACCCAGTCACCCAGGGGGATGGTGGCCGCCTGGAAGGGGTCGAGAAGGCTGAATTCGGACATGAGGGCTTACCTCTTTCTTGTACTTAGTGGCGGCTCAGGGTCAGCAGCAGCTCGTTCTTCGACACGGTGCCCTTGAAGGCCCCCTGGCGGTCGAGCACCGGCACCGGATACGGCAGGTCGGCCGCAATGCCCAGTACCTCGTGCAGTGGCGTATCGGTGTACACCGGCTGCTGCTCGTGAAGGCTGTAGCGTTCACTGGCACTGGCGCCGTTGGCATCGGTGTCGACCACGCCGAGCAACTGCCCGTGATCGTCGACCAGATAGCCGAATGGCACACCGGCCTGGAAGCTCGGCGCCTTGCCGTTGACCTTGCACACCACGGCCGGGTCGAACTTGGCCAGGTCTCCGGCCTTGAGCACCCGCGAGCTGTCGAAGCTCTTGAAGAAGGTGCGCACGTAGTCGTTCGCCGGCTGGTTGATCAGCTCCTGCGGGGTGCCGATCTGCACCACCCGCCCGCCTTCCATGATCGCGATACGGTGGCCGATGCGGATGGCTTCCTCGATGTCGTGGGAAATGAAGATGATGGTGCGCTGCTGCTCGGCCTGCAGGCGCATCAGTTCGCCCTGCATCTCGCTGCGGATCAGCGGGTCGAGGGCGGAAAACGCCTCGTCCATCAACAGGATCGTCGGGTCGTTGGCCAGCGCCCGGGCCAGGCCCACGCGCTGCTGCATGCCGCCGGAGAGCTGGTGCGGGTAGCTGTGCTCATGCCCTGCCAGGCCCACCTGGCTCAGCGCCTCACGGGCACGACTGTGGCGCTCGGCTTCGGCAACGCCGGCAATTTCCAGGCCGAAGGCGGTGTTTTCCAGCACGCTCATGTGCGGCATCAGGGCGAAGGACTGGAACACCATGCCCATTTCCTTGCGGCGCACGTCGAGCAGGGCTTTGTCGGAGAGCCCGGTGATTTCCTTGCCGTTGAGGTGGATGCTGCCGGAGGTGGGTTCGATCAGGCGGTTGAACAGCCGCACCATGGTCGACTTGCCCGAACCGGACAGCCCCATGATGACGAAGATCTCGCCACGCTTGACGGAAAAGCTTGCATCGAACACGCCGACGACGTGGCCGGTCTTGCTGAAGATTTCGTTCTTGTCGGCACCCTTGCGGAGCATCTCCATGGCCATGTCGGGGTTTGGCCCGAAAACCTTGAAGATGTTTTTTACCGAAAGAATCTCATCGGCATGGCTCATACGACCCTCTTTATTATGCTTATTAACCAATCTTTGAACATCGCACTTTCAATAAGGCGGGTAGAGATCAGTGCGAGTACGCTTGGCAGTCCGTTCAAATTCGAACGTGAGTCAAAACCGGCACGCAGAATGTCCTGCTTCAAAATTATTCGACATCGCTGTCGCGAATGCCGCGCCGTGTGTTTTACGTTAGGCCTTGATCCAGACCGGGTCCAACGACATTTGCATGGCGCTAACCATTACCTGAAGTTATCAATCGGCCTGCAAGCGCGGTGCTAGACCGCCGCTGCATTGTCCGACCGGCTGTTTACAGGCTAGAGTGACCCACCTGGCTAGACGAAGGACCTCGCCCCACCACCATGGTCAGACACTCCGAACCCGATCAGACGCTGATCAAGATGCCGTCGCTGCGCGCCGTCAAAGTCTTCGTCGCTGCCGCCAAATACCAGAACTTCACCCGCGCCGCCGAAGCCCTGTGCGTGACCCAGGCCGCCGTCAGCCGGCAGATCCGCGAGCTGGAAACGTACCTGGGCGCCGAATTGTTCACCCGCGTGGGCCGGGCGGTGGAGCTGACCGTGGCCGGTTCGATCTTCTTCGATGCGGTCCAGTTGTCGTTCGTCAACATCTCCCAGGCCGCCGAGCGCATCCGCAGTAACACCAACACCCGGCACGTGGTCACCCTGTGCTGCTCGCCAGCGTTTGCCGCGTTATGGATGGGGCCGCGCATGCCCAAATTCCTCGACGAACACCCGGACATCGACATCAACCTGGTGACCACGCAGAACTTCCTGTCGATGGAGCCCGGGGTACGCCCGGACATCTACATAACCAAGCTGGGCAAGGTACAGGCGGGCTACAGCTCGCACCCGCTCAACCATGACGTGATCTACCCGGTGTGCACGCCCCAGTACCTGGCCACGCACCCCGAGCTGCGCACGCTGGAGGGCTTGCGCGACGGCACGCTGCTCAACCTCACCCCCTATGGCCGCTCGCAAGTGGCGGAGCACGTCGACTGGAATGTCTGGCTGGCGTTGCATGATGTCGACCTGAAGAGCCGCGCCAGCACGGCACCGCACTTTTTCAATGCCAACGACTACAACCTGCTGGTGCAACTGGCGCTGAACAATCAAGGCGTGGCGCTGGGTTGGCATCACCTGATAGCGCCCTTGGTGGCTCAAGGCTTGCTGGTAAGGCCGGTGGAGCAGGAACTGGTGCTCAAGGACACCTTCCATTTCCTGGCCTTTAACGAGGAAAAGGAGCACGACTCCAGTTGCCGGCGCTTGCGTGAGTGGTTGCTGCAGGAGTTTCAGCCGTTGCTGGAGCAGTTGCGTAACGTCTGAAGTTTGCTCGACACAAGCCCTGAAGCGCCTATCAGATCGAGCGCCGCGCGGGCGGCGCTCGGTCTCACAGACGCTGCAAGGCTTGAGGCGAGCACTCATGCCCCAAACTCACTGCACCGGCAAAAAATTCATCAACAACAAGCTCTGCGCATAATTCAGCCCAATCCGCCGATACCGCTCATCCAGCAACTCCGCCAGCAAATCCAGCCGCGCCACGATCTTGCCGAACTCCACGGCAAAACTCAGGTTGCTGCCCTCCTCCGATATTTCATTGGAAAACAGCAACAGCACCCCGTTGGCATCCTGTCGCTGGCTGAGCATCCAAGTTGCCTTCTCGATATTGCGCGCCGCGTTGTTGACGAACAGCGGGTCAATGGTATCGGTCATGTAGAACTCGGTACGCCCGCCGTGCGCGGTGATCAGCATGCTGCCGATGGCGTAGATGAAGGCGCCGACCCGGTCGCCGCGAAACTCCGGGCCCAGGGCGTAGCTCAGGGCCGCAAGGTCGCGGCGGTTGCCCAGTTGCGGCAACGGCTGGCGCTGCTCGATGGCGATGCGGATCTGCCGCTCGGCGGTGGCGGCATCCAGGTAGCCGGACATCTTCCACTGGTTGGGGTTGCGCAGGTACAGCTTGTTCATCAGCAAGTACAGGCTCTGCAGGTTGTCGCGCATGGCTAGCGTGGCCATGCGGTCGACGCTGGTCTGGAACAGCTCGCTGGGCTTGCCGTTGCCAAACTGGCTGACGATGTCGTGGCCTTGCTGCTGGCTGCAGCCGGCCAGGCCTATGAGGGTGCCCGCGAGCAGCAGGCTAGAGAGGATTCGGGAATTGCTTGCAACCATCGGCACCGGGGTCATCTTCGGCGGCCACACCGGGGGTCGGTGTGGCCTGGCCAAGCATAGAGCCCGGAAACCGGAAAAAGTGCGGAAACCTGTACCGCCGCGAAGAGGCCAGTACAGGCAACACATCCATTACATGGCGTGGCGCAACATCTCCACCACCTGCGCATGCAACGCCGGGTCACCACAGGCCACCACACAGCCGCCATTCTGCGCGCTACTGCCATCCCACGCAGTAATCACCCCGCCCGCCCCTTCGATGATCGGCATCAGCGCCTGCACGTCATACGGCTGCAGGCTTGCCTCGACAATCACGTCGACAAAGCCCGAGGCCAGCATGCAGTAGGCATAGCAATCACCACCGTATCGCATCAGCCGTGCCTTGCCCGCTACGGCCTCGAACGCGGCCTTGCGCTCGGCGCTGTCGAACATGTCCGGCGTGGTGCACATCAGCGTGGCCGCAGCCAGGTCGGCGCACGCACGGGTTTTCAGCGGCGTGCCGCTGCGCCAGGCGCCTGCCGGGGTGCCGACGAAACGTTCGCCGGTGAATGGCTGGTTCATCACGCCTACCACCGGGCGGATGCCGTCGTTCAGAGCAATCAACGTGCCCCACAGCGGCAGGCCAGTGATGAACGCACGGGTACCGTCGATCGGGTCAAGTACCCAGGTCAGCGGGCTGCTACCCACCGCCACGCCGGCCTCTTCACCGAGAATGCCGTGCTCCGGGTAGCGCGCCTGGATCAGCTCACGCATGGCATCCTCGGCGGCCTTGTCGGCCACGGTCACCGGGTCATACAGGCGCCCGCCCTTGTCCTCGACCTCCAGGCTGGCGCGGAAATACGGCTTGATCGCCAGCGCAGCGGCATCGGCCAGCTGCTCGGCGAAGGCTTGGAATTCGCCGATCTGTTCAGCGCTCAGGGACATGGTGCAGGCCTCGTGAAAAATGTCGGGGCTGCATCATACCCGACAACCTGCGTGTTACACCGCTGTCAGGTGTTCATAGAGAATGGTCGCCCGCCCGGGCATGGTACCGAGGGTCACCATGGTCATGGTCGCCAGACCGATACAGCGTGAAATGCCTAGTTATCAACTGAATCGCAGGGATGATGCTCTCGTAGCCGCTCCGAAAATGGGTGCTTTATTCACATAGTGAGATGCTCGCCTTGCAAAGGCATCAAATTCGTTATCCGTAGGAGTGTAAAGTTCACTCATTATTGACGAAAATTTTACCTTGAACGTGTCGCTTTCTGTGACTGCCTGCACACCTACACGCCAATTATCAGGAATTGGATACCCACCTCTATTAGAAAATGATGCCTCCTCTATGGCGTATCTCCTGATTGACATAAGAGCATTGAATTGAGCCCTGTCAATATACCCATCATCAAGTAGCCCCCCCCATGTGCTCACAGGTGCTTGAGTTTCGTAGTAGGGTTGATTGAATGGCTTTGCCAGCAATTCATCCAACTCACTACCTGCTATGAAACGCGACATCGGTCCCCTGGCATCCACAGGATTCGCCGAGGAGCTACCGCCCATAGGTGAAAAAGCACTATGACGACGCCTCGTCGTTCTAAAAATACTATTTTCTGGTAAAGAACGCCTTTGACCCCATTGACCGGAAGGATCACTTTTATTGACAGGATCATTTTCACAGTAGGCGTACGCATTAATGCCGCCTTTACCAAATGGGCTCAATCCATCTGCAGAGGCAAACCTCATGATGGCAGGATCATACTCTCTATGACCATGACCGAGTTGGTACCTTCTTGTGAGACGATCCACAGGCTGTCCATTGAGTCCAATTGCCACCATTAAATCAATGCTGAATCCGTAGACGTTAAACCTTTGATGTTGCAGACACGAAGCTTTGACTCCCGCAAGCACAGTAAAGGCTTGATCATTTACCAGCAGCATGATAGCGGCTTTCTTTTTTTTTGAATCGATTGCCACGGCTTGATCGGCAGCACAAACATACGACTCCCAGACACCAGCCTCCAAGACCGAGGCTACACGGTTGCGTAGGTAAAATATCTTCCTCACAGCTACGCCTCCTCCATAAACCAGTACTTGTAATCTACCTCCCATTATGCGAATTCAATACTGGTAGAAATGCTAGTTATGAAAAATTCCAATCGAGATGAATTTCACACAAAAGCTATGCTGAACAGGGGGCTGCCACACGTGGAGGTGTGCGATGAGCCAGTTCAAGCGTCTGTTCGTCATGCTCGGCCCGCAAATGCGCCATACCCCGGCGCTGCAGCGCGCGGCGGCGCTGGCCGAGTCCAGTGGTGCCCTGCTGGATATCAATGTGTTCGTCGACGATGTCGACACGTTTGGCCTGATGAGCGACGGCCGCGAGCGTGAACGGCTGCTCGGCGACAACCGCCAGTGGCTGGCCGACGAGGCCGAACAACTGGGCAACGCCGGGCTCGATGTCTCCACCGAACTGCTGCTGACCCGGGACCCGCTGGGCAGCGTGCTCGAACGCATCGAACAACTGGGTTGCGACCTGCTGATCAAGGACGTGCAGCACGAACCGGTACTCAAGCGTCTGTTGGTCACGCCGCTGGACTGGCAATTGCTCAAGGAAAGCCCGGTGGCCGTGCACCTGGTCAGCGACATCCGCCTGCCGCTGCCCCGGCAGATTGCGGCGGCGGTGGACCTTAACTGCCACGGTGCAGGCGAGCATCTGGACGATCAGGTGATCCACAGCGCCCATGCCCTGGCCCTGCAATGCAACGCCGAGCTGCACCTGCTGCATGTGTGCGATGCGGCCAAGACCCATATCGCCGACTTTGGTGCCGGCACCGTCACCATGCCGGGGTTCGATGGCAGTGTGCGCACGGCGCAGCGTGCGGCGTTCAACCGGCTGGGCGACCACCACCAGATTCCGCTGGAACGACGGCATTTTGTCGAAGGTGCGGCGATCCGGGCGATTGCCCAGTTCGTGAGCCACAGCCGGGTCGATGTGATCGTGATGGGCAGCCATCGGCATGATGCGATGCAGACGTTCCTCGGTGGCACCACGGCGCATGTGCTGGAGCATCCGTTGTGCAATGTGCTGGCGATCAAGGGCACCTACTGAGGCTTGCACTACCCGAATTGGCCTTTTCGCGGGTCAACCCGCCCCCACAGGTATACCACCCGCCTGAAGCGCTACGGGGCCCCTGTGGGAGCGGGTTTACCCGCGAAAAGGCCGATCCTGCCAAGCGCATGGTATCTGGCACACCAGTTCCAACAAAAAAGAATGCATTTGATAATGATTCGTAGTAGTTTTCAGGCGCTTCCCACACTCCCCTTCAGCGCCCTACTTCAGGATCGTACCGTCGATGCGTCGCACGTTCGTTTCGCTTTGTGTGCTTCATGCTGTCTCCCCGCTGGCCTTCGCCGAGCCCGAGCCGCTCAATGACCCGGCCCAGATCGAACTCCAGGCCCTGAACATCACCAGCAGCGCCGACAGCGAACGCGCCGATGGCCCGGTGGACGGCTACAAAGCCAACCGCTCGGCCAGTGCCACGCGCACCGACACCGCCCTGCACGAAACCCCGCAATCGATCAGCGTGGTGCCCAGGGATGTCCTCGAAGACACCGGCGCCACTCGCCTGCAGGACGGCCTGGACTACGCCGGTGGCGTCGGCCGCGCCAACAACTTCGGCGGCCAGGGCCTGACCACCTTCACCGTGCGCGGCTTCACCACCGGCGAGTTCTACCGCAACGGTTTCCCGATCAACCGCGGCTACCCCAATGCCCCCGATGCCAACACCGTCGAGCGTCTGGAAGTGATCCGCGGCCCGGCCACCAGCCTGTATGGCCGTGGCGACCCCGGTGGCACCTTCAACGTGGTCAGCAAGCAGCCGCTGGCCGAGCCCAAGGTGACCCTCGGGAGCCAGTTCGATGACCAGGGCATGCACCGGGCGACCCTGGATGCCACCGGGCCGCTGAACGCCGATGGCTCGCTGGCTTATCGCCTGAATGTGCTGGGCGAAGGTGGCGACAGCTTCCGCGACGACGTCGAAAGCGAGCGCTATGACGTTGCGCCGGTGATCAGCTGGCAGGTCAACGATGCCACCAAGGTCATCTTCGAAGGTGATTTCATGCGCAACAACCACCCGCTGGATCGCGGCCTGACGCGCCTGCCCGGCCAGCTCGGCACGGCCTCGCGCGACACCAACATCTGGGAAAAAGGCAGCGACAACCTGCTGCACAACGACAACAACATGGCCCAGCTGCGCTTCGAGCACTTGCTCAACGACAACTGGACCTTGGGTGGTGGCATGCAATGGCTGGACGGCTCGCTCAAGGGCAACGCTGTGGAAGCCAATGGCCTGCAGGCCGACGGTCGCACCCTGGGGCGCAATTTCAACTACCGCAAGCTGGAGTGGACCGACCGCGACTACCAGCTCAACCTCACCGGCCACTTCGACACCGGGGGCTTCGCTCACACCCTGCTCACCGGCATCGAATACGAAGACTACGACTACAACTCGATTATCCAGCGTTCGGCCGCCGGTACCGGCGCCTACCCGATCGACCTGTTCGACCCGGTACTGGGCCAGCCGCGCCCTGCCCTGACCCGCACCACCACCCATGACAAGGAAAACCTCAAGACCTGGGCCGCATTCATCCAGGACCAGGTAGCCCTGACCGAGCGCCTGAAAGCCCTCGCCGGGGTGCGTTTCGAGCGCTTCGAGCATGACTACGACAACAAGCTGAACAATGCCGGTGACTTCAGCAAAGGCGAGAACGGCGTCACCCCACGCTTCGGCCTGATCTACGACCTGACCGACACCGTTGCCGTCTACGCCAACACCGCGCGCTCGTTCAAGCCCAACAGCGGCGCGAGCCTGCAAGGCAGTGGCTTCGACCCGGAAAAGGGCAAGTCATACGAGCTAGGCGTGAAATGGGAAGCGCTGGACCGTCAGTTGAGCGTGGACGCGGCGATCTACCACATCGTCAAGGAAAACGTGCTGACCCGCGACCCGAACGACCCGACCGGCACCTACAGCGTCGCTGCTGGTGAAGTGCGCAGCCGCGGCCTGGACATCAACGTCGCCGGTAACCTGACCCCGGAATGGCGGATGATCGGCGGCTACGCCTATGTCGACGCCGAGGTGACCAAGGACAACAGCATCCCCACCGGCACCCGCCTGGCGAACATCCCGCGCAACAGCTTCAGCCTGCTCAACACCTATGAGTTCCAGGATGGGCTGGCCAAGGGCCTGGGGCTCGGGGTTGGCGTGAAGTATGTGGATGACCGCGCCGGGCAGACGGCGGCCACGACCTACACCATGGAGCGCTACAGCGTGGTCGACCTGCTGAGCTTCTACAAGGTCAACGAACACGTGCGGTTGAACCTGGACGTGAAGAACGTGTTCAACAAGGGCTATGACGAGGGGGCGTTCAATACCTACGTGTACCCGGGGGCGCCGCGCACGGTGCAGGCTGGGGTTTCCTACACCTTCTGACAAGGCTGGGGCCGCTATGCGGCCCCAAACTTCAGAAGCTCTTGCTGTAAAACAGCGAGTACGACTCGATGCCGTCGTTCGGCTGCTTGATGCCGGCATTGGAGTAGTGAGTCAGACGGACCCCCACCTTCTGCGCACCCGGCAGCTTCAGGCCAAAGCCGATGCGGTCTTCGAAGTTGACGGCCGACCCCAGGTCATGGTCGCCCACCTCGGTCTTGGAGAAGGCCGCCAGGCCAATACCGGCTTCGACATACGGGGTGTAGGTGAAACCACTGAACTCGTAGGTGAACACCGGGCTGAGCGACAGCGAATGGGCGCCGCTGGCATCACCACCTTCCCAATAGGTGTAGGCCGCATCCCAATAGCCCGTCACAAAACCGATGTCACTTTTCAGCCACTGCTTGTCCCAGTCGAACGACATGCCGAGACGGTAGGTCATGTCACCTTGACCGGTGGCCCCCACGGCACCGGAAACCTGCGCGGCCTGGGCCAGGCTGGTGCCGGCGAGGGCCAATAGGACGGCGGCCAGCGTGCTGGCAAGACGGGTTTTCATCAATGACTTCTCCTGATGGTCACACGGGCAAGTGGGGGCTTGGGCCCCTCGATTTTTGCGGTGACCGGTGCATCCAACCGGTCACACGGGGTAATACTTTTCTGATTATTGTCTAGATAATCAGAAAGTTGAAAGTGAATTGCCAGCATTGTTTGAATTTACCCACAGTGCCCGGGCATCTCAGTCGTATTCGGCCTCCTCGTGCTCACCCAAGAGCCGCCGCTGCCGAGGCGTCGCCTCTTCCAGCACCCTTGGGTTGAACTGCCAGCTCAGGTAGGGGGAGAACTTCTGCGCCACCATGCGCCGGCCGTAATGCACCTGCAGCATGTCGCGCTCGCGGGCAACGCTGCAATTGGCGCCACCGCTGTGCCAGACATCGCTGCGGAACACCAGCGCATCTCCCGCGCTGCACAGCACCGGCACGGCTTCGCGGCCCTGCCATTGCTGTTCGCCTGGCTGCGGCGGACGCGCCGCACGATGGCTGCCCGGCACCACCCAGGTGGGGCCGATGTTGAGGTCAATATCGCTCAGGTAGACCTGCGCGGTCAGAATCTGCATGGGCTGGCAAAAGTTGCCGCACGCCACCAGCCAGGCCGGCAACGCCATGGGCAGATGGTCCAGGTGCAGGCCCATGCCCGGATAGCCAGGGTGGCTGCGCCAGGCGGTCTGGCCGATCACATGGCAGTCGGCGCCGAGGGCAGCTTCGGCGAGGTCGATCAATGGCGGCAGGTCGAGAAAGGGCAACCACAGCGGGTCGCGATTGAACACGCACTTGTAGTGCTCCAACAGCCCCTGATAGTCCCAGTGGAGGGGCTGCAGGTCATCGATGGCGCAGCGCAGCAACGCCACACGTACGCCATCGAGAACGCCACGGAGCAAGACGTAGCCCTGCTCCTCCAGCGCTTGCAGTGGTGAGTCGAGGCTCATGCCGACAGGCCTCCATCCCGGTGGAGTACAGATGTACTCCACTCGCCAGTGCCGATCAGTGCCAGTTCAGGCTGGCAGTGACAGGCGTCTTGCCATTCACCGTGACCAGTTGCTGGACGGTAGTGCCCTGCCCCTGGCCGACGACCTTGTACTGGCCCGGTGGCAGCTGGACATAAACCAGTGGCCCGGCATCCTGAAGGCTCAACACCGACTTGCCTTGTGCGTTCTGGATATCGACTGCGGCGCCGCTTTCAAACTGGCCGTGTGCGCCGGTCGACAGTTCGACGTGCAGGTCGTAGCCCTTGGTATGGCGCATGGCATTGGCTTCGTCCTGACCGATACCCCCTTCAAGGTAGCGCACGCCGTTCTGCTCCTGCGGCTGCAGTTGCACGGCTTGCATGTCGATGGGGGCGTTGTGGTCATCCACTTCAGCGGCGGCGGCCAGGGTCCAGGGCAGCGCCAGTGCAATCAGCAGCGTGGCGCCCAAAGCATAGTGATGGTTACGCATGGTCAGCTCCTCCTCAGGGAGATGGCTTACCTGATATTTGACCCCACGCAATGCCAATGTTCATGCCGTTCGCCGCTCTTCGAGCAGTTTCACGAACATGCTCAGGCTGCGCGAAACCGTGCCACGGCGCCACACCAGCCAGGTCTTGAGGTAGCGGAACTGCTCCTGCATCGGCCAGGCGCAGACCGTGCTGCAGCCGGGCATGTTGTCGAGCATGCTGCGCGGCAGCATGGCCAGGCCGGCGCCCGCGCTGACGCAGGCGAGCATGCCGTGGTACGACTCCATTTCGTGGATCTTGCCGGGCACCGCCTGGTCCTGGACGAACCAGTTCTCGAAGTGATGGCGGTACGAGCAGTTGGCACGGAAGGCGTAGATGCTAGCGCCGTTGACGTCCTGGGCGCGGGTCACCGGGGCGTGGTTGAGCGGCGAGATGATCACCATCTCCTCCTCGAACACCGGCATGCCTTCGAGCGTGGGGTGCAGCACCGGGCCGTCGACGAAAGCCGCCACCAGGCGCCCCGCCAGGACGCCTTCGAGCATGGTCCCGGAAGGCCCGGTGGACAGGTCGAGGTCGACCTTGGGGTAGCGCTGGTTATAGGCGGCCAGCAAGGCCGGAATACGCACCGCCGCCGTGCTCTCCAGCGAACCCAGGGCGAAGGTGCCCTGGGGGTCCTCACCGGCCACGGTCAGCCGCGCCTCGTGCACCAGGTCGAGGATGCGCCGGGTGTATTCAAGGAAGTTCCAGCCCGCTGGCGACAGGCGCAGGCGGCTTTTTTCGCGGATGAACAACTCGACGCCGAGGTCTTCCTCCAACTGCTTGATACGTGTGGTCAGGTTCGACGGCACCCGATGGATGTGCTGGGCGGCGGCGCTGATGCTGCCCTGCTCGGCCACGGCCTTGAAGATCTCCAGTTGCACCAGGTCCACAGTCATTCTCCAAACGTGAATGTTCCGCTCATTATTATTCAGTTTTCATTAAAGCCATAGCCCACTAGTCTGGCGTCACTGATTAACAACAACGAGAGTGTCCAGCCATGAGTGCGATCAGCAGCCTGACCCACGCCATCTCCGTCGACCCGTTCAGCGGCGAGCAGATCGGCGCCTACCCCTTCGACACCGACGCCGCACTGGAAGCGGCGCTGCAACGTGCCAAGGCTGGCTACGGCCAGTGGCGCCAGGTGTCGCTGGGTCAGCGCAGCGAGTACCTGCTCGCCCTGGCCAGCACCCTCGAAGCCAAGGCCGAAGTCTTCGCGCAGATGATTAGCCGCGAGATCGGCAAGCCGATCGCCCAGGCCCGTGGTGAAGTCGGCAAGTGCGTCGGCCTGTGCCGCTGGTATGCCGAGCACGGCCCGGCCATGCTCGCCGCCGAGCCGACCCAGGTCGAGAAAGCCCGCATCGAATACCGCCCGCTGGGCCCGATCCTGGCCGTGATGCCGTGGAACTTCCCGGTCTGGCAGGTCCTGCGCGGCGCCGTGCCGGCGATCCTGGCGGGCAACACCTACGTGCTCAAGCACGCACCGAACGTGATGGGCAGCGCCTACCTGCTGGGTGAGCTGTTCAAGGACGCCGGCCTGCCTGAAGGCGTGTTCGAGGTGCTGAACGTCACCCCAGAGGGCGTCACCCGCGCCATCAACGACGTGCGCATCGCCGCCGTGACCCTGACCGGCAGCGTGCGTGCCGGCATGGCCATCGGTGCCCAGGCGGGTGCGGCGCTGAAGAAGTGCGTGCTGGAGCTGGGCGGTTCCGACCCGTTCATCGTGCTGGCTGACGCCGATATCGATGCTGCCGTGCAGGCCGCCGTGATCGGCCGCTACCAGAACACCGGCCAGGTCTGCGCCGCCGCCAAGCGCCTGATCATCGAAGAAGGCGTTGTCGAGGCATTCACGCGCAAGTTCGTCGAAGCCACGCGCAAACTGAAAGTCGGCAACCCGCTGGAAGACGACACCTACATCGGCCCGATGGCCCGCTACGACCTGCGCGACGAGCTGGATGGCCAGGTCCAGGCGACGCTGGCCGAAGGCGCCACCCTGCTGCTGGGCGGCAACAAGGTCGAAGGCGTGGGCAACTTCTACGCACCGACCGTGTTCGCCAACGTCACCCCGGACATGACCGCCTTCAAGCAGGAGCTGTTCGGGCCGGTGGCGGCGATCATCACTGCCCGTGATGCCGACCATGCCGTGGAGCTGGCCAACGACAGCGAGTTCGGCCTGGCGTCGACCATCTATACCGCCGACTATGCGCTGGCCGAGCGCATGACCGCAGCGCTGGATACCGGCGGTGTGTTCATCAACGGCTACTGCGCCTCCGACCCCCGCGTGGCGTTTGGTGGAGTGAAGAAGAGCGGTTTCGGGCGCGAGCTGTCGCACTTTGGTGTGCGCGAGTTCACCAATGCCCAGACCGTGTGGCTGGATCGCAACTGATTCCAGGTATCGGGGCCGCTTTGCGGCCCCAGCACTATCAATCCCGGACCTGGTCCTTTACCCAGTCCAGCATCCCCCCCGGCACGATCAGTTCATGCCGCGCCCGCGAACAGGCGGTATACAGCCCCGCCAGCATCCGCGCCCGCTCGTTGCGATTGCCCGCCGTGCTCGGTGCCACCATCAGCTCCGGCGACACCATCACCCGGGCGAACTCCATGTTCTTCACATCCCGCACACGCCCGAGGAACAGCTTCGGCGCCTTGTCCCATCGGTAACGGCTCTTGGCCTTGGCGAAATGTTCGGCGGTGTAGCCTTTGCGCAGCATGCCGGCCACGGCAACAAAGGCCTTGTCGTCACCCTTGTCCTGCTCCAGCGCCTGCCAGCTGGGGTAACGGAACAGCATCGGGTGGCGTGCCCGGGTGCCGTAGCGGTACAGCTCGATGCAATCCTCGACGAACAGCTCGAAGTCCTTGCGCGCACTTTTCAGCAGCACGAACGGCACCCCTTGATGGGTCAGGCGCTGGAACCAGCCGAACAGGCCCCACTCGTCATCGACGATCAGGGCGGTTGGCTGTTCAGGCACCGTCACCGTGTCGAAGAAACTCACCCGCGTGTAATGCTCGGCACTGCCACTGAAGGCTGCCTGGATCGCCGCCGGGTGTGCCTGGATCAACGGGTTGAGCACGCCATCCATGGCCGGGCCGGCGCGCAGCGAATGGTCGATGTAGCGCTGACGGATGAAGTTGCCATGGTGCGGGCTGAGGCCATTGAGGTTCTGCAGTTCGTCGCCCAGGGCAATCACTGACTGCGGGCTGCGATCGAGCACGGCCAGCATCGGCGCCGAAAGCTCGTGGGCCTCGTCGACGATGACGTGGCTGTAGCGGCTGTCGATCACCTCGGCGGTCAGCGACAACAGCTTGACCCGGTGGTAGTCGCGCACTGGCAGCTGGATTTCACGGGCTGACGGGCGAATCAGTTCCTGCCAGTACAGCCGGGCCTTTTCCAGCAGCACTTGCTGATCCAGCGGCGAGGTACCCGGCCCGGCCCAAGGCAAGTGATGCAGCTGCAACTGACTGTCACCGCTGCGGCAGAAACTGCGCACGGCCTTGACGCACAGGGCCACCACATCGCGCGCGGCGAGCGGGCCGATGTCGGGGATGTTCAGCCAGCGCACCACCTGCGCCTCCTGCGGGCGCCATGACAGTTTGGTGCGGTAGGGGTCGCGCAGGCGCCAGCCGTTGCTGGTGAGGTCACGGTTGAGGATTTCGTCGGCCAGCTGGCCAAAGGTCAGCGCGGTGTAGGCCTGGGCATCCTTCACCCGTGCCTGCAATGCCCGCAGCTGGCCTTCGGTGAGGGCCAGCAACAGCGTGCGCTGGGGGTCGAGCAGGCGCGCGAACTGGTGGATCAGGAAGGTCTTGCCGGTGCCGGCAAAACCCTGCACGGCAACTGATTCGTCGACGCCGCACAGGAACTCGCGCAGCAAGCGGTTCTGTTGGTCACTGAGCATCAGGTCACTGGCCAGTGAGGGCAGGTACACCGGGTGCAGCGGGGTCACGCGCTGGCGGTAGCTGTCGGCAAACTGGAAATTCCACTGGCCCTCGGCGTCCAGGAACTCGTCGGCCTGGTACTCGGTTTCGCTCGACACCAGGGCGACGCCGTTCTCACCGAGCATGCCCAGCCCCATGGCGAACGCCTCGCGGTCAAAGTGCTGCGCGACCTGCCGCTGGAAGCGGCCCGGGGCTGCGCCTTCGACTTCATTGGCGATGCGCACGATTTCGGCGAAACGGCGCTCCTGGGTGTCCGCCGAGGCGCTGGCCGGCTGGCGCGGCAGGTTCTGCACGAACAGCACGGCGGCAGCCTCCGGCAGGCTGGCGCTCGGGAAGAAGTCAGTGGCGGTGGGCGCGCCGGCCAGGCGCTCGGCCTGGTCGCTGGGCAAAGGCAGGTAGAACATCGGGACCTCGGGTAGAAACTGCCGGGCACGATAGCAATTTTCCAATGGGAATGCTGGGCAAGAATATTCAGCCCCTTCCCCGCTTCAGGGTCTCGCTCGGAAACTCCTTGAACAATTGCCGGTAACTCTCTGAAAATCTTCCCAAATGCCAGAACGACCAGCGCATGGCCACTTCGGCCACGGTCACCTCACCGCCGCGCAACAGATCACGCCGCGCACCGTTGAGCCGACGCAACCGCAGCCAGTGCGCCGGTGGCATCCCGGTAAACGCCTTGAATGCCTGCTGCAACTGGCGCAGCGACACACCGGCCACCTCGGCCAGCTCCACCAGGTTGAGGGTTTCTTCCGGGCAGTCTGCCGCCCACTCACTGACCCGCTGCATGATCGCCCGCTCCTCGCCGCGCCGCCCCAGCGCCCCGCCCTGCAAGCGCTGGCAGGCGTTGTCGAGGATGAACAGGCAGTCCTCGAGCAGTTGCTCGGCCAGTGCCTGCCCTTGCAGCGGGCAATCAGCCTGGCCAAGGCGGGTCAAGGTGGCGCTCAGCCAGCTGCCGAACAACGCATTCTGGCCGCTGCCCAGCGGCACCATGAACAACCCTTCAAGCCGCTGCGGGTCCAGGCCATGGCGGGCAAGAAACGCCTGGTCGAACACGACGGCCACTTCCTGGTAGTTCTCCGGCGTGATCCAGATATTGCGGCTCTGCTCGTTGAGCAGGTACAGGCTGTTTTCGCTCTGGTCGAAACAGAACGCCAGTGAACCGCTCGGCGCGCGGAAGAATTGCTCGACCCGGGTATTCAGGCGCTCTTCGTACACCTCCACGCCATCGAGCCCCAGGCAGCGCAGCTGGCCGCTGAAATGCCCCGGCGACATCTGCCGGTACTGCTGCTGCCAACCGGGGGTGGCGCGCACCTGTTCGGTGACATCAGTGGTGTGGAAAGCCTGAACCTGCAAGGCATTGGGCGTTGTCACGCTTTGTCCTAGTCGCACTCTTTTGGTGCATTCATTGCCGAAGAAAGTGGATAGATGGCTTTGCGGGCCTGCGCTCAAGATAGTCTCCAGCGCGCCACCTGGGAAGTCACCGGCACCTGCCGCGCACACAAAAACCCAACCAAGAGGTCTGTATGAACGCCCCCTTCGATCAGCTGTCCACCTGGCTGAAAGAACACCGCATCACTGAAGTCGAATGCGTGATCAGCGACCTGACCGGCATCGCCCGCGGCAAGATCGCACCGACCGCCAAATTCCTCCACGAGCGCGGCATGCGCCTGCCCGAAAGCGTGCTGCTGCAGACGGTCACCGGCGACTACGTCGACGACGACATCTACTACAACCTGCTCGATGCAGCCGACATCGACATGATCTGCCGCCCCGACCCGACGGCGGTGTACCAGATCCCGTGGGCCATCGAGCCCACCGCCATCGTCATCCACGACACCTTCGACAAGCACGGCAACCCGATCGAGCTGTCGCCGCGCAACGTGCTGAAGAAGGTGCTCAAGCTGTATGCCGACAAAGGCTGGCAGCCGATTGTCGCGCCGGAAATGGAGTTCTACCTGACCCAGCGCTGCGAAGACCCGGACTTGCCCCTGCAAGTGCCGCTGGGCCGCTCGGGCCGCGCCGAAAGCGGGCGCCAGTCGTTCTCGATCGACGCTGCCAACGAATTCGACCCGCTGTTCGAAGACGTCTACGACTGGTGCGAACTGCAGGGCCTGGACCTGGACACGCTGATTCACGAAGACGGCCCGGCGCAGATGGAGATCAACTTCCGCCATGGCGACGCGCTGGACCTGGCCGACCAGATCACCGTGTTCAAGCGCACCATGCGTGAAGCCGCGCTCAAGCACAACGTCACCGCCACCTTCATGGCCAAGCCGATCACCGACGAACCGGGCAGCGCCATGCACCTGCACCAAAGCGTGGTCGACATCGCCACCGGCAAGCCGATATTCGCCAATGAAGATGGCAGCATGAGCGAGCTGTTCCTGCACCACATCGGTGGCCTGCAGAAGTACATCCCCAAGCTGCTGCCGATGTTCGCGCCGAACGTCAACTCGTTCCGCCGTTTCCTGCCGGACACTTCGGCACCGGTCAACGTCGAGTGGGGCGAGGAAAACCGCACCGCCGGCCTGCGTGTGCCGACCTCCAGCCCCGATGCCATGCGCGTGGAAAACCGCCTGCCGGGCGCCGACGCCAACCCTTACCTGGCGATCGCCGCCAGCTTGCTGTGCGGTTACCTGGGCATGGTCGAGAGGATCGAACCGAGCGCGCCGGTCCAGGGCCGTGCCTATGAACGGCGCAACCTGCGGCTGCCGATCACCATCGAGGATGCCCTGCAGCACATGGAGGATTGCGAGACCGTGCAGCAGTACCTGGGCAAGCAGTTCGTCCAGGGCTACGTGGCGGTCAAGCGCGCCGAGCATGAAAACTTCAAGCGCGTCATCAGTTCCTGGGAGCGCGAGTTCCTGCTGTTGAGCGTGTGATTTTCCGGGGGGCGCCAGGTGCCCCCCTTGCACCGAATTCAAAGAACAAGACCAACGAGGTGTCGACATGCGTCATCTGCAAGCCCTGATCCCCGCTACATTCGCCCTGCTGTTCGGCGCCGCCGCACAGGCCACGCCCAGCGTCAGCGTGTACAACTGGACCGACTACATCGGTGACACGACCCTGGCCGACTTCCAGGCCAGCAGCGGGATCAAGGTCGTCTATGACGTGTTCGACTCCAACGAAACCCTGGAAGGCAAGCTGCTCGCCGGCCGCACCGGCTACGACGTGGTGGTGCCTTCCAACCACTTCCTGGCCCGCCAGGCCCAGGCCGGTGCGTTCCTGCCGCTGGACCGCAGCAAGCTGCCGAACTGGCAGCACCTGGACCCGAAACTGCTCAAGCAGCTGGAGCAGAACGATCCCGGCAACCAATATGCAGTGCCGTACCTGTGGGGCACCAATGGCATCGGCTACAACGTCGAAAAGGTCAAGGCCGCGCTGGGCGTGGACCATATCGATTCCTGGGCAACCCTGTTCGAGCCGGAAAACCTGAAGAAGCTCAAGCAATGCGGCGTGGCCTTCATGGACTCACCGGACGAGCTGTTCCCGGCGATGCTCAACTACCTGGGCATGGACCCACGCAGCGAAAAGCCGGGCGACTATGCCAAGGCCGAAGCGCGACTGCTCGAACTGCGCCCGTACATCACCTACTTCCACTCCTCCAAGTACGTCTCGGACCTGGCCAATGGTGATATCTGCGTGGCCTTCGGCTATTCCGGCGACGTGTTCCAGGCGGCCAACCGGGCCGTGGAAGCGAAGAACGGGGTGAAGATCGCCTACAGCATTCCCAAGGAAGGCAGCAACCTGTGGTTCGACCTGCTGGCGATCCCCAAGGACGCTCAGAACCCCGAACAGGCCCTGGCCTTCATCAACTACCTGCTCGACCCGAAAGTGATCGCCAAGGTCAGCGCCACGGTCGGCTATGCCAACGCCAACCCGGATGCCCAGGCCTACATGGACAAGTCCCTGGTCGACAACCCCGAGATCTACCCACCCCAGGCGGTCCTGGACAAGCTGTACATCTCCAGCACCCCGAGCCCGAAGATCATGCGCGTCATGACCCGCTCCTGGAGCAAGATCAAGTCCAACCGTTGAACCGAGAACGCGCCATGCCTTTCGATACCCAACATACCGCGTCGTACTACGCCGCCACGGCGCGCCACACGACGCCCTACCCCAGCCTCGACGGCGAACTGACCGCTGACGTGTGCGTGGTCGGCGGTGGCCTGACCGGGGTCAACACCGCGCTGGAACTGGCCGAACGCGGGCTCAGCGTGGTGCTGCTGGAAGGCCGACGCATCGGCTGGGGCGCCAGCGGGCGCAACGGCGGCCAGCTGATTCGTGGCATCGGCCATGATGTCAGGGGCTTTGCCCGCCATGTCGGCCAGGACGGCGTGCGCTACCTGCAGCAGGCCGGCATCGAGTCGGTGGCCCTGGTCGCTCGCCGCATCGAGCAATATGCGATCGCCTGCGACCTGCGCTGGGGCTTCTGCGAACTGGCCAATACCCCGGCACAGTTCGCTGCCTTCAAGGCTGAACAGGAAGACCTGGCCAGCCTTGGCTACCGCCACGAAACCCGCCTGATCGGGCCCGAAAGCCTGCATGAAATCGTCGCCAGCGACCAGTACGCCGGCGGCCTGGTGGACATGGGCTCTGGCCATCTGCATCCGCTTGACCTGGTCCAGGGCGAAGCACGCGTGGCCCATGGCCTGGGTGTGCGGATCTTCGAGCAGAGCCCGGTGCTGCGCATCGAACATGGCCCCACGGTGACCGTGCACACGGCACGGGGCAAGGTGCGGGCACAGAGCCTGGTGCTGGGCTGCAACGCCCACCTCGACGAACTGGAGCCACGCCTGAGCGGTAAAGTGCTGCCGGCCGGCAGCTACGTGGTGGCAACCGAACCGCTGCCGCAAGCGCTGGCGAGCAAGCTGATCCCACAGAACATGGCCATGTGCGACCAGAAGGTCGGCCTGGACTACTACCGCCTCACTGCCGACCGCCGCCTGCTGTTTGGCGGCGCCTGCCACTATTCCGGGCGCGACCCCAAGGACATCGCTGCCTACATGCGACCCAAGGTGCTCAAGGTGTTCCCGCAACTGGCCGATGTGCGCATCGACTACCAGTGGGGCGGCATGATCGGCATCACCGCCAACCGTTTCCCGCAGGTGGGACGGCTGAGCCAGCACCCCAACGTCTTCTATGCCCAGGGCTATTCCGGGCATGGGCTGAACGTGACCCACTGGACGGCGAAGTTGCTGGCGGAAGGCATCGCACTGGGGCAGAGCCAGGGGCTGGATGTGTTCAGCGCGGTGCCACACCTGACGTTCCCGGGCGGCAAGGCGCTGCGCTCGCCGCTGCTGGCGCTGGGGATGTTGTGGTATCGGTTGCGGGAGGCGCTGGGATAACAGGGTGTACGCCTTGAACGTTGCGTCGTGTTTGAGATCGAGCGCCGCCCGCGCGGCGCATCGCAGGCAAGCCTGCTCCTACATCTGTTTCGGCCAGTTATTCCTGAAGCATTGCCGCGCGGTCCCTTG
>NZ_JBIVHW010000026.1:0-19767 GCF_044749405.1 Pseudomonas sp. NPDC089422
GTGCTGCTGGCGATCTTCCTCGACCGCCTGACCCAGGCCATGGGCGCCCGCACCAGCGCCGACCCGAGCCTGCGCTGGTACCACACCGGCCCCGTAGGCCTGGTGCTGCGCCTGTGCGGCGCGGCGCAACCCCAAGGGCGGCGCAAGACTGCCTGAGCAATCCCCTGGATACATTCGATCTGCCGCACTTGAAGATAACAATCAGAAGAAGGTAAGCGACGATGCACGAATCCAAGTTCTCCCGCAGCATTCTCAAATGCGCCACCGCGCTGACCCTGGTAGCCGCCGCGCTGTGCGCCCATGCCTCGGCCGACAAGCCGGGAGAAGGGGTCAAGGTCACCCCGATCTTCCCCTCCATCGCTGAAGAGCGCTTCCGTGGCGAAGTTGCCATGGAGGGCCTGCGCGAGCTGGGCTACAACGTGCAGGAGCCGAAGGAGACCGAGTACGGCGTGATGATGGTGGCGCTGGCCAACGGCGACGCCGACTTCACCGTGCACCTGTGGGAAAAGCTCCACGACAAGTTCTACCAGCAGGCCGGCGGCGACGATGTGATGGTCAAGACCGGCAACATCCTGCCGGGCGTCGCTCAGGGTTACCTCATCGACAAGAAAACCGCCGACCAGTACAACATCAAGTACATCACCGACCTGAAGAAGCCGGAAATCGCCAAGCTGTTCGACACCGACGGCGACGGCAAGGCCGACATGACCGGCTGCAACCCGGGCTGGGGCTGCGAACTGGTGATCGCCCACCACATGAAGGCCTATGACCTGGGCAAGACCGTTACCGTAAACCAGGGTTCGTACTTCGCGCTGATGGCCGACACCATCACCCGCTACAAGGAAGGCAAGCCGATCCTGTACTTCACCTGGGTGCCGCAGTGGATCGCCAGCGTGCTGGTCGAGGGCAAGGACGTGGTCTGGCTGGAAGTGCCGAAAACCGACCTGCCGGACGGCAACAATGATGTCGATACCATGTACCACGGCAAGAACCTCGGCTTTGCCATCGACAAGGTGGTGGCAGTGCTGAACAAGGACTTCGCCAAGAAGAACCCGGCCGCAGAGAAGTTCCTGTCACTGGTGCAAATCAGCACCGATGACGAGAGCAACCAGAACCTGAAGATGCAGAAAGGCGAGAAGAAGCCGGCCGACATCACTCGCCATGCCAAGGAGTGGGTCGCCGCGCACCGTCAGCAGTTCGATCAGTGGCTGCAGGCCTCCCGCGCTGCGGCTACCCAGGCCAGCAAGTAATCCCGTAATAGCAGTGTCGTAGCGTTCGGGCAAGCCCGCTCCCACAGGTACAGCACAAGCCCCGGGCTGATGCGGTCCCTGTGGGAGCGGGCTTGCCCGCGAAGAACCCACCGCGATCTTCCCGTCGTTGAGTTACCGTCATGAGCCACTTCGAAAGCATCCTCAAGAACGCCAACCTGGCCCACCTCGACCCTGCCGGCCGCACCACCCTGGGCCTGCCGTGCCGCCGCGTGGCCTTCGTCCTGCGCGAGCATTTCTCGATGATGGCTTTCACTGCCGCCATGGACACCCTGGTCACCGCCAACCTGATGAGCGCCACGCCGCTGTTCGACATTCAGGTGGTGGGTGAGGGCGCGCAGGTGATGAGTGACCTCGGCATCGCGCTGCCGGTCAACACCGCGCTTGCCGAGCTGGATGTGCACGGGCTCGACAGCCTGCTGGTGTGCGGAGGCTTCCGTGTGCGCCTGGAGGCCTCGGCACTGCTGCGCAGCAAGTTACGCCAGGCCGACCACCTGGGTTGCCAGCTCGGCGGGCTGTGGAATGGCGCCTACTTCCTGGCCGAAGCCGGGCTGCTCAACGACCATGACTGTGCCTTCCACCCGGATGGCCGGGCGATGATGAGCGAGCTGTTCCCCAAGGTCCGTGTCAGCCGTCAGGCGCACATGCTCGACAGCCGGCGGATGAGTTGCGCAGGGGCCAGCAGCGCGCTGGACATGATGCTGGCGCTGCTCGAATTCAAAGGGGGAGAGACGCTACGACGGGCCGTGGAGCAGATGCTGGCGTGTGACCGTTCGCGGGTGCTGAGCGACGTGCCATCGATCACGCCGGAAGTCGACCCGAGCCTGCCCCGTGGCGTGCGCCTGGCACTGGAATTGATGCATGCCAATATCGAAGACCCGATTGCCATCGACGAGATTGCCGAGCATGCCGGGTTGTCGCGGCGCCACCTGGAGCGCTTGTTCCGCCGCCATGTGCAGGCCACGCCGCCACGCTACTATCTGGAGCTGCGCCTGACCCACGCACGGCAGTTGCTGCAGCACACCAGCAAGTCCCTGACCGAGGTGGCGGTGGCCAGCGGGTTTGTCAGTTTTCCGCATTTTTATCGGCGCTTTCGCGAGTTGTTCTCCATTGCACCGCGCCAATTCCGCGCGCGTAGCCAGGGCTGGGCAGGGCGGCAGGAAGTGGCGGTTCACTGACGCTGCAGATTGCGCTGTTTTTTGTAGGCGCGGCCTTGTGTCGCGAAGGGGCTGCAGAGCAGCCCTTGAATTCGAACGCGACGCCGAGATCCTGGGGCCGCTTTGCGGCCCTTTCGCGACACAAGGCCGCTCCTACAGGGAATTGCGCGGTGTTCGATTATCGCGCAATTCTGGTCGACTCACTGTCCGCTATTCGCCCACCCAATCCGAACATCTCATTGCCCAACCCCCGCCTTTTTGCTTAGTGTGTCACTTATGTGCCAGTGGTCAGCTGCCCCCTAAACCCTGACTCCGGCCCGATAGAATGACCGTGAACGACCGCAACCACAGGCCCAGGGCCAGTAGGAAGCGGCGCCCAGAAGAATAACGATGCCGAGTGCCTAGCCTATGGAAAGCCGCCTGCTGAGCGAGCGCAGTAGCGTGTTCCATCACGCCGACCCCTATGCGGTGTCCGACTACGTCAACCAGCACGTCGGCCAGCACTGCATCGGCCTGTCGCGCACCACTCACCCACAGGCCAGCCTCAGCCACCGCAAGTTCGCCGAACTCGACCTGTGCCGCATCAGCTACGGCGGCAGCGTGCGGGTCACTTCGCCGGCGCTGGAATCGATCTACCACCTGCAGGTCCTGCTCAATGGCAACTGCCTGTGGCGCGGGCACCAGCGCGAGCACCATCTGGTGCCGGGCGAGCTGCTGCTGATCAACCCGGACGACCCGGTCGACCTGACCTATTCCGAAGACTGCGAGAAATTCATCCTCAAGGTGCCGACCCGGCTGCTCGACACCATCTGCGACGAGCAGCGCTGGCAACGGCCGGACGGCGGCGTGCGCTTCCTGCGCAACCACTACCGGCTGGAAGAGCTGGATGGCTTCGTCAACCTGCTGGCCATGGTTTGCCACGAAGCCGAGGTCAGTGATTCGCTGCCGCGGGTGCAAGGGCACTACAGCCAGATCGTCGCCAGCAAGCTGATGACCCTGATGAGCACCAACATCCGCCGCGAAAGCCTGGGTACGCCCGGTGCGAGCCTGGAGCGGATCCTCGATTACATCGACCGCAATCTCAAGCTGGAGCTGACCGCAGAGGCGTTGGCGGAGCAAGCCTGCATGAGCCTGCGTTCATTGTATGCGCTGTTCGATCGCCAGTTGGGCACCACACCCAAGCAGTACGTGCGCCAGCGCAAGCTGGAGCGGGTGCATGCGTGCTTGAGTGATGGCAGCTGCGCGGTGCGCAGCGTGACCGAGCTGGCCATGGATTATGGCTTTCTGCACCTCGGGCGGTTCTCCGAGGTGTATCGCCAGCGTTTTGGCGAGTTGCCTTCGGAAACTTTTAAGCAAAGACGTTAATTGCAATATGAGAGTCACCAGAGTTTGAAAACTGACATTTTTGCTAGTTGTCCTGGACGTTAAGCACTCCTATCGTACCGCTGTAGCTGTCCCATGCAGCCGAGAGCGAGGAATTAATCATGAGTGCACCAGGATCCGTGCCGTCCAGCGCCCCAGTGGCGGTAGATGGCGTTGCATCTGTCGATGAAGAACTCAAGGACTTTGCAAACTACGTTAAGTCTAAATATCCGAGTACTGCATCCACGGCTTTGCTGCGCCCCTATGTAGATGATGTGGTTCACCCCGCGGCCACTGAAGATTTCGGGGTAAGCGATGAGTTGGTTGAAGGTTTTGGGGATGTGGTGACTGTACTAGTCCCTCTGGATGCCAAAACGGCGGAGAAAGACAACCTCGGTGTGGTCTGGGGAGGGACAATGGTTGCGGGAGGGCCTATCTCCAACACCGAAGCTGGCAAGTATAAAACTTTCAAGATTGAAAGTAAGAATATCCCGGAGGGCAGATCCTCTCTGTACTATACGGTGTACAAGGTGAGTGGGTCAGTATTGGAATCGCCGGCGGTGAGTACATTGTTCCGTAAAGGTCAGCCAGGCATTAAAGGCACGCAAGGTGTAGGCCAGGAGCTCAACGCGCCGGTTGTGGCCAAGCCTTCAGGGGGAATCTTTGGCCCGGTGGAGGCAGAAAATGGTGCGAAGGTCACCGTCCCTGCTTATTTGAGCATGAATGAAAATGACGTGATCTATCTGTACTGGGGAGGTCAGGAGATTTCGCATACAGTGACCAAGAATCAGGTCGATAAGCCCATTGAGTTGGTAGTGTCAGAGAGTGTTATAAAGGCAGCGGGTGATAGTAAGTCATTGCCCGTGTATTATTATGTTTTGGATGTTGTCGGTAACGAGTCGGAGTGGTCCGAAGATGCCACTGTCGAGGTGAGCATTGCAGGTGTCTCTCTGAATGCGCCTGAAGTGCTGGATGACAACGGTACTGTCGTTACAACAGGTGAGATTGAAACTTCCGGGATTTCGAAGGATTATGTAATCCTTCAATGCGTAGGGGAGTTCCAAGTAGGTGATAGCATCCTTTTGCATTGGGTAGGCACTACCGAACAAGGTCAAAGTACATCGAAAAAATTCGGGCCACTTGTAGTTACAGACTCGGCTCAGTCGCAGCAAATTCAGGTCCCGTACGATGAATGGTGGCCGCTGGGTGGTGGTAATGCGCAGTTTTCATATACCTTGACACCCAAGGTCGGCTCACCTGTCACTTCAAAAATGGGCCATATCAACATTAAAGGTATGGCTTCGCTGTTGCCGGTACCGGCGATCCATAAAACCGACGACGGCTGGGTTGATGCTGACCTGAAATTCATCAATGTCCTGATCCCCCAGGCTGCCAACCTTCAAGCCCAAGATGAAATCAGCCTTTTCTGGCACGGTACCAAATCGGATGGTTCCTCGCTTTCAATACCTGTGAAAAAGGTCCCCGTTACCAGCAATATGGCAGGTAGCCAAATCGCCATCCGGCTTGAAGGGGCGATATTCCTCAAACCACTGGAGGGCGGCTTTGCCAACATTTCGTACCACGTGACGCGAGGGAAGAAGGTCTTCAAGTCAGAAGTCGCAACCTACGAAATTGGCGAGCTGGTTGAGAGTTTGCCGGCACCGACGACTGAGTTGCCGCTTAACAACGGCATGGTGGATCCCGATAATGATGAATATGAATTCAATATGGTCATCGAGATCCCTGTGGGTGCTGAGCAGCCTGCGCCTAGCACCATCTATCTGCATTGGGAGACCGCTGAAGGTAATTACTATCGAGATCAACTGGAAGTTTCCTCCGGTGACAAGGGGCCATTTCGATTCACTGTGCCTCGCACTGCCTATGAGATAAAGGGGAACGCGCCTGTTGAAATGACAGTTTACTACACGGTTGAGTGGTCCGAAAAACCGACGGCTGCATCGAGAGACCTTGTCTTCACTGTAGCGACTGCAGCGATGCAAGAGAATTTAATTGGTGCGCCAGTCGTACCTTTGGCAGTGGCGGGCAAGCTCAATTTAACGCCAATCATTGATAACAAATTCTCTGTGCGCCTGGATCATCCTGGTCTGGCGTTGGGCGATGAGGTCGTCATCAAGGTGGGTAACTATTCAAGTGGTAAAAGGTTGCTGGTCAGCGCAGGCCCGCAGACGTTCACCCTGCCGCTCGATCAGGTACTTGCGCAGAATATGCAGTCACTGCTAGACGCTACTGGTAAGCCCCTTGCAGTGCGCTATGAACTGGTACGCAATGGGACTACGAAAGTCGCTCTTTCTAATGTGCTTGCATTACAACTGGTCGGAGCAGTTACTCGTGAGAACTTTGAGTCGGTTGCGCCCAAGGGATTGCCTCTGGGTGCGAGTTTAGAGTGTCCAGCGCTCACCGCTACAGTGACCAAAGGCAATTGCTCATTGTTATCCAGTCGGTGTGATGCTTGGTATCCGACGTGGGGCAACATTATTTCTACAGGCTGTGGTGCCTACATCAAGTTCACGCTGAGAGGCTTGGCTAGAACGGTTAGCTTTGATATCGCGGATGATGTCAGAGGGACGCATTATGTGCGTTTTTACACGGCGTCCGGTACTATGATTGCGACTATTACAGCGCCGAGCTTTTATACCGCGAAACCGGCTGGGTATCGGCCACAATCTGTGCGTATTACTTATACCTCGCCAGGTTCAGCCATCAAGTCATTTGAGTTCATGGATGGCGGAACAAATGTGCATCTCGATAATATTCAATATGCACCGTTCTAGCGCGGTGATCCATTAGGTTTTGTGCGTGCCCTGTCACCGCCTGCAACGGAGTGCTGCAGGTAGTGACAGGTCTTTTGTTTTGCCGGTATATCGAAGTGTGTCAGTGCTTATTGCGGATAGTGCTTCAACTCTCGTGCAATCAACATTCTCTGGATTTCGCTGGACCCTTCATAAATCTGCGTAATGCGCGCATCCCGGTAATACCGCTCCACGGGATAATCCTCCAGATAGCCATACCCCCCATGCACCTGAATCGCCATCGAGCACACCCGCTCGGCCATTTCAGACGCAAACAGCTTGGCCTGTGAGGCCTCTGACAGGCACGGCTTGCCCGCCGTACGCAGTCGCGCGGCATGCAGGATCAGCAACCGTGCGGCATTCACCTGCACCTGCATGTCGGCCAGCAGGTTGGCGATGCTCTGGTGTTCGTTGATCGGCTTGCCGAACTGGATGCGGTCACGCGAGTACACCAGCGCCGCCTCGAACGCGGCACGGGCGATACCCAGCGCCTGGGCGGCGATGCCGATGCGGCCGCCTTCGAGGTTGGACAGGGCGATGGCCAGGCCCTTGCCGCGCTCACCGAGGATATTGGCCGCCGGGATGCGGCAGTTGTCGAAGGTCACCGCGCAGGTGTCGGAGGCGCGGATGCCCATCTTGTGTTCGCTGCGGTCAACCTTGAAACCCGGGTTGTCGGTGGGCACCAGGAAGGCCGACAGGCCCTTCTTGCCCAGCTCCGGGTCGGTGACGGCGAAGACGATGGCAAGGCCCGCGCGGCGGGCGTTGCTGACGAACTGCTTGGCGCCGTTGATCACCCATTCGCCATTGACCAGCTCGGCGCGGGTGCGCAAGTTGTGCGCTTCCGAGCCGGCCTGTGGCTCGGTCAGGCAGAAGCAGCCGATCACCTCGCCAGCGGCCAGGCGTGGTAGCCAGGTCTGTTGCTGTTCGGGGGTGCCGTAGGCGAGCAGGGGGCCGCAGCCCACCGAGTTGTGGATACTCATCATCGCGCCGGTGGCGCCGCAGCCGGCAGCGATTTCCTCGACGGCCAGGGCATAGGCCACGTAGTCGGTGTAGCTACCGCCGAATGCTTCGGGCACGACCATGCCGAGCAGGCCCAGCTCGCCCATCTTGCGCACCACGGCATCGTCGATCCAGCCGGCCTTTTCCCAGGCCTGGGCATGGGGGGCGATCTCGCCGCGGGCGAAGTCCCGGGCCATGTCGCGGATCATGATCTGTTCTTCGCTCAGTTCCAGGTCTTGCATCTGTGTACTCCCGGGCTCACAGGCCTTCGAAGAATTGGTCGACCCGCTGGCGCGACAGCCCGGCCAGGGTCGGCGGGTTCCAGCGCGGCTGCTTGTCCTTGTCGATGATCAGGGCGCGCACGCCCTCGATGATGTCGCCGTACTGGAACCACTGGCGGTCGATGTGCAGCTCCATGGCGAAGCAGTCTTCCAGCGCCAGGTGGCGACCGCGGCGCAGCATCTCCAGGGTAACCGCCATGGCCAGTGGCGAGCGGCTTTCCAGCTGTGCGGCGGTCGCCAACGCCCATTGGTGGCTGTCGCCGATGCTCACTGCGCGCAGTTGCTCGATGATCGCCGCCAGGTCGGGCTGGGCGAAGAAGTGGTCGATGACCGGGCGCAGCTTTTCCAGCGGCGCATCGTCCAGCACCTGGCTGCCGAGCCTGGCCAGCAGGTTCTGCAGGTCCTTGAGCGGGTGGTCACCGAAACGCAGCGTGCTCAGGCCTTCATCCAGCGCGGCAAGCTTGTCGCTGGTCAGGTACCAGTCGGCCAGCCCGCAGTACAGGGCATCGGCGGCCTGGATCTGGGCGCCACTGACGCCCAGGTAGGTGCCCAGTTCGCCCGGGATGCGCGAGAGGAAGTAGCTGCCGCCTACATCCGGGAAGTAACCGATGCCAACCTCGGGCATGCCCAGGCGGCTGCGTTCGGTGACGATGCGCAGGTCGCAGCCCTGGGCCAGGCCCATGCCGCCACCGAGGGTGAAACCGTCCATCAGTACCAGCACCGGCTTGCGGTAGCGGTGGATGGCCAGGTCCAGGGCGTATTCCTCGACGAAGAAGTCTTCGTGCAGGGTTTCGCCGGCCTTGTAGCTGTCGTGCAGCGAGCGGATGTCGCCCCCGGCACAGAAGCCCTTGGGGCCCTCGCCGCGCAGCACCACGGCCTGCACCTGTGGGTCTTCGGCCCATTGGTCGAAGTGCTGGCGCAGGCTGCGCACCATGTCCAGGGTCAGGGCGTTGAGGCCGGCAGGGCGGTTGAGGGTGAGGTGGCCAATCTGGTTGCGGACCTCGGCCAGTACATGAGCCGTTGCCGAGGTATGAGCGTGCGCGGTCATCGCGTTCTCCCTGCTTTGTTATTGATTTTCCAAGTGAAGTCTGGAGTGCGCTGGAGGATCGCTGGATCCTGGCATGCGAGATTATCTTGCACAATGGACAAATCTGCAGGGGGATCGTGCGTTTTTGCCTTGAGTTGTTCCTGGCTTGGGCGCTGAAGGGCTCAAGGCAAACACTTCCAAAACCAATCCATTACCCTGACCGTAACGATCAGCCCCCCAGCTTGATTGATCCCCCAACCAACCACGCCCTACTGTGCCCCCACGACAGCGAACCCGTGGAGTCACCCAATGACCATAACCAAGAATCCACCGCCGCAATGGTCCAGGCGCCGCGCCGAGAAGCAGCGCCGCCTGGACCGCGTCCGTCACCTGGCCGACGGTGTGGTGCTGCCCACCGAGCGGATCGTCGAAGCCCTCGAGCTGCTGATCGCCCCAGGCGACCGGGTGGTGCTCGAAGGCAACAACCAGAAGCAGGCCGACTTCCTCTCGCGCTCGCTGGCCAAGGCCGATCCTGAGCGCCTGCACGACCTGCACATGATCATGCCCAGCGTCAGCCGAGCCGAGCACCTGGACCTGTTCGAACGCGGCATCGCCCGCAAGCTCGACTTTTCCTTCGCCGGCCCGCAGAGCCTGCGCATCGGCCAACTGCTGGAAGACGGCCTGCTGGAAGTCGGTGCCATCCACACCTACATCGAGTTGTACTCGCGGCTGCTGGTCGACCTGATCCCCAATGTCACGCTGGTCGCCGGATTCATGGCCGATCGCGAGGGCAACCTGTACACCGGCCCCAGCACCGAAGACACCCCGGCACTGGTCGAGCCTGCGGCCTTCAGCGACGGCCTGGTGATCGCCCAGGTCAACCAGCTGGTGGACCGCGTCGACGACCTGCCGCGGGTGGACATTCCGGCGTCCTGGGTCGACTTCGTGGTGGTCGCCGACCAGCCGTTCTACATCGAGCCGCTGTTCACCCGCGACCCGCGCCATATCAAGCCTGTGCACGTGCTGATGGCGATGATGGCCATCCGTGGCATCTACGAGAAACACCAGGTGCAGTCGCTGAACCACGGCATCGGGTTCAATACCGCCGCCATCGAGCTGATCCTGCCTACCTATGGGCAATCGCTGGGTCTCAAAGGCAAGATCTGCCGCAACTGGACACTCAACCCGCATCCGACCTTGATCCCAGCCATCGAGACCGGCTGGGTCGAGAGCGTGCATTGCTTTGGCACCGAGCTGGGCATGGAAGACTACATCGCCCAGCGCCCGGACGTGTTCTTCACCGGCCGCGATGGCTCGCTGCGTTCCAACCGCATGATGTGCCAGCTGGCCGGGCAGTACGCAGTCGACCTGTTTATCGGCGCCACCTTGCAGGTCGATGGCGACGGCCATTCCTCGACCGTCACCCGCGGCCGCCTGGCGGGCTTCGGCGGGGCGCCGAACATGGGACACGACCCCCGCGGCCGGCGCCATGCGACCCCGGCCTGGCTCGACATGACCGTGCCCGAGACGATGCTTGAACGTGGCCGCAAGCTGGTGGTGCAAATGGTCGAGACCTATCAGGAAGGCGGCAAACCCACCTTCGTCGAAACCCTCGACGCCGTGGAGGTGGCGAAGAAAGCCGGCATGCCGCTGGCACCGGTGATGATCTACGGCGACGACGTCACCCACCTGCTCACCGAAGAAGGCATCGCCTACCTGTACAAGGCACGCAGCCTGGAGGAGCGCCAGCAAATGATCGCCGCCGTGGCTGGGGTCACTGCCATCGGCCTGCGCCACGACCCCAAGCACACTCTGCGCCTGCGCCAGCAAGGCCTGATCGCCTTGCCCGAGGACCTGGGCATCCGCCGCACCGACGCCAGCCGCGAGCTGCTCGCCGCGCGCAGCATCGCCGACCTGGTGGAATGGTCCGGCGGCCTCTACAACCCGCCCGCACGGTTCAGGAGCTGGTAAATGACGCCTTACGCAATCCCTGTAGGAGCGGCTTCAGCCGCGAAGAGGCCAGTCCAGCAAACCCAGCTATCCCTGCCAGAGCGCCTGGCCGATCTGGCAACCGAGGCCCTCATCGACGAAGCCGACCTGTCGCCCAAGCCCGGTCTGGTCGATCGCCGCAGTAGTGGCGCCCACACCGACATGACCCTGGCCCTGATGCACGCGTCGGCGCTGGCCCTGTGGCCTTGCCTGCGGCAGATGGCCGAAGCCGCCCAGGCCCGTGGCGAGATCGGCCGGCCGCTGCGCGCCGAGCTGGGCCGCATCGGCCGTGAAGGCGAACAGGCCATGCTCGCCACCACGGGCGGCATCAACACGCATCGCGGCGCGATCTGGGCCCTGGGCCTGCTGGTGGCTGCGCAAGCGCTGGATGCCAAGGCCGATCCCCTGGCAGTTGCCGCCCGTGCCGGCCGCATCGCCCTGATCGACGACCCGGCAGCCCCTGTTCAGGAAAGCCACGGTACCCAGGTCCGCCACCGCTACGGCGCCAGCGGTGCCCGCGAACAGGCCCAGCAAGGTTTCCCCGCCGTACTCGAACACGGCCTGCCACAACTGCGCCGCAGCCGCGCCAACGGTGCCCGCGAAAGCCACGCCCGGCTGGATGCCTTGCTGGCGATCATGGCCGCACTCAGTGACACCTGTGTGCTCTGGCGCGCCGGCCCGCAAGGCCTGCAAACCCTGCAGGCAGGCGCTCGTGCGGTGCTGGAAGCGGGTGGTTGCACCAGCCTCGATGGCCGCCGTCACCTGCGCCTGCTGGACGCGCATCTGCTGCAACTGAACGCCTCACCGGGCGGCGCCGCCGATCTGCTGGCCGCCTGCCTGTTCCTCGACAAAGCCGGGAGCCTGTGAAATGGAAACCCTGAACTTTCAATTCCCCGCCGCCGAGCCTGGCCGTGGCCGCACCTTGGTCGGCTGCGTCAGCTCCGGCGACCTGGAAGTGCTGATCGAACCCGGCAGCGCCGGGCGCCTGGAGATCCAGGTAGTCACCTCGGTCAACGGCAGCAGCGCACGCTGGCAACAGCTGTTCCAGCGCCTGTTCGATGGCCGCACGCCACCTGCGGTGAAGATCGACATCCACGACTTCGGCGCCACCCCTGGTGTGGTGCGCTTGCGCCTGGAGCAAGGTTTCGAGGAGATTGCCCATGACTGACATCGCCCGCCTGCTGCAAAGCCGCAGCTTCGTCGAACTTGGCGCCCGCCAGCGTGCCCGCGCCTTGCTCGATGCTGGCAGCTTCCGTGAACTGCTCGGCCCGTTCGACCGCCTGATGTCACCGTGGCTGCCACGCCAGGGCATCGTGCCCCAGGCCGACGATGGCGTGGTCATTGCCAAGGGCCTCCTCAATGACCGTCATACCGTGATCGCCGCCATCGAAGGCGCGTTCCAGGGCGGTAGCATGGGTGAGGTGGGCGGCGCCAAGATCGCCGGCGCCCTGGAGCTGGCCATCGAAGACAACCGCAACGGCATCCCTACCTGCGCCGTGCTGCTGCTGGAAACCGGTGGCGTGCGCCTGCAAGAGGCCAATCTTGGCCTGGCGGCGATTGCCGAGATCCAGGCGGCGATCGTCGAGTTGCGCACTCATCAGCCGGTAATCGGCCTGATCGCAGGCTCGGTCGGCTGCTTCGGCGGCATGTCCATCGCCGCCGGCCTGTGCAGCCACCTGTTGGTCACCCGCGAAGCACGCCTGGGCCTCAATGGCCCGCAAGTGATCGAGCAGGAGGCCGGTATCGCCGAGTACGACGCCAAGGACCGCCCGTTCATCTGGAGCCTGACCGGGGGCGAACAACGTCACGCCAGCGGCCTGGTGGACGCCTATGTGGCGGACGACGTCGACAGCCTCCGCCAGCACTTGCTGCAACTGCTGGACAAGCCATCGGCCAACCGCGCCGGCCACCACGCCTGGTACCTGGAGCGCCTGGCCAGCCTGGGCGGCGACTGCCCGCAACTGGACGCCGCTGCCGTGCGCGCCCTCTACCAAGGAGACGCCCCATGAACCGTGCCCTGAACTGGCTGCCGGGCCTGGCCGCTGGCGAACCGCTGCCAGGCTATCCCGCTTCGCTGCGGGTGATTGATGGCGAACTGGACAACCGCCTGGCGCGCTTCATTGCCGTTGTACCCGACGCGCACAACCCGTTCCCACGGGCGCGTGCCGGCGAAGTCGGCCTGCTCGAAGGCTGGGGCCTGGCCAAGGCCGTGAGCGAGGCGGTCGAGCTGGACCGCGAAGGCGAGAAACGGGCCATCGTCGCCGTCATCGATGTGCCGAGCCAGGCCTATGGCCGTCGCGAGGAAGCCCTGGGCATCCACCAGGCACTGGCTGCCGCCGTGCAGGCCTACGCCCAGGCGCGCCTGGCCGGGCACCCGGTGATTGGCTTGCTGGTCGGCAAGGCCATGTCCGGCGCCTTCCTGGCCCACGGCTACCAGGCGCAGCGGCTGATCGCCCTGGATGACAGCGGGGTGATGGTGCATGCCATGGGCAAGGCGGCCGCAGCGCGGATCACCCTGCGCAGTGTCGAACAGCTGGAGGCACTGGCCGCCGAGGTGCCGCCGATGGCCTATGACCTTGCCAGCTACGCCTCGCTGGGCCTGCTCTGGCGACGCTTGCAGGTCGAGAGCGCCGATGCACCGAGTGCCACCGACATTGCCCAGGTACGCGCCTGCCTGGCCGAGGCTGTGCGTGATATTGGCCATTCGACTGACCTCACGTCACGCCTGGACGGTGAACACCGCAGCGCCTCGCGCGACGTGCGGGCACGCCTGCGCAGCCAGTGGCAGGAGGCCTGAGATGAACCTGCCGCAGCCACATGACCTGCTCTGGGGCATGCCCCCGGCCGACCTGCCTGCCGATGCGCCTGCCTGGGCCGTGCAGGCATTGGCCGCCGGGCAGCCGGTGGTGGTACGGCGTGCCGCCTGTGTCAACGGCTGGGTGGCAGTGGGCGTGCGCGGGCAAGGCCGTGAGCAGCGCCTGGGTGTGCAGATGCGCCTGGGTGATATCCAGCGGCAATTGTGCCCCGAGGCGCTGCGCTGGCAGGGGCACAGCCCTTGGGCTGCCTTGCAGGCGCTGGCATCGGTGGCCGTGGTGCTCGATGCGTACGGTTTGGCGTGGGGCCCTACGGGTGGCGTGGGGTATCAATTGGCAACTGGCTGCGACGTGCTGCATGCGGCCAGCGACCTTGATCTTGTGCTACGTGTGCCACTGCCCATGCCCCGTGCCAAGGCACGAGAGCTGCTGGATATACTCGATTGCGGCCCATGCCGTATCGACGTGCAACTGGAAACACCGGCAGGCGCCGTGGCCCTGCGCGAGTGGGCGGGCGCTGCGCGCCGGGTCTTGCTCAAGTCAGCCCTTGGCGCGCGCCTTGTCGCTGACCCTTGGGGCGCGCTGGAGTGTGCAGCGTGAGCAGCCTGTTCGCTTTCCCAGGCCAGGGCGCGCAACAGGCAGGCATGCTGCAGCGCCTGCCTGAGGGCGCCGCGCTGCTACTGGAAGAGGCCAGTGATGCGCTGGGCGAACAGGTTGCTGCGCTCGACAGCAATCAGGCGTTGCAGTCGACCCGTGCGGTGCAGCTGTGCCTGCTGCTGGCCGGGGTGGCCTGGGCGCGCTGGCTGCTGCAGCGCAGTCCGGCACCGGACTATGTGGCCGGCCTGTCCATCGGCGCTTATCCCGCCGCCGTGACGGCCGGGGCACTGAAGTTTGCCGATGCGGTGCGCCTGGTGGCCTTGCGTGGCGAACTGATGCAGCGGGCCTATCCACAGGGCTACGGCATGACCGCCCTCAGCGGGCTGGACCTGGGCAGTGTCGAACGCTTGCTGGAGGAAGTGGGCGGCGAAGTGTACCTGGCCAACCTCAACAGCGATAACCAGGTTGTCATCGCCGGCAGCGACACGGCCATGGCCGAGGTCGCCGCCAGGGCTCGCAGCCGTGGCCAGGGCGTGGCCCGGCGCCTGGCGGTGAGCGTGCCGTCCCACTGCGCATTGCTCGATGGCCCGGCCGCCGAGCTGGCGGCTGCGTTCGCCAACGTCGAGCTGCGGCGCCCGAGCGTCACCTACCTGAGTGGCAGCAGTGCGCGGCCGATCTTCGACCCACAACGCCTGCGCGATGACCTGGCCGGCAACATGGCCCGGCGGGTCGACTGGCGTGCTACGTTGCGCAACGCCTATGAGCGCGGCGTGCGTCTTCACCTGGAAATGCCGCCGGGCAGCGTGCTCAGCGGCCTGGCCCGCCCGGTGTTCGAACAGGGCAGGGTGGTTGCCCTCGAAGCCACCCGATGGGACACCGTCGACGCGCTGTTGCGCCAGGAGGTGGCCGACAACCGATGACGGCGCTGCAACTCGAAGAACAACAACAAGCAACTTCGACTCAAGCTGAGGACAACAACAATGATCATCTATGGTGTGGCTCTGCTGGCGGTATGCACGCTGGCCGGCGTTATCGTCGGCGATTTCCTGGGCGTGCTGCTGGGCGTCAAATCCAATGTGGGCGGGGTTGGCATCGCCATGATCCTGCTGATCTGCGCACGGCTGTACATGCACCGCCATGGCGGCATGAGCAAGGAGTGCGAGTTCGGCGTCGGCTTCTGGGGCGCCATGTACATCCCGGTGGTGGTGGCCATGGCCGCCCAGCAGAACGTGGTCACCGCCCTGCATGGCGGGCCGGTGGCGCTGCTGGCGGCGATCGGTGCGGTGCTGGTGTGCGGGCTGACCATCGCGGTGATCAGCCGCAGCCATCGCGGCGAACCCTTGCCGGCGCCTGATGCGCCTGAAGTGGCCAACGCGCAGGTCGCCCCTGCAGGAGGGCGCTGATCATGTGGCCGATCATTGACAATGCCCTGGAACACAACGGCCTGATTACTGCCTTTGCGGTGGTGGGCGGGATCATGTGGTTGTCGGTACTGCTGTCGAAGTACCTGACCTTTGGCCGGGTACATGGCTCGGCGATCGCCATCGTCATCGGCCTGGTGCTGGCCTGGGTTGGCGGTACCGTGACCGGTGGGCAGAAGGGCCTGGCGGATATGGCGCTGTTCTCCGGTATCGGCCTGATGGGCGGTGCCATGCTGCGCGACTTTGCCATCGTCGCCACGGCCTTCGAGGTGCAGGCCACCGAGGCGCGCAAGGCCGGGTTGATTGGTGCGGTATCGCTGCTGCTGGGCACGGTGCTGCCGTTTATCGTCGGTTGCGCGGTGGCCTATGCCTTTGGTTACCGGGATGCGGTGAGCATGACCACCATTGGTGCCGGGGCGGTGACCTATATCGTCGGGCCGGTGACCGGCGCGGCATTGGGGGCGAGTTCGGATGTGGTGGCGCTGTCGATTGCCACCGGGTTGATCAAGGCGATTCTGGTGATGGTGTTCACGCCGGTTTCGGCGCGGTTGCTGGCGTTGGACAATCCGCGTTCGGCGATGGTGTTTGGTGGGTTGGCGGGGACGGTGTCCGGTGTGACTGCCGGGCTGGCGGCGACCGATCGGCGGTTGGTGCCCTATGGGGCGCTGACTGCGACTTTCCATACCGGGTTGGGGTGTCTGATGGGGCCTTCTATTCTGTACTTCTGTGTCAGAGGGTTGGTGGGCTGAAATCCTGGGGCTGCACAGCAGCCCCAGAAGGCCAGCTTAATCAGGTTTGGCTCCCTCTCCCGGGCTTTGAGAAACACCACCCCGATTTGCTGCTGCAATCGATGCTCCGGCTGGAGCGCAAACTGTTGGTTCAATCGGGTCGATCAACGTGAAGGAGAGCGTGAATCACGCAGATCGCTAACCAGTGTGGGTAGAGCCTGGGCTTGTTCTGCCTGTCTAGGCCTGCGATTGTGGATGATGTCGACCCGTCCATCTTGATGCTGTAAGCGTATATCCCTATGCAAGCCGAGTCTGCGGGCCGCCGCTGCCAGCTGTTCGGCGAGGTCTTCACGACGTGGTTGTGGTTCGGGGCTTTCTCTTCCGTCAAGCTCCGGGTAGTAGCGATTTTCGGATGCCGATGAGCTTGAGCGGCTTCCTTGGTTGCTGCTGCCAGGACTACCGCCAGGGGCTTGCCGTCGATTTGGGCTTGGGCTTGGCGCGCGGCTCCGTGCTCTTCGCGCTTGTTCTTCATTCCGGCTTGGCGCGCGGCCCCGCTCTCTTGGCGCTTGTGCTCCGTTCTGGACTGGAGGGCTCGGTGGTCGTCTTAAAGGGCTGGAACGTTGAGGCACTGGCATGTGCCCGTCAGGATCGATCAGGTTGACGGGATCTCCTGCGCAGTAGCCATAGGCATTAAGTCCCCCCGTCAGCGAACGGACTGAAGCTATCGGGCGAGTTGAAACGCATCAACACGGTGTTATACAAACGATAGCCCCTGCCCAACCAGTAGCTGTTGGCCAAGGTCTGCTGCTTGTGCTCACCGTTGAACCCAAGCAGTGAGGGACGTTTGCTATCCACTCTGTCATAGCCGTGGCAAGTGTAAGTAAACACACAGCCCTCCTGTTGGGCATCGCTGGCCTGCGTTATAGAAAAAGTCGTGCGTTAATACGCACCCTGTGAGCTTTCTGCGTTTTAAGGGTTGAAGCATGGCTTCACCTACAATGGGACGCCACTGGCAGAATTGACGGGTCGCTGGGATCAGGCTTCGCGGCTGTACATCCGGCATTCCGCCAACAAAGCCAGCAAATTCGGCTCCCGCTCCCGAGCCTTCAAAAACACCACCCCGATATGCTGCTGCAATCGATACCGCGTCTGTAGCCGTATCAGCTTCACGCGGTTCTCGTACACCGCTGCGATCCGCCCCGGTAGCAGCGCGAACCCAACCCCCGAACTGACCATGCTCAGCAAGGTGAAGATGTCGTTCACCTGCATCGCCACCTTCGGCTCGAACCCGGCCTGCTGGAACACCCGTGCGCCATCGCGGTGGGTGGCGAAGCCCTGGGTCAGGGTGATGAAGGTGGAGTCGGCGAGGTCCGCCAGGTCCACTTCCTGCTGCTCGGCGAACGGTGAATCGGTCGGCACGGCGAGGAAGATGTCGTCGGAGAACAGCGGCAGCTGCTCGCAGGCCGGGTCCGCCACGCTTTCGTCCAATGACACCAGGATGGCTTCGAGCTCATGGTTTTTCAGGCGTTGCAGCAGGTCGACGTTCGAGCCCAGGGTCAGGTCGATGTTCAGTTCGCTGCGCCGCAGCTTCAGGCCCATCACCAGCTTCGGCACGGTCTTTACGGTCAGCGAATACAGCGCACCGAGGCGGAAGCGCTCAGCATAGAAACCGGCGGCCTCGCGGGTCTGGCGCACCATCTGCTCGGCGTCCTGGATCAGTTGACGGGCTTTCTTTTCCAGCACGTAGGCGCTTTCGAGCGGGATCAGCTGGCGGCCTTCGTGCTTGAACAGCGGGCAGCGCAGGGCGCTTTCCAGGGAGTGGATGGCGCGGTGCACGCTGACGGCGCTGGTGGACAGTTCGGCGGCGGCGCGCCCCAGGTTGCCGATGCGCATGAAGGCGAGGAAGGTCTCGAGCTTTTTCAGGGTCAGTTCTTCGTCGATCAGCATGCACAGGGGCCCGCGGGAAGGGAGGCGCTGATCATGCCACAGCCGCATGCCTCATGGCGGCATCAGGTTGCTCGGCAGCAAGCGCGCCCGGCGCAGTTGCGCAAGGTTGTGCGAGCCGGTACAGAAGCAGGCGATGCGCAACTGGCGCAGGAGAATATCGAAATGCTCCACCACGGCCTGGCTGGAGATCATCGCCGCACTCAGTACATTGGCGGCCTGGCCCACCAGGTTGGCACCGAGGCGAATGGCCTTGGCGGCATCGACGCCGTTGGCCACACCGCCGGAGGCGATCAGGCCGATTTCCGGTACGGCACGGCGCACCGCCAGCAGGCACTGGGCGGTCGGGATGCCCCAGTCGGCAAACGCCAGGGCGACCTCACGCTCGGCGGCGTTGCCGGCGCGCTCGGCTTCCACGGCGGCCCAGCTGGTGCCGCCAGCACCAGCGACATCGATCATGGCTACGCCCGCGTCGCAGAGCATGCGCGCCACGCGGGGTGAAATACCTGCACCGACCTCCTTGGCAATCACGGGCGTCGGCAGTTGGGAGGTCAGGGTTTCGATGCGTTTCAGCACGCCGCGCCAGTCACGGTCGCCTTCAGGCTGTACGGCTTCCTGCAGGGGGTTCAGATGGATGATCAGGGCATTGGCCTGCAGGGTGTCGACGGCGCGGCGCGCCAGGTCCAGGCCGTCGGCCTCTCGTAGCTGGGCGGCGCCGAGGTTGGCCAGTAGCGGTACATCCGGTGCCAGGCGTCTGAGCTCGTCGGTCAGGCCCTGGTCCTGGCCGCTGCGCAGGCTCACCCGCTGCGAGCCGACGCCCATGGCGATGCCCAGTGCCTGCGCGGCTTCGGCCAGGTGCTGGTTGATGAAGCGCGCGCGTTCGGCGCCACCGGTCATGGAGCTGATCAGCAACGGGGCGCTCAGGGCGCAGCCGAACAGCTTGGTACTCAGGTCGACATCGTCCAGAGCCATCTCGGGCAATGCGCAGTGCTCGAAGCGCAGTGCCGACCAGCCAGGGTCCACGCCATGGGCGGTGTTGCTGGCGGCCAGCACGATATCCAGGTGATCGTCCTTGCGTTGGCTTAGCGGGCTTTTCTTCATGCCGGCTCCGTTTTGAGGGGGCAGCAGCTGTACGGTGCGGTCTGTCTTGTATAGATAAGCTGAAAATCGGTACAGCATCAGGTAGCAGGGTATTCTGGCGGTTCCTTTGGAAGCCTGTGTTTGGGCGCCAAGGTGATCGTGTAGAGGCTCACAGGTGTTCGCCGATAGCTTTGCGGCGCCTATGAGATCGAGCGCCGCCCGCGCGGCGCATCGCAGGCAAGCCTGCTCCTACATTTGTTTCGGGCCAATTATTCCTGAGGCATTGGCGCG
>NZ_JBIVHW010000027.1:0-16404 GCF_044749405.1 Pseudomonas sp. NPDC089422
TGGTAGTGTGGGGTTTCCCCATGTGAGAGTAGGTCATCGTCAAGATTCATTTCGCAAAACCCCTATCTGCACATGCAGGTAGGGGTTTTGTCTTTAAGTAGGAACTACAGAGATTCGCAGGCACGTCACAGCGACGGGCCAGCACACAGAATTTCTTGACGACCATAGAGCATTGGAACCACCTGATCCCATCCCGAACTCAGCAGTGAAACGATGCATCGCCGATGGTAGTGTGGGGTTTCCCCATGTGAGAGTAGGTCATCGTCAAGATTCAAACAAAAAGCCCCTGTCTGCGTTGCAGACAGGGGCTTTTTCTTTTCAGCTGCTATAACACCTTGGCGTGAGCGCTAGCGGGCGAGTTGTTTGTCCAGGTAGTTTCTGATCACTCGCGATCCATTGTTCAGGTGCTGTTCCAGCACCCTTACCGCCTCCTCGACCTGTTTGTCAGCGGCAGCATCGACCAGGGCGTTATGGTCGTCCTGGGTGAGCTTGCCCAGCCCCATGGACGACAGATGGAAGCGCAGGAAGCGTTCTTCCTCGTTCAACTCGTTCTCGATCAGGCGCAGCAGTTTCTGGTTGGATGCCTTGCCATAGAGCGCCATGTGGAACAGCCGATTGAGACGGCCGATTTCCGCATGGCTGGTTTCGTTCTCCAGTTGCTCGATGTAACCACGGGCGCTGGCGATGTCATCGGCATCGAGCAGCGGGATCGACTGACGCAGCGCCTCGCTCTCGAGGAGCACGCGCAATGCATAGGTGTCGACTGCGTCTTCGCCAATCAACGGCGCAACCACCGCGCCTTTGTGCATTTCCACCTTCAGCAGCGATTGCGCCTCCAGTTGGCGCAGCGCCTCGCGCACCGGCATGCGGCTGACGCCATACAGGTCGGCGATTTCCTGTTGGCGCACGGCGGTGCCAGGTGGCAGGCGGCCATCAAGAATGGCGCTGCGCAGGCGTTCTTCAATGACGCCACGGGCCAGGTGTGCCGGCAGCTGTTCACTGGCCAGCACGTTACTGAGTTTGATTTTCTCGGCCAAGCGAAGTGTGCCTCGACGACAAAAAGTTGGATCCAATGACACTAGTGACAGGCAAGGGGGCTTGTCAAACCTGCGCCCGCGACAGAGCGAGCGGGCCAAGCTCACAATAATGGTGGATGAGTTTTCCCGGCAAAGGAAGCGACACACACTAAGCGCTAACAATAAAGTTATAGCCAGCCGACCATCGGCTACTGGCTTGCGCGGTGCCATTGTCTTTTAAGTGGCCAGGCCGCACCATCGCTGCTCTGGACTGATCTGAACAGGGCTTCGCAGTGGCGATAACCTGGTTGCTCAAAACCACCGTGCGCCGCGCCTGCCTTGCGCTGCTGTTTGGCAGCCTGTTGCTGGGCGGCCTGCATGCGGATTGGGATTTCGCCGAGATCAGCCGCAAGTCCCAGGCCCTGTACGGCCCGCTAGGGGCTGGCAAGCCCCGCATCGATGCCTGGCAGAACCTGATGGCGACGCACAGCCAAGGCACCGAGGTGCAGCGCCTGCAGGTGGTCAACCTGTTCTTCAACCAGCAGCTGCGTTATGTCGAAGACATCGACCTATGGCATGAAGTCGACTACTGGGCCACGCCAATCCAGGCCTTGATCAAGGGCGCCGGCGACTGCGAAGACTACGCTATCGCCAAGTACTTCAGCCTGCGCCGAATGGGTATTCCCGCCGAGAAACTGCGCATTACCTATGTCAAAGCCTTGCGCCAGAACCGTGCGCACATGGTCCTGACCTATTATTCATCCCCACAGGCTCAGCCGTTGGTGCTCGACAGCCTGATGGACGCGATCAAGCCGGCCAGCCAACGCACCGACCTGCTGCCGGTCTACGCCTTCAATGGCGAAGGCTTGTGGCTGACCGGCGCCGCAGGCAACAAGAAGGTCGGCGATACCAAGCGCCTGTCACGCTGGCAGGACGTGTTGAAGAAAATGCAGGCCGAAGGGTTCCCGGCCGAACCGGTCTACTGAAGGAGCGCAGATGTCACTGTTCAAACAACTGCTGTTGGCCATTTGTCTGTTCCTGGTAGTCGCCTTCACGGGCAGCTTCATGGTCAGCCTGGAGAGCTCGCGTAGTCAGTACGTCAACCAGCTGCGCTCGCACGCCCAGGACGCTGCCACCGCGTTGGCATTGTCACTGACACCTGATATCGATGACCCGGCCATGGTAGAGCTGATGGTCAGCTCGATCTTCGACAGTGGTTACTATGCCAGCATCAAAGTCATCGACCTGGGCTCCAACGCCGTGCTGGTGGAGCGCCACGCCGAGCCGGACCCAGGTGGCGTGCCTGCCTGGTTCATCCACCTGATCGGCCTGGAGGCGGCTGGCGGCGATGCCATCGTCAGCCGGGGCTGGCAGCAGGCCGCGCGAGTCGAGGTGATCAGCCACCCCATGTTCGCCATCGGCAAGCTCTGGCAGAGTGCTCTGGGCAGCCTGGGCTGGCTGCTGCTTTGCGGAGCCGCGAGCGCGGCGCTGGGCGCCTTGCTGCTGCGCCGCCAACTGCGCCCGCTGGACGCGATGGTTGAACAGTCCTACGCGATTGCCCGGCGCGAGTTTCTCAATCTGCCGGTGCCGCGCACGCCAGAGCTGCGCCGGGTAGTGCAGGCAATGAACCAGATGGTCGATAAGCTCAAGGCGCTGTTCAGCGAGCAGGCTGAGCGCAGTGAGCGGCTGCGTGCCGAGTCCTATCAGGACAGCCTGACCGGGCTGTCCAACCGGCGTTACTTCGAGATGCAGCTCAACGCCCGCGTCAGCAACATGGAGGAGGCCCGTGCCGGCTACCTGCTGTTGCTACGAGTGCAGGGGCTCGCAGGGCTCAATGCGCGCCTCGGCGGTCAGCGTACCGACCAGTTGCTGCAAGCGGTGGGTGAGCAGCTCAAGCGCACCTGCGCCACGTTCCCAGAGACGAACGACCTGATCTCCCGCAGCCGTGGCGGCGAGTTTGCTGTCCTGGCGCCAGGTATGGTCCACGAAGATGCTGTGCGGCTTGCCCAGGCCCTTGAGGCGGCGCTGCAGAGCCTGCACGATACCGGTGCCAGCGATATCTCCCCGGTCGCCTGCATTGGCCTGGCGCCGTTCAGCCCGGGTGATCCGCCGCAGGCGCTGCTCAAGCTGGCTGACGAGGCTTTGGCACTTGCCGAAAATCAGCCGACACCGGGTTGGGTATGCCTGGAGCAGGGCGCCGCTGCTGTTGCTGGCGACAGCCAGCACGCGTGGCATACGCGCCTGGATGAGGCATTCGTCAATGGTCGCTTCGAACTGTTCTTCCAGCCGGTGGTGCAGACCCAGGCCGCTCAGCGGGTGCTTCACTACAAGGTGATCTCGCGGCTGCTCGACGAGCAGGGCGAGGCCTTGCCCGCCGGCCGCTTCCTGCCCTGGCTGGAGCGTTTTGGCTGGATGTCGCGGCTGGACCTGCTGGTACTGGAAAAAGCGCTCGCGCACCTGCGCAGCCATGACCAGGTGCTGGCCCTGAACCTGTCTGCCGCAACCCTGGCCGACCCGAAGGCGCTGCAACGGGTCTATGAACTGCTGAGCCAGAACATGGCACTGGGCGCACGCTTGATCTTCGAGATCGGCGAGGAGCAGCTGCCGGAGCAGGCTGTGCTGGAACAGTTGACCCGGCGCTTGCGCGGGCTCGGTTTCGGCCTGGCCCTGCAGCGCTTTGGTGGCCGCTTCAGCATGATCGGCAACCTGGCGCATCTGGGCCTGGCGTATCTGAAGATCGATGGCAGCTACATCCGCAACATCGACCATGAGCAACACAAGCGGCTGTTCATCGAAGCCATCCAGCGTGCAGCCCACAGCATCGACCTGCCATTGATCGCCGAACGGGTCGAGACCGAAGGCGAGCGGCAGGTGCTGCAGGAAATGGGCATCGAAGGCATCCAGGGCCAGCTGTCTGGGGAGCCCGCGCCCTGGCGCTGATCTCAGATCAACCCGCCTTCCTCCTCTTCTTCGATCAGGTTGTTCAGGCTGCCCAGCGCCTTGCGCGCCGTCGAGCGGTTGAGCAGCTTGGCCTGAGCCCCGGCGGGCAGGTCGGTGATGCTGATCACGCCCTTGGTGGTCAGCACCTCGATCAGGTCTTCGAGCACGCGGATCATGTCCAGGTCGCTCTGCTTGAGTTGCTTGAGGCTGTTCTCGACGACATCGTCGGCAAACCACTCCTGTATTTCCGCATGGTCGGCGGGCAGGATTTCCGTGTACTCGGCGTAGGGCGCGGCTTCCACCCGCGCCAACTGCCCCTCGCCGTCGCGTTGCACATAGAACATGGCATCCATCCTCGTCACGTTGAGTCCTCAGGGTAGGTTCTGGCGCAGCATAGGCAACTTTGCCTTGCTGCGCCTGCCAGTCAGCTGTTGTTGTTGTCGATCTTGATGGTCGGGTCGGCGCCGCTGATCAGCGAGTTGATCGTGGTGTTCGACCAGTTCACCCCCTCCAGCTTGATCGACACGTCGGCATTGGCCAGCCCGCCGGCTGCATTGAGCTTGCCTTCGGTACTGATCTGCAGGGTCGACTCGCCGCCCACGGTGGTGATCTTCAGGTAGTTGTCGATGGTGGTGCCGCGTTCACCCTGCAGCAGGTCGGTAAGGTCGAGGCGGTCACCTTCGCTCAGCTTGAAGTCCTTGATCACGTCCTGGCCGATGTCGCCGGCTTTCCACGCGAAAGTATCGGCGCCGGCGCCACCGCTGAGGATGTCGTTGCCCTTGCCACCGATCAGCGTATCGTTGCCGGCCCCGCCGAACAGCAGGTCGTTGCCTTCGCCACCGAGCAAGGTGTCGTTGCCGGTGCCGCCGAGCAGGATGTCATTGCCCTTGCCGCCATCGATGTAGTCGTTGCCACCCTGGCCAAAGATGATGTCGTTGCCGCCCCCACCCATCAAGGTGTCGGCGCCGTCGTTGGTGCGCGACAGGTCGAAGTCTGTGTAATGCTCGCTGATGTACTGGTGCATCACCTTGGCATCCACCAGGCTCGCATCCACGCCCATCTTTGTCGCGACGAAGGCCTGGACGGCCTCGATGCCGCTGCCGGGTATCGAGTCGAAGCTCACCAGGTCGCCGAAGATGATGTCGTGGCCATCACCGCCGTTGATCGTGTCGGCGCCAGCGATGGTCTGGTCGGTGTGGCCGAGAATGGCATCGGTGATCTTGCTCGGGTCGACGTTGACCTGCGGTACACCATCGCTGTCGAAAGGTTTCAGGTCGGTGGTGCTGATGCCTGTACCGACGCCAATGGTTTCGACCGACGACAGCGCCGAGAGCAGCGCGAAGCTGGAGGTCGCGTTGCTCAAGGTGTCGCTGGAGGTGCTGCTGCCGGTGCCGGCCAGTTTCGACAGCTCGTAGCCGCCATTGCCTTCGGCGTGGATCAGACCGGTGGTCACGGCGCTCCACTTGTAGCTCAGGCTCAGCAGGTCGTAGCTGCGGGTTTCGGCGGTGAGCTTGCCGGTGGCATCGATCGACACCCGGTTGCTGGTGTCGAGTTGGTAGTTGGTCAGGGTGTCGCCCATCTTGTAGCTGATGTTGGTCAGCAGCGTGTCGAGCTTGACCGAGCTGTTGGCCAGGGCCGGGTTGGTCTGCTCGCCGGTCTGGTAGTAGGTCGGCTGGCCGTCGGTGAGGAAGTAGGTCTGGTTGGTGCCGGTGACGCCGGCATTCTTAAGGTTCTGGAACCAGTTGGCCGTGGTCTTGAATGCATCCTCGTAGTTGGTGCCGCCGTCCGCGCTCATGCCGCTCAGGGCATTGAGCAGGGTCTTGAGGCCGGCATCGTTGAGGGTGACCGCGACGGTGCTCTTGACCTGCGTGGCGAAGTCCACCAGCAGCACGTTCACCGTGCCGACCCCGGTGGCCTTGGCCTCCGCCAGCAACGCCTGGAACGTGGTTGCCAGCGACGTCTTGGTTGCCTCGATGCCGGTGCTGCTCATGCTGCCTGAAGTGTCGACGATGAAGGCGAGGTTGTAGTTGGTGCCGGCGGCCATGTGCAGGCCGGCGCTGTCGGCGATGATGATGTCGTCGCCGTAGGTGCCGGTTGTGCTGTCGCTGGCGGTGGTCAGCTGGGAGGTGGTGTAGGTGTCCGGGTACACCGTGACCTTGAGCGTGCCTTCGGTGGTGGCAAAGCTGCCGCCGACCGACTCGGTGGACGTCGAGGTGACCTTCACGTCGAACTGGCCGCTGTAGTAGGACGGCGTCTTGATCGTCAGGCTGCTCAAGGTCCAGCCGCTGACGTCGACCGCCGTGGTGCCCACGATGGCGCTATGCCCGGCGCTGTCGCTGATCACCGAGCCGGCCGGGATGCCACCCAGCTTGACGCTCAGGGCCTCGGAGCCGTCCGTGTCGGTCAGGCTGCTGCTGATGCCCACCAGCTTGACGCTGCCATTTTCCGGCCCTTCGTTGAGTTTGTAGCCATCGTAGTAGCCCTGGCCGCTGCTGCCGTGCAGGTCGGACAGCGTGACGCCGGCGTTGGCCAGGGCGGTGACGTTCGGGTACATCGCGATGCTGGTGCTGTTGAAGTCACCGACCGCGCCGCTGCCAACCTTGATGTTGACGTCGTAGCTGCCTGGGCCCGACTGGTTGGCGTGGTAGATCTCCAGGGTGTAATAGCCACTGGTGGTGGGCGTGTAGGTGCCCGAGACGGCTCCCGAGCCAGAGCCCCAGGTGGCGGTGACCACGGTCTTGCCGCCGATGTTCACCAGCAGGCTGTCGTCGGCAGTGCCGCTGAAGGTATAGGTCTTGCCGGCTTCCAGGTACACCAGGCCGGACGTCTTCGACCCGCTCTGGGCCGCAACGCTGGCGTCGGATTGCACATTGGTGGTGGTCTCGGACTTGGTAGCGGTGCCCGAGTTGGTGAACACCGTCTTCAGTGCATCGCCGGTAATGCCATTGCCGTTGGTGCCCAGGCCGGTGAGGGTGGTCCAGGTTTCCTTGGTCAGGCCCAGCGAGTTGACGCTATTGCTGCCGATGGACAGGGTCGGCGCGTCGGCGACCGGAGTGATGTCCACTTTCAGCGTGGTTTCGCTGCCTGGGGTGATGCCGTCGGTGGGCTTGAACTTGATCTGCGCGTAGTCGGCCTGGTTGTTGCCCATGCCGGTGCCGCCGTAGCCGTCGACGCCCGACTGGTTGGCCAGCGGCAAGAACTTGAGCTTGCCGGCGGCGATGTCGGCCTGGCTCACGGTCTGGTTGAGCGTCACGTTCACCCAGGCGCTGCCGTTGTTGTACTGCAGGGTACCAAGGGTCGGCAGCTGGGTGATGGTGACGCCCAGGCTCGAGCTCGGGCTGTCGACGTCGGTGACGTTGAAGTTGCTCCAGTTCAGCACCAGCGCGGTGTCTTCGACACCGATGACGACGCCACCGCTGGACACAGGGGCATCATTGACCGCCACCACATTGACCGTGGTTGTCGCCGTGTTCGACACATTGACCCCGTCGGTGACCGTGACCGTGATGATCCGCGGCGTGGTGCTCGGGTCTTCGCTGGTGTTGACGAAGGTGATGTTCTTGATCGCCTGCATGTAGTCGGCCAGCGAGGCGTTGCCGGTCAGGGTCAGCACCACCTTGCCGGCAGTCACGCTGGAGGTGATGGTGATGCCGTTGACGCTGCTGCCCAGGTTCAGCGCATCGCCGGCCTGGGCGTTGGTCAGGGTGACGGTGGCGCCGGCCATCTGCGGGCTGTCGAAGTCGGTGATGGAGATGTCCAGGTCACTGATCGAGTTGCCGCTGCCGTTTTCGGTGAAGGTGGTCTGGAAATCTGCGCCCGTCTTGGCGCTGGAATCGTTGGCGTCCAGGTCCAGCACTGGCGCGGGTTCGAACAGTTGGGTGGTAATGCTGCCCGCAGTGTTGCTGACCACCAGGCCCTCGAAGTTGCCGCCGGTGGCCGAGTCGATCTTGATGGTGAAGGTCTCGGTGCCCTCGGTGATGTTGTCCTTGATGGTCGGGATACTGAAGGTCGCCGTGTTGCTGTTGGCCTTGATGGTCACGCTGGCCACGCCGGTGTAGTCGACGCCGTTGGTGGCGGTGCCGCTGTAGCTCAACTTGACCACCACGTCGGTTTGAGGCGGGTTGCTCAGGGTCAGGGTGTAGGTGGCGGTGCTGCCCTCGGCCACCGTGGCCGAACCGGTGATGCCGAGGGTGGTGTTGTTCAGCGTGTCGGTGATGGCGGTGACTGCTGGCGCCATGTTCACTACCAGGCTTTCGAAGTTGCCGCCGGTGGCGTTGGTGATGGTGGTGCTGACCGTGGTGGCGTCGATGTAGACGTCGTCGACCGGCGCTGCCACGGTGACGCTGGCGGAGGACTGGTTGGCACCGATGATGATGGTCTGGCCGTTGCTCAAGGTTACGGTCACTGCGGTCTGCGCCGGGTTGGTCAGGGTCGCGGTGTAGACGATCTGGCCGCCCTCGGCCACGGTGGGTGTGGCGGTCAGGGTGACGGTGGTGGTATCCGTTACATCGCTGACACTGGTGCTGAGCACGGCCTTGTTGGCCACCAAGTTCTCGTAGCTGCCGCCGGAAACGCTGCTGATGCTGTTGGTGACGGCCGCATGCCCTTGATAGACATCATTGGTAACCGAGCCGGTGGCGGTGCCGCTGCTCTGGCCGACCGGAATGGTGATGGTCTGGCCGTTGGTCAGGGTCACGACCACCGGAGTGACGGTGACCGGCGCGCTGACGGTGGCGGTGTAGAGAATCGTGCCGCCCTCGGCCACTGTCGGCGTGGCGGTCAGGGTCACCGTAGTGGTGTCCTGCACATCGGTGACGCTGGTGCTGACCTGGGTCTTGTCGGCCACCAGGTTCTCGTAGCTGCCGCCGGACACGTTGGTGATGCTATTGGTCACCGGCGCATGGCCCAGGTACACGTCGTTGGTCACGCTGCCGGTGGCGGTGCCGACGCTCTGGCCGACCGGGATGGTAATGGTCTGTCCGTTGGCCAGGGTCACCACCACGGCGCTGCCGGTAACGGGGGCGCCGACGGTGGCGGTGTAGGTGATGGTGCCGCCCTCTGCCACGCTTGGTGTGGCGGTGAGGGTGACGGTGGTGGTGTCCTGCACATCGGTGACGGTAGTGCTGACCGCTGTCTTGTTGGCCACCAGGTTCTCGTAGTTGCCGCCGCTGACGGCAGTGATGCTGTTGGTCACCGGCGCATGGCCCAGATAGACGTCATTGGTGACGGTACCCGTGGCCGTGCCGGATGTTTGCCCGACGGCAATGGTGATGGTCTGGCCGTTGGCCAGGGTTACCAGCACCGGGCTGCCGGTGACCGCTGCGGTGACGGTGGCGGTGTAGACGATGGTGCCGCCTTCGGCCACAGACGGCGTGGCGGCGAGGGTCACGGTCGAGGTATCGACGGTATCGGTGACGCTGGTCACCGCTGGTGTGCTGTTGATCGTCAGGTTCTCGAAGTTGCCACCCGAGGCATTGGTAATGCTGGCGCTGACCTGGCCGGCATCGAGATAGGGGTTATCGCCATGGGTGGCAACGTTGACGCTGCCGGAGGACTGGTTGGCAGCGATGGTAATGGTCTGGCCGTTGCTCAGGGTCACTGTCACCGGGGACTGCGCGGCATTGGTCAGGGTCGCGGTGTACACGATCTGGCCACCCTCGGCCACGCTTGGTGTTGCCGACAGTGAAACCGTGGTGGTGTCCTGCACGTCGGTGACGCTGGTGCTGACTTGGGTCTTGTCCGCGACCAGATTCTCGTAGTTGCCGCCGCTGACGTTGGAGATGCTGTTGGTGACGGCGGCATGGCCCTGATAAACATCGTTGCTCACGGCTCCGGTGGTGGTGCCGGAACTCTGGCCGACCGGGATGGTGATGGTCTGCCCATTGGCCAGGTTCACCACGACCGGGCTGCCGGTGACGGGTGCCCCCACGCTTGCGGTGTAAGTGATGATGCCGCCTTCGGCCACCGATGGCGTGGCGGTCAAGGTGACGGTGGTGGTGTCCTGGACATCGGTCACTGTGGTGCTGACCGCCGTCTTGTTCGCCACCAGGTTTTCATAGTTGCCACCACTGACGGCGGTGATGTTGTTGGTGACCGGGGCGTGTCCTTGGTAGACGTCGTTGGAGACTGCTGCCGTGGCGGTCCCCGAACTTTGCCCGACCGGAATGGTGATGGTCTGCCCGTTGGCCAAGGTCACCACCACGGCAGAGCCCGTGACCGGTGCAGTCACCGTGGCGGTGTAGACGATGGTCCCGCCTTCGGCTACCGATGGCGTGGCGGTCAGGCTCACGGTCGAGGTGTCGACGGTATCGGTGATATTGGTCACCGCTGGCGTACTGCTGATCGCCAGCTTCTCGAAGTTGCCACCCGAGGCGCTGGTGATGCTGGCGCTGACTTGGCCGGCATCGAGGTAGGGGTTATCGCCATGGGTGGCGACGTTGATGCTACCGGAGGTCTGGTTGGCGGCGATGGTGATGGTCTGACCATTGCTCAGGGTGACCGTCACCGGAGACTGCGCGGCATTGGTCAGGGTCGCGGTGTAGACGATCTGGCCGCCTTCAGCGACGGTCTGCGTGGCCGACAGCGAGACGGTGGTGGTGTCCTGCACGTCGGTGACGGTGGTGCTGACCGTGGCGGTGTTGGCGACCAGATTCTCGTAGTTACCGCCACTGATGGCCGTGATGTTATTGGTGACCGGTCCATGGCCCTGGTAGACATCGTTCGTCACAGCGCCGGTGGCGGTGCCGGAGCTCTGGCCGACGGCAATGGTGATGGTCTGACCATTGGCCAGGCTGACCACCACCGGGCTGCCGGTCACAGGTGCACCCACACTGGCCGTGTAGGTGATGGTGCCGCCTTCGGCTACGGACGGTGTGGCGGTGAGGGTAACGGTAGTGGTGTCCTGGACATCGGTCACCGTGGTGCTGACCTGGGTCTTGTCCGCGACCAGGTTTTCATAGTTGCCACCACTGACGGCGGTGATGTTGTTGGTGACCGGGGCGTGTCCCTGGTAGACGTCGTTGGAGACTGCTGCCGTGGCAGTTCCCGAACTTTGCCCGACCGGAATGGTGATGGTCTGCCCGTTGGCCAGGGTCACCACCACCGCAGAGCCAGTAACGGGTGCAGTCACCGTGGCGGTGTAGACGATGGTCCCTCCCTCGGCCACCGATGGTGTGGCGGTCAGGCTGACGGTCGAGGTGTCGACAGTATCCGTGACGTTGCTCACCGCTGGCGTACTGTTGATCGCCAGGTTCTCGAAGTTGCCACCTGAGGCGCCGGTGATGCGCGCGCTGACCTGCCCGGCGTCGATGTATGGGTTGTCGCCGTGCGTGGCGAAAGCGACGCTGCCCGTGGTCTGGTTGGAAGCGATGGTGATGGTCTGACCATTGCTCAGGGTGACCGTCACCGGAGACTGCGCGGCATTGGTCAGGGTTGCGGTGTACACGATCTGGCCGCCTTCGGCCACACTTGGCGTCCCTGACAGCGAGACGGTAGTAGTGTCCTGTACATCCGTGACCGTGGTGCTGACCTGGGTCTTATCCGCGACCAGGTTCTCGTAGTTGCCGCCGGCGACGTTGCTGATGCTATTGGTGACGGCGGCGTGGCCCTGGTAGACGTCGTTGCTCACAGCACCAGTGGCGGTGCCGGAACTTTGCCCGACCGGGATGCTGATGGTTTGGCCGTTGGCCAAGGTCACCACTACAGGACTACCGGTAACGGCTGCGCTGACAGTCGCGGTGTAGAGGATGGTCCCGCCTTCTGCCACGGATGGGGTGGCGGTCAGGCTGACGGTCGAGGTGTCGACGGTGTCGGTGACGCTGGTCACCGCTGGTGTGCTGTTGACCGCCAGGTTCTCGAAGTTGCCACCCGAGGCGCTGGTAATGCGCGCGCTGACCTGGCCGGCGTCAAGGTAGGGGTTGTCGCCGTGCGTGGCGACGGCGACGCTGCCGGAGGTCTGGTTGGCAGCGATGGTGATGGTCTGGCCGTTGCTCAGGGTGACGGTCACCGGAGACTGCGCGGCATTGGTCAGGGTCGCGGTGTAAACGATCTGGCCGCCTTCGGCCACGCTTGGCGTCGCTGACAGCGAGACGGTAGTAGTGTCCTGTACATCCGTGACCGTGGTGCTGACCTGAGTCTTGTCCGCGACCAGGTTCTCGTAATTGCCGCCGGACACGTTGCTGATGCTGTTGCTGACGGCCGGATGGCCTTGGTAGACGTCGTTGCTGACGCCGGCGGTGGCGGTGCCGGAACTCTGCCCGACCGGGATGGTGATGGTCTGCCCATTGGCCAGGGTCACCACCACGGCAGAGCCGGTGACCGGAGCGGTCACGGTGGCGGTGTAGACGATGGTCCCGCCTTCGGCTACGGATGGTGTGGCCGTCAGGGTGACTGCGGTGGTGTCGGTCACATCCGTAACGCTGGTACTGACCTGAGATTTGTCTGCGACCAGATTTTCGTAGTTGCCGCCGGACACATTGCTGATGCTGTTGCTGACCGCCGGATGGCCCTGATAGACGTCGTTGGAGACCGCGGCGGTGGCGGTGCCAGAACTCTGCCCGACCGGGATGGTGATGGTCTGCCCATTGGCCAGGGTCACCACCACGGCAGAGCCGGTGACCGGCGCCGTCACGGTGGCGGTGTAGACGATGATGCCACCTTCGGCCACCGATGGCGTGGCGGTCAGGGTGACGGTCGAGGTGTCGACGGTATCCGTGACGTTGGTCACCGCTGGCGTACTGCTGATCGCCAGGTTTTCGAAGTTGCCACCTGAGGCGCCGGTGATGCGCGCGCTGACCTGGCCGGCGTCGAGGTAAGGGTTATCGCCGTGCGTGGCGACGGCGATGCTGCCGGAGGTTTGGTTGGCGGCGATGGTGATGGTCTGACCATTACTCAGTGTCACAGTCACTGGCGACTGCGCGGCATTGGTCAGGGTCGCGGTGTAGAGGATCTGGCCGCCTTCAGCGACGGTCTGCGTGGCCGACAGCGAGACGGTAGTGGTGTCCTGCACGTCGGTGACGCTGGTGCTGACCTGCGTCTTATCCGCCACCAGGTTCTCGTAATTGCCGCCGGAGACATTGCTGATGCTGTTGCTGACGGCGGGATGGCCCTGGTAGATGTCGTTGGAGACCGCGGCCGTGGCAGTCCCCGAACTCTGCCCGACCGGAATGGTGATGGTCTGCCCGTTGGCCAGGGTCACCACCACGGCAGAGCCGGTGACCGGAGCGGTCACGGTGGCGGTGTAGACGATGGTCCCGCCTTCTGCCACGGATGGGGTGGCGGTCAGGCTGACGGTCGAGGTGTCGACGGTATCCGTGACACTGGTCACCGCTGGCGTACTGTTGATCGCCAGGTTTTCGAAGTTGCCGCCCGAGGCGTCGGTAATGCGCGTGCTGACCTGGCCGGCATCAAGGTAGGGGTTGTCGCCGTGCGTGGCGAAAGCGACGCTGCCGGAGGTCTGGTTGGCGGCGATGGTGATGGTCTGGCCATTGCTCAGGGTGACGGTCACTGGCGACTGTGCGGCATTGTTCAGGGTTGCGGTGTACACGATCTGGCCACCCTCGGCCACACTCGGCGTTGCCGACAGCGACACGGTGGTGGTGTCCTGTACATCGGTAACGCTGGTGCTGACGGTTGTCTGGTTGGCAACCAGGTTTTCATAGTTGCCGCCTGTGACGGTCGAGATGCTGTTGGTGACGGCGGCATGGCCTTGATAGACATCGTTGCTCGCGTCGCCGGTGGCTGTGCCTGAGCTCTGCCCCACGGCAATGGTGATGGTTTGCCCGTTCGCCAAGTTGACGATCACCGGGCTGCCAGTCACAGGAGCGCCCACGGTCGCGGTGTAGAGGATAGTCCCACCTTCGGCCACGGACGGCGTGGCGCTCAGTGTCACCGTGGTGGTGTCCTGCACGTCCGTGATGGTAGTGCTGACCTGGGTCTTGTCCGCGACCAGGTTCTCGTAGTTGCCGCCGGCGACGTTGCTGATGCTGTTGGTGACGGGCGCATGCCCCTGGTAGACGTCGTTGGAGACTGCGGCCGTGGCGGTGCCCGAGCTTTGCCCGACCGGAATGGTGATGATCTGCCCATTGGTCAGGGTCACCACCACGGCAGAGCCGGTGACCGGTGCAGTCACCGTGGCGGTGTAGACGATGGTCCCGCCCTCGGCCACCGATGGCGTGGCGGTCAGGCTGACGGTCGAGGTGTCGACGGTATCCGTGACGTTGGTCACCGCTGGCGTACTGTTGATCGCCAGGTTTTCGAAGTTGCCGCCCGAGGCGTCGGTAATGCGCGTGCTGACCTGGGTGGCATCAAGGTACGGGTTATCGCCGTGCGTGGCGAAAGCGACGCTGCCGGAGATCTGGTTGGCGGCGATGGTGATGGTCTGGCCGTTGCTCAGGGTGACCGTCACTGGCGACTGTGCGGCGTTGGTCAGGGTCGCGGTGTAAACGATCTGGCCGCCCTCGGCCACGCTCGGCGTTGCCGACAGCGAGACGGTAGTGGTGTCCTGCGCGTCGGTGACGCTGGTGCTGACCTGCGTTTTGTCCGCCACCAGGTTCTCGTAATTGCCGCCGGTGACGTTGCTGATGCTGTTGCTGACCGCCGGATGGCCCTGGTAGACGTCGTTGCTGACGGCGGTGGTTGCGGTCCCCGAATTTTGCCCGATCGGAATGGTAATGGTCTGGCCATTGGTCAGGGTGACCACGACCGGGTTGTCGGTGACGGGTGTACCGACTGTCGCGGTGTAGATGATGGTGCCGCCCTCGGCCACGGATGGTGTAGCCGTCAAAGTGACGGTGGTCGTGTCGGTTATATCGGTGACCGTGGTGCTGACTTGGGACTTGTCCGCGGCCAGGTTCTCGTAATTGCCACCGCTGACGTTGGCGATGCTGTTGGTGACGGGGGCATGGCCCTGATACACGTCATTGCTCACGACGCCGGTGGCGGTGCCGGAACTCTGGCCGACCGGAATCGTGATGGTCTGCCCGTTCGCCAGGTTGACGATCACCGGGCTGCCGGTCACCGGGGCGTCCACGGTAGCGGTGTAGACGATGGTGCCACCCTCGGTCACGGATGGGGTGGCGGTCAGGGTGACGGTGGTGGTGTCCTGCACATCGGTGACCGTGGTACTGACCTGGGATTTGTCTGCGACCAGATTCTCGTAATTGCCGCCGGTCACATTGCTGATGCTGTTGCTGACTGCCGGATGGCCTAGGTAGACGTCGTTGCTGACGCCGGCGGTGGCGGTGCCGGAACTCTGCCCGACCGGGATGGTGATGGTCTGCCCATTGGCCAGGGTCACCACCACGGCAGAGCCGGTGACCGGCGCCGTCACGGTGGCGGTGTAGACGATGGTCCCGCCTTCGGCCACCGATGGTGTGGCAGTCAGGCTCACGGTCGAGGTGTCGACGGTGTCGGTGACGCTGGTCACCGCTGGTGTGCTGTTGACCGCCAGGTTTTCGAAGTTTCCACCCGAGGCGCCGGTGATGCGCGCGCTGACCTGCCCGGCGTCGAGGTACGGGTTATCGCCGTGCGTGGCGAAAGCGACGCTGCCGGAGGTCTGGTTGGCGGCGATGGTGATAGTCTGGCCGTTGCTCAGGGTGACGGTCACCGGCGACTGCGCGGCGTTGGTCAGGGTCGCGGTGTAGACGATCTGGCCGCCTTCAGCGACGGTCTGGGTGGCCGACAGCGAGACGGTGGTGGTGTCCTGCACGTCGGTGACGCTGGTGCTGACGGGTGCCTGATTGGCGATCAGGTTCTCGTAGTTGCCACCACTGACGCTGGAGATGTTGTTGGTGACCGCCGCGTGCCCCTGATAGACATCGTTGCTCGCGGCACCGGTGGCTGTGCCTGAGCTCTGCCCCACGGCAATGGTGATGGTTTGCCCGTTCGCCAGGTTGACGATTACCGGGCTGCCGGTAACCGGGGCGTCCACGGTAGCGGTGTAGAGGATGGTGCCGCCTTCTGCCACGGACGGCGTGGCCGTCAGGGTGACGGTGGTGGTGTCCTGGACATCGGTGACGGTAGTGCTGACTGCTGTCTTGTCGGCCACCAGGCTTTCATAGTTGCCACCCGAGACATTGCTGATGCTGTTGCTGACGGCGGGATGACCCTGGTAGACGTCGTTGGAGGCCGCAGCCGTGGCGGTGCCGGAACTCTGCCCGACTGGGATGGTGATGCTCTGGCCGTTGGCCAGGGTCACTACGACGGCAGAGCCGGTGACTGGAGCGGTCACGGTGGCGGTGTAGATGATGGTCCCGCCTTCGGCCACGGATGGGGTGGCGGTCAGGCTCACGGTCGAGGTGTCGACGGTGTCGGTGACGCTGGTCACCGCTGGTGTACTGTTGATCGCCAGATTCTCGAAGTTGCCGCCCGAGGCGTCGGTAATGCGCGTGCTGACCTGGCCGGCATCGAGGTAGGGGTTGTCGCCGTGCGTGGCGAAAGCGACGCTGCC
>NZ_JBIVHW010000028.1:0-15672 GCF_044749405.1 Pseudomonas sp. NPDC089422
GGGTACGCGCGCCAATGCCCCAGGATTGATTGGCCCGAAACAGATGTAGGAGCAGGCTTGCCTGCGATGCGCCGCGCGGGCGGCGCTCGATCTCACAGGCACCAGACAACCCAAGACATGCACTTCAGAGGAAGCCCACCATGCGCGTTCTGTTGTTCAGCAGCCAGCACTACGACCAGGAAAGCTTCACCCAAGCCGCCCAAGGCAATACCCTTGACCTGCACTTCCAGCCCAGCCGCCTGACCCTCGAAACCGCCGCCCTGGCCCAGGGCTACGAGGTCGTCTGCGCCTTCATCAACGACGAGCTCGACGCCCAGGTGCTGCAGCGCCTGGCCGCTGGCGGTACGCGGCTGGTCGCCCTGCGCTCGGCCGGCTACAACCATGTCGACCTGGCCGCCGCTCAGCGCTTTGGCCTGGCGGTGGTGCGCGTGCCGGCCTATTCGCCGCATGCCGTGGCCGAGCACGCCGTGGCCCTGATCCTGGCGCTCAACCGCCGCCTGCACCGGGCCTACAACCGCACCCGCGAAGGTGACTTCACCCTCCACGGGCTGACCGGCTTCGACCTGCATGGCAAGACCGTCGGCGTGGTCGGCACCGGCCAGATCGGTGCTGCCTTCGCCCGTATCATGGCCGGTTTCGGCTGCCAGCTGCTGGCGTATGACCCTTGCCCCAACCCGGAACTGCTGGCCCTGGGGGCCCGCTACCTGGACCTGCCCGAACTGCTGCGCGAGGCGCGAATCATCAGCCTGCACTGCCCGCTGAACGAGCACACCCGGCACCTGATCAATGCGCAAAGCCTGAACCAGTTGCAGCCAGGCGCCATGCTGATCAATACCGGCCGCGGGGCGCTGGTCGACACGCCGGCGCTGGTCGACGCCCTCAAAAGCGGCCAGCTCGGCTATCTGGGCCTGGATGTGTATGAAGAGGAAGCCCAGCTCTTTTTCGAGGACCGTTCCGACCTGCCGCTGCAGGATGATGTGCTGGCACGGTTGCTGACCTTCCCCAACGTGATCATCACCGCGCACCAGGCATTCCTGACCCGCGAAGCACTGGACGCCATCGCCGCCACCACCCTGGACAACATCATCCGCTGGGCGGCGGGTAATCCGCAGAATCTGGTCACCGGTTGATGCTAGGATACGCGGCATTTCTGGAGGACCCATGGTCGAGCACGATTTCCGCTACACCCTTTTCAACCCGCAACACACCTTGATCGAGTGCCGCGCCCTGGTTCCGGGCCGTTACCAGGTGACCGGCAACGGTGGCTCGATGCACAAGGGCGACGTCCTGATCGTGACCCTCAAGGGCAGCAAGGACCTGGCCATGCGCCTGACCGTGGAGAGCGTGCGCCACCTGATCAACCCACGCGGCCAGTGGGTTGCCGTGGCCAGCGGCCCGGTGTTCAACGAGCTGGAAATTCTCACCTGGAAGGTCGAGTGCGACAGCTGCGACGCGGTGCTGGATTTCGAGTTCGCCGTCGACGCCAAGCTCGGCAAGGCAGCCCGTCAGCCGGCTGCCAGCGCCCGTATCGCCGAACTGGGCTGGGCCAGCCGTGGCGACAAGCACCTGTGCCCGCGTTGCCAGGAGAGCGCCGAGTGAAGAATCTGCTGACCGGCGTGCTGATTGCCACCGGCCTGCTCGGCTGTGCTGCCGAACCTTCGAAGCTGCAGCAGGAACGCAGCTACGTGCTGGAGTGGATCGGCGAGCGTCCGCTGATCGACTACAGCCACCTGACCCTGACCCTGGCCAGCGATGGCCGCGCCTACGGCAATGCCGGCTGCAACCATTGGTTTGCGCCGTACACGCTGGACGGTGAGCACCTGAGCTTCGGCAAGGTCGGCAAGACCCGCAAGCTTTGCGCACCTGCGTTGATGGAACAGGAAAAGCACTTCCTGCAGGCGCTGGAGACCGTGCAGCGTTGGGATGTGTCGCCCATCGAGCAGATGCGCTTCTGGCCGGCCGAAGGCAAACCGCTGCGCTTCTGGCCTGAAGAAGGCTGAAAAACATTGGGGCCGCATAGCAGCCCCAATTGCATCAGGCGCCTTTGAGCGCCTTGATCTTGGCCTGCAGCCCTTCCAGGGTCTGCTCGCCCAGCAATTGCTCACGCACCTTGCCCTTGTCATCGATGATGTAGGTCACCGGCAGCGCCTCGCTGCGTGGCAGGTCATAGCGCTCGGCCGGGTCCTGGGCCAGTACGGTGAAGCCGATGCCCAAGGCCTCCGCGGCCTGTTTCAGCTCCGGGCCCTGCAGGCCATCGAAGTTCACCCCGACCACCTTGATGCCGTCGGCCGCCCACTGCTTGGCCGCCTGGTTCAGTTCAGGTACCTCGGTACGGCACGGGCCACACCATTCGGCCCAGTAATTGAGCACTACCCAGTGCCCGTCGATCTGTTCCGCCTTTACCGTCTTGCCATCTTGGTCCACGCCGTAATCGGCACCGCAACCACCGAGCAAAAGGCTCGCGGTGATGGCCAGTACTGCTGCCAGACGCCTTGCCATGGGTCAATCCTTCTCGAAGTTTCAAGCAAATAGGTCAGTCGCTGCGGTTAGAATAGCCGCCACACCCAGCTGGATGCGACCCGACATGACTGACTTGACGCTCTATCATAACCCGCGCTGCTCGAAATCCCGCGGCGCGCTGGAACTGCTCGAACAACGCGGCCTGGCACCGACCATCGTGCGCTACCTGGAAACCCCACCCGACGCCGCCACCCTCAAGGCCCTGCTCGGCAAGCTGGGCATCGCCCCGCGCCAGCTGCTGCGCACTGGCGAAGACGAATACAAATCCCTTGACCTGGCAAACCCGGCACTGAGCGACGCGCAACTGATCGACGCCATGGTAAAAAATCCCAAGCTGATCGAACGCCCGATCCTGATTGCCGGTGACAAGGCCGTCATCGGCCGTCCGCCCGAGAAGGTGCTGGAGATCCTGCCGTGAGCGCGCCGTTCATCCTGGTGCTGTATTACAGCCGCCATGGCTCGACCAGCGAGATGGCCCGGCATATCGCCCGCGGCATCGAGCTGGCCGGCATGGAAGCGCGCCTGCGCACGGTGCCGGCGATTTCCACCGAGTGCGAAGCGGTGGCCCCGGACATCCCGGCCAGCGGCGCGCTGTACGCCACCCTCGACGACCTGCGCCATTGCGCCGGCCTGGTGCTGGGCAGCCCGACCCGCTTTGGCAACATGGCCGCACCGCTGAAGTACTTCCTCGATGGCACCAGCAGCCTGTGGCTGGGTGGCGAACTGGTCGGCAAACCGGCTGGCGTGTTCACCTCCACCGCCAGCCTGCACGGCGGCCAGGAGACCACCCTGCTGTCGATGATGCTGCCGCTGATGCACCACGGCATGCTGGTGATGGGCCTGCCCTACAGTGAATCGGCACTGCTGGAGACCCGCGGTGGCGGCACCCCTTACGGCGCCAGCCACCATGCCGGGGCCGATGGCAAGCGTGAGCTGGACCCACACGAAATCGCTTTGTGCCGCGCCCTTGGCCAACGCCTGGCGACCACGGCCAAGGCCCTGGAGGCCACGCGTGGCTAAGAAGCCCAAGGTATTGCCGCCGCTCGAATGGCTGGCACCACGGCTGCGCCTGACGCGGGCGTTGAGCCTGGCATGCTTCTTTGGCCTGATCGCGCTGCTGGTGGTGAACAACCTGTGGTTCGCCAACCTGCATGGGGCGCGGGTCGAAGTGATCCTGGCGATCGAGCTGGTGCCGTTGTTGCTGCTGCTGCCGGGCATGCTGATGGGCAGTGCCCGGGCGCACGCCTGGACCTGCTTCGTGGTGAACATCTATTTCATCAAGGGCGTGCTGGCGGCGTTCGACCCGGCGCGTGCGGTGTTTGGCTGGGTGGAAGTGCTGGTGAGCCTGGGGCTGTTCATTGCCGGGCTGCTGTATGTGCGCTGGAAGTTCCAGTTCGAACGGCGCATGGCGGGCGAAGGCAGCTAGCTTCTTCGCGGGCTTGCCCGCGAAGAGGGCTACACAGAACTCAGTGGTTGACGGTATGCGCCAGCATTACCGACAACTGGCACAGCGGCCGCCCGCTCTCGGCGTGCCATTGATTGAACGCCTGCTGCACCAGGGCCAGGTCGCGCTGGCTGGTCGGCTGCTTGTCGATCACCTTCTGTGCAATCAACGCCGCCGCCATGTCATCGGTGGGGATGAAGGTATCCTTGCCGACCATGCGCAGGAAGCGCGGTGCCGACAACCCACCCAGCTGGTTGCCGTGCTTGGCCAGGTACTTCCACAAGCCGACGATATCGGTCACCGGCCAGTCGGCGATGAACGCACCGAAACTGCCCTTCTCCTTCGCCACATCGAGGATCATCTGTGCATTGCGCGGCACGCTCTTGAGCTTGCCCAGGTGGCGGATGATGCGTTCGTCGTGCATCAGCCGCTCCAGGTGCTCGGCGCCCATCAGCACCACTTTCTCCGGGTCGAAGCCGAAGAACACCTGCTCGAACGCTGGCCACTTGGCATCCACCAGGCTGTGCTTGAGCCCGGCGCGGAACACGCGCAGGGCCAGGGTCGACAGGTAGCGGTCGTCAGCGATGTCGCGCAGCTGCGCCGGCGTGCGCGGCTGCGGCAGGAAGGCTTCCAGCGCCTCGGCCGAGCCGAAGCGGTTCAGGCAGTACCCGTACAGCCACTGGTAATCGCGCATGGGTTCAGATGTTCACCACGTCGAAGAAGCGCGGAGTGGCGTTTTCGTCGATCTTCAGGCTGGTGAAATCGAACAGGTTGCGGTCGGCCAGCTGCGACGGGGCCACGTTCTGCATGGCGCGGAAGATGCTCTCGGTGCGGCCCGGGTGCTTGCGCTCCCACTCCACCAGCATGTCCTTGACCACCTGGCGCTGCAGGTTCTCCTGCGAACCGCAGAGGTTGCACGGAATGATCGGGAACTCCTTCATGTCCGAGTAAGCCTGGATGTCCTTTTCACTGCAGTAGGCCAGCGGGCGGATCACCACGTTGCGGCCGTCGTCGGCACGCAGCTTCGGCGGCATGCCCTTGAGCGCGCCGTTGAAGAACATGTTGAGGAAGAAGGTTTCGACGATGTCGTCGCGGTGATGCCCCAGGGCCATCTTGGTCGCACCGATTTCATCGGCGAAGGTGTACAGGGTGCCACGGCGCAGGCGCGAGCACAGCGAGCAGGTGGTCTTGCCCTCGGGTACCAGCTCCTTCACCACCGAGTAGGTGTCTTTTTCGACGATGTGGTACTCGACGCCCAGCTCCTTGAGGTAGGCCGGCAGCACATGTTCGGGGAAGCCCGGCTGCTTCTGGTCCATGTTCACCGCGACGATCTCGAACTTGATCGGTGCCACCTTCTGCAGGTGCAACAGAACGTCGAGCATGGTGTAGCTGTCCTTGCCGCCAGACAGGCAGACCATGACCTTGTCGCCATCTTCGATCATGTTGTAGTCGGTGATGGCTTCGCCGGCGAGACGACGCAGGCGTTTTTGCAGTTTGTTCTGGTTGACCGAGAGGGTGCCCATAGCGCTTGGATCCGCGAGGTGTGACAAAAGCCGGCTATTTTACGCACAAACCACGCGTACCTGTAGGGATTCCGATAAAGACTTCAAGGGAATCAACAACGGCCCTGACAGCGCAATTTGCTCTAAAAAGCCCGGTTTGTGCAGGGATTGGCTTCCTATACTGCGACATAAGGCCACATTACCGTTCTGCTTCGGTGTCCTGGCCTCGGGCCGCTTGCGCTCCATGTGGGGGGCGATTGGCAACATTGAGAGGAGTGACCGGCATGATTCATCACGTTGTGGGGCTGTTTACCCATCCCGACCAGGAATGGCGGGAGATTCGTGGCGAAGAAGAAAGCATCAGCCACATGTACCTGACTCATACACTCATCTTGGCGGCGATTCCCGCCATTTCGGCCTTTATCGGCACCACCCAGGTGGGCTGGGTGATCGGTGGCCGACCGGCGGTGATGCTGACCATGGAAAGCGCGGTCTGGATGAGCATCATGTCCTACCTGGCAATGCTCGCCGGGGTTGCGGTGATGGGTGCCTTTATCCACTGGATGGCCCGCACCTACGACGCCAACCCGTCCATGGCGCAATGCATCGCCTTTGCCACCTACACCGCCACCCCGCTGTTCCTCGGCGGCCTGGCGGCGCTCTATCCGCACCTGTGGCTGGGCATGCTGGTGGGGACCGCTGCCATTTGCTACACCGTGTACCTGCTGTATGTCGGCTTGCCGACGTTCATGAACATACCGTCAGATGAAGGCTTCCTGTTCTCAAGCTCCGTGCTGGCAGTGGGCCTCGTGGTGCTGGTGGCGATCATGGCTGCTACCGTGATCATCTGGGGTTTGGGCGTGGGGCCCGTGTACACCAACTAGATCAGATCCAGCCAACATAGGGCATCAAGCCAGAGGCCGCCGCAAGGCGGCCTTTGTCTTTGTCATGATGCCTGCCTGCTGACCGGTGGCTCGGCAACCGCGACAAGCATCCGGCATAATGCCCGGTCAGGAGAACCACCCCGCCATGCCCGAGCTGCTCAAACAACGAGTCGAAACCTGTTACCAGCAAGCCGAAGCCTTCTTCAAACGCCCCTTCCCGCGCCCGGAAGTCAGCTTCAAGCTGCGCGGCCAGAAGGCCGGCGTCGCCCACCTGCACGAAAACCTGCTGCGCTTCAACCTGCAGCTGTATCGCGAAAACCAGGACGACTTCCTGCGCCAGACCGTGGCCCATGAAGTGGCGCACCTGGTGGCCCACCAGCTGTTTGGCGACCGCATCCAGGCCCATGGCGAGGAGTGGCAGCTGATCATGCGCGGGGTCTATGAACTGCCACCGAATCGCTGCCACAACTATGCAGTGCAGCGGCGGGTGGTGACCCGCTACATCTATCGCTGCCCCTGCCCGGAGGGTGATTTCCCGTTTACCGCGCAGCGGCACAAGCTGGTGCGCCAGGGGCGGCGCTATCTGTGCCGACGCTGCCGGGCGATATTGGTGTACAGCGGCGAAACCCGCGTCGAATAGTCAGATGCAAGAAAGGCGACCCGAGGGTCGCCTTCTTTTTTACCGCACCAGGATCAACGCACCGGGGTTTCTGCAACACCCAGGTCATCGGTAGGTACCGACAGTTCCAGCGGCGCGCCACCGGAAGCCAACTCTGAGGCCAGCTTGTCGTCGTCCATCTCTTTCACCCACTTGGCCACGACCACGGTCGCCACGGCATTGCCGACCAGGTTGGTCAGTGCGCGGGCTTCGGACATGAAGCGGTCGATACCGAGGATCAGCGCCAGGCCGGCAACCGGCAGGTGGCCGACGGCCGACAGGGTGGCAGCCAGCACGATGAAGCCCGAACCGGTCACGCCGGCAGCCCCTTTGGACGCCACCAACAGCACCAGCAGCAGGGTGATCTGGTGGGTGATGTCCATGTGGGTGTCGGTGGCCTGGGCGATGAACACCGCAGCCATGGTCAGGTAGATCGAAGTACCGTCGAGGTTGAACGAGTAACCGGTCGGGATCACCAGGCCGACGACCGACTTCTTGGCACCCAGGCGCTCCATCTTGGCCAGCATGCGTGGCAGGGCCGATTCCGAAGAGGACGTACCCAGCACGATCATCAGCTCTTCACGGATGTAGCGGATCAGCTTGAGGACACTGAAACCGTGAGCGCGGCAGATACCACCCAGCACCACCAGCACGAACAGCAGGCAGGTGATGTAGAAGCACGCCATCAGGTAGCCCAGCTGTACCAGCGAACCCACGCCGTACTGGCCGATGGTGAAGGCCATGGCACCGAAGGCTCCGAGCGGGGCCAGCTTCATGATCATGTTGATGATGTTGAACATCACATGGGCGAAGCGATCGATCAGGTCCAGCACTGGCTTGCCGTAGCTGCCCAGGCGGTGCAGGGCGAAGCCGAAGATCACCGAGAACATCAGCACTTGCAGGATGTCGCCGTTGGCGAAGGCACCCACCACGGTGTTGGGGATGATGTTGAGCAGGAAGCCGACCGTGGTCTGCTGCGCGCCGGCAGCGGCATAGGCAGCCACGCTGCTGGCGTTCAGGGTGCTGACGTCGATGTGCATGCCCGCGCCCGGCTGGACCACGTTGACGACCACGAGGCCGATGATCAGGGCGATGGTGGAGACGATCTCGAAATACAGCAGCGCGTAGCCGCCAGTCTTGCCGACCGACTTCATGCTCTGCATGCCGGCGATGCCGCTGACCACGGTACAGAAGATGATGGGCGCGATGACCATCTTGATCAGTTTGACGAAACCATCACCCAAGGGCTTCAGGGCGACGCCAGTTTCGGGGTAGAAGTGGCCGAGCAGGATGCCGATGGTGATGGCGACCAACACCTGGACATACAGGGATTTGTACAGCGGCTGACGTGTCGTCATGGCTCATTTTCCTCAAGTGTGCCGGCTTCACCCTTCCCAGGGTGTGCAAGCACCTGAATCGCTAACCCTCCTGCACCTGGAGGGATTTGTCGTTGTGTTCGAGCTGCCTGGGCAGGCCTCTGCCAAGTGGAATAGCAAGGGCGATGCCAAAGTGCCCAGCAAGGGTGCAAAGGCAATGTTTGCTAGGTGCTAGTGCCCAACGACGGGGCAAACTTACTGAGGAAAGGTGGCGGATTTCCGCCCGCTGGCGGGAAATGTACAAGGGATATGGCGGGAATCCGCCCGAGCGTCAGATCAATCCAGGTGTAACGTGATGCAGAAGACGGCCCCGCCCAACGCCGATTCATCAAGGGTCAGCTTGGCGTCATAGCTGTCGACGATGTCCTTGACCACTGCCAGGCCAATGCCCTGCCCCGGATGCTGCCGGTCCAGCCGTTCACCGCGCTCGAGAATCCGCTCACGCTGGTCAGCCGGCACCCCGGGGCCGTCGTCCTCGATGCACAGTGCCAGCGTCCCGGGTGCCTCCCGCAGGCTCACCCGCACGAGCCCCAGGCTCAGCCGGTAGGCGTTCTCCAGCAGATTGCCCAGCAGTTCCAGCAACGCGCCCTGCTCCATCGGCACATGCGACTGCGCAGGCACATCCAGCTCGACCTCGACCCGCTTGTCGCGATAGACCTTGGCCAAGGTGCTGCACAAGCTCTCCAGCACCGGCAGCAGCAGCACGCTGTGGCGCACCAGGCCGCTCTTGCGCAGGCTGGCGCGCTGCAGCTGGTAATCGATCTGCTGGCTCATGCGCTCGATCTGGCTCTGCAGCACCCGCGCCTGCTCGCGCTCGCCAGCACGCTGCTGCAGGCTCTCGCCCACACCTTGCAACACGGCCAGCGGGGTCTTCAGGCTGTGCGCCAGATCGCCCAGCGAATCGCGGTAGCGGGCGCGCTGCTCGCGCTCGCTGCTCAGCAGCCGGTTCAACGAGCGGGTCAGGCGCAGCAGTTCGCGCGGGTGCTCGCCACTGAGGCCGTCACGCGCGCCCGACTCCACCTCATCCAGCTCAAGGCTCAACCGACGCAATGAGCGCAGCCCCCAGGTCAGGCCGGCCCAGAGCAGCGCCAGCAGCGCCAGCAAGGCCGCGCCAAAGCCCAGGTAGAGTTTTTCGCGCAGGCCATCGAGCGTGGCCTTGTATTCACTCACCGGCTGTAGTGCCACGATGCTGTAGGCCGCGCTCTGGCCACCGAGCAGCTTGATCTCGACGTCATAGACGAAGAACTCTTCGCCATCGTCCTGATGGATACGGGCGAACTCGTTGCCGCGCCCGTCGTAGCGCGGGCGGTAATTGATGTTCCGGTCGGCGGTGGCGCGCGAGCGCCAGACCAGGTTGCCGTCACGGTCGAAGATGTAGCCCAGCAGGCCGGTGTATGGCAGGTTGTAGCGCTCGTCCGGCAGCAGCTCGGGCATCTGCAGCTGGCCGTGCTCGATGCGCGCGGCGGATATCAGCGTGGTCACGTCCGATGCCAAGCGCTGTTCGATCGACTCTTGCAAGGCCAGGCTGAAGGCCTTCTGCAAGGCAGGCAGCAGCCCCAGCATGAACAGCAGCGCCAGCACTGCCGCCGCGAGCATCAGCCGCACCCGCAGCGAGCGGATCATCGGCAGCGCTCGGTGAACAGGTAGCCGAGGCCGCGCACCGTGTCGATCGGCTTGAAACCGCTCTCGCCCTCGAGCTTGCGGCGCAGGCGGCCAACCAGCACCTCGATGACGTTGGGGTCGCGTTCCTCGTCGCCGGGGTAGAGCTGCTCCATCAGGCGGTCCTTGGCCACCACTTGCTGGTGATGACGCATGAGGTACTCGAGGATGCGGTACTCGTAGGCCGTCAGTGCCAGCGGCTGCTCATCCAGGGTTGCCTGTTTGCGGTTGAGGTCCAGCACCAGGGGGCCAGCGGCGATGGTCGACTGGGTGAAACCGCTGGAACGACGCAGCAAGGCGTTCAGGCGCGCTTCAAGCTCCTCGAACTGGAACGGCTTGACCAGATAGTCGTCGGCACCGGCAGCCAGGCCTTCGACCTTGTCCTGCCAGTTGCCACGGGCGGTGAGAATGAGGATGGGAAAAGTCTTGCCCTGGCTGCGCAGCCGGCCGATCAGCTCGAGACCGCTGATGCCAGGCAGGCCCAGGTCGACGATGGCCAGGTCGAAATGGAAGTGCTCGGCCTGATACAGGGCTTCTTCGGCATCGGCCACGGCTTCGACCACATGGCCACTTTCACCCAGGCGAGTGTGGAGGTGGTGCCGCAGCAGGGCTTCGTCCTCGACCACCAGCAATTTCATTCAAGGTTCCTCTTTGATGTGTTGCCTGTACCGGCCCCCTCGCGGGGACTTGCCCGCGAAGAGGCCGGTACAGGATAACCCGGCTCTGCGGTCAGAACTTGTAGGTTGCCGCCATGTAGGTCTGGGCGCTACTGGTCAGGCGCAAAGTGCCTTCTTTCGGCCCGCCACTGGCACCCACTTCGGTCGCAGCATTGGTACGCAGGTAACGGTAGCCCAGCTCGACCGAAGCCTGGTCGGTGATGTCCTGGATAACGCCAGCCTGCAAGCCGTAGGCATAGCCGTAGTCGGAATCACGGCTGGCCCCCGGCGAATCCTGGGTCAGCTTGGTCATGCCCAGGCTGCCACCACCGAACAGCTTGGTGGTATCGCCCACTGGCAGGAACAGATCGTAACTCCCCAGCAGATTTTCCTGGCGCAGCTTGAGGCCGCTGTGGTCGCCCGAGACATTGTCATAGGTCATGTAGTAGCGACCCTGGTCATTGATCTTGCCCAGACGCACGCCCCAGGTGTCGTCCTTGCCAATGATGCCGTCGGCGTTCAGGTGATCGGTGTTGCGCTGCAGCAGGCCGGACTTGCGGACCTTGTCGCTGGTCTGGCCGTACGTGAGGCTGGCAAAGGTGTCGTCGGCGGCCTGGGCGCAGGTCATGCCAGCGGCACAAACGGCCATGGCAGCGAGCAGGGTATTGAAGGTTTTCATGGCTTCTTACTCCAGTTGAATGCGCTGTTGCGGTCTGGAAGCTAGAGTAAGCAGGGTGCCCTGAACCGCGGCTGAACCCTGACTGAACCGCGGCTGAACGATCTGTTGGCAAAACAAGGAGTAGTGAACATGCGTGCCCTGCTGGCCCTGACCCTGATGTGCAGCGCCGCCTTCGCCCAAGCGGCGGTGCAAACCCGCGAGATCCGTTACCAGGATGACGACGGCACCGCGCTGATCGGCTATTACGCCTACGACGACGCCGTCAAGGGCGAGCGCCCGGGCGTGCTGGTGGTGCATGAATGGTGGGGGTTGAACGACTATGCCAAACGCCGTGCACGCGACCTCGCCGGGCTGGGCTACAGCGCGCTGGCCATCGATATGTATGGCGAAGGCAAGCACACCGAGCACCCGCAGGACGCCCAGGCGTTCATGGCCGAGGCGATGAAGGACCCCAAGACAGCTGCCAGGCGCTTCGATGCCGGGCTCGACTTGTTGAAGAAGCAGCCCTACACCGACAAGCACAAGCTCGGCGCGGTGGGTTACTGCTTCGGCGGCAAGGTAGTACTGGATGCCGCACGCCGGGGCGCGAGGCTGGATGGTGTGGTGAGCTTCCACGGCGCGCTGGCCACCCAGACACCGGTCACCCAGCCAGGCGTGGTACGGGCCTACCTGCTGGTCGAACACGGGGCGGATGACAGCATGGTCACCCCGCAGCAGGTGGACGCCTTCAAGAAGGAGATGGATGTGGCCAAGGTCGACTACCAGTTCGTCAGCATTGCGGGCGCCAAGCATGGGTTCACCAACCCGGATGCGGACCGATTGAGCCATGGTGATCATGGTGGGCCAGACATCGGCTACAACGAAGCGGCGGACAAAAGCTCCTGGGCGGACATGCAGGCGTTCTTCAAGAAAGTGTTCGAGGACAAGCCCAAGGATGCGTCCAAGTAGAGATCGTCAGGGCCGTTATGCGGCCCTCTCTCCCACACTGAGCTCACGGCTGGCACAATACAGCCATGAACAGACTCCCCGCCTGCTGCGCCCCGCTCCGGCATCACTGGCCCCTGCCCCGTCCGCTGCCCGGCGCGGTCCTGATCAGTTGTGCCTTCGACCCCGCTCTCCTGGCTAGCGACGACTTCCAGCGCGCTGGCATCGTACCCAGCGCCAGCCTGCAACGCTCGGTGCCCAAGCGCCAGGCCGAATACCTGGCTGGCCGTGTCTGCGCCCGCGCCGCGCTGCAGCGCCTGGATGGCCGTGATTACGTGCCCGGCAGCCACGAAGACCGCTCGCCGATCTGGCCCTCGGGCATCCATGGCTCGATCACCCATGGCAAAGGCTGGGCTGCCGCCGTAGTGGCTGCCGATGGCGCCAGTCGCGGCGTCGGGCTGGACCAGGAAGCACTGCTGGATGACCAGCGCGCCGAGCGGCTGATGGGCGAGATCCTGACGCCTGCCGAACGCGAGCGCCTGAACCGTAGCCAGCTGGGCCTGACGGTCACCCTGACCTTCTCGCTCAAGGAAAGCCTGTTCAAGGCGCTCTACCCACTGACCCGGCAGCGCTTCTATTTCGAGCATGCCGAGGTGCTGGAATGGTCCGGCGATGGCCTGGCCCGTCTGCGCCTGCTCACCGACCTGTCACCCGAGTGGCGACACGGCGCCGAGGTCGAAGGCCAATTCTGCCTGCAGGACGGCCACCTGCTCAGCCTGATCAGCGTCTGACCCCTACTGCGGCGCCTGCTCACGCGGCCAATTGAGGCTGAAGCAGGCCCCACCCAGCGCCTCGCTGCGCCCTACCGTGGCGCGGCCGGCATGCCAGTAGATGATCCGCCGTACGATCGACAAGCCCAGGCCATGCCCACCGGAAGCGCGGGTGCGGCTGTCGTCGAGCCGGGTGAAGGGGGTGAAGATGCGATCCCAGACACCCTCGGGGATGCCCGGACCATCGTCTTCCACATTGATGCGGCAACGCTGCTGGCCCAGCTGGTAGCTCAGGCGTACTTCACTGCCCGCATGTCGCAGGGCATTGCTCACCAGGTTCTGCAGTGCGCGATGCAGGTAGCGCGGTTCGGCCTCGACCCAGCAGCCGTCGCTGGTCTGGCACGCCCCTCGCAGCAAACGCACCTTGTTGTTGAGCGGCGCCAGCTCTTCGATCACCCGGTCGAACAGGGCATCCAGTTCGACACGCTGGAACTTCAGCGCCGGAGCGCCCTGTTCCAGGCGTGCGTAGGTCAGCATCTCATCGACCAGCTTGTCCAGGTCCTGGATATCGCCATCCATGCCGGCCAGGTGCTTGGCGCGGGCCTGCTCGGTGGTCGCGCTTTCGATCATCTCCAGGCCAAAGCGCAGGCGTGCCACGGGCGTGCGCAGTTCGTGGGACACCGCGCGCACCAGCTCACGCTGCATGTTCAACGAGCGCTGCAGGTGCTCGGCCATACCATTGAACGCAGCGGCCAGGCGCCCCACCGAATCGGCATCCCCGGCCGGCACGCGGGTGTCCAGGCTGCCCTGGGCAATGCGCGTGGCGGCGATTTCCATGCCCGACACGCGCCGCTCCAGCTGGCGCACCAGCAGATACACCACCAGGCCGATCAGGCACAGGCCAAGGAAGGCGATCAGGATCAGCAATTGCGGCGGATAGGGGTTGAGCTGATACAGCGGGCCGATCTCCAGCACCAGCGGTGAACCTGGCAGGCCGGCGAACACGCGGATGGAATCGCCATCTCGGCCCAGCGCCATCACCGTGTCCCCCTCCTCCACCCGGCGCCGCTGGTCATCGTCCAGGCCGACCCGCTCGATGCGTTGCAGGGCGACGCCGAAGCCGAAGCCCTTGCTCTGGGTTATTTCTGCCAGGCGCTGCTGCTGCTCGGTCACCGGGTAGCGCACCAATTCGTCAGCCAGCAGGTAAAGCGTGGCACGCGCCAACTGCTCGCTGACCTGCTTGACCTGAGCCACCAGCAACAGGTCTTCCTGGCCGACCTTGCGCAGCACCTGAGCGGCGTGCGGCCCAGTCTTCTCCACCACCACCAGGCCACGGTACAGGCGAGCGCGCTGGCCGCCATCCAGTGTGCGCGCCGTCATCGGCTGCAGTTCGAGCGGCACGCCCAGCAAGCGCCCCCACATCAGCAGCGAGCGCTTGCGCTCGGTTGCGTTCTGCTGCGCCAGGTTGTCGGCCATCAGGCTGAACGTGCCCTGGGCCAGGCGCTCGCGGTGCTGGGCCACACGCACTTCGTTGACCAGGTGCAGGCTGAGCACGCCGAGCAGCGCCACCAGCACCAGCACGGCGAGCATGCCGCCGTAGATGCGCAGGAAGATCGAACGGTTCATGGGGCATCGCCGACAAACAGGTAACCCTTGCTACGCAGCGTCTTGATCAGCCGCGGGTGGATCGGGTCGTCGCCGATCTTGGGGCGAATCCTGGAAATGCGCACGTCGATGGAGCGGTCCTGACCGTCGTAGCCCACCCCGCGCAAGGCCGTGAAGATCTGCTCGCGCGTCAGTACCCGCCCGGCGTTGCTGGCCAGCAGCCAGAGCAGGTCGAATTCAGCGCCGGTGAGGTCGATCTGCTGCGCGTCGAGCCAGGCTTCGCGTAGGCGGTTGTCGATGCGCAGCGGGCCGAAGGCCAGGTCGTGGCGCTTGCTGTCGGGGCTTTCGCTGCGCCGCAACAGGGCCTGGATGCGCGCCAGCAGCAAGCGCGGGCGCACCGGCTTGCACACGTAGTCGTCGGCCCCCAAGTCCAGGCCCTGGACCTGATCGAGTTCGTCGCTACGGGCCGTCAGCATCAGAATCGGGCCGGGGTACTGGCCACGCACGCGGCGGCAGATGCTCAGGCCGTCTTCGCCGGGGAGCATCAGGTCGAGGATCACCAGGTCCGGCTGGCTGTCGACAATGCGCCGAGCGGCGCGGGCGCCATCGCCTTCCACGGCGACCTCGTAGCCGTTGGCCTGCAAGTATTCGGCGGTGAGCTCGGCCAGGCGCTGGTCGTCTTCGACGATGAGGATGCGGTTGCTGGGTTGGTCCATGGTTTTTGTCGTTTTTCTTTGGGATCTTGGTAGGGCTGAGGGTAAGGCTGGAGATGTTTGGCGTCCATGAGATCGAGCGCCGCCCGCGCGGCGCATCGCAGGCAAGCCTGCTCCTACATCTGTTTCGGGCCAATGAGTCCTGTGGCAGCGGCGCGCGTCCCCTTGGCGCATGACTCGATATTGCGTCGTACAAACAAGGGACCGCGCGCCAATGGATGCAGGAGATACTGGCCCGAAACAGATGTAGGAGCAGGCTTGCCTGCGATGCGCCGCGCGGGC
>NZ_JBIVHW010000029.1:0-14088 GCF_044749405.1 Pseudomonas sp. NPDC089422
AGACCAGCCTTGATGTCTTCGACGGACAGGTCACCTTCTTCAAGGTACTTGTTCATCAGCTCTTCGTTGGCCTCGGCAGCAGCCTCGACCATGTTGCTGCGCCATTCGTTGGCCAGGCCCACCAGCTCAGCAGGAATCTCTTCCTCGCGGTAGGTAGTACCTTTGTCGTCGTCGTTCCAGTAGATGGCTTTCATCTTGATCAGGTCAACCTGACCCTGGAAGTCGTCTTCCGCACCAATAGCCAGCTGGACCGGAACCGGGGTGTGACCCAGACGGTTCTTGATCTGACCGATAACGCGCAGGAAGTTGGCACCAGCACGGTCCATCTTGTTCACGTAGACAACACGTGGAACGCCGTACTTGTTGGCTTGACGCCATACGGTTTCGGACTGTGGCTCAACGCCGGAAGTACCGCAGAACACAACGACCGCGCCGTCGAGTACACGCAGCGAACGCTCTACTTCAATGGTGAAGTCAACGTGGCCGGGGGTATCGATGACGTTTACGCGGTAGTTGTCGTACTGACCACGGGAACCTTTCCAGAAGGTGGTAACGGCAGCGGAGGTAATGGTGATACCGCGCTCCTGCTCCTGCACCATCCAGTCGGTGGTCGCGGCGCCGTCATGCACCTCGCCCATCTTGTGGCTCAGACCTGTGTAGAACAGGATCCGCTCGGTAGTGGTAGTCTTGCCCGCGTCAACGTGAGCACAGATACCGATGTTACGGTAGCGGTTAATTGCTGTAGTACGAGCCATAAAGCCCTCGCAAAATGATTGATGCTTGAATTAGAAGCGGTAGTGCGAGAACGCTTTGTTGGCTTCAGCCATACGGTGCACGTCTTCACGCTTCTTGACTGCAGCACCTTTGCCTTCGGCAGCATCCAGCAGTTCGCCGGCCAGGCGCAGAGCCATCGACTTCTCGCCGCGCTTGCGGGCGTAGTCTACGAGCCAGCGCATTGCCAGAGCGTTACGACGGGATGGACGAACTTCAACCGGAACCTGGTAAGTGGCACCGCCAACACGGCGGGACTTTACTTCGACCAGCGGAGCGATGGCGTCGAGAGCTTTCTCGAAGATTTCCAGGGGGTCGCTGTTCTTGCGTGCTTTGACGGTATCCAGGGCACCGTAAACGATGCGCTCGGCTACGGCCTTCTTGCCGCTTTCCATCACGTGGTTCATGAACTTGGCGAGGATCTGGGATCCGTACTTCGGATCGTCAAGGATCTCACGTTTTGCTGCTACACGACGTCTTGGCATGATAAGCCCTCAAACGGTCTTCAGGTTAGCCCGGGACGTGGGTCTTCGACCCCTGCCCGACCTTACTCTTATCGACTCAAAAAAATGGAAGTCTGCAAACGGCCGATTACTTCGGACGCTTGGTACCGTACTTCGAACGACCCTGGTTACGGCCTTTAACGCCCGAAGTATCCAGAGAGCCGCGAACGGTGTGGTAACGAACACCTGGCAAGTCTTTTACACGGCCGCCACGGATCAGGACGACGCTGTGCTCTTGCAGGTTGTGGCCTTCACCACCGATGTACGAGGAAACCTCGAAACCGTTGGTCAGACGCACACGGCATACTTTACGCAGTGCCGAGTTAGGTTTTTTCGGCGTGGTGGTGTACACGCGGGTGCACACGCCACGACGTTGCGGGCAGTTCTGCAGCGCAGGAACGTCGGACTTCTCGACCGAACGCTTGCGCGGCTGACGTACCAGCTGGTTGATAGTTGCCATCTACTAGCTCCACTGATTGTCTTGCGACTCTATTGTCTTGCAAGAAAGCCAAAAATTGGCGAGACGGAGCCTCACCAAATTTAAGGGTACAAAAGTCTACGGAGGATCTTGCACCCAGTCAAGACGAGGCCCCGGCCCTCCTCGCCCGATCATCGGCAACATTTCATGTCACCGATGGCCGTTCGAGGCTTGCCGGGGCCCTGCCCTGTACTTAGTTGCCGCTGGAGTTCAGCGCTTCGGTCAGTGCGGCTTCCACCTCACTGGCGCTCACACGCAGCGGTTTGTCGGCATCACGGCGACGCTTGCGCTCGCTGTGGTAGGCCAGACCAGTACCGGCCGGGATCAGACGACCCACGACCACGTTCTCTTTCAGGCCGCGCAGGTAGTCGCGCTTGCCGGTTACCGCCGCTTCGGTCAGTACGCGGGTGGTTTCCTGGAAGGAAGCCGCGGAGATGAACGACTCGGTCGACAGCGAGGCCTTGGTGATACCCAGCAGCACGCGGGTGAACTTGGAGATGAACTTGTCTTCCCCTGCCAGGCGCTCGTTTTCCATCAGCACCTGGGTCAGTTCCATCTGGTCGCCCTTGATGAAGCTGGAGTCACCCGACTCGGCGATCTCGACCTTGCGCAGCATCTGACGCAGGATGGTCTCGATGTGCTTGTCGTTGATCTTAACGCCTTGCAGACGGTAAACGTCCTGGATCTCGTTGACGATGTACTTCGCCAGCGCGCTCACACCCAGCAGACGCAGGATGTCGTGCGGATCGCTCGGGCCGTCGGAGATAACTTCGCCGCGGTTTACCTGTTCGCCTTCGAAGACGTTCAGGTGGCGCCACTTCGGAATCAGCTCTTCGTACGGATCGCTACCGTCGGTCGGAGTGATGACCAGACGACGCTTGCCCTTGGTCTCTTTACCGAACGCGATGGTGCCGCTGACTTCAGCCAGAATCGAGGCTTCTTTCGGACGGCGCGCTTCGAACAGGTCGGCAACGCGTGGCAGACCACCGGTGATGTCACGGGTCTTCGACGTTTCTTGCGGGATACGCGCGATAACGTCACCAACACCGATCTGGGCACCGTCAGCCACACCAACGAGGGCGTTGGCCGGCAGGAAGTACTGTGCAGGCACGTCGGTACCTGGCAGGTACAGGTCCTTGCCAGCGGCGTCGACCATCTTGATTGCCGGACGGATTTCCTTGCCTGCGGCAGGGCGATCCTTGACGTCCAGTACTTCAATGTTGGTCAAGCCGGTCAGCTCATCGGTCTGACGCTTGATGGTGATGTTTTCTTCCATGCCCACAAAGGTCACGGTACCTTTCAGTTCGGTAACGATCGGGTGGGTGTGCGGGTCCCACTTGGCGACGATTGCGCCAGCTTCGACCTTGTCACCTTCCTTGACCGAAATCACCGCACCGTAAGGCAGCTTGTAACGCTCACGCTCACGACCGAATTCGTCGGCAATGGCCAGCTCACCGGAACGCGATACGGCAACCAGGTTACCGTCGGCGCGCTCAACCTGCTTCAGGTTGTGCAGGCGAACCATACCGCCGTTCTTCACCTGGACGCTGTCGGCAGCCGAGGTACGGCTTGCAGCACCACCGATGTGGAACGTACGCATGGTCAGCTGGGTACCCGGCTCACCGATCGACTGCGCAGCGATAACGCCGACAGCTTCACCGATGTTCACCTGGTGACCGCGAGCCAGGTCACGACCGTAGCACTTGGCGCAGATGCCGAAGCGGGTTTCGCAGTTGATCGGCGAACGCACGATCACTTCGTCGATGCTGTTCAGCTCGATGAACTCGACCCACTGCTCGTCGACCAGGGTACCGGCCGGAACGATGACGTCCTCGGTGCCTGGCTTGAACACGTCACGGGCGATGACACGGCCCAGTACACGTTCACCCAGCGGCTCTACAACGTCGCCGCCTTCGATGTGCGGGGTCATCAGCAGGCCCTGATCGGTGCCGCAGTCGATCTCGGTCACGACCAAGTCTTGCGCAACGTCTACCAGACGACGAGTCAGGTAACCGGAGTTCGCAGTCTTCAGTGCGGTATCCGCCAGACCCTTACGAGCACCGTGGGTCGAGATGAAGTACTGGAGTACGCTCAGACCTTCACGGAAGTTCGCGGTGATCGGCGTCTCGATGATCGAGCCGTCCGGCTTGGCCATCAGGCCACGCATACCGGCCAGCTGACGGATCTGGGCTGCGGAACCCCGCGCACCCGAGTCAGCCATCATGTACATCGAGTTGAAGGACTCTTGGTCGACTTCGTTGCCTTCGCGGTCGATGACCTTCTCTTTCGAGAGGTTGGCCATCATCGCCTTGGACACTTCATCGTTCGCCTTCGACCACAAGTCGATGACCTTGTTGTACTTCTCGCCCTGGGTTACCAGGCCGGAGGCGTACTGGCTCTCGATTTCCTTCACTTCGTCGGTAGCGTTACCGATGATGCGGGCTTTCTCGTCCGGGATAACGAAGTCGTTAACACCGATGGAAACACCGGAAATGGTCGAGTAAGCGAAACCGGTGTACATCAGCTGGTCAGCGAAGATAACGGTCTCTTTCAGACCAACCACGCGGTAGCACTGGTTGATCAGCTTGGAGATCGCCTTCTTCTTCATCGGCTGGTTGACCACGTCGTACGGCAGGCCTGCCGGAACAACCTGGAACAGCAGCGCACGGCCGACGGTGGTGTCGACGATGCGGGTATTCTTGACCACCGAACCGTCACGCTCTTTCACGGTTTCGTTGATACGAACCTTGATTTTCGCGTGCAGGGCAGCTTCGCCGGCGCGGAATACGCGGTCGACTTCCTGCAGGTCGGCGAACACGCGACCTTCGCCCTTGGCGTTGATGGCTTCACGGGTCATGTAGTACAGACCCAGTACAACGTCCTGCGACGGAACGATGATTGGCTCACCGTTGGCTGGCGACAGGATGTTGTTGGTCGACATCATCAGCGCGCGCGCTTCGAGCTGGGCTTCCAGCGTCAGCGGCACGTGAACGGCCATCTGGTCACCGTCGAAGTCGGCGTTGTACGCGGCACAGACCAGCGGGTGCAGCTGGATAGCCTTACCTTCGATCAGAACCGGTTCAAAGGCCTGGATACCCAGACGGTGCAGGGTCGGCGCACGGTTGAGCAGTACGGGGTGTTCGCGGATCACCTCGGCGAGCACGTCCCACACCTCTGGCAGCTCGCGCTCGACCATCTTCTTGGCAGCCTTGATGGTGGTCGCCAGACCACGCATTTCCAGCTTGCCGAAAATGAACGGCTTGAACAGCTCGAGGGCCATCTTCTTCGGCAGACCGCACTGGTGCAGACGCAGGGTCGGGCCTACGGTGATTACCGAACGGCCGGAGTAGTCCACACGCTTACCGAGCAGGTTCTGACGGAAGCGACCTTGCTTACCTTTGATCATGTCGGCCAGGGACTTCAGCGGACGCTTGTTCGAGCCAGTGATGGCGCGACCGCGACGGCCGTTGTCCAGCAGGGCGTCGACCGCTTCCTGCAGCATGCGCTTTTCGTTGCGCACGATGATGTCCGGCGCCGACAGATCGAGCAGGCGCTTCAGACGGTTGTTACGGTTGATCACCCGACGATACAGGTCGTTCAGGTCGGAGGTCGCGAAGCGGCCACCATCCAGCGGAACCAGCGGACGCAGGTCCGGCGGCAGCACTGGCAGGACGGTCAGGACCATCCACTCAGGCAGGTTGCCCGAGCCCTGGAACGCTTCCATCAGCTTCAGGCGCTTGGACAGCTTCTTGATCTTGGTTTCCGAGTTGGTCTGCGGAATCTCTTCGCGCAGGCGGCCGATCTCGTGCTCCAGGTCGATTGCGTGGAGCAGCTCGCGGACAGCCTCGGCACCCATGCGGGCGTCGAAGTCGTCACCGAACTCTTCCAGCGCTTCGAAGTACTGTTCGTCGTTCAGCAGCTGACCCTTCTCGAGGGTGGTCATGCCCGGGTCGATCACGACGTAGCTCTCGAAGTAGAGCACGCGCTCGATGTCACGCAGGGTCATGTCCATCAGCAGGCCGATACGGGACGGCAGCGACTTCAGGAACCAGATGTGGGCAACCGGCGAGGCCAGTTCGATGTGCGCCATGCGCTCACGACGAACCTTGGCCAGGGCAACTTCAACGCCGCACTTCTCGCAGATCACGCCGCGGTGCTTGAGGCGCTTGTACTTGCCGCACAGGCACTCGTAGTCCTTGACTGGGCCAAAGATCTTGGCGCAGAACAGGCCGTCACGCTCAGGCTTGAACGTACGGTAGTTGATGGTTTCCGGCTTCTTAACTTCACCGAACGACCACGAACGGATCATTTCAGGCGACGCCAGACCGATGCGGATGGCGTCGAACTCTTCGACTTGACCCTGGTTTTTCAGCAAATTCAGTAGGTCTTTCAAGGCCTTTCCTCCTGGCGGAGCAGGGAGCGGGCATTACCTGCCCCACTCCCCTTCGCGTCACGTGTTATTCGGTTTCCAGATCGATATCGATACCGAGCGAACGGATCTCTTTGATCAACACGTTGAAGGACTCGGGCATGCCCGGCTCCATACGGTGATCGCCATCCACGATGTTCTTGTACATCTTGGTACGGCCGTTCACGTCGTCCGACTTCACTGTGAGCATTTCTTGCAGGGTGTATGCCGCGCCGTATGCTTCCAGCGCCCACACTTCCATCTCCCCGAAACGCTGACCACCGAACTGCGCCTTACCACCCAGCGGCTGCTGGGTAACCAGGCTGTAGGAACCAGTGGAACGCGCGTGCATCTTGTCGTCCACCAAGTGGTTCAGCTTGAGCATGTACATGTAACCAACGGTCACAGGACGCTCGAACTTGTTGCCGGTACGGCCGTCGAACAGCACCATCTGGCCGCTTTCTGGCAGGTCTGCCAGTTTCAGCATGGCCTTGATCTCACGCTCCTTGGCACCGTCGAAGACTGGGGTGGCCATCGGCACGCCTTTCTTCAGGTTGTTCGCCAGGGCGATGATCTCTTCGTCGGTGAACTCTTCCAGGTTCTCCTGACGACCACCGATCTCGTTGTAGATCTCGGTGAGGAAAGTGCGCAGTTCAGCGGCTTTACGCTGCTCTTCGATCATGCGATCGATCTTCTCGCCCAGACCTTTGGCCGCCAGGCCCAGGTGGGTTTCGAGGATCTGACCGACGTTCATACGCGAAGGTACACCCAGCGGGTTCAGTACCACGTCAACCGGAGTACCGTTGGCGTCGTGCGGCATGTCTTCTACCGGCATGATTACCGAGACGACACCCTTGTTACCGTGACGACCGGCCATCTTGTCACCCGGCTGGATGCGACGGCGGATTGCCAGGTAGACCTTGACGATCTTCAGTACGCCTGGAGCCAGGTCATCGCCCTGCTGCAGCTTGCGCTTCTTGTCTTCGAACTTGTCATCCAGCAGACGGCGACGGTCGACGATGTACTGTTGAGCCTTTTCCAGCTGCTCGTTCAGTGCATCTTCGGCCATGCGCAGTTTGAACCACTGGCCGTGCTCCAGACCGTCCAGCACTTCGTCAGTGATCACGGTGCCTTTCTTCAGGCCCGCGCCACCATCGACCACCTGGCCGTTCAGGGCAGCACGCAGACGCTCGAAGGTTGCACCTTCGACGATGCGGAACTCTTCGTTGAGGTCCTTGCGGATCTCGTCCAGCTGCATCTTCTCGATGGACAGGGCGCGGCTGTCGCGCTCGACGCCATCACGGGTGAAGACCTGTACGTCGATGACGGTACCCTTGGTGCCGGTCGGCACGCGCAGGGAGGTGTCCTTAACGTCGCTGGCCTTCTCACCGAAGATTGCGCGCAGCAGTTTTTCTTCCGGAGTCAGCTGGGTTTCGCCTTTTGGCGTGACCTTGCCGACCAGGATGTCACCAGCGCCGACTTCGGCACCTACGTAGACGATACCGGCTTCGTCCAGCTTGTTCAGAGCGGCTTCACCCACGTTCGGGATGTCCGCAGTGATTTCCTCTGGGCCAAGCTTGGTGTCACGCGCCACACAGGTCAGTTCCTGAATGTGGATGGTGGTGAAGCGGTCTTCCTGAACCACGCGCTCGGACAGGCAGATGGAGTCTTCGAAGTTGAAGCCGTTCCATGCCATGAACGCGATGCGCATGTTCTGACCCAGTGCCAGCTCACCCATGTCGGTGGACGGGCCGTCGGCCATGATGTCGCCACGCTGAACCTTGTCACCTTTGCTCACCAGCGGACGCTGGTTGATGCAGGTGTTCTGGTTAGAACGGGTGTACTTGGTCAGGTTGTAGATATCTACACCGGCTTCGCCGGTCTCGACTTCGTCATCAGCAACGCGAACGACGATACGGCTGGCGTCGACCGAGTCGATCACACCACCGCGGCGAGCAACCACGCAGACACCGGAGTCACGGGCAACGTTGCGCTCCATGCCGGTACCTACCAGCGGCTTGTCGGCACGCAGGGTTGGTACAGCCTGACGCTGCATGTTCGACCCCATCAATGCACGGTTGGCGTCGTCGTGCTCAAGGAACGGAATCAGCGACGCCGCAACAGAAACAACCTGCTTCGGCGAAACGTCCATCAGGGTGACGTCTTCCGGCGCCTTGACGGTGAATTCGTTCAGGTGACGAACCGCAACCAGCTCATCGATCAGCTGCTTCTTCTCGTTCATCGCGGCCGAAGCCTGGGCGATCACGTGATCCGCCTCTTCGATGGCCGACAGGAACACGATGTCGTCGCTGACCACGCCTTCCTTCACCACGCGGTACGGGCTTTCCAGGAAGCCGTACTGGTTGGTGCGGGCATAGGCTGCCAGGGAGTTGATCAGACCGATGTTCGGACCTTCAGGGGTCTCGATCGGGCACACACGGCCGTAGTGGGTCGGGTGTACGTCACGGACTTCAAAGCCAGCACGCTCACGGGTCAGACCGCCAGGGCCGAGTGCAGAAACACGGCGCTTGTGGGTGATCTCGGAGAGCGGGTTGTTCTGGTCCATGAACTGCGAGAGCTGGCTGGAACCGAAGAACTCCTTCACCGCCGCCGCTACCGGCTTGGCGTTGATCAGGTCTTGCGGCATCAGGCCTTCGCTTTCGGCCATCGACAGACGTTCCTTGACCGCACGCTCAACACGTACCAGGCCAACGCGGAACTGGTTCTCGGCCATCTCGCCGACGCAACGAACGCGACGGTTACCGAGGTGGTCGATGTCGTCGACGATGCCTTTGCCGTTACGGATATCGACCAGGGTCTTCAGAACCTCGACGATATCTTCCTTGCTCAGCACGCCCGAACCTTCGATCTCGGTGCGACCGATACGACGGTTGAACTTCATGCGGCCAACGGCGGACAGGTCGTAACGCTCGGCGCTGAAGAACAGGTTGTTGAACAGGGTCTCGGCAGCATCCTTGGTCGGCGGCTCGCCTGGACGCATCATGCGATAGATCTCGACCAGGGCTTCCAGCTGGTTGCTGGTGGTGTCGATCTTCAGGGTATCCGAGATGAACGGACCGCAGTCGATGTCGTTGGTGTACAGGGTCTCGATGCGAACAACCTGAGCCTTGGCGATCTTGATCAGCAGCTCGGTGGTCAGCTCGGTGTTGCACTCGGCCAGGATCTCGCCAGTGGCCGGGTGAACGATGGCCTTGGCGGTGGTGCGGCCGAGGACGTATTCCATCGGCACGTCCAGCTGGTTGACGCCAGCCTTCTCGAGCTGATTGACGTGGCGCGCGGTAATACGGCGGCCCTGCTCGACAATGACCTTGCCGCTGTCGTCATGGATGTCCATGACCGCGACTTCACCACGCAGACGCTGAGGTACCAGTTCCAGGCTGAGTTTTTCGCCGGAAATGTGGAATACGTTGGTGGTGTAGAAGGTGTTGAGTACTTCTTCCGTGCTGTAACCCAGCGCGCGCAGCAGTACCGAGGCCGGCAGTTTGCGGCGACGGTCGATACGCACGAACACGCAGTCTTTCGGGTCGAACTCGAAGTCCAGCCACGAACCGCGGTAAGGGATGATGCGAGCGGAGTACAGCAGCTTGCCGGAGCTGTGCGTCTTGCCACGGTCGTGGTCGAAGAACACACCAGGCGAACGGTGCAGCTGGGAAACGATTACTCGTTCGGTACCGTTGATAACGAAGGTACCGTTCTCAGTCATCAGGGGGATTTCACCCATGTAGACTTCTTGCTCTTTGATGTCCTTGATCGCTTTGTTCGACGATTCCTTGTCGAAGATGATCAGGCGCACCTTGACCCGCAGTGGGACCGCGAAGGTCACGCCACGCAGGACACATTCCTTCACATCGAAGGCGGGATCGCCCAGGCGGTAGCCTACGTACTCCAGGGCAGCATTGCCGGAGTAGCTGATGATCGGGAATACCGACTTGAAGGCCGCGTGCAGGCCGACGTCACGGAACTGATCCTTGGATGCTCCCGCTTGCAGGAATTCGCGATACGAATCCAGCTGGATGGCCAGAAGATATGGCACATCCATGACGTCCGGCAACTTGCTAAAGTCCTTGCGGATACGTTTTTTCTCAGTGTATGAGTAAGCCATCAGCGTTCCCCAGCTTGGTCACCTGCTTGTTTGGCTTCTCCCGGCGGGAGCAGCCAGAAAATCGTGCAAACCCCTTGGTTTGCGCACCCACATGGGTGTCTTGCAGCGTGTTATCGGGGCCGGCTTGACCAGCCACCAATAACGGAAAAAGGCCGGTGGCATAAGCCACCAGCCATCAGCCTTTCGCTCAACGCTCAGGCTGGCATCGCAAAGTCGAAATTACTTCAGCTCGACTTTAGCGCCTGCTTCTTCCAGCTTCTTCTTAGCGTCTTCAGCGGCTTCTTTCGAAACGCCTTCAGCTACAACCTGAGGAGCGCCGTCGACTTTCTCTTTGGCTTCTTTCAGGCCCAGACCGGTCAGTTCGCGAACGGCCTTGATCACGTTCACTTTCTTGTCGCCGGCTTCAACCAGGACAACGTTGAACTCGGTCTGCTCTTCAACAACGGCAGCAGCAGCAGCTGGGCCAGCAGCGGCAACAGCAGCGGTAACGCCGAAGGTTTCTTCCATAGCTTTGATCAGCTCAACAACTTCCAGAACGGTTTTCTGGCCGATTGCTTCGATGATTTGTTCGTTAGTCAGAGACATGACTTAAATCCTGTATTGGGGTGACAGCCTACGCAGCCATCAAATTAAACGTATGATTTTGAAAGAGTTTCGCGTGCCTTAGGCAGCGGTAGCTTCTTTCTGGTCGCGAATGGCTGCCAGAGTACGAGCCAGCTTGCTGGTAGCGCCTTGGATCACGCTCATCAGTTTCGCAATAGCTTCGTCGCGGGTCGGCAGGGTAGCCAACACGTCGATCTGGTTCGCTGCAATGAAATTGCCGTCAAACGCAGCTGCCTTGATCTCGAACTTGTCCTGACCCTTGGCGAACTCTTTGAACAGACGAGCAGCAGCGCCCGGGTGTTCGTTGGAGAAAGCAATCAGGGTCGGGCCTTTGAACGCGTCGTTGAGGATCGAGAATTCGGTGCCTTCAACAGCGCGCTTGAGCAGGGTATTACGTACGACACGTACGTATACGCCAGCTTCGCGGGCCTCTTTACGGAGTCCGGTCATTGCGCTTACAGTCACACCACGGGCATCGGCCACGACAGCGGACAGAGCGACTTTGGCAGCCTCGTTGACTTCAGCGACGATGGCCTTCTTGTCTTCGAGTTTAATTGCCACGGGTTTACTCCTGGTTTTTACCGTTTCATCTGGCCGAAGCCGGATGTCGTTTTGGTGTCTGATTCGGTAAACGAATCGGGAGCACCATCTGCGTGGGCTGGTGTTTTAAGGCTTGCGCCGCCTACGGTCTTGGATAGCCCCCGCCAGGCAGGGACCCCAATTTTTGCTGGTGACGCGACACGTCGCGCCACCATGTTCTTACACGTTCAGCGAGCTCTGATCGATGATCAGACCTGGGCCCATGGTGGTGCTCAGGGTAACGCGCTTGACGTAGATACCTTTCGAAGAGGCCGGCTTGATACGCTTCAGGTCAGCGATCAGGGCTTCAACGTTTTCCTTCAGCTTGTCAGCTTCGAAGCCGATTTTGCCAACGGAGGTGTGGATGATACCGTTTTTGTCGGTACGGTAGCGAACCTGACCAGCCTTGGCGTTTTTGACAGCGCCGGCTACGTCTGGAGTCACGGTACCCACTTTCGGGTTAGGCATCAGGCCGCGAGGACCCAGAACCTGACCCAGCTGACCTACAACGCGCATGGCATCAGGCGATGCGATGACGACGTCATAGTTCAGGTCACCGCCTTTCATTTCGGCAGCCAGATCGTCCATACCTACGCGGTCAGCACCGGCAGCCAGAGCGGCTTCTGCAGCTGGACCCTGGGTGAAGACGGCAACACGTACGGTCTTGCCAGTGCCGTGTGGCAGCACGGTAGCGCTACGAACGACCTGGTCGGATTTACGCGGGTCAACACCGAGGTTAACGGCGATGTCGTAGGACTCTACGAATTTGGCAGCCGGCAGCGAAGCGAGCAGGGTTGCGGCTTCTTCGAAATTGTAGGCCTTGCCTGCTTCGATTTTCTCGGCGATTGCCTTTTGGCGCTTGGTCAGCTTAGCCATTACACACCCTCCACGTTCAGGCCCATGCTGCGGGCAGAGCCAGCGATGGTGCGTACAGCTGCGTCCAGGTCAGCGGCGGTCAGATCAGCCTGTTTAGCTTTGGCGATATCTTCCAGCTGAGCACGGGTAACGGTACCGACTTTAACGGTGTTCGGGCGAGCCGAACCACTGGTCAGGCCAGCAGCTTTCTTCAGCAGAACCGAGGCAGGGGTGCTCTTGGTCTCGAAGGTGAAGCTACGGTCGCTGTAGACAGTGATGATCACTGGAGTCGGCAGGCCGGCTTCTTGACCCTGAGTACGGGCGTTGAAGGCCTTGCAGAACTCCATGATGTTCACACCGTGTTGGCCCAGAGCTGGACCAACGGGTGGGCTTGGGTTGGCCTGGCCGGCCTTAACTTGCAGCTTGATGTAAGCCTGAATCTTCTTAGCCATGAGCTACTCCAAAATCGGGTACGAACGCCTGATGGCTCCCCGGATGACTTGCGTTTTATCCCAGTGACGACAAAACCCCGCAGCACACAGGGCTGCGGGGTATGGGATGCTTCGTCCGCCTAGACCTTTTCGACCTGGCTGAACTCGAGCTCTACCGGAGTAGAGCGACCGAAAATGAGCACTGCAACCTGCAGACGGCTCTTCTCGTAGTTAACCTCTTCGACACTACCATTGAAGTCAGCGAACGGACCATCAATGACTCGAACCACTTCACCCGGCTCGAACAGCGTCTTCGGCTTCGGCTTGTCACTACCGTCGGCAACGCGACGCAGGATAGCTTCAGCTTCTTTATCGGTAATCGGCGCAGGCTTGTCTGCAGTACCGCCGATAAAGCCCATCACACGAGGGGTATCCTTGACCAAGTGCCAAGTCCCTTCGTTCATCTCCATCTGGACCAGTACATAGCCAGGGAAGAATTTGCGCTCACTCTTGCGCTTCTGGCCATTGCGCATTTCAACGACTTCTTCGGTCGGGACCAGGATCTCGCCGAAACCGTCTTCCATGCCAGCCAGCTTCACGCGCTCGATCAGGGAGCGCATTACATGCTTCTCGTAACCCGAGTAAGCATGCACAACATACCAACGCTTAGCCACGGGACACCTTTAGCCAACGATCAGGGAGACCGCCCAGCCGAGCAGGGAATCAAGACCCCACAGCAGCAGTGCCATAACCAGCACGACAGCCACGACAATCAGCGTGGTCTGGGTGGTTTCCTGGCGGGTCGGCCACACGACTTTACGGATCTCGGTACGAGCTTCCTTCGCCAGCGCAAAGAACGACTTACCCTTCGCAGTCTGCAGAGCAACAAAGCCTGCGACAGCAGCCAGGGCGAGAAGTGCAAGGACGCGATACAGGATCGGAGAGGCGGAGTAATATTGATTACCCACAACACCAACAACCACCAAAGCCACTACAGCCAGCCACTTGAACAGATCAAAACGCGATTCTTGGGCTTCAGTTTTGGGGGTCATCGAGGAGGATCCTGTAAGAAGAAAGCCATCACACCGAGGTGAAATGGCAGGTCAGGAGGGAATCGAACCCCCAACCTACGGTTTTGGAGACCGTCGCTCTGCCAATTGAGCTACTGACCTGTAACGCTGTATCAGGCCGGCCATTATACCGGCCTGATTAGGAAAATCAACTACTTATTCAATAATTTTTGCTACGACGCCGGCGCCGACGGTACGACCGCCTTCACGGATAGCGAAGCGCAGACCGTCTTCCATTGCGATGGTCTTGATCAGGGTAACAGTCAT
>NZ_JBIVHW010000030.1:1834-3343 GCF_044749405.1 Pseudomonas sp. NPDC089422
TGTCTTCACAGTATAACCAGATTGCTTGGGGTTATATGGTCAAGTGAAGAAGCGCATACGGTGGATGCCTTGGCAGTCAGAGGCGATGAAAGACGTGGTAGCCTGCGATAAGCTTTGGGGAGTCGGCAAACAGACTGTGATCCAGAGATCTCTGAATGGGGGAACCCACTCAGCATAAGCTGAGTATCTTGTACTGAATACATAGGTGCAAGAGGCGAACCAGGGGAACTGAAACATCTAAGTACCCTGAGGAAAAGAAATCAACCGAGATTCCCTTAGTAGTGGCGAGCGAACGGGGACCAGCCCTTAAGTTGATTTGAGATTAGTGGAACGCTCTGGAAAGTGCGGCCATAGTGGGTGATAGCCCCGTACACGAAAATCTCTTGTCAATGAAATCGAGTAGGACGGAGCACGAGAAACTTTGTCTGAACATGGGGGGACCATCCTCCAAGGCTAAATACTACTGACTGACCGATAGTGAACCAGTACCGTGAGGGAAAGGCGAAAAGAACCCCGGAGAGGGGAGTGAAATAGAACCTGAAACCGTATGCGTACAAGCAGTGGGAGCCTACTTGTTAGGTGACTGCGTACCTTTTGTATAATGGGTCAGCGACTTATATTCAGTGGCGAGCTTAACCGAATAGGGGAGGCGTAGCGAAAGCGAGTCTTAATAGGGCGTTTAGTCGCTGGGTATAGACCCGAAACCGGGCGATCTATCCATGGGCAGGTTGAAGGTTAGGTAACACTGACTGGAGGACCGAACCGACTACCGTTGAAAAGTTAGCGGATGACCTGTGGATCGGAGTGAAAGGCTAATCAAGCTCGGAGATAGCTGGTTCTCCTCGAAAGCTATTTAGGTAGCGCCTCATGTATCACTGTAGGGGGTAGAGCACTGTTTCGGCTAGGGGGTCATCCCGACTTACCAAACCGATGCAAACTCCGAATACCTACAAGTGCCGAGCATGGGAGACACACGGCGGGTGCTAACGTCCGTCGTGAAAAGGGAAACAACCCAGACCGTCAGCTAAGGTCCCAAAGTCATGGTTAAGTGGGAAACGATGTGGGAAGGCTTAGACAGCTAGGAGGTTGGCTTAGAAGCAGCCATCCTTTAAAGAAAGCGTAATAGCTCACTAGTCGAGTCGGCCTGCGCGGAAGATGTAACGGGGCTCAAACCATGCACCGAAGCTACGGGTATCATCTTAGGATGATGCGGTAGAGGAGCGTTCTGTAAGCCTGTGAAGGTGAGTTGAGAAGCTTGCTGGAGGTATCAGAAGTGCGAATGCTGACATGAGTAACGACAATGCGAGTGAAAAACTCGCACGCCGAAAGACCAAGGTTTCCTGCGCAACGTTAATCGACGCAGGGTTAGTCGGTCCCTAAGGCGAGGCTGAAAAGCGTAGTCGATGGAAAACAGGTTAATATTCCTGTACTTCCAGTTATTGCGATGGAGGGACGGAGAAGGCTAGGCCAGCTTGGCGTTGGTTGTCCAAGTTTAAGGTGGTAGGCTGA
>NZ_JBIVHW010000030.1:3442-4927 GCF_044749405.1 Pseudomonas sp. NPDC089422
TTCAAGGCCGAGAGCTGATGACGAGTGCTCATTAGAGCGCGAAGTGGTTGATGCCATGCTTCCAAGAAAAGCTCCTAAGCTTCAGATAACTGGGAACCGTACCCCAAACCGACACAGGTGGTTAGGTAGAGAATACCAAGGCGCTTGAGAGAACTCGGGTGAAGGAACTAGGCAAAATGGCACCGTAACTTCGGGAGAAGGTGCGCCGGCGAGGGTGAAGGACTTGCTCCGTAAGCCCATGCCGGTCGAAGATACCAGGCCGCTGCGACTGTTTATTAAAAACACAGCACTCTGCAAACACGAAAGTGGACGTATAGGGTGTGACGCCTGCCCGGTGCCGGAAGGTTAATTGATGGGGTTAGCGCAAGCGAAGCTCTTGATCGAAGCCCCGGTAAACGGCGGCCGTAACTATAACGGTCCTAAGGTAGCGAAATTCCTTGTCGGGTAAGTTCCGACCTGCACGAATGGCGTAACGATGGCGGCGCTGTCTCCACCCGAGACTCAGTGAAATTGAAATCGCTGTGAAGATGCAGTGTATCCGCGGCTAGACGGAAAGACCCCGTGAACCTTTACTATAGCTTTGCACTGGACTTTGAATTTGCTTGTGTAGGATAGGTGGGAGGCTTTGAAGTGGGGACGCCAGTTCTCATGGAGCCATCCTTGAAATACCACCCTGGCAACTTTGAGGTTCTAACTCAGGTCCGTTATCCGGATCGAGGACAGTGTATGGTGGGTAGTTTGACTGGGGCGGTCTCCTCCCAAAGAGTAACGGAGGAGTACGAAGGTGCGCTCAGACCGGTCGGAAATCGGTCGTAGAGTATAAAGGCAAAAGCGCGCTTGACTGCGAGACAAACACGTCGAGCAGGTACGAAAGTAGGTCTTAGTGATCCGGTGGTTCTGTATGGAAGGGCCATCGCTCAACGGATAAAAGGTACTCCGGGGATAACAGGCTGATACCGCCCAAGAGTTCATATCGACGGCGGTGTTTGGCACCTCGATGTCGGCTCATCACATCCTGGGGCTGAAGCCGGTCCCAAGGGTATGGCTGTTCGCCATTTAAAGTGGTACGCGAGCTGGGTTTAGAACGTCGTGAGACAGTTCGGTCCCTATCTGCCGTGGACGTTTGAGATTTGAGAGGGGCTGCTCCTAGTACGAGAGGACCGGAGTGGACGAACCTCTGGTGTTCCGGTTGTCACGCCAGTGGCATTGCCGGGTAGCTATGTTCGGAAGAGATAACCGCTGAAAGCATCTAAGCGGGAAACTTGCCTCAAGATGAGATCTCACTGGAACCTTGAGTTCCCTGAAGGGCCGTCGAAGACTACGACGTTGATAGGTTGGGTGTGTAAGCGCTGTGAGGCGTTGAGCTAACCAATACTAATTGCCCGTGAGGCTTGACCATATAACACCCAAGCAATTTGCTCATGCAGATTGCGGTGGTGAAGATGATACGAACCGAAAGTTCGCAACCACAAATTCACATATCCG
>NZ_JBIVHW010000031.1:0-3142 GCF_044749405.1 Pseudomonas sp. NPDC089422
ATCTGGGCAGCACCGGTGATCATGTTCTTCACGTAGTCAGCGTGACCTGGGCAGTCAACGTGAGCGTAGTGACGAATGTTCGAGTTGTACTCGACATGAGCGGTGTTGATGGTGATACCGCGCGCTTTTTCTTCTGGAGCCGAGTCGATTTTGTCGAACTCAACGACTGCCGAACCGAAAACTTCGGAGCAGACGCGAGTCAGAGCTGCGGTCAGAGTGGTCTTACCGTGGTCAACGTGGCCGATAGTGCCGACGTTAACGTGGGGAAGGGAACGATCAAACTTTTCCTTAGCCATCGATACAATCCTCCGCAGAAGAAAATAGTCTTACGCTGATAAAACAAAGGCAGATATTTTCATATCTGCCTTGTTTATATGGAGCTCTTGAGCGGATTTGAACCGCTGACCTCACCCTTACCAAGGGTGTGCTCTACCAACTGAGCTACAAGAGCGAAACACTTTGCGCAAAATCCGGCAAACTTGGAGCGGGTAGCGGGAATCGAACCCGCATCATCAGCTTGGAAGGCTGAGGTTCTACCACTAAACTATACCCGCGGAGCTTGCGGCTCTCGCTAAAACTGGTGGAGGGAGAAGGATTCGAACCTTCGAAGCTCTCGCAACGGATTTACAGTCCGTCCCCTTTGACCGCTCGGGAATCCCTCCAGATGTGGCCGGCATTCTATTTGTCTGCCGTCCCAGTGTCAAGCGTTTTTTCAAATTTTTTCAATCAAATCTGAAACTTAGCTGCTTTGACACTCGCTTCCAGTTCTGCCACCTGAGTGGTGTTCCCTGTGAAGCGGGCGCCATTCTATCAAGCTATTCGCCAGTTGCAATACCCTGGCAGAAAATAATTTTACGTTTTAAGTCTTTGAAATCGTTGGAAAGAGTCTCAAGGATGGTTTGGTCCAGCAAACGCTCGCTTTCCGGGGAAATCTTGAGCCAGAAACCTTCGGCTCCAGGCAGCTGCCCAGATACCGGCGCAGCATTGATGTCCAGGCTCAGCAGGCGTTGCCGCAGCGCATCGAGCTGATCGCGAGCAGACAGCCCACCCACTACCAGGCATTCATCGCGTCGCCGGGCCGGTGCAGACGCCCCAGTTTCCTTGAGCAGGCGGATCTCTTGCTGACTACCTTTGTACAACGACAACGGCGCGACGTCCTTCGCCTTCAGCGGGGCTTCCTGTTGGTGCCAGACGTAATAGAAGACGTTGAGCACCAGCAACAGCAGAAACAACCAACGCATATGCACCTCAGTCCAGTGGACAGGCCATGGCCAAGCCGACAAATACCAGGTCAGGGACGACCCTGGCCTGCGGCGCAGCCTCTCGTACCAACGGCGCATCCCCACCCGTCAGGAACACCGTGAAGTCCTCCCCCCACAAAGCCCGAGCCTGCTCGAGCTGAGTGCGGGCAAAACCCTGCAGCATCAATACACAACCTCGCTCTACCGCTTCTACAGTCGAGCGCCCTGGCGCAAGGCTGCTCAAGGCGCGCTCAGCCGAAGCGTCGTCATAGCGAATACGGCGGGTATGCGTACGCAGCTGGCTACGCATCAGCGGCATGCCCGGGCAAATGTAGCCGCCCAGGTGCTCGCCATCGGCCGAGACGAAATCTGCCTTGGCCGCGGTGCCCAGGTCAATCACCAGGCATGCGCCCTTGGCAAGATGGAATGCACCCAATGCCGCCAGCCAGCGGTCCATGCCCAGGCGCTGGAAGTCCTCATAACCATTGCGCACACCTGCCATTTCCTGCGCAGGCTCGGCAACACGGGCAACGACTGAAAAAGCCTTGGCGATCAGCGCACAGAGGGCTGCGGTCTCATCCTCGCTGCGTACACTGACAATTCGACAGCCTGTAAGGCGCAATGAGGGAAGTGCCGCGACCTCGCCCACCAGTGCCTGGTCCGAATCGACAATTCCACCACCCACAATGGTGGCGTCGGCAGCGTGAATGACACGCCACTTGATGAAACTGTTACCGCAATCGAGCTCAAGAATCATCACGCAACCTCAAACTGAGCTCACCACCACTGAAGCTCTTTTCCACGCCGTCAACCTCAAGGCGCAATCCGCCCTGCCCGTCCACGCCCAGCACCACACCAGCAATATGGGTGTTACCCGCGATGAGCGACACATTCCGCCCCTGCCACAGATGCGCCTGCTCCCACTCTTCCTGGAATGCGGCAAAACCGTAGCGCCGATGACGGGCCAATTCATGTTGCAACTGCTGGCTGAGCATGGCCACCAGGCGGTTGCGATCAATTGTCACACCGACTTCACGCCGCATCGAGGTCCACTGCTGATCGACCTGCTCATTGACCTGCATGTTCACATTGATGCCAATGCCAAGCACGACATGGCAGACGTCTGCAGGATCACCCACCAGCTCAAGGAGAATACCGGTGATCTTCTGCCCGCGAACCAGGACATCATTGGGCCACTTCAACCCCACGTCCTTTACGCCAAACCCCTGCAGCGTGCGCATCACGGCCAACCCGACCACCAGGCTGAGACCCTCCAGCTGACGCATGCCGCCATCGACTCGCAGGACCAGGCTGTAATAGAGGTTTTCTGCAAACGGGCTTATCCACATGCGACCGCGTCGACCACGGCCGGCACTCTGACGCTCGGCCAGGACCAGGAATGGCGCTGATTGTCCCTCGCCAACCAGGCGCAAGCCTTCGGCATTGGTCGAATCAATGGTTTCATGGATGAAAACGGGCCAGCGCTCACCCTCGGTGAACTCTGCGATCGCCTGCGTATCGAGCAGGCTCAGCGGTGCGGCCAACTGGTAGCCACGCCCACGAACTTTATGAATGGTGAGGTTCAGCTCACTTTCCAGGTGTTGCAGCTGCTTCCAAACGGCGCTGCGACTTACCCCGAGGGCTGCCCCCAAGGCTTCTCCGGAATGGAACCGGCCATCCTTGAGGAGATTCAACAACTTCAGCATGCCAGTCTCGACTTGGAATAAGGCTGGCATGATAGCTAGGGGTCGTTGGCTTGCATAGGAAAAGGGCTGTGGGCAACCGCCACTAGCACCGAGTATTTCGGCCAGAAAAGACAAAACCCCTACCTGCATGCGCAGATAGGGGTTTTGCGAAATGAATCTTGACGATGACCTACTCTCACATGGGGAAACCCCACA
>NZ_JBIVHW010000032.1:0-1323 GCF_044749405.1 Pseudomonas sp. NPDC089422
TGTCCCGTCCTGAATAAGGTTTACACCTCCCATCCCGAATTTCCGGAGAGTCAGATGGAGCAAGGTGTAAAGCGCACACAGCGTGATTACTCACTGTCTTTTAAATTGGCGGTGGTTGATCAGATTGAAAAAGGCGAACTGACCTACAAGCAGGCCCAGGTGCGGTATGGCATCCAGGGTCGGTCGACGGTTCTGGTATGGTTGCGTAAGCACGGTCGGCAGGATTGGAGCCAGGGGGCTTCGATCCGTGACCAGAGGAGCTGCGCGATGTCTGACCCCAAAACGCTCACTCCAGAGCAGCGAATCAAAGAGCTTGAACAGCAGCTTGAACTGATGAGCCAGAAGGCCCAGTTCTTTGAGACGGTCGTTGATGTTCTGAAAAATGACTATGGTGTCTCGGTCGTAAAAAAGCGATCCGGCAAGTCCTCTCGCAAGGTCAAGTCGCAGGACTGAGCATTGCCAGGGCTTGTCAGTTTCTAGGCATCAGTCGCCAGGCTTACTACAAGCGCAACCGAGCCGCTGATGGTAAAGAACGCCAGGCAGATCAGGTGGTTGAGTTTGTACAGCAAGTCCGGATGCGCCAGCCCCGCCTGGGTACACGCAAGCTGCACTATCTACTGCATTGCCAACCTGACAGACGATTCCAGGTCGGCCGAGATAGGCTGTTCCAGGTCTTGGGAGAGCGTCGTTTGCTAGTGCTGCCTAAGCGGGCCTACCACAAGACAACACAAAGCTTTCATCGCTTCTACCGCCATCCCAATTTACTCAAGCCCGGACCGAGCCAGATCGTTCCGACAAGGCCGGAACACGTCTGGGTTGCCGACATTACCTACCTGCCCGCACGTAACGGCCCGCTGTACCTGAGTCTGGTAACGGATGCGTACTCCAGGAAAATTGTTGGCCACCATGTGCATGAAAGCCTGCATGCCGAGTCAGTGGCGCAAGCCTTTAAGCAGGCATTACGAAAGCGACGTCGTCGCCAGCCATTAGTCCACCATTCGGATCGAGGCATCCAATATTGCTCGGCGCTATACCAGTCACTGCACCAGCGGCACGGCGTTCAGTGCTCTATGACTGATGGGTATGACTGCTACCAGAACGCGTTGGCCGAGCGAATCAACGGAATCCTCAAGATGGAACTGCTGTTGAGCAGCCCTGAAGATCTGGAGCAAGCGAGGCAGATGGTTGACGAGGCAGTACAGATCTACAACACAGAACGGCCTCATATGGCTCTGAAAAACAAAACGCCCGATGCGGTGCATCGGGCGTTTTGAGGCCTGTCGGCCTACCTGAACAGGTGTAAACCTATTTCAGGACTAGACA
>NZ_JBIVHW010000033.1:0-1208 GCF_044749405.1 Pseudomonas sp. NPDC089422
CACTCGAGCTCGAAGCAGTCACGGAACGACTCGCTGATGTAGCGCGAAGCACCGCGGAAGCCCAGCATCGGGTTTTCTTCTTCCGGCTCGTACAGTTTGCCGCCGATCAGGTTGGCGTACTCGTTGGACTTGAAGTCCGACAGGCGCACGATGACCTTTTTCGGGTAGAAGGCCGCGGCCAGGGTGCTGATGCCCTCGACCAGCTTCTCGACATAGAAGCCGACCGGGTCGTTGTAGCCGGCGATGCGCTTGTCGACGCTTTCTTTCAGGTCGGCTGGCAGGCCTGCATAGTTCAGCAGCGCCTTGGGGTGCACGCCGATCATGCGGTTGATGATGAACTCCAGGCGCGCCAGGCCCACACCGGCGTTGGGCAGCTGGGCGAAGTCGAAGGCGCGGTCCGGGTTGCCGACGTTCATCATGATCTTGAACGGCAGCTCCGGCATCGCGTCCACCGAGTTCTGCTTGACGTCGAAGCCCAGCTCACCCTCGAAGATGAAGCCGGTATCGCCTTCGGCGCAGGACACGGTCACGCCCTGGCCGTCTTTCAGCACCTGGGTCGCGTTGCCGCAACCGACCACGGCCGGGATGCCCAGCTCACGGGCGATGATCGCCGCGTGGCAGGTGCGCCCGCCACGGTTGGTAACGATGGCGCTGGCGCGCTTCATCACCGGTTCCCAGTCCGGGTCGGTCATGTCGGAGACCAGCACGTCGCCGGGCTGCACCTTGTCCATCTCGGACACGTCGTTGATCACGCGGACCTTGCCGGCGCCGATGCGCTGGCCGATGGCGCGGCCTTCGACCAGCACGGTGCCCTTTTCTTTCAGCAGGTAACGCTCCATGACGTTGGCGCTGGCGCGGCTTTTCACGGTCTCAGGGCGAGCCTGGACGATGTACAGCTTGCCGTCGTCACCGTCCTTGGCCCATTCGATGTCCATCGGGCGCTGGTAGTGCTGCTCGATGATCATCGCCTGCTTGGCCAGCTCGTTGACTTCGTCGTCGCTCAGGCAGAAGCGCGCGCGATCGGCGCGGTCGACTTCGACGGTCTTGACCGAACGACCGGCCTTGGCCTCGTCGCCGTAGATCATCTTGATCGCCTTGCTGCCCAGATTGCGACGCAGGATGGCCGGCCGGCCAGCCTGCAGGGTGTTCTTGTGCACATAGAATTCGTCAGGGTTGACCGCACCCTGCACCACGGTTTCACCCAGGCC